>CAZXQA010000007.1:0-10168 GCA_964642835.1 uncultured Candidatus Saccharibacteria bacterium | reverse complement strand
TTACTGGGTGTACCAAATTCTGCAGGGCCTCCTGCTGTATTCTTGGGAAACGCCCCTCTGAAAGGCAACCTGTGGATCGCTCGGCTCGTGCGTCGATGAAGGGCATAGCAAAATGTGAAAAGCTTGCTGATCTGCTATGCTTCGGGAAGCAATTGGTTCCTGAACGTGTGATCGCAGTCTTACTTAAGGTAAGACAACGCCTCTTGGAGTAGACGCATTCCCTCTAAAAGAAGATTGATAAGTGCTCCCGGACGTAGCCGTGTACCCTGGGTTCCCTTGCCGTCAGGCTGGGATAACATAGCTTGGGCGAAAAACGAAATCCGCGGGGGTTGCGATATGGCTTTGAGTCGCTCGGCCGCAGAAACCTGGCCCACCATAGCTGGGGGTGCCGCAACTTTACCACTTAGCGTATCCAAGAGGCGAGGCAACGTCCTCAACTGAAGCATCTCACTAAGGACAGGAATCTAAAACAACAGTGATGCCCCTAGTATCGGCGAGAGAACAGGGCACACAAAGCCGGAATGCGTACCCTCTGGGAAGTTCCCTTAGGGACTTTGCTTGCTACCTTTGAGTCTGCTGGAATCGGCCTACTGAACCCGTGTTGGGAAACCGGACCAAAGAGGGTGACTGCCCCCTGCAGTAGCCCCGTTTCAGTTGGTACAAAGGGAGCTTTCAGTCGCATTGTCTGGTCACGACAATGCCAAGTCTGAGTGCTTTGACTCAGAAGGCTAAATAAACGCACGAGACCGATAGTGAACCAGTAGTGTGAACGACTGGTGAAAAGCACTTTGCATAGAGAGTTCAAAGCGCGTGAAGCAGGTTGCTTTTAACGGTTGAGACGCTCATTGAAGAGGGAGCCCTCTGGGCCAAACACCTCAAATAGTCTCACCACTTGTTCTGATCGTACCTCTTCGGATGGGAAGTTGGAACAAGCGGGCCCCAAAGGCCTCGGCCTGAGGGGACAGAAAGAGACACACTCGAGCGCTCAACTACCCGTCTTGAAACACGGTCCAAGGAGTTCAGTACCTGTGCAAAGGCTAACGGGGAGAACCCCGGAAAGACACCAGGTCTCCTGGTAGTCTAAGCCGCAGTGAAGGCGTGCCTTCAAGTGTTTCTCTTTGACAAGTCAAGGACAAAGCACGGGACAAAGCCACTCTTGATGGCTATTTGAGAGAAGTACTGGTGCTGAGACCCGAAAGGTGGTGATCTTTGCGAGGAGAGACCAAAGCGTTGAGAAATCATCAGTGGAAGGTTGTCGCGATGCTAACGTGCAAATTGCTCGTTAGAACCACGCAAAGTGGCGAGAGACCCATCGAACCACCTAGTAGCTGGTTCCGTCCGAAATATCCCACAGGATAGCTGGCCACCGTACCCAGCAACGTGAGGTAGAGAGACTGAATGAAGTACGTGGGGACTCTTTTGTCCTTCGACTGCACTCACACTCCCAATAACCGTTAAGACCTTTCCTTGACTCCGTCTTGGATCGGTCTTTGTGACTGGGTGGCCAAGTGGACCACGCCTGGTAAGCAGGTCTGGTAATGCGGGATCAACCGAACACCCTGTTAAGACGGCTTTCACCTTGCTAAGTGATCCCCCAAAGAGTGTACTTGGATATAGACAGCGGGACCGTGGCCATGGAAGTTGGCATCAGCTAAGGAGTGTGTAACAACTCACCCGCCGAATCCAAGTACCTCGATAATTGATGCCGCTCAAGCAAGGGGTTTGAATGTCGATACAGGGTCACAGAGGCACTTGTTAAGAGACCTTAAAGGCTCTCTGTGTGTAGGATGGCGCGGGGCTGTGCGATGAAGGCGGTGGGTAACTTCCGTCTCAAGCCTCCCCTGGTGCAGATCTTGGTGGTAGTAGCGACTATTCAAGTGCAAGGCTTGAAGGCCTAAGAGGAGAAGGGTTCCGTGAGCAAGTCACTCTGCCACGGCTGAGCCGGTTGCTTAAGGCAAAGGAAAAACCTTTGGTTGGAAAGATCCACTGTGCGTTCGGGACCCAAAGGGACCAGTTCACACATGGGTGAGTGCCTTAAAGCTAATGGGGTTGCCATTCCCCTGCCAAAAGTGGACACGGAGCCTCAAGAAAGCAAGCTCCCGGTAACGGACTAAATGTTCATTGTGGTGACGTGACCCGCAACTCGGCTTGGAGAGCTTTCTTCTCTTCTTCGCTTGAAATCTGCTGTTAAGTAGCTTTGAGCTGTTTGGCTGTAAGTTTCGAGGAAGACCAAGCGGGCACTCGTTCGCCTGTTTGGTTGTCGCAGTTGGGGCCGCCCTTAAGAAAAGCCACGATGAGCCAGCTTGCCTTAGGCCTCCGATGGCCCTTTGACCGTACCTTATACCGCAACCGGTCTCCAAGGCGAAAAGCCTTTGGTTTGCGAGACAAAGTAGCCAAGGGAAGTCGACAAAACGGATCTGTATCTTCGGTAAGAAGATTGGCTCTGTGCCCGGGTTTGCGGTGACAATTGGTGTTCTTCGGAACCTCGCGGTTTAAAGTGGGACTTCTGTGGCGAGACCTTCGGGACGAGCCGCTCCTGTCTATCGCTTTACTCTGACCTACAGACACACAAACCAAAGACGGGAACCCAGAACTGATACGACCAAGGGGAATCTGACCGTTTAATTAAACCACAGCCAACAGCCAGAGTACTCACTACTCAATTGTTGGTGATTCCTGCCCAGTGCCACGTCTGTGAACGTGGTAGAGATACCGCCCAAGCACGGGTCAACGGCGGGAGTAACTATGACTCTCTTCAGGTAGCCAAATGCCTCGTCATCCAATTAGTGACGTGCATGAACGGGTTAACGAGATTCCCATTGTCCCTGGCTACAACTCGGCGAACTAGCAGTCAAGGGAACGGACTTGAGTTTGATTGCGGGGAAAGAAGACCCTGTTGAGTTTGACTCTAGTCTGTCAGCGTAGAAAGAGGACGTCAGGCGTAGTCTAGGTGGGAGACCACCCCGCGGTTCGGCCGCAGTGTTCCTTGGGCTCCCGCTCTTGGGACTGGGTGGCGTGGGCTTCGGCTCCTCAAGATAGTGAAAGACCGCCACTGCGTATATCTTTCTGCTCACAAGGTCATGTCCCGAACCCTTGGGTTCTTCCCAATGTGGGTCAAAGACTAGAAGGAGGTTCGCCCCTTCATAGGGACAGGCCTTGGAAAACTTTCAGATGGGGAGTTTGTCTGGGGCGGAACATCCATTACACCAAAACGTGGATGTCCGAAGGCTTGCTCAGTGTGAACAGAAATCACACGTAGCGTACAAGGGCAAAAGCAAGCCTAAAGGAGTGAACCTGAGGGTCGCTCTTAAGCGAAAGCTCGGCCTAGAGATCCTTTGTGGTGTCTGGAACCAGTCAAGCTGGCCCAGAGGTGTCTGAAAAATTACCACAGGGATAACTGGCTCGTGGCCCCCTAGCGCTCATAGCGACGGGGCTTTTTGATCCTTCGATGTCGGCTCTTCCTATCATTCCCCCGCAGAAGAGGGAAAGCGTTGGATTGTTCACCCATAAACAGGGAACGTGAGCTGGGTTTAGACCGTCGTGAGACAGGTTGGTTTTACCCTACAATCAACCCTAAAGTGATAGTGACAAGTAGACTGGAGTAGTACGAGAGGAACTCTCAGTCAATGCGAATGGTGACACGGCCGTCTGAGCAGACGCTGCCGCAAAGCTAAGCATTTCTAAGCGTACCGCTGAAGGCCTCTTAAGCGGGAATCGGGACTTAACCACTATCACACGGCCCGGACCTTAACCAGGGCCACGCGAGACAAACGAGTTGAGAGCACCGTGATTGAGGGGCTTGCCCTTTAACCTAGGCCTAATGGCCATCTCAGAGATTTGTTTCGCGCAAAGCCGGGAGGAACACGACCTCCAGCGGAGGCCTGCTGATATGCTGGCGGGAGGGCTTCTTGTCAATGCCATTGAAATGCAGCCAGTTGCTCTGATAGCTCTTGTTCAACCAGCTGTTTGTTGTTCAGGAGTCTTTATTACAAAGGTTAGAGCGTCAGTGGAAGCAAAGCACGTTTGGCAATACCAACCGACTCCTTGAGTCTTAGTGCGGGTTCTTGTTGGCGGGGGCCCCCCAAGCCGTGGCGGCGGTTGGGGTGTGCAAAAAGTGGTGCATGTATGAACTGGGCAAGCCTCACCCAAGTTCAAAAGCAGATCTGGTACCCTTTCACTCGGGCCGCCATAACCGAGCGAAGTAGTAAAAGCCAAGCCCGATCCACTTGGCAAAAAGGCCTCAGGGGAAAGGCCCACGGAGAAAACAAGTCTGATACACAAATGCCTCGGCAAAAAGGCCTTAAGAAGGGGGGCCTACGGAGAAAGCAAGTCTGGTACGCACAAATGCCTCGTCATCCAAACGGCGGGGGGGGTCAAGTTGACCTCCCCCAAACCCGGGGAAAGCAGTGGTGCAAATAACTGGCTTGAAAAAAGAGAGGAACCCCCGGCTCTCTTGGAACTTTCGCTGTGGAATTCTTTTGTGTACACGTCTGCGTTTGTCTAAAGGAGGATACACTTGAGTTCTCGCACAAGTGTGCAGGGGGGCTTCGAAACTGACTAACCCGGCTGGTCCGGTACCTCATAGTAGAAGTCCCTTTGGTCTGAAAGTCCGGGCGTTCCAAACCATTCACCTTTGCTCTGCGTGCTAACCTTGAAGAGCCCTCTGCCTTGAGACCTGAGGAGGAACCTCGTAAAAAACACGGGAGAAAACCCACTCTAAATCTGGTCGTACGGCAGCAGCACGGCTCAACGGGGGACAGGGTGAATCAAAGTAGAACTCTGAAGAGGACGATTAGGGCCGCATGCCCACTTGTGAGGGGCTTGAGAGAGGCAAACTGTGTGGTTCTTTTCCCGGATTACCTTGGCGCACCGCCTTCTTTGTTCAGGGCCTCCTGGCAAAGTTGTGTGGGAAACGCCTTTCTGTCCCGGGGGGCCCTTTTGGGCAACCCGGACCCCAATAGAAGGCCCAGAGCCTTCGCAGACAGACCCCCGGGAAACCCCGCACAGCACGGAGACACACATAAACCAGAAGGCACGGACACCAGGAGACTAACTTTGGACTAAAGGGGCCTGAAAAACCCCCAAAGGGAGAGCAATTGTGTGAGCCAAACGCTGTAAGGTGACTTGTGAAGTCTTTGGAAAGGAATGTGAGAAGCCTGTCTCTATGGTAAGGATGAGTCTGAAAGACGTTGCTGCCCAAAAGCCCAGGATGATGAAAGGATGACCCGCCTATCAGCTTACCTTTGGAATTTGCGCGCAAGCCACAGAGGAGAGGGTACCTCATTAAAAAACGTAAGGCTGCCCAAACCCAGAGGGAAAGGATGCTTTCAGTAACCGGTTACACCAAACAAGGAGGACTGAGGTCGAGTGCGTCCCCCTGCACGTACGTGAACGGCTCGCAATCCCATTCCCAAGGGAGAGCTTAGTAGGGCGTGATACAGGGCAGGCATGAGATTAAGGAAGTCCTTGGACCGGCCAAAGGAGTATCTGCTTTTAGGCTACCTTTTGAACCCCTTCTGCACAAAGCACGTTGAGGATCGAACCTCTCTAAAAAAAATGGCGTTGTGCAAAAGGCCCTAAAAAGGGACACGGCGAGTCTAAGTAAAAGTCCGCTATAAAGGCAAGTAGGGGTTCGCTCCTGAAAGCTCTGTTATCTCCCCGGCACCTCGCTAACTGGAGTTAATAAGGGTAAGTAAGATAGCCGCAACGTTGGAAGGACAAGTCCGCTCTTCTTTGCAAGACCTTGAGTAACAAAACTGTCAAAGTAGGCAACTACTGAGGCAGCTCTTGGTTGAAACATCGAAGCTCTGTCATAGAAAAGGCAACTTGCACACTTTAATGGCACCAAGGACAACTCACTTGACACTCTAAGGCACATAACTCACACTTTAACTCTAGGCCAACCAACCTTTCTGGCAAGGTCCTCCTTGCTGGGTTCTTGGGAAACGGCCTCTCGCCTTTGCCAGTTCAAATGCCCTCTCGCTGTCGCTCTTGTGGCGCCTGTGCCAGCTTCGGCTGGCCTGGTGGTCGTCGCCTTTGGTGTGGGAGTTGTCGGCCCCCCGGGACCCTCAACCTTGTCTCCGCTTGCTGTGTTGTGTGCTGGCCGCGCCGCCGTCTGGCACACTGGGGGCCCCCCGGGGGGCAGAGGACACGGTGCCGCCGCCACAGGGCCACCGCAGACGTGTACATAACTTGAGTGCGGGTGTTTCCTCGTATTTCTTCATTCAATGAAGAACTTTCTGTGAAGATTGTAATAACCTTCGCGAAAGCACAGCGAGAGCACTCTGAGACGGGCTAGTGAAAACAGTGAGAAGTCACAAAAAAATTGTAGTTTCGCCCCGCCTATTATATATAGGGGGGTGGTGGGTGGCCCCTCCGGCCCCCCGCCCCGGTTGCCCCGGGAGCCTCCGTACACACCTGATGTTTGTGTGTGCGGGCGAAACGACAATGAAAGGCACCTTCATTAACACTGAGGGAATGTGACTATCACTGAGAAAGAGGGCGCGCTTATGGCACGTGCACCCCCTTTCTGGCTGCCCGCCGCACCCAAGCCGCACAACACCGATATTTTGGCCGGGCCCACAGCCCAGCCAGGGGTTCCCCACACGCGGGACCCCAACATGTGCGGAGAATTCCTCGTATTTCTTCATTCAATGAAGAACTTTCTGTGAAGATTGTAATAACCTTCGCGAAAGCACAGCGAGAGCACTCTGAGACGGGCTAGTGAAAACAGTGAGAAGTCACAAAAAAATTGTAGTTTCGCCCCGCCTATTATATATAGGGGGGTGGTGGGTGGCCCCTCCGGCCCCCCGCCCCGGTTGCCCCGGGAGCCTCCGTACACACCTGATGTTTGTGTGTGCGGGCGAAACGACAATGAAAGGCACCTTCATTAACACTGAGGGAATGTGACTATCACTGAGAAAGAGGGCGCGCTTATGGCACGTGCACCCCCTTTCGAACTGAGAAAGAGCGTACTTATGGCACGTGCGCCCTTTCCCCCATTGGCCGACCACCAACGGGGCTTCAGTAAATAATTCGGAAGATGGTCGTGAAGTAACGTGCAGGGCTGCCCACGGGACCTACCCTGTACGAGTGCTCGCTCCATAGGCTGACCACCTTGGGGACCGCGGCGTAATGAACCGAACAAAATAATTCGAAAGATGGTCCGCGATACCGGCGAACGGGAACTACCTGGTGCGGGGGGAGGTCGAGGACTTCTCAGCCAAGAAAACAGGCCCTAGTATCTGTGCGTGTCAGTAAATGCGTCCCACATTTGGGGTTGTAAAAAGGCCACTACCGGAGGGACCAGTTGTGTTCCCGACGTGTACCCCAAATGAAAAACCCTGCTCTCGATTGGACCCGAAAGCTTTTCAGCTTAGGGACCATGCGGCCTGGGAGCGGACCGAGAATCGTAACGAAAGTAGTAAAGAGGTCGTCCTCTTTAAAGCCCCTAACACGGGCACCCACTTACTAAGAACACACGGGAATTGACGGACACAAAAAGACACACGAGAGCTTCCGGGTGTATTCCCTCCGGGGTTTACTTCTTAAAAAGGGGCTCCTTTGCGGACTTGTTGTTTGCGGAAAACCAAAACGTGGATAAGAATAACTGGCTTGTTGAAAAGGACCTGTTTCTTTGAGGAGCGTTGCGAACTCCCTTGAAACAAAAAACGGCACCCTATTGATAGACGGTTGTGTTCTATCAAAGGGATAAGGAGATTAGGAAAGCCTTGCGCTTTCTTTCGGAATGTTGGACTAACTCTGCGGGGTTAAAGTACCACTAAACTTGAGAGCAAAAGACCCTATTGGATAGACGGTTGTGTTCTACCAAAGGGCTTTCACCCGGTTGATCCTGCCGGAGGTCATACGCTTGTTCCAAGGACTAAGCCATGCATGTGCGCGGCACACCCCACTAGACAGTGTTGACTTCGGTCTTCACTCGAGGGGGATTCTGTGGACGGCTCATTATTGCGACTACTCTGCCTCAAAAAGGATGCCTTAAAGGCACTCCAAGGGATACGCCTGGTAACCTGGCGCTAATACCTGTGAAAGCAAACTGTTCTCACAAAAGGCACTCACCGCCCTGCGGGGTCTTTGGACACTTAGCAGGAGTGCTTGGATAAGAGAGAGCAGAATTCCCAACAGCACCTTACGAACCCGCTCCTTTCTAAAAGGAGGGATTGCTTGAGAACGGTCGGGAATAAAAGGCCCTACAAAAGAGCCATTATGAGATGAGTACTCGCCCCTATCAGCTTGAAGGCAAGGTCTTGGCCTGCCTTGGCGATAACGGGTCACGGAGAATTAGGGTTTGATTCCGGAGAGGAAGCCTGAGACACGGCTACCATGTCCACGGTCAGCAGCAGGCACGTAAATTGCCCCATACTGAGCCATCGTTGCAGTGAGGCAGCGACGGAACATATCACGGTGTCCAGTCCTTTGAATTGGCGCCGGCGGAATGTTGAGAAGATGAAAGCTTCTCAGAGGATCTACTTGAGAGCAAGTCTGGTGCCAGCAGTCGCGGTAACTCCAGCTCAAGGAGCGTATACTTACGTTGTTGCTCTTAGAGGACTCTCAGTTGGATGCTACTAGACAGCGCTTTGTCTCATAGAGCTTGCTCTTTGTTACAAACCAAGGGTTCAGAAGGAAACCTTGGCACAGCGCGTCTGTTAAAGAAGTAAGCCCGGGTGCACTAGAGCCCACATGCTACCACTTACCCAGTTGGAAGACATGTTACCTCGGCCTTAGAGTCTCTAAGACCCTTTGGCCATAAGAGGGAGTGGCTTTGCCTCGGCAAGTTGATCCGTACACAAATCATAGCGATTCAAAACGTGCAAGAGACGGGACCCGGGGACAGGCACCCCAAAGCGGTCTCTGAGGACCACCAATCCTCACAGTCTATCCAAGATGCATCTGCGTGATCAGCACGGAATCCCACATTCACGTTTTGGGGCGACCCAAGGCTGAGTTGCGGGATGTTGGGTCTATTCCAAATGCCTCAAGCTGTGCCACCTCTCGTAGTTCAAGGCTTCGGCTAAGGACACTTGTGTCACAGTTATGAAAACGAGACCAGGCATGATTGCCTGTACCTTGTGGGAAGCGGTGATATGCGATGATCCACAAGGGACAAACCGTCGCGAAAGCGGGCAGTCTGAATGGCTTTGTCTATCATGAGTCTGAGCATGAGGATCGAAAAGGATCAGATACCCTTGTAGTTCGTTGTGCCCTAAACGATAGTGCCCCTTGAATGAGCAGGCAACGTTGGCGATGAGCCCCTGCCCATTCAATAACACTATCTTCGGTGCGAAAGCTTTGAGGCCATGCCTCGAGGGGGAAGTATAGTCGCAAGTCTGAAACTTAAAGGAATTGACGGACTCGCACCACAAGCAGTGGATTTTGCGGTTCAATTGGACTCAACGCCGAAAAACTCACTTGGACAGAACACATTAGTGCAAGACGGGTTGATGACCCTTCTTAAGTGTGTGAAGGGTGGTGCATGGCCACACGAAGTTCGTGGGGTGGCCTGTCTGCTTAATTGCGATAACGGGCAAGACCCTCACTGTATGATAAGCGCTCAGCGTTTATGCCTTGTTTTCTGGAACCCTTTCGAGGGACCTTTGGACTGCTTGGTGAGCTGAGAGAGCTTGACTTACAGGGCTCGGCAAATATACCGACAAGGGCCTGCTAACTGGGGGACCAATGTAGGTCTGTGATGCCCTCAGACGCCCAAGGCCACACGCGCGATACAATGGAAAGGACAAAAGGCCTAGACCCTGGCCTAAAGGTTGGGGGATCCTTGAATCCTTTAACGTGGAAGGGATTGCCGGCAGGACATGCCGACATGAACGAGGAATTGCTTGTAAGTACAAGTGATCAACTTGTGCTGAATATGTCCCTGCGAGTTGTACACACCGCCCGTCGTTGCTATCGATGGTGCCGTCGAAGAGACCTCTTTAGTAGGGTGGTTACAGGGTTTCCCTCGGGATTCCCTCTGTCCTTCGGGCTGAGCCGCTTTCTGGAAGGGTCGATTCGAATGCACTAGAGGAAGCAAAAGTCGTAACAAGGTTGCTGGAGGGGAACCTCCAGCAGGATCAGTGAAGGACTTGAGAACACAAACTTACTGGGTGTACCAAATTCTGCAGGGCCTCCTGCTGTATTCTTGGGAAACGCC
>CAZXQA010000006.1:0-10342 GCA_964642835.1 uncultured Candidatus Saccharibacteria bacterium | reverse complement strand
TTTAGGGCGTGGACTACCGGGGTATCTAATCCCGTTCGCTACCCACGCTTTCGTGTCTCAGTGTCAGGATTGCGCCAGTGAATTGCCTTCGCTTTTGGTGTTCCCCATGATATCAACGGATTTCACCCCTACTCCATGAGTTCCATTCACCTCTCGCATCCTCGAGTCGTGCCGTTTCCACTGCAAGTCTTGGGTTGAGCCCAAGGTTTTGACAGAAGACTAACACAACCACCTACACACCCTTTACGCCCAATGATTCCGGATAACGCTTGGGGTACTCGTATTACCGCTGCTGCTGGCACGAGTTTAGCAACCCCTTATTCTTGAAGTACTATCAGTGCGAACGTAAACGATCGCACGTTCTCCTTCACAAAAGATGTTTACGACCCAGAGGGTCTTCGTCCATCACGCGGCGTCGCTCGATCAGGCTTTCGCCCATTGTCGAATATTCTCGTCTGCAGCCACCCGTAGGTGTATGGGCCGTATCTCAGTCCCATCGGTGGGGGTCACCCTCTCAGGTCCCCTAGCCGTCTTAGCCTTGGTGAGCTATTACCTCACCAACTAGCTGATAGCCCGCAGGCCCTTCCTTAAGCGAATTGCTTCTTTACTCCGAAGAGACTATCAGGTATTAGTCCGCCTTTCGGCGAATTATTCCTGACTTAAGGGGAGGTTCCTACGTGTTACTACCTCGTCTGCCACTAGAATTAAAACTTCTTTGACCTTGATGTAATCTCAATCTCCGATGTAACAATTCCCGTTTGACTTGCATGACTCATCCACGCCGCCAGCGTTCATCCTGAGCTAGGATCAAACTCTAATTATTAATCGTGAGGCCGAAGCCTTCGACTGAACGGAACAAAAGAGAAAACGATAAACGTTTTTCCTTCAGTCCTTTTAAGAGTTCAAATCCTGCTCTCGCCGTGTTCCTCGCTTGCTATTCGGAGACACGGCTGGTTTCATTTATTTCCTAGAATTTTTTTGAGACTTGCTCATCCCGGAGACACACGCACAAGTATGCGGGTATTCCCGGGACTTATTTCTCAAGTATTCAATTGTCAAAGTACCGTCCAACTGAGCGCTTTTAGGGCTAGTTAAGACGTGGGGACTATTATACGCATCCCCACCGGCAATGCAAGCATGTTTAAAGGGCGCGCTCGCAGAAGCGAACGCGCCCTGAATTTCGTCTGTTTGCCCTACGAATCTTTGCCCAGCAAGATGTCGGAAATGTTCCCGTGCTCGTTCAGAGCGGCGGCCACAATCGCAGCCGCGACTGGTCCCACAATGGCCACCTTGCCGCTTTCGCCCATGGGAAGCTTCGCATCCGCTAACCCCATGGAAGCAGTCTCGATTGCTTCCTTAACAATCTTGTCCAAATCTTTCTTCGTCATCTGTGAATCTCCTCTAATGTTAATAATACACCTAAATTATGTAAAAGTCAAGTACTGCCCTCTCCTTACGCCTAGGAGAGGGTTGGGTGAGGTCGTGTTTAGGCATAACAAAACCCCGCCAACCGGTCGCCTGGAAGGCGGGGTTTTGCGGGGTTACCTACTCGACGTCGAGGCGCTTGAGGAATGCCTTGAAATCATCGAGTCTGTGAATATAACTGCACATCTTTTCCGCCAGCTCAATCGCCATGTCGAGGTTGTCGTGAACAGTCCTGACAATCTCGAGACTGTACTGGGCATCCTTCTTGAGGGAAATCCCGTTGTCCAAAAGAGCAAACGACACGCCCCGTCCGTTGATGGAGGCTTCCAGGCGGAGCTCCCGATTCGGATGTTCCAGCCACTCCCCCAACGTGAACGGCGCACAGCGCTGGAAGTAGAAGTTCTTGTTCATGTACTCTTCAAGCGCCTTCTTCAAACGCTTGATGTCAGCCAACTTCGACTCGAACTCCGCACCGTTAGCCTTCAGTTTCATTGCTCGCACGTTCTTCATAACGCTCCTTTTGCCGTGTCCGGCATTCCCTGTCGGGTAGGGAGAGGGATCGCAGTGTAAGCCCTGCAACCAGTTGATTGGAAAGAGCTATTGCCTACTCTTTAATCGTATCATATTTAATATAAAAAGTCAAGTATTCTCTTCTTAGGTAAAAGGTTCCTCTTCTAGGCTTTTCTCTCCCTTATTCCCCTACCACTGGAGCCGACAATTTTCGATACACGTGGATATAGGCCAAGGTCGTCACCGGAGCGGAGACCAAAAGACCAATCCCCAACGACAGGAAGCCGAGGATGTTTAAGAAAACAGCGACGAACGTAAGCCCAAGGAGCTTCCACTTGATACCCTGAGTCAACCGAGCGCTTTCCTGAAAGGCCTCCTTGATCCCGAGATTCTTGTCGATAATGGAGAGGAAAATGAACTGGTATCGAAGAGCGAAGTAGATTCCCGGAATCACAAAGAGAATGAAGCCGAGGATAAACCCAACCGAGAACAAAAGAGTGGCGAAGAAGTACTTCCAGAAAAGAGTAAAGTGGTTAACCAATTCCTGAAGAGACGCGGCCTCGCCGTCCTTAAGCTTGAAGAGGAGTTTCGTCCAGCCAATATGAAGCACGAGGGAAATGGCGGTCAGCACTAAGCCTTGGACCATCATATAGAGACTCTCTTCCCGCACATCCGCGGCAATATTTACCACGCCCATAATGAGCGTCGCGAGAATAATTACCTTCTCATGACTCTTCCAGATATCCCAACCGGCGCGGAGAGCTTCCTTGATTGAGAAAGTGTTCATGAGAGATTATTTGCCTTTCTGCAGTCTCGCGAACGTCACGAGAAGTGGCGAAGCGACGAAGATGGAGGAGTAGGTACCGACAACGACACCGACCAAGAGGAGGAGGGCGAAGGTCTCAGTCGCTACCGAGCCATAGATGTAGAGAGCAAGGAGAGTGATGAAGATCGTGAGCGAAGTGTTGATCGAGCGGCCGAAGGTCTGGCGCACCGACTCCCCGACCACCTTCTCGAACTCTTCGTTCGTGTGCACATTCTTCAACCCAAGATTCTCGCGGACGCGGTCGAAGACAACGATCGTGTCGTGCACTGAGTAACCAAGAATCGCGAGAAGCCCCGTGACAAAGAGAAGGTCAATCTCAATACCCATGTAGTGACCGAGGACGACGAAGATACCCGCCGGGATAATAACGTCGTGAGCGAGCGCGATGATCGTCGCCAAACCATACTTCCAGCTTGCGACTGGCTTTGAAACTTTGCGGAAAGCGAAGGTAATAAAGAGAACGATCATAAGCACCACAACAATAATTGCTTTGAAGGCTTTGCCCTTGAGCTCGGCGCCGGCAGTCGGTCCCACGGTTGTTTGACGCTCGATCGTACCCGTCGTGCCAGCAGGCAAGAGAGCGGATTTGAGGGTCGCCTTTTCTCCTTCAGAAAGTTCGCGAGTACGGATGACGTAACCATCGGTGCCAGTTGGACGAACCGAGAAGCCCTGCCTGCCGGCAGGCAGGCGCCGATCATCTAAAAACGAACCTACAGAATTTTCGATCTCATCCTTCAACGGCATATTGGCGCTGTAGTGCACTTCCGTAAGCGTGCCGCCCTTGAAGTCGATTGAGAGATTGAAGCCGTAGGTGAAGAACGCCCACGAAGAAGCAGCGAGGAGGAGTGCCGAGAGCGCGAACCAGATTTTTCTATAAGTGACGACCCACATGTTATTTGGTGTGAAAACCGTTAGTAAAGAGGAACCGCTTCCAACCCGCTTCCGCGCCGTTGTACCTTGGCTTCGGTGCCACCGCGAAGAGGAACGAGCGCGAGACGGTAATGGCGGTGAACATCGAAATGATAACACCGAGACCAAGGGTAAGCGCGAAGCCCTTCACAGCAGCGGTGCCGAGCCAGAAGAGCACGATGGCTGTAATGATGGAGGAGATGTTGGAGTCGCGGATCGAGAGCCAGGCACGATGGAAGCCTTCGTGAAGCGCGTCATGGATATTCTTCCCCTTCTTCAACTCTTCCTTCGTGCGCTCAAAGATGAGCACGTTCGCGTCCACTGCCATGCCGATCGAGAGGATGAAGCCCGCGATACCAGCGGCCGTGAGCGTAATCGGGATGAGCTTAAAGACCGCGAGCGAAAGGAGCACGTAGAAGACAAGAGCTACCACCGAGATAACGCCCGGCAAGCGGTACCAGAAGATGAGGAAAGCGGCCAGAGCAAGGAAGCCGATAAGGCCGGCCTTGAGACCGGCAGCCAGAGCGGCTTCGCCCAAGGAAGCTCCGATCGTTTGAGACGTCAGGAGTTCGATCGGCACCGGCAAGGCACCGTAGTTCAAATTGCGAACAAGCGACTTGGCTTCATCGGTCGTGAAGTTGCCAGAGATCTGCGCGTCCCCGGTCGTGATCTCTTCGTTAATAGTCGGCGCGGAGAGAATCTTGCCATCAAGAAGAATGGCAAGCGTGCCCTTCACGTTCGCTTTGGTGATAGCGGCAAACATCTTCCTTCCCTCGTCGTTGAACTGGAGAGAAACGAGCGGCACGTTCGTCGTCGAGTTGAAGACAACCTGCGCGTGCGAGAGATACTGACCCGTGAGCCCCGTCGGGACAAAGACCTCCGCCACGGTGGCGTTAGGATTATCTTTCAAAATCTCCTGGAAGTTCGGCTTCGCCAAATGGAATTCCAAGGTCGGCGTCTCGCCAATGAGACGGATGGCTTCATCGAGGTCGGTCACGCCCGGGAGTTCCACAATAAGGCGCTCGTCGCTGTTGCCGGAAACGAGGCCAGCGCTCTCGGTCTGAATGAGAGGCTCGGAAACGCCGAAGACGTTCACGCGATTCTCAATCACTTCCTTAAGAGAGGCCATGGCGTCCTCGACATTTGTCACCTTGGAGGTGTCAGCGCGGTAGATAAGTTCCGTACCACCAACCAAGTCGAGACCGAAGCGGAACGGATGGTTCGTCTTGCCCGAGGCACTGAGGAAGAAGTACCAGCCCAAGAGCGCGAAAACGGCAATAAGAGCAAGCGAGACCCAGAGATTTTTACGTGATGTCATAAAGGGAGATTATACAGATTCCCACGAACTCGGCAATGCGGCGAGAGGCTATCGCCCGACGAAAGAAACGAGGGTTTTGAGCGTTCGTAAGGCCACTTTGAAATCGAGGAGGAGCGAGCGGTTCTTGATGTAATAGAGGTCGTAGGAGAGCTTATTCTTGGTCTCGAGGGTGTCTACCTCGTGATGCGAATGCGCGTCATGGTAAATCTGCGCCCAACCGGAAAGACCTGGCTTAATAAGATGACGCACGTTGTAGTACGGAATCTCCTCGGTATATTTCTTCACCAACACCGGAAGCTCAGGACGCGGCCCAATAAGCGAGAGATCCCCCTTCACCACGTTCCAGAGTTGTGGAAGCTCGTCGATGCGGGACTTGCGCAGGAACTGGCCTGGGCGCGTCACCGTATTAGGCTTCGTATCCGTACCATACTCCCCTTTGTCATCGTGGGTCATGCTGCGGAATTTGAGAATCTTTACGATTTTATTATTTTCACCGATTCGCTCTTGGACAATGAAAAGTGGCCCGCCATCATCAAGTTTGATAGCCAGCCAGACGAACGGATAGACGACGAGAGAGATGAGAGCCAAGACTCCCGCGAGCACGACATCCATCACCCGCTTCAAGCCGTCGTAGGCACTGCGAGGTTTGGTGGAAATATTTTCCAAGAACCAGTTGTAACGCAGGAGCGAGAGTGGCACGCGGTCAAAGATATCTTCATAGATCTTGTGCATATCGATGAAGTTAATGTTCGAGAAAATGAGATTGTACAGATGCGGCAATACCGGCTCGACGTTCTCGTGGGCTAGGTCGATGGCGATCACCGAGACGTCTTCCGAATACGCGCGAGACACAATCTCTCGCCAGAAACTTTTCTCCGTGCGGGAGAGGTCGATCGAGGAAACGAAGTGGAGGTTGTAGATCGGATTCCCATTCACCTCGCTCATAAGCTCCTTCATCTCTTCTCCGGAACCGATAAGAATGGCGTTTGCGCTCTTCGTCCGGTTCAAAGCGAAGTACCCATACATACGCCAGAAGAGCACGAGCGCAAAAGAGACCGCGAGACAGATAAAGAGAATCGTCTTCGGCGTGATGCCAAAGAATGGAATGAAGTAAAAGAAGATGACGGCGACAGCTGAGTTGGTAAGCTGAGCCCCGGCGAGCACGGCCGGCAAGCGAGACTGGAGAATGGTCGTATGCTTCTCATAAAGCCCCGCGATATAGAACACCACGATCCACATGGCGAAGAGGAGGCCAAACGGCACCAAGTGGAGTAGAAAGAGCTCGGAGGAAGGCAGCTCACCATTGCGCACCGCGAGCGCTACCCACAAGGAGACGAGGAAAAAGAGGATATCACCCGTGAGGAGGACCAGCGGCTCTTTGCGCTTCAATAAACTCATGTACGTGCATTATACAACAAAACAAGTATAATGGCCATACCTTTATGAAAATTCTGTACGGCATTACAAAAAGTAACTTTGGCGGCGCGCAGCGCTACGTCTTCGACCTGGCGACGGAAGCCAGGCGTCGAGGTCACAACGTGGCCGTTCTGTGTGGCGGCCGAGGCGCTTTGGTGGAGAAGTTAGAAACAGAGAGGATCAGGGTCATCAGCATTCCTGGCTTTGGCCGAGATATGGATCTGCTTCACGATGCTTCACGCCTCTGGTTTATCATCAAAACCGTCTGGCGGGAGAAGCCTGATGTCTTTCACATTAATAGCTCGAAGATGGGCGGCGCAGGTATTTTCTCAGGCCGCTTACTCGGCGTGCCGAAGATCATTTTTACGGCGCACGGCTGGCCGTTCTGGGAGCCTCGCCATGCTATGGCGAGGCTAACCATCGCGGCCTTTTCGTGGCTCACGGCTCTCTTCGCCCACCGTCTTATAACTGTCTCAAACTACGATCTCGCGGTCGCGCGTCGGATGCCCTTGGTTGGACGCAAGGCAGTGAGAATTTATAACGGCATCGATTTCAATACCACGTTCGGGAATGGGAGAATCATTCGCGACGCCTTCCCTGCCCATGCCCGCATTACCGGCACCGTGGGAGAACTCAACAATAATAAAAACCAAATCACCCTCGTCGAAGAAGCACGCCAGAATCCCGAGATGTATGTCGCCATTGTGGGCGAAGGAGAAAATCGCGCCTTTCTAGAAGAGAAGATCCGGGAATACGCTCTCACGGAGCGCGTCAAACTCTTCGGGTATCTGCCCCGCGAAGAAGTTCTCAAGGGCTTCGACGTTTTTGCTCTTCCCTCTCTCAAGGAAGGTTTGCCTTATGTCCTTATAGAAGCGAAGCTTGCCGGCTTAGAGATCCGCGCCAACCGCATCGGCGGCGTAAGTGAGATTCTCGATCAACCTCTCGAAACCTTCTCCCAAGAAAGAATGTACCGCGAAACGTTCGCGCAATATTAAAATGGTTCTTTAAGAAAGGCGCGGCCCCTGTGAGTCTCGTCTCATACTCGAGATCATGCCGAGAGCGAGCCACTCCATGAGGAGATGCGACCCGCCGTAACTCATAAGCGGGAAGACGATACCCGTCACAGGCATCACTCCCATATTCATACCCGCGTGCACCACGATGTGCACGGTAAAGAGCACTGTCACGCCGAGGCCAAAGAGGGTTTCGAAGTTTGTGGCCGCAGCCGAAGCGTTGTTGATAATCCGAAATAGGAGGAAGAGCATGAGTGAGAGCAGAATGAGTGTACCGACAAAGCCCCACTCCTCGGCAAAGGCGGCGAAGATAAAGTCCGTTTCGTATTCTGGCAGGAACTGGAGCTTCGACTGACTCCCCTGGCCCACCCCCTTCCCCAACAATTGTCCAGAGCCCACCGCGATCGTCGACTGGTAGGCGTTGTATCCCGCGCCATGAATATCGGCCGTCGGGTTAAGGAAGGTCATGATGCGCGCCTTCTGATACGGTTGGAAGACAAAGAGCCACAACACTGTCGAGATACCGATCCCAACGAGCGCGACGTAGGCGAGATGCTTTTTAGAAATTCCTGAGACCAAGACCATGCCGAACCAAATACCGAAGATCACCATGGCCGAACCAAAGTCGGGTTGGAGAAAGACGAGGACGAAGAGAATGCCCGCGTACACTCCGGAGACCATGACGTGACGCAAGTTCTTGATCTCGATGTGCCGCCTCGAGAAGTACTTGGCCAAGATAAGGATGAGGACGAGCTTCGCCAAGTCCGAAGGTTGGAAAGCCACGAGCCCCAAATTTAACCAACTCTGCGCCCCATGCGCGATGCGCCCCACGAGAAAGAGCGCGCTCAAGAGCATGAGAATAGCGCCGAAGAGGGGCAAGAGAATCGAGGTCCGTCGCAGGAACCGCCAATTCACCGCGCAGGCCACAAGGAACACGCACACGGACACGAGAATCCATATCGACTGACGGAAGAAGAAGTAATTCTCCCCCGCGAAGGAGTTCATGGTGACAAGCCCCGCGAGCGAGATAAGGAGCGCCGGGACAAAGGTCCACCAATCCAGCGAGATCCTGTCGAGAAATTTTTTAAACATTAGCCCCAGGATTATCGCACGTAACTTGAGTCAGGGAATACTCGCGTCACCACTTCCACCTCGACGGGTGCCATAGGTAGCGGGCGTGGCCAGGTAAAGATCGCTTGTGTTTGCTGACCGGCACCAAGCGCGGGGACGAGTGTCTTTGAAGCCGCGAAGATGGTGCCCCCGGCGTCATAGATAAGAGCGGTGAGATCGAGATTGGCGACTGGCGCAAGCGTCGTGTTCGTGACCGTCACCTCGAGGCGTGGAGAAGTTTCCATGCGCGAGAAGAGACTTTGCCCGACATCGATCTTCGGTGTCGCGGCGAGCGGCTTCTGCCAGTTAAGAGAGGCGTGGTCCCATTCAAGCGTAGCGCGGAGTGGCGTCACTCCTTCCTCGAGAGTAAACGGGCCTTCAAAGATGACGAAGGTTTGCCCAGCAGGAATATAGGCCGTGTTTGAGAAGGTCTTCACCGGTACCAAGCTCGTCGCTTCGTAGACGCTCACCGTGTACTTGGCGCGGCGAATTTCGCCGGCAGGATTCGGGTTATCGATCACTGCCGCTACTTCAAAGGTATTGGGGGCAATGGTGAGAATGCGCGGATCGCCCTTAATAACGAGAGGTAGAGACTCAAGCGTGCAGAGTCGCTGACACGAGCCACCGCAGTCAACGCCGCTCTCGTCCCCGTTCATGAGCCCGTCCATGCACGTTGGCGTTTTGTGCAAAATAAAATAGCTCGGCAGTCCAATGAGAACCGCCGCGCACAGAAGCGCAATCCCGAGCACTATTCGTTTGCGCATGCGAGACCAGGAATTCATAAGGATGATTATAACAAAGAACAGGTGGAACCTCTTGGTTCCACCTGTTGTCTTACTTGCAGTACCGCTTCTCCATGCTTTGGGCATGGCGATGCAAACTTTCTCGAACACCCTTCACTCGGACCATCTCTTTCGCCCGCATATGTCGCCGACGAGTGGTGCGTTTCCACGACTTCTGTGGCATGCCATCCTCCTGTCTGAAATTACGACACCGAAAGATCTCTTTGCACACAATAATACTCTTCTAAGAACCGAATTCAAGTAAAAAGACGCCGATGCAAATTGCCGTCGGTGTCTTTGCCTTCGGGTACGAAAAAGAGCCTTGTTTTAAGGCTTTATTGTGGAAGTGAATCAAATACTTTGTTCTGGCGCCTAGCTACTCTCCCCTTGCGAGTACCATCGCCTCAACTGAGCTTAACTGCCGTGTTCGGAATGAGAACGGGTGTGACCTCAGCGACAAGGCACCAAAACAAAACATTCGATACATGAAAGCAGGCCGCGGGCGGCTGGTTGTTTGATTCCATTAAGCAGGACAGATTCTGGTTCCCAAATTTCCTAATAAGATTCGGGCAATTAGTACGCCTCGGCTCAACACATTGCTGTGCTTACACCTGGCGCCTATCAACGTGATCATCTCTCACGGCCCTCAAACGTTTCCTCATCTTGGGGTTGGCTTCATTCTTAGATGCTTTCAGAATTTATCCTTTCCCGACTTAGCTACCCTGCGGTCTCCTTGGCAGAAGAGCAGGTACACCAGCGGTCAGTTCACTCCGGTCCTCTCGTACTAGGAGCAAATCCCCTCAAGAAACGAACGCCTGCAGTAGATAGGAGTCCAACCTGTCTCACGACGGTCTGAACCCAGCTCGCGTAACTTTTTAAATGGCGAACAGCCATACCCTTGGAAGCTTCTTCACCTCCAGGATAAGTTGAGCCGACATCGAGGTGCCGAACTGCGCCGTCGCTATGGACGCTTAGGCGCAACCAGCCTGTTATCCCCAGGGTAGCTTTTATCCGATAATCTCCGGCCGCCTCT
>CAZXQA010000005.1:0-10918 GCA_964642835.1 uncultured Candidatus Saccharibacteria bacterium | reverse complement strand
TATGCATTCAACGGTAAAGAAAATGACGGGGAAACAAACACTTACGACTATGGCTTCAGAATCTACAATGCTTTGTTAGGTCGGTTCCTAAGTGAAGATCCGCTTACTGCGGGCTATCCGATGCTTACCCCCTATCAGTTCGCAAGTAACAGACCAATAGATGGCATTGACTTAGATGGGTTAGAATATGTATACTATTTAGTTGCAATTAATGAACATACTGGAGAGATCACACAAAAAGTGACACGCTACAATGAAGACAATCCACGAGCATTTGGTCCGAAAGGTAGAGGCGTAATGTATACTGTAGTATTCACTGACCCATCAAAGAATTTCTCAAAATTTGTTCCTCGCCAAGAAGAAATACCTGCGGACGGTGCAGGCTTAACGGATTATCCATATTTAGACTACGGCTTATATATGGGACCGACCTCACTGTATCAGATCGACATCAATGGAGCTTTCACTAAAAAGTATGATTACATTGCCCCACCCATCGACGCAGTAGACCGTGCGGCTCAAATTCACGACAGAGCATATGATGCGATAAATGCGGTAGCAAAAGACGGGCTGTTCTATGACTGGGCTGCAATCCCCGCTGATATAGCTGCTATTGGAATGTGGAAGTACGTTGCTGCTCTTGGTGTTGGAGCTAACGACCCTTACAATAATACTCCAATAACCCAAGAAGAAATGGATGCTGCAAACAATGGCATAACTTCGTTTACTGTGATTGTTGGATATAAAATGTTAAGTTTATCGAACTGGATGTATGAAAATGTAGAAGGAGCCATGCCTGCAGGGATGAACTCTACGGCAATAACGCACAATTATAATCTGTTTCTATCTATGTATATGTATCAGGATGAAAAAGGTACGTGGCATCGTAAAGAAGGAATGTGGAATACAGACAACACACCTATAGCACCTAAGAACAATGAGAAGTAAATATATCTTAGTATTACTCGCCTGCTCCACACACTTTAGTTGCGGGAATAGTCTAGTTGACGATCGCCCACAGCCAATTGCTATTGTTTCAACCAGTCTTCGCCCAAGTTTTGTGTACAATTATTATGACTCAATCCCTTCTTCAAAATGGAATCATCCTCGTCAACAATGGTCTGGCATGTTTAAACAGGCAAATCCAGGCTTAAAGGAAAAAGCGTTTTACTTTTCCGAGCCTCAGGAAGAAATATATTATGTAAGATGTACTGACTTGATTAGGATTTCCAGTGTTTATATTGGCAGTACAAAGCAATGGCTAGACGGTGATAGTATCTCAGCGTCTGAACGATCTAGAATCACTGAGCGATTTGAAACGGAGGTACTGGAACAAATGGAAAACTATGCGAGACTACATGCTTTGCCAGACTCCCTAGTGTTTCTAAACCCATAATCGTGCTTCCCTTGAGTTGAAAGGCTCTAACCGACATTAAGCGTTTACAAACGTTTGTAAACGGCTACGCCTGTTCGCGCTGCTGCTGCTTGAGAGCAAGCGTACCAATCAGAGCAAAGGTCAGCACGACAGCCATAACAGTAAGCGCCAAGGCATGTTCTTTGTCGCGCTCGGTGGGCGTTCCGGAACTGATCACACGCACGTAGAGCAAAGTATAACCGAGCAAGGCATAAGCACCTGCAAACAGCAGCAACTTACGCGTATAGCGGTAGATGTCTTTCACTCCGATAGGTGGCAACGAATCAGTAACCACCTTGCCTGCAATGGCAACCAGTATCCACGTTATATAATCTTTCATGTGCGATATGTTTTATTCAGGGCTGCAAGTTATACGCAGACGCAACGGCTAAATCAAAACTGACAAAATAATACAATCAGATTTTGTCTTTCACGTATCCCATGCGCTCACGCTCCTGCGGTGCGCTCTTCTGCTCTGCGGCTTCGTTCACAACAGTATTGATCTGATTAATCACCAGATGCTGACGGAACAGATCTTTTTTCAGTTGCCCGTTGAGCGCTCTCTGTTTTCTAAGCTCCAGTTCATTCTGACTGATAAACGCGCGCTGCAGCTGAATCGTGTTTTTACGGTTCATCAGTTCGCTGATTGCCCATCCGACGAAGAATGCTCCGGCAAGCGCTACTAGTGGATTTACTCTCATTTGGATTTGTTTTAAATGTTAAACGTTAAAGTGTATTACAAAAGATAAATTACGTGTTGAATTGTTTCTTGGCTTCTTCCTGGAAGATGTACGCGCCGAGCAATGATTTTACACAGGTAAGCTGCTGTTTGTCCAGCTCCTGCACTTTGCCGAACATACGCAGCAGATCAGAATCCTTTATCGTGTTTTTACTCCGGGCGTCCTTCGGTCCGTAAATCAGTTCATCAGTACTCACCTGCAGAGTGTCACTCATTTTGCGTAGCACATCAATAGACGGCGCCGTCTGGTTGTTCTCATATCGTGAAATATGCGAAGCATGCATACCCAGCTTTTCTGCCAGTTCTCCCTGTGAGAGGCTTTTCTCGGTGCGGATGCGTTTAAGGTTATCTCCGAATTCCATATCAAATAATATTATCTAAAGCACTAATAATGCGTGAAATGATGAGTAAAATTAGAAAAACGATACCAAGTAATGCACAATATGTTAATAAATAGGTGTTTTGCAATTTGGAGGGGAGTAACCAAACTGTATATGTTTGTTGCCATACTATGCAAGTCTGAAAATTATCAACATATGCAACCCGCAAGCCCTTTAGATACCCGAAATCCGGATCAACTCATTTACTGCAATCACTACCTGCACTTCACCGTTCTGGGCGGCATACGCCTGGAAGGTTTAGACCGCATGCGCGTCACACTTAAAGTAGCTCTGCCTGAAAGTCAACGCCCGCCCCTGCGTCACAACCTCGATCTGTACAACGATTCACAGAGCGAGAAGTTCATTCGTAAAGTGGCAGAACGTCTGGAGATCGGCGCCAACTTTGTAGCCGGTTGTCTGGCAGAACTCACCGAGCAGCTCGAGAATTACCGCGTTGCACAACTGCAATTGCAGAGTACGCTCAATCAGAAAACAGGGAAGACCCTTTCCGATGAAGAACAACAACAGGCGCAAGAGTTTTTACGTCAGCCCCAACTCCTTGCAAACACCAATGAACTCATTGGTAAAAGCGGCGTTGTAGGTGAAAACATAAACAGGCTCTTGTTGTATCTGATCTACACATCAAGAAAAATGCAACGCCCTTTGCATGCGGTAAGTTTAGCAAGCAGCGGCACAGGTAAAACACATCTTCAGGAAAAAGTAGGCGCTTTGATTCCGGAAGAGGACAGAATAGAAATCACCACCTTAAGCGAAAATGCTTTTTACTACTTCGGTCAACGCGAACTAAAGCACCGTGTTATTCTGATTGAAGATCTGGACGGAGCAGAAAATGTTTTGTATCCCTTGCGTGAGTTGCAGAGCAAAAGAAAAATAACAAAGACCATTGCACTGAAAAACACTAAGGGAGAAACCAAAGCTGTAACGCTTTGCGTGGAAGGTCCGGTAAGCGTGTCGGGGTGTACTACCAGAGAAAGTATTTATGAGGATAATGCCAACAGGAGTTTTTTACTTTATCTCGATGAGTCTGCAGAGCAGGATGCGTTAATCATGCATTATCAGCGGGCTTTGTCGGCCGGCAAAGTTGATCTTGCTGCAGAACATCACGCTCAGGAGTTGTTAAAGAACGTGCAGCGCGTGTTGCAACCTGTTACGGTGCGCAATCCTTACGCTGAGCAGTTGAATCTTCCTGCAGCCGTTTTCAAGCCGCGCAGAACCAATGCGCATTACTTACAGTTTATCGAGGTCATTACTTTTTATCATCAGTATCAGCGTATGCAGCACGTGGATAAGCATACGGGTGAAATGTACATTGAAACTTCACCTGAAGATATTGCAGCAGCCAATGAACTGATAAAAGATATTCTGCTGCGCAAGAGTGATGAACTCTCCGGAGCGTGTCGCAATTATTTTGAACAGCTCAAAGCATGGCTCAGACGTGAGAACAAATACGTGTTTACCAACGCAGAATCAAGAAACGCCTTACGGTTGAACAGCAGTAATCAGAAGCGTTATATGATCGAGCTTAAGCAGGAAGGTTTGATCCGTATTGTAAAGGGTGATAAGAAGAACGGATATCACTATGAAGTGGTGAGTATGGAAGAGTACGCACAACTGCAGGCCGGTATTGATACGGCGATGAACAGCATACTGCATGCGGTTCAGGGTTCAAAAGAAGTTCAGCGCGGCAGTGAACCACTTAAAGCGCAGGGCATCAGCACAAAACAGAAGAAGTCCGACAAAACAGCTCAAGCATAAGGCACATGCAAAAATTAGTAATCAGCAACACGTCCTATGAGTACCTGCTCATGGGCTTTAAAGAGTGGCTCGGTGTATTGGGTTACAGTGCAGGTACAGTCACATCCGTTCCCCGTATTGTTCGCGAGTTCCTGCACTTCTTACAATCACAACCCATAAAAGGAATCAACGAACTGCGTCAGCTGCACATCCGTAATTATTACAGCTATGTCAGTCAGCGCGCAAACATCCGACGCGGTGGAGGATTGAGTAATAATTATCTCAACAAGCACTTACAGGCTATCGAAAAGTTTTTAGAGTACCTGCGTCACCGCGGTATGGAGCAGGTACCTGCGTTGGGAATCCGTCAGGAAAAACTTTACCGAAAGGAAATCACTCCGCTCAGCGTGGAAGAAATAAAACAGCTTTTTGCAGTAACGGATCGTGAGTGCGAAAATGAAATTGAGGAGGCTATCAGCGCAAGGGATAAAGTAATGCTGGTTGTGTATTACAGTTGTGGTCTGCGCAGAAATGAAGGTGTGAATCTTGATCTGAGTGATATTAATCTCGACACACGCATTGTGCATGTTCGCAAAGGAAAGAATTACAAAGAGCGTTTTGTGCCGCTTAACAAAACCAATGCGCGGTATATACAGCAGTACATTTTTGATTATCGTCCGTTATTGGTAAAAAAGAAAACCGAAGGGGCTTTGTTTATCTCCCGTACGGGTGAAGCCATGTCGGCCGGTGCGTTGTACTCGCGTTTCAAATTACTGCAGCAGATGACCGACGATGTGAGCTTGCAGCAAAAGCCAATCGGGTTACATGCATTGCGTCACTCTATAGCTACACATTTACTCGAGGCAGGAATGCAGATGGAAATGCTGAGCCGTTTTCTCGGGCACAGTTCATTGGAGAGTACACAGATATACACGCACATTGTGGAAAAGGAAAGCGGGGTATTGTTATGAGTTCATTTGTACAGTATCTCGAATCTCAGGATCTGAGCGCAATGACCGTCAAGCATTACAACATGCATGTGTTGTCATTTTTAGGTTGGCTTGATGCACAGAATATCGAAAGTGAGCAAGTTTCATCACGGGAAGTAACAGGCTATCTGCAACACTTGCAGCGCAAGGGAAACGGAAATATGGCGCGTAATGTTCAACTCATGGCGTTAAAGCACTTTTTCGCTTATGAAATAAAACAGGAGCGCAGAATAGACAATCCCGCTCAGCACATCAAACTGCACGGAGTACATCAGCACAAACTGCACACAATACTTACCGTTCAGGAGCTGGAAAAATTATATACAGATTACACCATACCCACGGCAGCGGATGCCCGTTCGAACCGTAATTGGTTTACGATCTACAGCCTTAACAGAAGAAGAAATAAAATCATACTGAGTCTGATGATTCATCAAGGGTTAACCACTCCGGAAATCGACAATCTGATGATGCAGGATGTGAAATTGCGTGAAGGGAAAATATTCATTGGCGGCTCACGCAAGAGCGCAGAGCGTACTCTGGAATTAAAACCGCATCAGATCATGGAGCTCATGGAATATCAGTTCTCCACCCGTAATGAGTTGCTCCGGTACAGCACACACATCAGCGATCACTTTTTTATCAGTTTGCCGTCGGCAGGAAAAAAACAAAGCAAGTGCAACCGCACATCGCACATCTGGAAAGCATTCAGCAAGGAGTTGGAAAAAACAGAACCCCGCTTCAGTAATTTTCTTCAGGTGCGCGCCAGCGTCATCACGCATTGGTTATCACAATACAATCTGCGTCAGGTGCAATACATGGCAGGTCACAAACACATCAGCACTACGGAGCGTTACAAAATCAATCAGACCGCAGAGCTGCAAACCGACATTGAGAAATTCCATCCCATCGGATAAAACACTAAACCCATACAACATGAATAACATGATCAATTTAACCCAAGGCGGTCAGATTCACATTTTGCAGGTAGCAGACATTCTTCGCATGGAAAGTGCGGGCAGTTACACTGTGTTTCATATGAAAGACAAAAAGCAGTATGTGTGCTGCAAGGCTTTGGCGGCAGTGAAGCGTTATCTTAACAACAATACAACGCTTGCAGAAATCTTTTTCCGTGTACACCGTTCGCACATGATCAATCTCAAGGAGGTAAGCAGCTATCAGCATGCTCGTGGCGGAATTATCATCATGAGCGATCATGCGGCCGTATCGGTTGCCGTGCGCCGCAAAAAGGAATTATTGCAACGCTTGCAGCGGTTACGCTAGCAGACCGTATCCTGACAATGTGTACACAAATAAGCCTAAACAGCTGTAATAACGCACTTTCCCGTATCGGCGGATCCGGATATTAACCGGTTGTAAAAATTTTTACCGCTTTACACTTGCCAAACGGCGATGGAATTGTGTAACTTAATATCCGCTTACAAAAACAAACAGCGTTAGAAAAAAACTAGGAATTCCGCGGGCAACTATTATTTTTGCCGCGTTCCGGTTGGCAGGGAGGATTAGCAACAACGAGCACAACTATCGTTTACAGTGAGAATTTGAAAACCAGAACAACCATCCGGGAGGGCTTCGTATCCTCTCTTCGGAACGGACATATCAACATCGCTCTTTGAATAAATGAAATGCATGTAACCTGATCACGATCTGTGATGCGCATACCTTCGGTATGAAAAGCAGCAGCCCGAACTTTGCGAGAGCCCGGGCTGACAGTACGGTCAGTAATTACCAACCTCAGTATACATTACGAAAGAACGCGCGTTACTTTTTCTTAACTAACATCGGAAACACGCGTCCTTTTTTCGGGTAGATGATTTTTCCATTCTTCTCATAGTAAGGACGGAAAATCAACTCGTACCCTGGTGGTACTGGTTTGTACTTTGACATAATTGACAAGTATTGAACCGTGACGGCCTGCGTTGTTGGGTGGGCTTTACAGCCTGCAGACACCTTGCCCCTTCATTCCTTCAAGGTGGAATGAAAACCTTTTTTGTAATTGATCTCATTGTGATCATGTTTAGTTGTTGTTATGCATTCTCATTTAAAAAAATTGCCCGCTTAGGGTAATAAAAAAGGCCTCGCCCGGTTTTCACCGAGTGTTGGGTCTTTGCTTTAAGAAACGCTTTCTCCGCTGTCGCAAACTCTGGAAGGAAGCGTTTCTTTTTTATTTCTGTTACTACGTACCGTTACTCATCTACACACGTTTTAAAGCACACGATAATCATGTGCTGTTTTTTATTACCTGAAGTTGTACTGGGAAACAATCTGGTGGTTAATTCTATCCCGTCTAAACAACTTTTAAAATCTGTTGGTGTCTGCCTTCGTACACCCGAAATATCTGAAACCTATACGGCCTTCTTATCCTATAATCCTGTCAGATAAAATTAACTCAAAAACGGGGAGGAAAAAACTTATTCGCATGTTTTTTTATTGACAAGCGAATAAAGCGTGGAATCTATTTACAAACTCCCCCTTTTGTTAACATAGTATTGGAAAATTGATTGCTGCAACAGTAGCAGCAGCAGTAACAGTTACAGTAAATGTACCTGTAACGGTATAAGTTCCTGTAGCAGTAACTGTACCTGTGCCGCCATAAGTTACAGTAGCACTACCCGCCCGACGCGCAACGCACCTCTCGTCAGAAGATGACAAGACGTGCGTTTTTTGCTTGCCCGCATCCATCACACGCCTGCGCACCCGTCCGCCCCTATACGCGCAATGGTCGCAGATAAGATTTTTGCTTGGCTTGAAAAAAGCCAGGCAAAAACTTCCTGCCACCATCTCCAACGCGCTCCATCACACCGCACATGCCCTCACACGGTTAAGCGGTATTCCTCAATCAGTCGTCAGCAAAAAATCACGCCAGCCTAACACAGCAAGCGCGCACGAATCGAAATCTGAAAAGCTCGCGCTTACGCTGTGTTACCCTTCGGGCTTTGGGGCTGTCATGCTTTTTGCGGCTCCTCCTTCTTCGTCATATCAGCCTCTCTGTCCTGCGACAGCAGCTTGGTTGCGCTCGTACACATTATTACACTCCGCTTTTTTATTGCGATTAATGTTTGCTCCGTTCCATAATGATGTACTGCGCTCCACTGGCAGCAGCTGCACAGTCCACCGGCTTCATAGTTTGGCTCACCTGCGTGTCGCCACCGGCTGCGCGCATACGTTGATTGTTTGTCGCCTACGGCAGTATCGTATGCGCTTGTGTAGTGCGTATTTTTTCACTGCTGATTATTGCGGTATCAATTTGTTTTCTTTTTAGCAGCTAAAAAATACTTCTACATAGGTCGCATCACACTGGCGTGCTCTTCTGCTCCCACCGGTGGCTCCGTTCGCAGTGGTTCGCAACGCACAGCGGATTGCAAACCGCTTCGCTAATTGCAACCGCTCTCCCGACGCTCGCTCAAGGCTGTTTAACCGTGCTGACGCACATTTATTCCAACAGCTAGTTAAATAGTTAAGCAGATCGTCATTAGGGACTTACTGCTAAATAGACCGCACACGGTTGGGATATAATTTTCTTAACAAGATTGTTCACCTATACGTTTGCCTTTGGAAATACTGAAAAGTCAGTAGCACAAACTCTGTCTTTAATCAAGCTATCGCTAGTAATTTGCCCGTCAGATCATAAATGAATATTTACATTATAAAATGTCCACGAGATAAAATCCGCGCCAATAAAGGGCTTCAGGCTTTTAGTTGCTCCGACATCTATTGCGCTTCATTGGGAGCAGCTTTGCTGAAACCCGCCTTAATGTCCTTCCAAATCTCAGGAGCTCGAAAGAGCTTTGTACGCATGAATTCTAAACAATATCACGGGTACTATTTTAATTATATGCGTCTGCGGAGCTCTTTAAGGAAGTTTTACCGCTTAATACCATGCGGAGCTATAGCCACGCGAAAAAAAAGTTTACGAAAACATGATTTTGGAAAAAATCCAGATATGTATAATAAATAACCTAGTCATATGAAACACAAACGTCGCATTCCATCCCCCTTCACATATGAAGGCAAAAACTTTAAAATCACAGGCAGTGATGATAACAGATGGTTACTAATCCTCTGTATCCTTCATAGTTTACGCTGGTATCTTTTACCGTTAATCGGCGGAACCAGTGGTGGCATTATTGGTCACTGGATACAAAAGATACTTAGCGGTTGACATACGCTATGTTGAAGCTGAATCTTTTTTACATGGGGGCGCAATCGCTGCCCCCAGACCCCTGCTAAGCACTGCACAAAGTTGATAGCCGCACAACCTCTCGCACATCCCAAGCTATCATCTTTGCGCAGTGCCGCGCCCGTGCTTACCCGTTACCCGAAAAACGGTCGCTTAAAAATCACACCACATCTATACTGCTTCTCCGTATCAAAGTCACCGTTCACCCGTACATGAGCCGTATCAGAGCCGTCTATAGCCGTGTTGCTCCGTAGTATCTTCTACATCCCTTCCACAACGCAAAAGGCGGGCTCTAACGAAAGAACCCGCCTGAAGGCTTGCATAGTCCGCACTGCACTAGAAAATCCTTACCACACGCATGCAATCGCCTTGTGCCAGTAAATAATCAACTGTACCTACTCGCTGGAAGAACTCGCAGCCTACCAAAAGCACAGCGGCCACACTGGTAGCCATTGTTGGTGATCCCGGCAGCACCGGGTTCAATGCAAATGTTACCGGTGTTGTGGTTGCGAGGTCGGTTACTGCGCTGTTCACTTCTGCGCTGAGCATATCCAACGCAGGATCTGTTGCCGTGTAACGTCCCGCATCCGTATCATACTCGTAGTTCGAAAGCGTACACAGAATAGTGAACAATCTGAAATGCGTTGCTCCGTCGGGCGCGTTAACGTATGACGATGGCAGAAACGAAGCTACGTTCAGCGTGGCTTCATCACGCGCCGGTGTAGTGGTAATACTGTACGGAGCATTAAACACTGATGAGAAAGAAGTGCGCGAGTTGAACTCGAAGTTCTGCAGCAACACTGCATGTTCGGAAAGATCAATGCTGCGTTGTCCGCGAGCTCCCGTGCCTACTAAGTTGATCTCCTTAAAAATCTTCATCAGTCGTCCCACAATCTGCGCATCGGCTTTGGTAATCTTTGCTTCGCCGATGGCCAGTCGCAACGCTTTTACTACGTTGGCGCATCCGCCAAACTCGGTGTTGTTCTCCCGTGTTCGTCGGAACGTCGGGTCACTCTCGATTTTTTCTTTGCTTGGTCCGTTGGCTACGCGGGCCAGGTCAACACCACCTGACCGATAGAAGCTGATGCCGCCTATCTTGCCGTCCATCCGGATTAAGCCTGTTTGCTTACTCATGATTGAAAAGGTTTTTGTGCTGACGTTCACCCGCTGAAATCTCTCTTCACGTACCAATGAACATCTTAATACTATAACGCAAACAATCTGCAAAAGATGCCCGTTAATCTGTTAAATGTATCCCTGCATTTAGTTAATTTAGCAAGTGGCTAAACGCCTCAGACAACTGAGCGTTTTTTACAGCAAACGGCGCAACGAAAAATGTACACTCAAACACGATCCCTTAACACGTTGCCGTTTTTTTCTGATGGTGTTCCGGAAAAAAAAGTTCATGCCGTAAAAAAATGCCTTAGTTCGTACACGTAT
>CAZXQA010000004.1:0-12547 GCA_964642835.1 uncultured Candidatus Saccharibacteria bacterium | reverse complement strand
GAGAGATTTGAACTCTCGAAGGTTTTTACACCTTACCTCGTTAGCAGTGAGGCGCCTTGGGAACTGTTGGTTCCCTCGAGCGTAAAACTCGCCTGCTACATCCCCATTTTTCGGCTTATTCTTTTATCGTTACCCATTTTACTGGGCAAAAACTGGGCAAAACAAGTCAGTTATACCGTGATGTTCTTTGTAGCGAATTCGAACTCATCTTCCGACAATCCGAAAAGTTCCGCTATTTTACGGTCAATTTCCTCATAACCAGCTTTGGTCATATTTCGTACGTAAGAATCATACAGTTTTTCAAGCTCGACTTTATCTCGTTCTTTCAAGGCCGGCATCGGTATGAGGGCCAAGTCTTTCGGGCTAATCGAACCGCCGCCGCCACTCATGCCACCAGCTGAGAAGGTCTTAAAGAACCAAAAGGATGCTGGGCGTGAATTAAGAATCATCGTGACAATCTTTAAAGTTCTCAAGTCTTCTTCAACGGGAAAGTACATGATTGAAGTGGATTTTCCGGCCAAATATTCAGCTTTGTCGTCTAGAAACGCCTCAAGAGAGCGAATTCCAGAGATGATTATTTTCTGAGAGGCACACTGTGCGAACCGATTTAAATTTATTCCTTTAATCTTTGAATCTTTGACGACAGGATGCTCGTAATTATCTTTGAGGTATTTTGTTAAAGATTTTCCCCATAAGGATTCGTACCTATCGATGGTTCCTGTGTTAATCATCTTTTTTACATTTTTGTAGGGTGCTTTGCCTTCTTCAACAAATTCCTTTAACTCATATGCTTCCCCAACAGTTGCTGCTGCTCCGATATTTAGCCCCAAGTCTCTTAGGCGCTTATTTGAATCCATTTTCGTCAAAATTGAGCGGGTCTTTTCATCTGACAAGAACGGAATCCAATTTGGAGTTGCATAGAAAACTTCAGGTTGAATTTCAAAAACATTGCCTGGAGTTGTAACGGTCTCCATCAGTGAAATCTTTACAGGTGTGTGGTGAGAACTCTTCGAGAGTCTAAAAACCGTGGGCAGTACATCGGCATCCTCAAATACCCTTACAGTACTGAATTCCTGCAATTCAACGATGTTCTGCTTCATCATCATCTGCCTAATAGCGTCCGCATACCTAGCCCCATATAAATTGTTTTTTACAATAAAACTTAATGAGCCCTTAGGGGCAGTTAGAGCGATTCCTCGCTCTATAAATGGAATAAAGAGGTCCCAATTACCCGTCGTTGATTCGTATTCTTTTTTAAGATAATTACGAAATTCAGGATATTTAACGGTCATCATTTCTGAATCAACGTAAGGAGGATTTCCTAAGACGATATCGAAGTTAGTGCGGCCAAATAGCACCACGGGGTCAAAAAATGAGGCGCAGTGAGCAGTTTCAAAGGGGTTAAAGGAGCGAATAAGTGCCTCACGAGCTGTCGTAGAGGAAACTTCTATGGTTTCACTAATCTTTTTTTCATAAAGACTCTTGAGTTTTTCCTTCTTTTTCGCATCTTTGGCATCAAAATACTCAACCCGGATTTCTTCAAGTGAGTCTTCTAATTCATTGTCTCCAAATAAAGTCCTTGTATTACCCTCGGGCAGCTTGGTTAATGAATCTGCGGCAATAAATTTGAAGTCCAAGTTTGGAAGTGGAGCAATATCCATATCTGAAGGAGAATCCACAAGTATGGACAACCATGCTCTCAAGCGACATATTTCAATCGCCATTGGTTCAATATCCACACCAAATATCGCATCTCTTAAATAAGAAATTTTAAGTTCATAATGGTCAGCACCGGGCACAAGCCTTTGGTGCAGTCGTATCAATTCATTCAACATTCCTATCGGGAATGCACCAGAACCACACGCAGGGTCGATAACTGATATTGAAGTCAGCGCCTTTACCAGTTTCGGACCGTAATCTTTTATGGAATCTCGCTTGCTGTTCGTGCCACCGATAGCCCAATTTGAGAGACTCGTATCAATTAGTGAGTCTATGGACTCCCCCATTTTTACGTCATCTGGGAACTTTGCCTTTAATGTATCTCTTAAAGTTTCACGGCACATCTGGCTAACAATTTCTCTAGGGGTGTAGAAGGTTCCTCGTGCGCTTCGTTCTGCAGAGCCTGTTTCATCAATAAAGGATGCAAGTAGGCTTTCGAATACTTTGCCAAGCATTTCTGGGTCGATTGCTACTTGTTCATATTCTGGGCTGGATTCGTCAGTAGTAAAATTATATGAATCGAAGTGTTCAAAAAGTCTACTGAAATAGCCATCTGGAAAATTCAAGAAGTCTTTTTGGAAAAAATCATTTTCATGAGCTTCAAAGAGACCACCGTTTAGGTATGGAGTTTTCAGGTCTATCTGCATTAGTGCTTGCTTATCTTTTGAAAGGAAAGGCTTCGATTTAACTATGAATTGGGCTAGCGCATCAGCTCTTGAAACTGTAGGTGTATTTAGTGTCAAGAAGAAAAGCGGTTCAAGTCGAGCATGGTAGTAATCCGTAGCCGAAAGGTCATCGATGTCAAAATACCTTTGCTCTTGGTCTAAAACATCCCTCTTTTTCAAAAACCAACAGAAAAGAAGTCTTCCAATTAATCTGTTAACAAATTGCTTGGAATCAACTTCGTCGAGCGACTTCACATTCGCATCAAAGTGTTGGACTAGCTCGGTAAATGCATTCACGATTCCGATATAGAACTTCTCATTAACCGCTTGAAGCTGGAAGGACTTCCAAAGCGTCGAATGCAGAATATCTGCTGAAATTCCCTCGGTTGTCTGGGTCCATAATGTAAATATCTCCACCTGCGTTGAGCGGAGCCATTCATTTAATTCGACAATTCTTAAGTTGCCACGGTCTGACAGAACGATTAATAGCGACTCTGCGTTTGGAGATAGAAAAAAGTCAATACCGATTTTATAGCCTTCGGCTCGAGTAAATTCGCTATCTTCCCAATTGGGCGAGAAATGTACTCCACCCGAAATCGCCATTTTTGATTTCTTTTGCAGCCAGTAGAACTTAGCTTGAAGTGGAATTACTTCGGAATCGATTAACTCAAAACAGCTTCGATTACTCTTAAAGAATGGGTGAGGTTGAAACCAATGGTCGTATCTCTCAGCGTTTGGAAGTTGAATCTTTGTTAAAGAAATGTCTTCTGTGCTTGCCGTCGGGGCACAATTAAGGAGCTCTAAAACAGCTACGGCAGTATTTAGCCCACTTGCTAAATCTCTGGCTTTATATTGCGCTCGAATTGCTAAATCTAGCTTTTCTAGCTTTTTATTATTCAGCGACATAGAAAAGTACCGCTTCTACTTCTTCAATCGTTTTTTCTTCTGGCTTTGTAGCCGAAAGCTCTTTAGCTAACTTTGTAAAGCTTTCCAATGTGGTTGGGAGCAATTGCCCAAGCTTCTTGAGTTCCTTATTGGATGACAGGAACAATTGCTCGACTCTCCTTAATTGTTGCTTCGTAGCAATGTTATTTAATAGCAGTGACAATCCAAGACCCGGCAAAGCCGTGGCTAAATAGTCCAGAATTTTTACCTTCGTTGGGGTCAGACGTACTACTGAGCTAGAAGTCTTAGATTCTTCTTTTGATGCAGCGACTACGAGCTTCTTTACGAGTTTTCTATTTAATTGGATTACGTCGGTCCGCTTTTCTGAGTCGCTTGCAGAGCTCTTAATCTGACCGAGGGCCTCAATCATGTCGATTGGGCCAACCATGTAGCCATCACTCGGGTCAGACTCGATGAAGAAGTGGGAGGTAAATTCTTTCCCAGTACCCTCCACAAAACCTGAGATTTCAGTCAGCGCAAGTGCTTGGCCTTCAACCGCCCTTGTTCCTTCCGGTAGGTATCCCCACTTACCTTTCGGAATCGTCTTAATTCTTTCCACGGTTTTTTCATCGCTGGTTGAAAGGAATTTTCTTAATTCAATTATAAATTCATCTTCGCTAAGTAGCTCATCATCATCATCAAAGTTATCTAATATCTCGTTAGAGTCTGGGGAGCCATAAAGATTAAGAACAGATTTCAGTTCCTCGTCTTCTTCGAATCCATCCAAAAATTCAATCGGATTTTCGTCCTCACCTAGTACCGATTGGTCAGTTCCGATTGTGAATTTGATAGCATCAATTTTTCGTTCCAAACGGTTAACGAGCTTTAAGTACGAATCAAGTGAAGTTTCAGGATGCAAGTTGTAAATTTGAACATTCTCAAATGGGGACCCTAGGCGGTTAATTCGACCATTTCTTTGAATCATGCGAACCGGATTCCAGTGCAGGTCATAATTAATCAGGACTCCGCAATCTTGTAGATTCTGGCCCTCCGAAAGTACGTCGGTAGAGAATAGAAAATCAATTTCATTTTCTGGCTCCACGCCGGAATTCGTAGAATTTGGTGAAAATCGCTTTACTACATCCTCTAGTTCCGAGCGGTTCGAACCTGATAGAAATGCGGACCTTGAGTGGAAAGCCTCGTCATTAATTAGTTGTGGAAGCTTTTGTTCTAAATATCTGATTGTGTCTGTGAAATAACTAAAAAGTAGGAATTTCTTTCCTGAGTTTCCATCTTTCCGAACCTTATTTATCAAATCGACAAGCGATGCAAGTTTGTCATCCTCGTTGTTTAATACTGCACAACATTCCTGAATTACAGCAATAATTGCTTTATCTCGCTTTATGTCTTTTTTCAATTGAGCGATTTGATAATTATTTGAGTCTGCCGGGATTAATTCGATTTCTAGTTCGGAGCGAACAGATTCTTCAGTCCAATTGGAGAGGTCATCACCAAACTCTTTTTCGATTTCATTTATATCCTTGATTGATGCGATATGACCATCATCCAAATATTTCTCGAATTTATTAAGTCTTGAAAGGTATTGATTAAGCGAGATACTGAGTGCAGCTTGAGATGACTCGAGACGCTTGAGAAATGTAATTCTCATAATATTGTGAACGCTCATCTGGCTTCTGAGCCTAAAAGAGTCCTCTGGGGAAATATTGAATTCTTTTATCTCATCGCTGCTTTTACCGTAATAGCGATTTAGATAAGTTGAGGTTTTGTAGGGTGCAAAGCCAAGTAAAAGGATTAATTTAAATACTTTTTCGAAAACTGCATTCTCTTGCTCTTGTTCGGCAGAACCTGTCTTGTCTACCAAATCCAAGGGATGCTTTGTTCTCTGAGTTTGGTTCAATAATGATTCTACTTCTATGAGTCTTGGGTCCAGCCCTTCAAAGGTTGCAGACTCGCTTGAGATGGCATGGTCTATTCCTTTACCCAATGCTTCGGAAAATGCATAAGGATGATTTAAGACTTTGCTCTTTGGGAACTTACGCAGTGTTCCGTCCTCAGCTAAAAGTCCTCCGTACTCAGCTTCAATCCCTCGCCTAGTTGTTCGAACGAGGAAGTGTCGGAGCCCCTGTCGCATAATTCGGCTGACTCTTTTGAAGTCAACTTTTTCGCCTTTGTTTTCCGCTGCCTGCATATCAGCAGTAAGTCGTTTTACTGCTTCGAAGAAATCAATGACTTCCCGCTTTTTGGATGTCGGATAAACAACGGGAAAAGCTGAAAGTCTTCCTTTTGCCGCAAGCTGAATTTGATTTACGAAGTCAGTTAATTTGTTATTGATTGGTGTTGCAGTCAGAAGTAGGACGTGGCTATCGGAATTGTTAGTGAACTAGTCAAGAAGTTGTTCATGCCTAGTGCCATTCGGATTTCGAAGGTTGTGAGCTTCATCAATAACGAAGAGATTCACATCTGCATACTTATCAATTTCACGAGCTCTCTCAATGCCCTGAAAATCCTGCATGCTGATTACTTCAAACCCTGAAGTCATCCCATGAACTTTGGCTAAATCTCGCTTCCAGGATTGGACTAGGGAAGCTGGGACAATGATGTAAATTCTTCGAGCTTTGTAGGATTCTATGTATTCTTTTATAACTGCGCCTGCTGTAATTGTCTTACCGAGACCTACAGAGTCTGCGAGCATCGCAACACCGTATTTTTGTAGTTTTTGTATTAGAAGTCTCGCATTTCTTTGCTGAAAAGCAAAAAGTGAAGAACTTGTGACTTCTGAAATCTCGGTGCTGATATCGACTTCGTCTTTGTATAGTTCCCAAAGTGTTTTCATGTACATCTCGTAAGGTGAGTAACAGACGACCCCCAGAGGGCTTTCCTGAATAATTTGGCTAAATTCGCCATTCCATAATTCGGACTTCTCGTCATTCCAGATTTCATTAAACCAACTAAGGTGCCCATGAGTATCTGTCGAATTCTCTGGTTTGTATTTAACGATTCGATTCTCATCCTCTAAGGAGTTGAGTTCAGTATTTGTAGTCAATCCGGCAAGAGTGAAGTTTGAAGAACCGATGATTCCTACGGCATCGTTTCCAGAAGAATTAGTAAATATATAAGCTTTTGCATGCAAGAATGCCCCTCGGTAAATGCGAACTTCCAATTTACCGCTTTCAATAAGGTCAGTTACCTTGACTCCAGCAGACACCAGTTCAGATTCAAAATCAGTATTTGTTAAATCCCACTTTAAATCTGCCTCAGGGAAATCTCCATCCGCCTCGACTTTTAATGCATCTTTAAACCGAGCTCTCAGAGGCTCTTGACCAATAAGTATTCTAATTTTCTTGTAATTCTCGAGATGCGGGAGGAGGGCCGCCATTCCCTTTAAATCCCAATAGCCTGTTGCAACTGCAAGCTCGTCGAATTTTGGGGCTACGTCGGCCAGGGCTGACAAAAGGGTGCTGCGCCGATTATCGATAACTTTTGGATAAGCCACGCCAAACCCCCTCCTGCCTAAGTTCTTGTCCCGAAGCCAAATAGGACATCCGGCTGGCTCAAGCCACGTCTAAATCTAACGGAGTGACCCTTTATTAGTACGTATTTTGGTCTCGAATCCAATAGAAATTGGCTTTAAATTACTTAAACACCACTTCTCGGCTACTGTGGAAGTTTTCCTTTCACTGGCTGGGTAAATAACCTGGGTGCCATTCAAAATCGAGTGTCGCTTAAGGGTGGGGGGTCATTTCAATTTATTTATTTCGGCAAGTTTTGCCTGCTTAATTAATAAGTTTAGTTGTTCTGCGACTTGTGGATACATTCGCTTCGTGTATCGGTTAAGTTGATGCACTTTTGCTGGTGAGTTTTCCAAATAATTCTTGAATTGCGTCTTATTAGGTTCCACGGCTACTACTTACCTATCCGATATGTTGAGCACGGCTGACATGGGGTAAACAGAGTGTTGCAACATCAACCTATATGATAGGAACGAACTGGACCGTTTGCATAAGTTCTATCAACAAAGTCACTTTTCCCTCTGTTAGATTGAAATTCCTGAATCTGCTGGGAAGAAATATATCTGCGGTTATCCACTTTATAAGCTGCGATTTCACGTCTAGAAATCCAAGCACGAACGGTCGATGGCTTAACACCGAGCATTCTTGCAACTTCTACACTCGTGAATCCTGGTGCACTTGGTCTTGGGGTTTGCATGAATCTAGGTTCTCGTATTTCATGAGTTTTGTAAGCACTAAACCAACATGCTTAATATCGCTTTCCGATTACACTCCCAAACATCGAGTAGATATTGCGATGTTCCCTCCATGTGACTAGGTGTGAGGTGTCGTTACTTAACCAACATTTGCAGGGTCTTGAAGCGATTTCGTAGCCGCATCCCAAGCAAATCATCTTCGCTGTTCCATCGGTATTCACATCTCCCCTCCAGTCCTTAAGAGCCTCGTAGTGTCGCTTCTCGGGGCGAGAGCCCAGCTTTGGGGACTCCTTAAGGTAAACACCTAGACGCTCCAGTCGAGCATCAATCGCAACTGGGGTTCGCTGGTGGATATCAGCTATTTCCTCAATCGTTAGCCCATTCTCTAGGTGTGTGAGTAACGCTTGTTCTTCCTCCGGAGTCCAGCGGGACCATGCGGCGGGTCGCTGATTCTTTACCACAGCTAAATAATCGTAAGACTTCTGCTCCTTAACTACAGGCGAGTCGGAATCCAGTACTGGAATTCGAATGCTCTCGATTGTGGAGCTTTCATACTCAGCAACTAATGAATTTTCATAATCTAAAAACTTAGCTGATTGAAGGTCAATAACAAGGACTTCCGCTAAAACCCAATGCTTAGTACTTAAGAATTCTGAGCCATCTTGTAAATCTCTTCCGGCAACTGGATTGCTAAAAGTAATTGATATTTTGCGCTGACGTAACATTGCTCCTCCTTGTTTTTACTACATATATTCCATTTTCTTTTTCGCTTGCCGTTAGGCAAGCCAAGACCCCGCAGGGGTCCTATTGCATAAATGTTGAATTGAACTCCGCTCGAAAAGAGCAGACTTATCCTTAAACATTTTCTTACGCTCTTAATTTGCGCAACAGTGCGCCTGCGGCGCATTAACCCGCCTAACGGCGGGTGAAAAAACGAACAAACTGAAAGTTTTTCAAGAGAATCCGCCTCCCCCCACAAAAAAGTAACTAAATAGTTAACTCTCTTGGGGAGGGAAACAAAGAATTAAAACTTTTGCTCTGACAAGTAATTAGCTGGTCAACAGGACTGGGGTGTTTGGATGACTCCGCTTTCATTCAAGAAAGCCTATGTGTTTGATGCTCCGAGTCTGCCTTTACGCATGGGTCAACCAACCGGTATCCCTATTGAGAATCTTCCATTCTCTTCTACTCTAGCTGGGCGAAGGCCATGTCAGTACTTTTTTTACTACGGCTCCGCTTCCCCGTAGTCAAGATTTTGGTGCCAGGTGTAAACACAATTATTCACCTGCGCTATTAAGTTGTGAGAATAATTTTAGAACTTATGTTGCGTTAAAAAAGTCTAAACAAATTCGGAATTTTAAACGCTCTACATATTTAAAGAACTATTCCAAAGTAGTCCCCTTCCCTCAGGTGTAATGACGAAGATATGTTCCACTTCGTCTTGACCCCATGGCTCAAACACTTCACCGACGTAATTGAGTTTGCGAAGATGATTAATAACCTCCTTGGGCTCATCACTATATTTGGCGACGTATTCCAAGAATTTCTCGCTTGATATTCCTCCGCCTTTAATTAGTACGTATCGCAACAGTTCTCGTACTAGTTCAGAACTGATTCTTATTGTCATGGTTCTCCTTTAGCATTGTTTGTTTGTGCTTCTCTTGTACTGAAATTTGTGTCATATCTGTGAAACCCATATAGAACTTGCGCACCGTGGAAAGGTCGCTCCAACTCCCCTGCTGTAGCAGTTCTGTATCTGTGTATTTCCATTCTTCGGCTGCAGTAACCCCGTAACGGTCACGCATTGAGTGCAAAGTAAAGCGACGAAGGCGCCGTTCTTTTCCACGTGCGTCTTTATATGGGGGCAAAAGCCAACCCAAAGCATTCGTGGAGGGACGTATTACCTGTTCGTCTACTTGTTCTGGTGTGTAGATTCCACCATTCTTGTTTGGGAATATAAGAGCAAGAGGATTGATGCCAGCTTCTTGCTCCTTAAGTGCTTCTACACTTCTTATTTCCAACCACTCAAGCAGATTAAAGCCTGTCGAAATGTTCTCAACTCGAGGAATCGATATTTTGCGACGCTTTCCATTCTTCGTGGTCTTGGAATTTAATGTTGGGTCATCGTTGATTTGAAAGGATACATTTACAAGTTCATTGGCTAGGTCCACATAATTACCGTTGCCATTTGCTGCCACTTTTTTTGAAGCTGTATAAATAAGTGTTTCAGCTGCTCGGGTTCCCATATTTGCAGACGTAATGACGAGCGCCTTTCCGTATATGTAACGCTTTTGAGCCTCTTCTGCCAATTCCATGACTTGTTCGTGGGTCGGAACTTCTCCTCCTTCTTGGTTCTCGTCTCCAAAAAACTGTTTCGACTGGGCACGTCGTGTAGGTGCTTTTTTGTAGTTGCTCCCTGCTGGTGGTGACCATCGCACTATTTTCGATGCTTCGTACTGCTCTTTTGTGAAATACCCGTGCATATATCCCCATTCCATAAATGTTCGAAATGCACTTTCAATGGTTGTTGCACGTGTTTGAGTTGCAGTTGCATTTGCTAGAAATTCACGCATCCATTTCGTATTTAGGTCCAAGCACTTGAGTGAATGAGTTTTCGCAATAATGTTTAAATGGTTAAAGTCATCGGAACGATTTTTCTTTGTTCGGTGTTTCCATATTCCTTTAGGGCCACGAATTTCGAAGTAGTAGGCAATTGCATCTGCCAATAAGAAATGTCCCTTTTCAGGCAATCCAAGTTCGCCTCGATTTTGGTACTCTCGGTAATTCTTGAGCTCAAGGAAAGCTGCATTAACGTGCCCGAGTGACTTACCTCCACTTCGTTCTACAGTCCGCCCATTGATTGTTGCCCGCAATCGCCAATTTCCTTTTGCGTTCAATGGCGGGGTTATTGAAATCCCGTCTGCAATTAGGCTCGACTTCGATTTTTCGGCTGCCTTTAACTCTTTCGCAAAGTTTTCGGAAGGCTCAATTGGGATGCGAGATTTGGTTTTCATGCTGCATGGACCTTCCGATTCTTGTGAATGATTTGCGGTTCGATGTTTTCTAGGGTTCCACGGTGAATGGCAATTTCTGCCTTTTGTGGAGCCTCAAGGAATGCTTTGACATCTTTGCTAAGCCAACGTCGATTTCGAGTTCCTGCGACGATGGACATAGGAAAGCCAGGACGCTTAACGACTGAATAGGCCGCTTTAATGGAAGGAAGTCGTAGATATTCAGCGATTTCTTCCAAGCGCCAAACTTCAGCGGTAAGGTCAGTTACAACGGTAGATGTCCTCATACCCTGTAAGTTACCACAAGACCTACAGGATGCAAAATGGGGGTTTACTTCCGTGGTGCCTCTAGTAGTCTTAGGCCATGCTCACGCCCAGCGACTTAAAGCTTGATTCACTCCCGGAAACTGTCTTCCTTCAGGGGGATTATTCGGCGTCCAAACACACTCTGGCCTCGCCTGTGAACGAATTGAACGACCAATTTGGCCCTATTGAATACCTGATAGTTTCAAAGCAGAAGCCTGGGGATATCCCAAGATTTATCTACTACTCAGGCGTGGCAGGAAAATTCGCCAGCGCAAGTCGACTGACGCCATTTTCTATCTCAGTATCGAAGGTGAACCTTCTCGAGCCGATTAAGAAGCAGCTAGCCGAACTGCGGGAGATTGATACTTTTAGTATTTACGACCAGTTCACTACCTCAGTTGCGAGGACCCTTCTAACGGGACATTACCTTGCAACTCGGCATAAAAAGCTTTTTGACGTTTGGTCAAGAACTAGGAAGTCGAAGAGCGACTTCATCGAATCCACTAATGCGTACTGGGCCCCGCTTGTTGAGGAAGCTGGTGGAGTAACAAAATTAACCGTTCAGATTTATCAAGAATTACTTGCATGTGGTGAAGGTTCTGGGCCTTCCCTAATTTCTGTATTGATGAACACCGGTCCGAGGACTGTTCACACCAGACTTCAAGAAGCCCGAAAAATGGGTTTTCTTGATAAACCTGGTGGGGGTGTTCGTAAATAGAGTGAAGTAGATTTCATGTCATTTATTCAGCCTTGGAGACTTAAGAGCGCTAGAGCTCATGCCTTACTTCAGGAATACGACCAAATAGTTGATTCCTACATTGACTCGAGGCCTTTTATAGCTGAAATTAATTCCTGGGATGGAAATGTTCTTGTAGCGGACGTCTATATTGATGGTCGTCCAGATGAAAATTTGTCGCCGTTGATTGGCGACATTCTCCACAATCAACGCTCAACTTTAGATTCTATCTATTTCGCATTAATTAGATACAAGGCAGGGGAGAGGCAAGAGGAGTTTGAAGCTATTTCTAACTCTCTCTATTTTCCTGTTGTTGATAGCGTTTCAGATTTTAATAATTACAAGGGAATAAGCGAATTCGGGGACCAGCAACTTAAAACTGCCTTGACTCAATTCCAGCCCTTTAGTTTAGTTCCAGATGACAACGACCTCGCTCTTAAGCGCTCACATTACTTTAAGCAACTCATTGCATTATCTAATTTAGATAAACATAGAGGAGTCAATGTTGTTCACATCGTTGCGGATGACTTGACGATTTTTCACAGTGGAGATTTGGAATATAGGGGTGCGAAAAGGATTCAGACTTCACATGCAAGTCATCTTCGACATGAATTTCACTTCCATAATCCCCATAACGCACCTTGTCCAGAGTTTGATGTAAAAATCAGTCTGGCTCTCGAGTCTCCAAAGGGTTTTGATTGGATTACTAAATATTCAGCGTCTTCCTTAATGCATACTATTCAGAGTCAAACTGAATGGGCTGTCGGAGTTGCTGAATACATTCTTGGTGGAGGTACAGACCAATTACTTGGTCAGCTCTACGTTTGAAGTGATTAAATCAGTCTCGGGCTAAAACTGGGCAAAAATACCAAAGAGAAAAACAAAGCATCAGCTTTTCACTAAATCTGAGCGGAGACGAGGAGATTTGAACTCCTGAAGGCTTTAACACCTTACCTCGTTAGCAGTGAGGCGCACTCGACCGGGCTATGCGACGTCTCCA
>CAZXQA010000003.1:0-24235 GCA_964642835.1 uncultured Candidatus Saccharibacteria bacterium | reverse complement strand
AGCCCGTGATCCGGCGCTCGGTGATCCGCAGCATCCCGAGGACCTCGGCCGCGCGCAACGCTCGCTTCACCAGAGCCCGGCAACAGCCCGCCGCTGCGGCAATGTGGTCGATGGCGAGCCGGCAATCTCCGCGCCGCTGGACCTCCCGGGCGACCACGGTCAACACGGCGATCTCCCCCTGTGTGAAGTGATGGCGGACGAGCCGCGGCACGAGCCCGTCTCCGGCCCACTCACGGCGGCGTGCGCCGCTGGCCGGTGTCCGGGGCCTAGAACCCGTCTGCGCCCGTCCTGGCGCTTCTGCGGGCCTTGGCGCCGCCTTCCGGACCTCGATGACGCTGGATAGGCGCTCCGCCTCGGCCTCCGTGACAGTGCCGGCGGCGTAGGCCTTCCACAACAGGCCCGACACGTGTGCGAGCTGGTGGCGTGGTGCGGCATCGATCGCCGCCTGCAACTGGGCGCAGAACATAGTTACGTCTCCCGTCGCGGGAGGCCGTCCGGACAAAGCTTCGCCACGCGGAAAACACGCGTTTTCCGTTTGACTCGGCGCTCAGATTTCGGGAGAGTCTGCCTGCTTCAGGGGCAGACCTCCCTAGGAATTCAGGGCCTCAGATCGTTGGCGCGATCTGGGGCTCTTTCCGTTTCAGGTGTCCGCTGGCCTCTCGGTCTCCTGGTTGATGGCCCCGCACGCGGCCGGTGAAACTTCCACTCGGGCGGAGTCGCCCGAAGTCGTCAAGCTCAGGTCATCAGCGCGCCGGCTCCTTTAGCCGCACGCCCCCTCCCCCGTCCGTGGTGAACTCCACGCCGGCGTCGAGGAATGCGCGCTGCAGGTCGGCTACCGTTCGAGCCTGAGCAGCAAGTGGGCCGGGAATCCTCTCAAGCCGCTTGATGGTGGGGACGGACAGGCCAGAGGCCTGCGCCAGATCGGTCTGTTCCCAGCGCAGCAGCGCTCGGCCAGCTCGCACCATCTCGCTCGTGATTTCTCCAGCCATATCCATACCCAAAGAATATATCGATACCTCAGGGATTGACAAGAGATCCCTGAAGGATAATCTTGTGCGTGAGGTTCCGATGAGTCGCAACCAATTTGACGCCGAACGCCTCGCGTTCCGGCGAACGGGAAAGGCTTGCCTGATGAACGTCGCCCTCGCCTACCTACCCTGGATCGCCGCCGGCCTGATCTGGCTCGGCTTCGTCGCCGCCTACGAGGCCGCCTGGAGCCACTGACCCGAGCCCGTGGCGGCCGGGTTCGCCGTCAATCCTGAGGGAGAAGACCATGATCACGTTCGAGGCCGTGAAGGCTGTCGACCGGCTTCACGCCGTCCGCGACACGCTCGCCGTCATCGAGGCTGCGCTGTCGTCCCGTCCGGCAGACTGGCACCCCTGCGCGGCAGGAGGACTGAGCCGGCTCGTGGAAAAGGCAATGAATGAGCTGACGGACATTGCCGAGGACATCCACCCCACCCAGCAGCCCAAATCCCCAGGAGGCAAGGATGATTGACCTGCGCGAGACCGGGACCGTCGACAAACTCGATCGCGTGCTCTGGCTGCTTCATGCCGTAGATGCCGCCGTCGAGAGCACCAGCATGGAGGAAGAGAGCCGGAAGTCCGGCATCGTCACCGTGCTCGGCGACGCGATGTGCGAACTCAACGAAGCCCGCAACGAGCTGGACCGGCACATCACAGCAAGCCGGACAGATGCCTGAGGAGGCCACCATGACCACGTTCACCCGTCCCGAGACGCCCGCGCGCGAGACGCTGGAGACCTACGCCGCGTGGCTGTTCTACGAGCGCCGCCGGCTCTGCGACGAACTCTGGCCCGGCTCCGATGCCGCCGCGGATATCGTGAAGGTCGACAACCCCGCAGCGCCCTGGCACTTCAGCGGGGTGACGCCCCCGCCCGCCTCCCGCGCCGAGGCCGTGCTGCGGCTCGTCGGGTGTCCGCTCACCCACGACGAGGCCCGCGCCCGTGACGAGGAGCGGCGGAGCGCGTAGTGTCCAACTGTCCCTGTCGCGTCGGAGCCCCGTCGGATCGATCTCTCCGGCGGGGTTTTCTTGTGAGGGACGCGTTTCGCCCGGGCCGCCTTACGATCTCCGAGGCCGCTCCCTATCTGAGTAGCTGGATTGTTCGGAAGGATCCCGCATGCGCCGTCGCACCCGCTCCATGCTCACCGCATTGTTCCTGTTCTGCGGCGTCAACACCACAATGGGGACGCTGGGCGCGCTGATCTTCGAGGACGCGCTGGCGCTGTCGATCTATGGCACGGGCGTTGTCGGGGGCGCTGCCTATGTGTCTGCTGCGCAGTACCGCGCGGACAAGCGCTCCAGCAATGACGGATCGCGCTCATCCGATAGCTGAGCTGCTCAGCAGTCGCCCGGCGCGCCGTCCGACCTCGACCGACAGGCACATAGCAACAGGATGCTCCCGCGCTAAAGCAAAGGCCCCGCCATCGCTGGCGGGGCCTCCGTTGAACGTGAGCGGGAGCCTGATCCACTTCACCCCCGCATCTGGAACGAAAAATCTTTCGCGATCGTATAGATATGAAATCACGAGTCCGCTATCTGTCATATATCATATTGTTTTCGATTTGGTGACTCTGATACAAAGTGCGCCTGCCGCTTGCCTCTCGTTAATTGCTCCGTTTACGTCTGTTGGCGAGAACAGCGTTGCGATATCGCCAAGGAGCCCTCGCAATGTCCATGCTCAAGAAGTTCGTCAACGACGAGTCCGGCGCCACCGCCATCGAGTACGGCCTGATCGCCGCTATCATCGCCGTCGGCCTGATCGGCGCGCTCAGCTCGCTCAAGAGCAACCTGTCGGCGACCTTCAACAAGGTCTCGAACGCGGTCAACACGGCAAACTGAGATCGGAGGGGATCAGGATCCCAGTCCCGTCCCCCGCAAAAGCGGCCCTGCTCTTCACTGAGCGGGGCCGTTTCTCATTGTACCGCGCCTACACGCCTTTCAGCCGCTTGTTGCACTGGCTGTAATAGCCGCCACCCTTCTCGATCCAGTTCATTCCACCGTTGCCGGACGCGCCTGCCGTCTTGTTCGCGTTGTACTGGTCCAGGCACGTATGCATCCGCGCTTTGCCAGCGCTCTCGCTTGCGTACTTCGCAGAGACTGAGGCCGGGAACACGGCGCCATTGGCCGTGGCAGGGGCGATTGGCTTCGCAGCGGTCGTTGCAGGCTTTGCTGCAGGCGGCGTTGCCTGCGCCGGAGCGGCGGCAGCCGCATCGGGCGGGGCGTCGCCTCCGCACTGCGCCTTGCGGAAGTCGTTCCATTTCAGGCCGTTCAGGGTGCCGGCGTTCTTGGCGTCCTGATACTTCGCGCTGCACTCCTTCATTGTCAGCGCTTGTGCCGGGACCGCGGCATAGAGAATGCCGAAGGCGGCGGCAAATGATGTAGCGACAGCAATGCGGTTCATGGCTGCACTCTCCCACAGGAGCCGGAAGCGGCTCGCCCCACGCTAGCGCCCCGCAGCATGAACCCCCCTCATGAGCGAGCGATCACGTCCACGTTAGCGTCGGACGCCCCACGAACCGCACCGGCCTGACTTCGAATATCCAGTAGCCCTCGCCCGGCTGGAGCGCGCGCTCGCTGCCGGCCATGGCGGTGCAGAGGTCGTCGGCCCGCTCGTGCGCCTCCCTCTCTGTGAGGAAGGTTTCCGCGATCGAGAGATCGTCCACCAGGCGCCCCTCATGGACGGACACGAGGGCAAAGCGGGTGCCTGTCAGCGCGTCATTGTCGTTCATCGCCCCTCCCGGATTTGCGACCACGCCCCAAGGGCGATCTGGTTGATCTTCGCCAGAGCCTCGTCCCGTTCCTTATCCGACCCCCACGCGTGAGCGGCAATCAGGGAGATGTTGGCGAGGGCGTCGACGGCGATGATGAGCGGGTCCTCGTCCGCCGGTCCTGGTTGCACGCCGGCCGCAAGGTCACGGGCTCGCTTCTTAGCGTCGGACGGGATGGACGACGGTCGGTGCTTTGGCGGAGGCTGCTCGGGCATTGCCGGGATATAGCGCGCAGGTGCCGACGTGGCAGGATCATGGGGAACCAGAGGGAGGCGGCAATGCACCTACTGTTCGACACCTCCGAGGAGGCTACGAAGTATTTTCAGGCGAATGGCTATATCGAGACTGGTGCGACTGAATGGACAAATTCAGTCCATACCCTGCGGATCGATCTTGATGCACGCCCACTTCGCGCGACCGAAATTCCGACATCTGACTTCGCACGGGGCGCCTACTTCTTGGCCCACCCACGCCAAACGGAGCGAAAGCTCGGTGATGTATTTATCGCCCAACATAAGGACCGACGATGGCTGGGCGATTGAGGCGAGGACGGCGGGAGCCGCCTTGCCCCAACAGACGCCTAACGTGATCACGCCGTCACTTTGTCACGTGACGACTTTCGGTTACCGGGGCCAGAGGACGCACCCGAGTTCCCGCATTCGGATCTCCGCCACGGCTGGCGAGACCTGAAAAGCAGCGGCGAGGGCCTGAGCCGTGTGGTTGCCCTTCGCCCATGCGGCCTGAACCTGATGGCGCGGCATGAGGATAGCCGCGGCGTACCGGTTCGCTTGCTGCTCGATGCGCTCGCCCAAGGTTTCGCTTCGATACAGGGCATTGTCGAGGACGCCGTCCCCGATCTTGTCGCGATGCAGCACGTAATGCGCGATCTCGTGGGCGATCGTGAAGCGCTTCCGTGTTTCCGAGTGACCCTCGTTGACTGTGATCCGGCATGGGCCGTCGATCTCGCATTCGATCATGCCGGAGATGTCATCCCAGAACGGCTTCTCGACGACCGCGATGCCCAGAGCGCCTGCCAGCCCGCGGACGTCAACGGGGTACGTCTCTGTGAACTGCTCGACGATGGCGACAGAGTTGTCAGGCCTTTGTGCCACCGTCGCTTGCACCGGCCGCCGCCCCATAGTCCCCTCCCCCGCCCCGATTTTCCTTCGCAAGGAACTCCTCGGCCGCTCTGCGAGCTTCAAACGTAGCCACCTCAACCGCAGACTGCTTCCCGACTTCCCTTGCCACCTCTTCTGCGGACTGTTTTCCAACTTCCCTAGCAACATCGTCGGCAACGCGCCGGGCTTCCTCTTTCAACTGAGCGTAGCCCCACAAAGCGACCACCGCGAGGAAGATCGTCAGAACCGCGATCATCACCCCGATGGCTGTCAGAAGGATGGAGACGAAGTCCTTATATTCAAGGCTGGGGGAGGAAAGAGCCGTGGCAGGGCTCTTGAGGATCCAGAAGACGACCAGGACCACTAACCCGAGATTGAGGACAGCAAAGACGATCTGTAAGACCCGCCACACGGCGCCACCCTCCCCTTATCACGCGATCACGTCGTCACTTCTTCACGCCGTCACGTGACATGCGCGCTCGGCACTCGGCGGCGAGCTCGGCCTTGTTGTAGCGTTCGAAAAGATCAGCGATCGCTTCCAGCATGACGTCGTGCGGCTTCACCTTCCGCATTTGAAGCGCGATCTCCCGCAGCGCGAACTGCGCCTCGTCCGGGAGGTACAGGGACGCGTGGTAGCCGTGCCTGACTCCTCGCCCGCGGCGCACGGGCATCGCGTCCTCACGCTGCGGCGCCGTCACGCTCTCCTGTGACGGCGTGATCGCGTCGTCACGTGACGACGTGAAATCAGCCTCAGCCAGCGCGGCGGAGACGAGGCGCCGCTTGGGCTTGCTCATCCTTCTTTCCTCCCAGTGCACGGTGGACCCAGGCCCACAGGAAGCGGATCTCCGCCGCGGCCTTGCCGGGTGAATTGAACTCCGTCACGCCGAGTCCATCTGTCACGGCGTCGGCGTAGTCGGCGCGCTGGTGGATCGAGGCGGCCGCCACCTCCCCGTGCTTCAGGAGGCCAGTAGCGGCGTCGTTGACGCGCGAGGCGCTGCCGAAGCATTGGCACAGCACAAAGGCAAATCGCTTGCCCCGGGTGCGGAGCTGCTGTGCCGTCGGTATCGCCGCTTCGAGATCGGCGAGGGTCGGCTTCACCGGCACTAGGCAGAAGTCGGCCGCCTGGATCGCGGGCGCCACGGCCACGTTGTGGGCGCCGGCCGTGTCGATGAAGACGACGTCGAAGCCTTGGGCGGGGAGGGCGCGCAGTACGGCCTCGAGCTGGTGCGGCTCGCACTTGTCCACGACAGGCGTCTCGGCCTGCCTGCGCTCGCCCCAGCGGAACGCGCTGCTTTGGGGGTCCGTGTCGAGGATCGCGGCCTTCAGCCCCTGGGCTTCGGCGGCAACGGCAAGGGACACGGCCAGGGTCGACTTGCCCGAGCCCCCCTTCTGCGTAGCGAGAACGATGACGTGCATGACGTGCTCCTGCCGTCGTGGTCGAGTCCGGAGCTTGGGAAGAGTCGGTTAACGAAACGTGACCACGCTATGGCGTGAGAGCGTCGTCACGTGACGGCGTGACCAAGTGAAGGCCCCTTTGCATCTCTGCAATCGCTAGAGGCTCTCTAGACAACCACGCGATTGTCCCATATTCTTGAGATTGAGAGACGTATTTGAGGCTCATTATCATGGCACGCAATGCGAAAGTGGAAGCCGTTGCATATCTCCGCACGTCGTCTGCGGCCAACGTTGGGAGCGACAAGGACTCGGATAAGCGACAGCGCGCCGCCATCGAGGCCTTCGCCAAGGCGAACGGCTACGTGGTCGTCGGGGAGTTCTACGACGCGGCCGTGAGCGGGAAGGACCCAGTCGATACGAGGCCCGGCTTCGCCGCCATGCTCGACAGGATCTCCGGCAACGGCGTGCGGACGATCATTGTGGAGTCGCCGGACCGCTTCGCCCGCGACCTCACAGTGCAGATCACGGGGCACGACTACCTGAAGACGCTCGGCGTCACCCTCGTGCCGACAACCGCTCCCGATTTCTTCATGGAGGACACGCCCACCGCCGAACTCGTCCGCCAGGTGCTCGGCGCGGTGGCACAGTTCGAGAAAGCGACGCTCGTCGCCAAGCTCCGCGCTGCCCGCGAGAGGAAGCGCAAGGAGACCGGCCGGTGCGAGGGCAGGAAGCCGAATGCGAACCGGGGCGAGGTCGCCGCGAGGGCGCGGGAACTGTTCCGCAAGCCGGTGCGGAAGGAGAGGCGGTCATTGCGGGAGGTGGCTGCGGAGCTGGCTGCTGCCGGCTATGTCACCAGCACAGGGAAACCCTACTCGGCCGAGGCGGTGAAGAGGTTGCTGGAGGTGGCTGCATGAAACTGGCAACCGAAACCGTCCATGGCACGGAGCGCACGGTCTGGCTGGAGCCGACCCGAGACGGCGTGGCCATCGTCACGGTCGACACCGGCGAGGCGCCACGGCGCATCTGGGGCCGAGACGAGTACGAGTTTCGGACTGACGTGGCCGGAGCCGACGTGCCCGCGTTGATCAGGGCTTTGTCCGGAGGTCCGGCGCCAGAGGAGGGGGCACGAGACCTTGCACTTGTCCTCCTCGCGGATCGCTACCGGGGCAACGCCACTGCAACAGACGACTTGCGCGCCTTCTGCGCCATCGCCGGCGTCCCGTCTTCGTGGCAGTGCTGGAGTTCCGAGGACTGAGCGCTGGGCCGCTCTTCAGGCAGAGTGCGGCGGGGACGGCGGGGCTGAAGCCCATTAACACTTCGTTAACCGAGTCAGCGTCGACTGGTGTTGCTCGGGCTGGGCCTTTCCCTCCCCTTCCGTCAGTACCGCCTGGTCCGAGCCACCAATTGCCGGCTTGTGCGTTGTCAACCTGAGCAGGAGACAATGCCATGAACTGCATCCACGCCTGCAGGTTCGCCGTACCGCTGGGGTTGACCATGTGGTGTGCCATTGGCGCGAGTGTCTACGCCGTCGCGCAACTCGCTTAACCGTTTCAGTGACCTGAACTCACCGCACGCTCCGGGTTCATGACCTGCTCGACGAAATGGTCGAGCAAGCTCTGGTTCTCGGCCAGCACATGGGGGCGGGTAGCTTCCAATGCCGCTACGGCTTCAGCGATCAATGCCGACACCTCATGAGGATTGCTCGCGCGTTCACGCAGGCGCTCCACGGCCTTCCTGACATGTTCGACCAGATGGTCCGGTACGCCTGCGAAAGTCGAGGTGAAAGGCATGGCGGCGGGTCAGGGCAGAGCGATTGTCAGGCCGAGCCGGTCGACATGGCGATTGATGAAGTTGGCAGCCTCTTGCGCGAGCTGCGGTGATACGTCCGACCGGAGCAGGAGAGTGACGGTTGGGAAGTCTGCCGGCACACCTTCCGCGATAAGCGAGACCTCGCCATCTGGTCCCTCTTTGACGGCAAATCGAACCTCAGACTTGATCGTGCTCGACATGGAGAACTCCGCGCCCTTCAGCTTGAGAATGCTGGCGGAGCCGTTGCAGTTCCAAACCCCTTCCAGAACGGCCGCTTTCCTCCGGAGCTACTCAGCAGCCTCCAGAACCAAAACGCTCGCTGGTGACGCTGCCCGGACTCGGGAAGCGGTGTCCTGATTGAACGGCGTCCACTTCTCCCACTTCGGTCCGGTCGCGCTGTTCTCCTTCACCGTCAGCTTCGCGAACCCACCCACGGTGCCGCGCATGGCGACGACGGCGCTGCCGGCATGGCGGGCGACGAGGACCGAGTCAGGATCCACGCCACGCGCCAGCATCTCCCGGGCCCCTTCGCAGACCGGCACACGGGCGGCGGCGGCGATGGTCTCGCCATCCACGAGCACGTCGAAGCAGCCTCGGCCGGCCGGGACGAGCACGAGTTCGATCACGCCGCTTTCTTCGCCTTCGAGGGCTTCGGTTCGGGCTCAGGGGCAGGGGAGGGCGGCGCAGGCTGGCCTGATTCCCATTTGTCGTAGGCGCGCCTGTACAGCGGCGGCAGTTCGTTCGGGGCGACCACGTCGAACAGCGTCGTGGCATGCTTGAAAAAGAAGGCGCCCATCGCGCCGACCGCCCGGGCGTTGAGGTAGGCGTCGCGTTGCCCAGCAAACGCCTTGTCGAGGTCGCCGATTACGCCGTTAAACCGACCGCCGGTGACCTTGACCCAACGGTCTTCACCCGCCAGCCCCTCACGCACGATGTGCGCGGCCATCTCGACAGTCGGGATGCGCGCGATCGCGGCGTCGAGGTCATCCCAATCGAGCGGCTGCGGCCAAACAGTCAGGTCATGACGCTGTTTCGTGGCGTCTTCGAACGCGGAGACGAGGGCGGCCTGGCGCGGGCGCCCCTGCGGGTTCATGTCAGGAGACCAGCGCCCGCCGGGCATGCGGGCGATTGTCAGCCACCAGCTATCCACCGTGCTGTCGACCGGGACCACTACCAACTCACCGCGCGGCGGCAGGTAGTCCAAGCGCATCGTCGCGTCGCCGAAGACGGCCTGTGCGTCCGTCATGGCCGCCAGCTCCGCAGCGGCCTGGGCCGCCATCTCCTGGCGGACGGCTTCGGCCTCCTCCTCCGTTATCGGCGAGGCGATCCGGACCAGAGCGGCGTGTCGCTCGTACTGTTCATCGGTCATGCCGCCCTGACGGTGCACGGGCACGTGCTGGCGGAGGCGTGCGAGGGTTTTTTCTGCGGGGCTCATTCATCTTCTCCTTCGGGGGCAGGAAGGGCAGGGGGCAGCACGCGCTCGGCCTTCGCGAGCACGAAGGCGATGCGCCTGGCGAGGTCGAATTCGTTGGCGGTGGCCGCGATCTGGATGGGGGCTCCGTCGACACCCGAATGCTCGGACACGACCCGGTCGCCGTACTTGCGCGGCAACCGGCGGGCCATCAGCCACTTCATCGTGTCGATGCGCAGCCTTGCCCGCTGGATCGCGTCGCCGTCGATCTTCGGTTCCTTGGTGTCCGGGTCGATGTAGGTGTCGCCCGAAGCGTCCGCTGCGATATCGAGGATGCGGTCTTCCCAGTCGATGAGCTGAAGTTCCCGCGCCCTGGCGTAGGCCTCGGCGAAGGCTGGATCACGTGTCAGTTCGTACAAGACGGCCCGCTTGCACGGCATCCCGTCAACGGCAGCAACCTCATTGAGTGTGTCGCCGACGGCAATCCGTTCGCAGATCTCCACCTTGATCTCCGGCGTCCACCTGAACCGGGGGATGCGATCAGCCATGGCCGACCCCGTCCGCGACTGCCTGCATTTCGGCCAGCCGTAGAAGCGTGTCCGTCACGGGGTGCTGCGCCAGGTGCGGCTCAGCGTCGTCGATCTGCGCCAGGGTGGCGTCGAGTGCGCGCGCCATGTCGCCCGGCTTCAGTACGCCCCTCTCGACCAGCACGGCGACAACAGCCTGCACAGCCGTGGCGGCCGTGAGGGCCATGGCGGAGCGGAGTTTGGCGTTGTCGCGCTCCAACGCCGTGAGGCGCGTGAGGACGTCGTAGAAGTCACTATCTGTCATGGGTCCTATCCGTAGCTCGATCCCGGCAGCCGGTTTCGTGACAACCGCCAGTCCACATTTCGGAAGCCGGCGGCGGCACTGCCTATCGAACCGGCGAGCCCGCCCAAGCCGGACAGGATCGTCCCCCGCGCGGAGTACCTCGCGCCCTGGATCGCAGATTCACCTGAAAGTCTGAGCCCGTCGGCCTCGTCCTCAAGACCGCGCGCGCGGTTCTCGCCACCGTACATGTCCATGAGCGCCTGATAGGCGCCACGCCCGGCGACGTCTTCCTCCAGCTTCGCAACACCGGGGTCGGAAGCGCCGGCGCCAGATGCGGCGGCGTTTGCCCGCAACTTCGACGACAACTGATTGGCGTTTCTCTGGACTTCAAGAGCCTCGCGCTGTGACGAGGCACGGGCCTCGTCGGCCTGCATGTCAATTTGCTCAGCGCGGTACCTTGCGGCCTCAGCACTCGCGAGAGCAGCGGCCTTCTGGCCCTTCGCTTCACCCAAGGCTCCGACCATGCCCATGCCGCCTTGGGCAAGGGATGCGGCTGCCGTCAGGCCTGCTGTCAGAAACCCGCCCGTCGGGTCGAACAGCGGCATGGCGGCCTCGCGCCATGGCGGCGCTACGCGGATGATGATCATTGGACGAACTCCTGGATCTCGCTGCGCTCGGCGGCGATGTGGTGCGCGAAAGCATCGGAAAGGCCGAGCACATCGGAGATGAACAGCGCGGCGTCGCCTTCGGCCGGCATCGCTCTAAGGGCGTACCCAATCTCAAATCGGTCCGGATGGCGGGCGAGGAGTTCGGCCAGTAGCGCGAACAACCCCTCGTGGGCCAGTTTCATCCGGTGGACCGAGCGCTTCGGGGTGGGCTCCTCAGGCCTAGAGACGCAGGTCACCGTTGGGGGAGTCGCCGCCGGCTCCGCGAGACCATTGATGACGTCGAGCAACATCAGCTCGTCCGGCGTGCCTACGAGACCGACACAGGCGGCCGACAGTCGACGAGCCACGTCGTGGCGCTGGTGGTCGTCGAGCTGCGCGAGAAGCGCCATCAGAATTGCTTCGAGGGCTTTCACCACGTCCTCCGCCTGAACACAGTGTCCACCGACGGCACCTCGCCAATGCGGTCATCCCACGAGCCGAGGACGCGGTACTGGATGCCGTGTTCGGAGATCGTCGCGAGCTGCACGGCGCCGGCCGCGGAGAGGCTGGTACCGAGGCGGCGAAGTCGCATCATCTGCATGGCGGCGATGCAGCCATCCTCGACGCTCCGGCCACCCTCAAACTGCGCCTCGATCAGGCGCTGGAGGTGAGAATGGCTGCCGAGAACGGTGATGCGGCCGTGCGGCAGCATCTCCCATGCAGGGCGTTCGGGCACCTCGATGTTTGAGAACGTGTAGACTCCGGGGCCGGCGGAACCGATGCCGGCAAACATGAAGGCGAACTTCGCGTCGCAGAGCGCAGGCGGAAGACCCGGGATTTGCGTGTTGAGGCGCAGGCACTCACTGGCTCCGGCAAGAAGCTCGTCGAAGCTGGCCGTGCTCGCTAACGCCGCTGCAAGCGCAAGCGAGTACCCTTCTCCGGAGACACCGACGACGAAATTGCCCAGCGCCCCGGGAAGGAGCTTCTGGGCGGTGTCGGTCAGCACACCGTCGGTCGTGCCGCCCGTGTCGGCGGCGATATGTACCCGGTCTCCGTCGATGACGGCGATGATTGACGTCACGATCAGAGGCCCCAGTAGGACTGCATGTCGGCGACCAGGTTAGCTCGATCGGTGGAGTTCATGGCGCCGCTGGTGTCGAAGATGATGAGTTCTGCGATCTTCCCGTTGAACTTGGCGTCCGAGAACCAATAGGTTCCGAGCCTGAGGGCAGCAGCCGAGATCGACTGGCTATTCGTCCCGCTGGCGAGAGAGGTAGACCCGCGCCAGAACTGGTAGGCGCCGCCAGAGGCGTTGTACTGCCAGACGAGCACATAGCCGTTGGTGGCGGCCACGTCGGCGGCGGATGAGCTGCCGATGTTCGTGATGTTCTGCTTGGTGAGGCCGAGGGCGCCATTGGTCTCGATGCGCCAATGCGCGCCGCCGGAGATCGAGTCCGCGCCAAGGATGGTGCAGATGTCCGCGAGACTGTTGAGGTAGACAGCAGCGATGATCGTCCGGCACGTCGAAGTGTTCTGCGCGCCGCCTAGGTACGTGCCCTGCGAACCCGAGAAGTTCCAACACGCCTTGCTGTTCAGCGTGACGTTGGTGCTACTGGTGCGGATCGGAACCCGAGAGCCCGTGCTGTAAGCGAAGTCGTTGCCGTTGCCGCTCTGGTCGTACCAAGTGGTCATCGACACGTCGTTGCCGCGAGCGGCGAGGGCCGTCAGGTCTAGGTCATTCCCCGAGAAGCCGACGTCAGCCGAGTTCGTGCCGTTGTACCCGCTGATCGCCGCGCCCGAGTAGGCGCTCCTGAGCTTGCGGCTGGAGAAAGCCGCGTAGGCGGAGGTGCCGATGGCGTCGAGCGGGAGCGTTCCGCCTCCGCCGCTGGGCTGACCCGCTATGAGGGCAATCGGGAGGACGAGCATTAGGCATTTCTCCAGCAGGAGGTGAAGGGGCGGAGGGTCAGGCGGACCTTTTCTCGCGAGCGCCGAGGAAGCCGTCCGTCCGAAGCTGCGCGACGAGAGCCCGCCTCACGTACTCGCTCTGGCTCGTCAGCATCTCTTCGGCGGCGACCGCGACTGCACGCACGAGTTCCTCAGGCGCGCGGGTCTTCAGCGTGTCGTCGCAGCGACGGCGGGGTTTCGACCTGTCCATGGAATAAAGGTATCATATTACCTCATCGCCACCAACACCCGGGGGTACGACACGGCCACACGACGCGTCCCAGGTGTGGGGCTGTTCGAGACACATCGGGGTCGAAGGCGCGAGCCGGCGGGGCCGGAAGCTGTTCCGGAGATGGGTCAACCGACAAGGGAAGCGGTCATCACTGGCGTAAACATCACTTACCCTGCAGATACTTATGTCACTATCCGTCCCGTCTTCCTCAGAATGAGGGACAGAATGGCATTCGGAAAAAAATCTTTGTGAGGAACAATGTCCTATGACTCCGCCGTTATCCTTGGCGGCAATGAATGAACGAGGCCGAACCGACCCAGGGTGCAAAAGTTAAGGTATGCTGCTATCTGTAGGGCTGCGGAGAGGAGAGGGACCTATGTCCGCGCGCTGGACTGAACATTGGCACGCCGCAGCGAACGTCGAGGAAGACCCCTTCCGCGCGGCTCAGGAAGCTGCGTCCAATGACCGGCGCGAAACGCTTCCTCCTGCCGGCAGTGCGGAGCGTGATCGCATTATCGGTGAAAAGACGCGCGCGCTCGTTTCGCGTTTGCCCCGGGTCCACGCTATCCTCGCCGAGTGAAGCTCGACGTCGACGACCTGATCACCATCAACCGGACGATTTGTGAGGGCTCGGGAGAGCCCTTTCTCTTACGCGACCGTAGCTTGCTTGAGTCCGCGTGGGCATCTCCGCGCAACTTGCAGGTGTTTGGTGGTGTGAATGATCCGGTTCGTCTGGCCGTGCATCTCGCCCTGGCGATTGGGCGCAATCACCCTTTCCTGCAAGGCAACAAGCGAACCGCCTTCGACGCCATGATCATCGAGCTTGAACTCCTGGGCCTTACGGTCAACGTCCCCGACGTCGAACCTGTCGCAGACCTTTTCATCGCGGCTATCCAGGGCGCGGTACACGAAGAGGACATGGCACTCCAGGTTCTGAGCTGGATACAGTTCGACTGAACGCCACCGTGCACAGTCCGATGCCCTCATCATCGAGGGCAAGGCCAAGGCTCGCTTGGCGGATGAATACAACGGCATCAAGCCCAAGGACGCAGAGCACTTCAAGGGGACCAGTGGTCCGTTCCAGGCGGGAACGAACCACCGCCTGCCGCCGAACTTGGCCTGACCCGCAAGCTCATCATGGAAGGCCGTGCCGCTCAGCGCTGGAAGATCAGCGCTCCTTGCTGCCGCGCCTGCGTCACGAACGACCCGGGCTCATCGAACTCCAGATGGATCGGCTCGGCGTCTGTCGAGATGCGCGCCACACGGTCGCGAAGGTGCATGCGCGCCAGCGTATCCTCGTCGGGGTCCGCGGCGATCTCCACGACCACGTCGAGGTCCGGAGGCCCGTTCTTCCTCGGCTCGCGCCGCCGGCCCGTGAGCCGCGACCCGAAGACCCATGCCCGCCGGATCACGCATTCCGACTGAAGCCACATGAGCAGGCGCACATACGTCTCCGTCGAGACGTGCAGCCGCAAGGCAGCCGAGTTCGGGGGTGGAAGTACGTGCATGCCGCAACTTTTCCAGGACATCAGCACAGCCGCGTGACGGCGCCCTCGCGCAAACCACCTACGACGCCGGCAAGCGTGCAATTCGGATCGCTGAGGCGAAGAACGCGCACGACCATATTGGAGCCGCCGCGCATCATGCGCAGGCGGCTCTTGGGGCGCGGCCTACTCGACCAGCCGTGTACGGAGACGAGCGTATTCCTGCTCGGAGATGGATCCAGCCGACTTGAGCTTGCCGAGTTTCTCGATCTCGTCGGCAACGCTGAAACCGCCCGCATGGCGGATTTGATCCTGGGCCTGTTTGACACGCTCTTGATTGCGTTCGGCCATCCCCCGGCCCTGCGTCAGCAAATACGCGAAGATTCCGATGTAGGGGAAAATGATCAACGCAATGACCCAGAGCACCTTGCCCCAACCGGAAACATCGTGACGACGAAAGAGGTCGCCGGTTACGTTGATCAGGAGCCAAAACCACATGACAAAAAGGAGAACTGCAAAAACATCAGCGATGAAATTGCTGAACGTGAATCCGCCTTCAAACAGCATGATCGGTTCCTTCCCAAAACATTGGGTTGCGGAGATGATTGGATGCCTTCGGGAGACCGACCGGCGCGATACCGCAACGCTGAAGTCAATAAGCTAGGCCGTCTCTGAATCACAGTGGGCGTGAGTGTTTATGTTGGCGCCGGGTCGCGCGCGGGCGTCACCCGTAGTCGCCAACCCGCTCCAGCGCCCTGCGGCACTGCGGGATCCAGAGCAGGCGCGGGATTGTGTCCGCACCCTTTTCCCAGACCAGCCAAGCGTAGCCCGTCGCTGTCGACGCCTTCGCGTCCAGGCGCCCTCGGACCATCGGCACCCGCTCCGTGAACTGCGCGACCTTTGCCGGCGGACGCACCGAGAACAGGCGCCGGTGCCGGCCCACGCTCTCGATGAAGACCGTGCGGACAAGCACGGCGACGCCACGGCGAGCGACCTTGAGCGACCGCAGCACGAACTCCTCGCCGAGACGGAACGGCGGGTTGGTGATGACCCAGTCGACGTTATCGGCATCGACCGGCCCGGCCAGGAAGTCCCGGACCTCGCCGAAGCCGTAGCCATGCACGTCGGAGGCTCGCACCTCCCCGAAGTACTCGGCCAACGGGCGTGCCATGTGCCCGCGCCCGCACGCTGGCTCCCATGCCGTTAGGCTCCGGAGCCCGGCCTTGTCGTCGAGCACGTGCTCGACCAGCGCCCGTGTGGCCCAGGGCGGCGTCGGGAAGTCGTCCAGGCTGTCGGACGCTTCCACGCGCTGGGACATCACGGCGTGCGAGGTGTTCTGCATGGGTGTTCCTATCGGGCTTTGGGTCGCGCGCGGGCGCGCGTCGAGGTGCATGGATACCGCGTTTCAGAACATGTCCTCGAAGAAGGCAGCGCCCTGTTTAGGAGACGGCAGAGGCGGATCCGGGTTGTCGACCACCGGCGGCCGACCCCTAGGGAAGCGCCGGATCAGGTACGCGCGCGGCACTGCCGCCCCGGCCTCGCAGGGAGGAACCCGGCGCAGGTCGTGCAGGCTGCGCATCGGCGCCCCGTGTTCATGATCGGAGCCGCAGTACGGGCAGAATACGGTGAAACGCCCTCCCCCGATGATGTGCCTCACCGGGACTTCGTCGGCGGTGAAGAGGGCGATCCGCTCAGACCGCAGCTCGCGCGGGTGCGCGGGATTGGTGGCGACGCTCAATGCACGGTCCTCCTGGTTTCAGGTTGCTCGGTCACCGGTTGGTCCCACGCTGCCAGCGCGGCCTCGCCCTCGGCTGCCCAGTCACGCGGGCGCCAGTAGCCGGCGAACCACGAGCGATCCGTCGCCCGGGCCGCGATTTCCGTATCCGGCCTTTCAAGCACCGGAAAAGAGATCGGCTCCGGCATCGTGTCGGGAGCATGCACGGTCGCCTCGCATTGCTCGGAGACGACAAGAGGAGCCTCGCCCGGGAAGCCTTCGAGGTCGGCAGCGGACCTCGCCGGGCGCCAACGCCTGGGCGCGCGGGGGCCGGCCTTGAACGAGGTCAGCGCGGTGACCAGCGCCCCGAGGTCGCCGAGGTGAATTGCCTCCCCGAAGGCACGCGGATCCAGTTCCAGTGCAAGACTGAAATCGCCGAGGTCGCAGCAGCGCACCAACGTGATCGTCGAGATGGTGGACGGCAGGGTGGGATCGGCTGGCTTTGCTGGTTCCGGCGCGGGGGCCGGGTTCTTTCTCGGCCGACCCCTGCTGCGATTGACCGGCAGGTCGGGTTCAATCTCGAACGGCACAAGGCCGACACCGGCCAGTTTCTGGAGCGCGGCTTCGGTGTCGCCCTCTGCAACTCCGTCCAGAAACACTCCGGAACGGCACCTATCAGCCTTGGCAGGGCGTACGAGCCAAAAATAGCTCTCAGAGGCGATTTCTCCCATAGAGTATTCTCTATGGGCGTTTTCGCCTCTGAGCCGTATTTTCTCAGAACGCTCCAACCGAGCCTTTTCAAGCCGGCCCTCGACCTCGGGGTGAAGCCGCATCCAGTCGCGCCACTGCTTGGCAGTCTTCCCGAGGACGGCTGCGAAGAATGTCCACTGCCCTTTGTCGGCGGCCGGGACGATGCCGGCACCGATGAGCCGGTCCACGGGAGTGGCCTCGGCCATCAGCTCCTTCACCCCGACGAGCCGGTCCACCTCGATGGGGAGCGGCACGTTGGTTCCGACGATGATCTTGAGCGGTGAGGACGCGTCGCGGCGAACTCCCCTCCCCCGCCCCACGGCCTGAAGCAGCTCGGCCTCGGCTGCCTGCCACCGGAAGCGCTCGGCCAGGTCATCAGGGTGCCTGTCAGCCGTGGTGGCAATCTCGGCGCCCCCGCGCAGGCGGAAGACGGCCGGCGCTTTCTCGTACCACTCGCCCTGTCCGACCTGTCCCTCCCACCGGCCGCGATGGACAGCGGCCATGCGCTCGACGACAAGCGGCCCCGGTTCGGGCCGGGACCATACGACGAGGCAGCGCACGTTCCGGAAGCCGTCGAAGCCCCGGATCTTGCCGAAGTGCGCCAGCTCCACCGGAAGCGGATCGCGACCGGTCCAGAGAGCGCGCAGCCAATTCTCCGTAGCCTGCGGCACGATGGCAGCGACATCGCCATAGCGGCGCCCCAGCGCCTCCAGGAAGCGCGCCAGACGGTGCAGGTTGTTCTCGGCCGTCTTGTCCTGCCTCGTGGCGCCATCAGCGTCCGGGTCGCCCTGCGGCGTCCAACCGCGATAGCCGTTCACCTGGTCGCGGACCTGTAGGATCTCTACGGCGTCGGGAAAGCCAGCCGACACGTCCGCCGTGAGTTCCAGCCGGGGCAACCACGGCCGCAGCAACTCCACGTCGCCCGTCCCGTCGAGGACGAGGGTCGGCAGGGCGCGATAGGCTTTGTGCACGGGCTCGCGCCCGGCCAGGATGAAAGCGGCCCCCTCCCCTCCGGACTCGACCTCGATCTGGCCGACGAGGGTGTCGTCGTCCCGATCCTCGTTGTCGGCAAGCGCCTGGGCAGCGCAGAAGGCGAGGCGGGCAAGCCCGAAGATCCGGCCATTCCATCGCGTCACGTCGGAAAGCGCGGACTGGAGCGCCGTCCCCGTCAGGCCGGCCGCCTCCGGCACGGGCTTGGCGAGGCGGTACAGCGTCTCGCGGAAGCTGCGCCAGTCCCCCGCCTCCATGCCGATGCTGCGAAGGTCGCCCAGCCGCATCGGAGCGCGCTTGCCGGCCACGGCGTTCAGCAGCTTGCGGACGCGCTCAAGACGATCATTGGCGTGCTCGATATCGTCGAGTCCGAGGGGTTTACGCGCATCCGGAGGGTTGGTGAGGCGGCTGGCGAGCGCACCCATGGCGACGCGAAGGGGCCGCTGCTCCAGACCGTGCATGAGGTCGGCCGGGCGTGTCTCGTCGATCACGACGGCGTCGAAGGGCGGAAGGGCCACGTCTTCGCCTTCATTGGTCTCGGCCTTTCTGCGGAATTTCGGCGGATGCGCCTGGGTCAGGCCCTTCGGCCCGGCCAGGATGAGGATGGGCCGTCCCTCGTCGGCCTGGGAGCGGTAGCCGCATGTATCCTCGCCGCCGGCACGCGGATGGTACGGGCAGAAGCCGGATTTCTTCGAGCCGCACAGGGCCTCGATGCCGCCGCCGGCCTTCTTCACCTCGGCGTAGTCCTCGAAGCGTCGGCAGAGGCGGACGCTGGGTTGTGCCGGGTCGGGGCGCTCCAGCCCCCGCCAGAGCTGCGCGCAGCCGGGCTGCATGGCGTCAAGCCTGCGCAAGAGATCTTCGCCGAGATTGTGGTCGTTCACGAGGATCAGGACGCGGCGCGCGATGCCATCCGGACGGGGCGCGGCGGCGGAAGCGAATTCGCCCGCCACGAAGCGCAAGGCGTTCCTACAGGCCGCCTCCGTCTTGCCGAGGCCGAGAGCGACACGGGCAAGGTGCTGCCGGCCGCGCGGCTCGATGCCGAAAGAGCTGCCGCCGGTTAACGCGTGCCGCAGGAGGGCGGCGCTGTCCTCCTCTGCGCCCCGCCAGAAGGCTTCAATGGGCGTGTCGAGGTCGGCGGCCTGGTAAACATCCTCGTCTGAAATGTTTGGCTCGCAGACACCCTCGATGCGGGCGCGGACGGCTTCGCAGCCGGCAGCCTGCATGAGGTCATTGAAGTCGGCTCCCTTCTTCGGCGGAGTGTCGAACGGCCACGCTTCCCGTACGTCGCGACCCTGCGCGCGCCAGTCCGCGATTTTCCGGTCGAGGGCCTGCCGGCTCTTGGACTCGGGGAGGTCGTGCTCGCGCAGCACGACCAGGGGGCGGTCGTCGGGTGGGTCGATGTTGGCGACGGAACCGAGGGAGATCCAGGTTTCGCGCTGCGTCGCCGTCCATGCGGACAGGGCTGTCTCCGGGCCTTCGCCGGCCAGGACAGGCCCCGCCCCTGCCATGCCGGGCAGCACGGCCACGCCGCCAGCGATGACGCCGTGGGTCCTCTTCACGAGGCCTTCTGCATCCGGCGCCTTCTGTCCTGCCGCGTCGAGGCGGATACGCTGGATCGCGACGGTCTCGCCGTCCTGCACGATCCGGATGACGAGAGCGCGGCCGATGGGATCGAAGCCCATGACATCGCGCGGCCAGCCCGACGCTGGCGCCCGGATCTTTCTCGCCTGGGTGAGGTAGGCCTCCGCAACGGTGCTCTCGACAGGGATCGTTCTCCGCCAGATGCCGGCCGCCTTGGCGATGCTGGCCGCTCTGTCCGCTTCTGCCTGCCGTTCTGCCTCTGCCTGCCGCTCGTCCCGCTCCTGCCGGCGGCGCTCCCTTTCCGCTTCGCCGGCCGCGCCGAAGAAGGTGCCGCCCGCCGACGCATCGGCGTCGTCGAACGAAATCCCGACGAAAGCACACGCCCATCGGAGCGCATCCGGAAACGAGCAACCGCGCTCGCGCCGGACGAGGTCGAGCATGTCGCCCCAGCCCTCGCCGCGCCGGTCGCCGCCGTTTTCGAAGTCGGACCAGATGCCGGTACGCTCTTTGAGGCGGAATGAGCCCCGGCTGTGCCAGCGCAGTTCGCCCGTCCTGGTGCGGATCGGACTTTCACCGAGCAGCGCCGTGACGACTGACTCGGCAGAGGCCGCGAGCTCGTCGCGCAGCTCCTCGAGACGGTCGGAATTCATGGCCGCACCGTCGCGACGATCGGCTTGATGTCCGGCCGCTCGGCCAGCACCAGGCGCAGCCACGGTCCGACCTGTTCGGGTCGCGTCTCGATCAAGACGAACAGCCGCCACTTCACGCCGGCTACGCCGCGCAGAGCGCCCGAGAGACGCCCCTGCTGTACGAGTGCATCGACGGCGGCGGCGTACACGTCCACGAGCGGCTCACATCCAACGATGGAGACGCCAATCGCCTTTTGCAGGGTCCGGCGCACCGACTTGCGATGGAACGCCGACGGGCCGAGCGCCTCGTGCAGATCGTCACCGAGGATGAGCAGGAACGGGCGGCCGATATCGGGGAGATTGAACCGTCCGGCCTTCTGCGGCACGAGAGCGAACGCGACCCGGTGATCGCGCACGGCCTCCATGACCGGTTCGAAATGCGGCGGGGCGGTCTTCAGGGCGGCGTCACAGCGGGCGGCGTCGGCGTAGAACACGCCACCCTCAAGGCGGGCGCGGCCGGCCATCATGGGCGCGCCTCCACCACAAAGCCCGCCGCCTCAAGGACGACGGCCAGGACGGCCGGCGACACGGCGGTGATCCGTCGGGCGGTTGCGCAGGTAGCTGGGATGCTGGGAGTGCGGCGGGGCGCTGGACGTAGCGCAAGCGGCCGCATCGTCTCGGCAGCCGCCGAGGCGTTCGGTAGAGAATTCATGGATTGGACCTTCAGGTTTGAAGGGCCGAAATCTGAGTGCGCGCTGCGCCGAAAGCTGCTAAAGAAGGGCTGCCACACACCTTCCAAGCTTTCCGGCGGGCTGCCTTCAGGGCGGCCCGTTCGTTTTCAGGCTGACTCCCGGATACGCGACTGCGCCCACGCGTCGAGATCTTCCGGGCGGTAGAGCACGGTCCACCCCCCAGCCCTGTAGACACGCGGGCCCGTGCGCTTTGAGACGAGGTTCCGCAACGTCTTGACGCTACCAAAGCCGTAGCGGCTCCGGATGTACTCTGCGGCCTCGTTACAACGCAGGTACTCGGGGGCAGGCATAGATCGCCCACCCATGGCGGAGAGGTCCGTCATGTTGGCATCCTCAGATTGTGGGAACTGCAATTTGCGCCCGCAGGACGCGCGAAAGCGCCGCCTGCTGGGGCAGGACGGTGCGACTGGCTGGTCTGATGGAGTTGCTTGTGCCGGCGTCGGAAACAAAAAAGGAGCCCGGCTGGGGCTCCACCTACACAACTCGCGGCCTTGCCTATATCTAGTATGAAGCCGGGAAAGTCAAGGAACTTTAGGGAACTCCAGGGACAATTAGAGATCTTGTGGGACAAGTCATTCCTGGGGTTCGCTTATTTCTGATCGGTGTACCTTCCCAGGGGCCGGCGTTTCACTCCGACGCCCGCCAGCGCATCTTCAACAACCCACGGAAGGTAGAGGCGCTGGCGTCATATGGCGGGCTGAGAGCAGACCTACCAGCGGCCGTTTCTTGCCGTGGCCACTCCCCCGCCGGCCCCGTACGAAACGCCCGCCAGCCGAGTCAGGGCGGCGCAGGAAATAGCGTTCTGGCCGAAGGGTCGTCTAGAACCACGCCGCCCCGACCAGGATCAGGGCGAGCACGGCAACGGCGGCGCTGACGAGCTGCAGGATTGGCGCGGCGCCGTCGTCACTCACGGCGCCTTCTGCTCCACTGCCGGCTGCTCATTCCAATTGACATAGGCCTGGGCGCGAGCTGCCACCACGCTTAGAAACGCAGCAACGGTTGCCGCAATTTCGGCCCGCCGCTTGGCATGGCGCCAAACGAGCCAGTAGTCGGCGAAACCGAAACCACGAGTTATTGGGACCTGCCCTATCTGAATGAGGGTGGGCGCAGCAGAAGTCGAGGACGCGAGGGCCATCGCAATAGTCTCTGGTCCGAGCGCCTCACGTTCGCACACCCGCACCAGGGCCTGCTTGTCGTTTTCCGGTTTGAACTCAGCGTTTTCCCATGTGCACTCCTCCGGCCGCTTCCCATGGCACCCTGGTCGCGTGCAATCTTGACCGCAAGCCACGTCGGTCGCATTCTGGCAAAGGTTACTTCCGACATTTGGGGCCGAACCATCAATCATAAGATCAGTCTGACGGGGCTAACATGCTTGCTCGTTATTACCAGCTTGCAATTCTGGTCAGTCTACTAGTCACCCCTGCGAAAGCAGACGTCAGTTCGTGGGAGCATAATGGATCGATCGTCGATCTGATCTCAGAGGGAACCAAGAGAGTATTTGTATACAATTCACCGTCCGAGAGAATGATTTCCGCTGGCGCATCTCGTGGAAGCCGCATTTTTGATGGAAAGAGAATAGGAAATACGTACGAAGGCTCTGCTTACCTATACTCAAGTAAATGCGGCGCCATTTCATACTACGTCAAGGGCGCGGTTAGTGACGATCAGCGCTCGGTCAATATAAGCGGAAAAGCGCCTGTCCGGGATGCAGAGTGTCGAGTCGTTTCTCATCGGAACGATCGACTAGTTTTTACTTTCACTGGCAGCTCAAATTCGAGCGCAGGGAACCCTCAGATTGCCGAGAACGCGACGCCGGCACGACGACCCGACCTAAGACGAATGAATATGACGGAAAGTTGTGTTGGAATTCTGTCACACTCAACTCGAGGAAATTCAAATATTTCCTGCTCCGTCTATCAGGAAGATAGAATATCTTGCCAAGAAATAGATGCCGTCTCTCCTACTTTGTATAGCGGTATAATAGGCGCAGAAAAATGTGTAAGGCGATGTGCTTCGCGAGATTGCGGGATATCTGAACTGGATTTTCGTCAGAAAGATAATATGGAGGAAGCATTTATCGATAGCAGGCCTTGGTATGGCTATTTTAGCTATAGGCAGGGTCAATATTTTTATTCTTGTAATGAGTACGTCTACAATAATTCAAAGGAGTTGGAAGTAGTAGCACGGATCGACTGCACGCGTAGTCCTTAGAAGAAGACGATTATCGATAGGAGGTTACGTTGAAAGATATCGGAAAAGCACTTATCGGCGTCGCTGCGCTTCTGGGTGCATGTACAACACTAGCCCACGCGTATGAAGCGGAAGCTTTGCCAGAATGCAGCGCCGATCCGCGATGCAAGAAGGGCAAGCAGGACCAATCTGAACGGTCCGAGTGCCTGTCTCAATGCAATCTCGTCTATAACCACTGCATGGCGACTGCGACGTCGCCATCTCTTCTCGGGAGATGCGATAATAACCAGATATTCTGTAGTAAAAAATGCTAATTAGTTTGCAATAAGATATTTTACCAAACTATGGCCTTGCGTTTTGTTATTCAACATAGCTTCACTCTTCCCCGAAGCGGTGCATCTTATCTGATAAACTTTCAGATGCACACTGAATGCATTTTCGCACTGCCTCGCCTACTGTAGTTGTTCGTTCGCCTTCATCACTCTTTTTGAAGACCTGTTTTGCCGCGTCTTTAAAGCCATCGAGACAATCCTGGTGCACGTCGGTATTTGCGTCACACTTAACTGGAATAGGTTGTGTGTGAATAAGTGCAGCAACAACTGCTCCTCCGAGTGTGTGAAACATCGTCGCCTCCTTGGTTCAGCTTGATGATGCTCCAACTCCGATGCTAAGGCGAGATGCAATTATGCTTCGGGTACCAAGTGCCCGTCTTTGGCCACAGCTGTCCGCTATTCCGGTCCACGCCCTGCCCTTGGCGCATAGGTTGTCGGATTTCCGCAGCGGAATTCCCCCGCTCAAGGCTCGAATGCCGCATTTCTTTTCTGAGCTTCTCCGTGCGGGCTACAAGCGTAACCCCTCCCCCTGCCCTACGCAGGCCCAGCCAGGCCCGCCACGTCGTGCAGACGATCTCGACGATGTTGGTGTCGTTCCTGAAGCCCGTGATCCGGCGCTCGGTGATCCGCAGCATCCCGAGGACCTCGGCCGCGCG
>CAZXQA010000002.1:0-86208 GCA_964642835.1 uncultured Candidatus Saccharibacteria bacterium | reverse complement strand
ATCTAAGTTGGATGCTTAAGAAAACTCTTTCATTTTTCATTATCGTTTCCCTCGTTGCCCCCCTCTTTTATGCCCCCTACCAAGCTCGGAAGGTAAGCGCTGTTGTGCCCGCGGCTCCTGTGGTAGACATCAAGGCTCTTATCGAAAGAATCACTGATGGTATTGCTATGACAATGGCGCGCCAGATGGTTGATAGAATGGTTGCTTCCACCGTCAAATGGGCACAAAATGGCTTCGAAGGGAACCCTGCTTACGTCACTGATCCAAAAACGTATTTCACGGACTTAGCTGACCAAACAGCGGGGCAATTCATTAAGGGAAGCGAGCTCGGCATGTTGTGCTCACCATTCCAAGCCAACATTCGTCTTTCTCTTGTCCAGCAATACTACCAACCGGAGCAATTCCAATGCACTCTGACCGACGTCGTGGGGAACATCGAAAATTTCTTGGAAGACTTCGACCAAGGAGGATGGGAGGCTTGGTTCTCGATGACCCAAACACCTACCAACAACCCGTATGGCGCTTATCTCGCGGCCAAACTTGAACTCGATAACAGACTTGCCAACGCGGTTGGTCTGAAGCAGCAAGAGCTCGACTGGAACCAAGGTTTCTTAAGTTGGTCTGATTGCGCAAGGAAGAATGAGGCTACGGAATATGTAGATGAATGGAATCCTGAAACAGAGGAATACGAACATATTGCCAATCCTAACCATGTTTCCGGTAAGGCGGTAGGGGAATGTATCGCTCGTGGCCCAACACAAACTCCTGGATCCCTCATTAAAGGCCAGCTGGATAAGGTGCTCCCTTCCGGACTTGAAGGGCTTATTACGGTTCAGCACATGGACCAACTGGTCAGTGCCTTTGCTTCCGGCCTTCTTGAAAAATATGTGTTCGGCCCCGATGGTATTTTCAAAAAAGACAATACTCCTGATCCAAATCAAGGTGGACGCACACAAATTGACATTGATGCCGACAACGTCTTTGACGGCCTCGACAATAATGGCGACGGCCAGTTAGATATCTGCTATTTCGGCGGCACCACCTCTTCTCTCGGCCCTCCTTGCGTGGGTTCGCAGGGGCATTTAGGAAATGAGGATACAACCGCACCGACTCAATGCGCGTTCGCCACAAGCGAGGGCAACGACTCCGGAGCACCTTCGACCATCGACGAATCGAGCATTATCTGGGATGAGAACCCAGGCACTGGCAACTGGAGCGTAACGGGCAATCTCTCGAGTGTCGCAACCGGAGCGGACAGTATTACGCTCAACTACGATAAGGCGAGCTCCTGGCCACAGATCGGCTTCGACTTCCTCGGCTGCCCGAACGGCGCTACCTCGGGAGCCAACTGTGCTCCGGTGGTAGGCAATGCTTGGGTAATCGCCTGGAGAAACGGTGCTTGGCATGCTTCCACCTTCGAGTGGCTCCGCCCCGGACAGACCCAGAAGGGGACCGAGAATCTTATTGGCGCGGATGGCACCCTTAAGGGAGTCCTCGGCAACTTCTCGCCGCGCACTGGAGAAACGTACGGCTTCGTCGTCACCACCCCAGCCAGAAACGGCGTTACAGGAAGTGTGAACGAGAGAACCAACATCGTAACAATGACCTGGAATGGTCCGATCTGTTCGTCGGGGCTGTAACATATGAAAAAGTTTTTCGCACAATCCTTCCTCTTCCTAACCCTCTTACCGCTCTTCACGGCAGGTGTTTTCTTTATACCTAAAGAAGTTCGAGCTGCCTCGGTAACCGGTACCTGCGAGTGGACGGCTACAAACAAAACCACTAAAACCACTCGAGTAGTAACTCAAAATAGCATCTTGCAAACCGGTTGTAAGGACCAAGATACACCGACGGAGACATGGGTTGTTAAATCCTTTACACCCACCGGAACCCAGCAACAAACCGGCTCTATCGATGGTAAAGAGGATAGCGCTTCCTGCATAAACCCTCTCAACTGGCCCACCTGCTTCATGAGCGCTATTGCGGCAACTCTCCTCCAATTTGCCGCGCTCTTCACCACCGTCACCGGATACTTATTGAACGGCGTGATCTACCACACTGTCGTAAAGGTGTCAGACAATTATGGCAACCTCACCGCCATCCTCACCACCTGGCAGGCGCTTCGCGACATCGCGAACATGTGTTTCATCTTCGTTCTTCTCTACGCGGCCATTCAGACCATCCTTGGTGAGAAGGGAAGTAGCCGACAACTCATCGTGAATGTCATTGTGGTCGCCGCTCTTCTCAACTTCTCCCTCTTCTTCACTCGTGTTGTCATCGACATGGGCAACGCCTTGGCTCTCACGTTTTACGACGCCATTAACCCAGGAGTGGCGGCAAACGGGTTTGACCTTGGTCAAGCTGGCATCTCGAACGCGTTTATGAAGCATCTTAATCTCAGTAGCTTATACAACATAAGCAACACCGTTGGAGGCTCCGGCATCATCATGACCGGCCTCATGGGGACAATCATGCTCCTTGTTGCCTCCTTCTGCTTCCTCGCGGTCTCGATTCTCTTCATCATTCGCTATATCGTCCTTATCCTTGTCATGATCTTCTCTCCCATCGCGATGATCGCGTACGTCCTTCCTAGTGGAACGGGAGTGGGGGCCTACCAGAAACAGTGGATGGACGCGCTCCTTGGACAAACCTTCTTTGCCCCGATCTACTTCCTTCTCACCTGGGTCTCTTTGCGCGTCATGGGCGGATTTATGTCTGTCCTCACGGATAGCACAAAGGCGGGTGATTTCGAAGGAACTTTGAGTGGTATTGGTGTGAGTCAAACCCTTCAGAGTGGAGCCTTTATGATGTTCATCAACTTCGCGGTCGTGATCGCACTTCTTATCACCTCTCTTATCCTCGCGGCAAAGTGGGCAGACCAGGGCGGGGTAGGGATGAGCAAGTGGGCAAAAGAAAAAGCAGGCTCCCTTACTTTCGGAATGACACAAAGATTCGGGAGAACTAGTTTTGGCAGAATAGGTAGCATGCTTGCCGACACCAAGGCCTTGAAGGATGCTGAGGCAAAGGGTGGGGTTCGCGGCATGGCGGCTAGACTAGCACTTGCTGGAGGGCGCAAGGCGGCAGGGGCAACTTTCGATATCCGAGGAACTAGTTTAGGAACAAAACTAGGGGCGGGTCTTGCGGGAAAGAGTTTCTTTGACAAAACAACTAATGATGTTAAGAAACGAGAGGAAAGAGCCAAGAATCTTGACACTTCAATCTCGAGTTCAGAGGTTGATGAAGAAATGGAGAAACAAGGATATGGCAAGGCTTGGAGAGCGGGTAGAAGCGCCACGGAAATTGAATTTGAAAGAAGAAGAATACAAAATCAACTTACAGCACAAAATAAAACCGAGAACTTAAGGAGACAGCAGGAATTCATGAATACGCTAAGCGGCTCTCAAGGAATACTAGGTAGCCAGATAGGGAAAGGGGCTGATAGAGAAGCGGCCCTCAAGCTACGTCAAACTAAGGGGGCGCTGTTACAAAACCTTGCCAAGCAAGAAGCACTTGAAAAGAAAGTTGGCTCTGCAACCACGGAAACTGAGTTTGAAGACGCTCTTAGAAAGGCTTCGGATAAAGAAGTTGAAGCTATTGTTGAGGCAAATAGTAAACTTTTGGAAAAAATGGAGTTTGCCAACGCCCTCAGCGTTAAGCAACTTGAAGCTCTTAATAAAAGTGATAAGTTTTCTGATGATCAGAAGGACTCTCTCAAAGCTATGCGATTTAAAAATATTAACGATGCCATCGCCTTAGGTGGTCCTCTAACTGATCCTGTTAAGAAACGGATTCAGAGCCTTACTGACACCGAGCTAGAAATGATTGACTCGGATCACTTGATAAACCCTGAGTTTGTGGAAGCTCTAAAACCAACACAGGTCGACGATATTAATAAAAACAAAGCCATCGGTGCTACCAGAAAGAAGGCTTTCAATGAAGAGAGGAGCAGACCTCTTAGGGAAGCTTTCGCTCGTGGCAGCTGGGGTGAGGCCGGCAGTATTATGAAAAAAGCAGGGGAGCTATCCTTAGCAAAAATGTCAGCAGATTATACTAACGCTCCGACAGAGCCCCAGCTTGATAACCCAAACATCCTCCATATCTACACCCCTTCGGTTCTTAATAAGATGGCGGCGCAATCTGATCTCAACGTAGGAAAGAGAGGAGCTATCAGAAAGGCAATTGAAGATAAGGTTGCCGCAGATCCAATTCTTAGAGCAAAGCTGGCAGCATTAGTACCTGCGCGAGGTCGCTTACGTGTAACAGCTGCCGAGAGAGCTGCAGCATTGGCTGGTCTAAGCACCGAACAAAAGAACCTTGTAACGTCAGCAGAATGGCTCGATAGCGAGAATGGTCAACAACTCTTCTAACCTTACCCTTATGTATCCAAAAGAATTGATCCAGAAAATCCACCACACTCTTCCAGAAGAGCTTTTGGAAGCACTCGCTTCAGATGCTACATTTGCCTCTATCGAGAAAGTAGCGACGGCGCATGACTTCTCTGTCGAACAAATGCATAGGCTTACTAGCTTGATTTCTTACCGCATCATGGGAGTAGTGAGCAATACTGAATTCAAAGGAAAGATTCAAACCGAGTTAGGGGTGGATATAAATCTTGCTAACATTGTTGCGACTGAATTAAGAGACGAGATTCTTAATAAACTTCCGAAAGAATTACTAAGCTCACAAGAAACAGTAACGAAAAAAATTATTGAAGAAACGAGCCCAGGCAACCATTCTTCCACTATCCCTGAAATCGCTCCGCAAAATCTCCCTATGATCGAAGAGGGGGAAGTGGCTCATGAGGTGCCGCACGTAGAAGCTCCTGCTCCGGTCGCAGCACAAGCTACTACGACCCCCGCTCCAGCTGTCCCAACTCCAGCCGCCAAGCCAGAAACGCCAGCAAAGGTCCAGGTAGCCACCCCTGACTTCCGCTACCCAACCGGCAAGGATCCCTATCGCGAACCACTCGCATAGAGTTTGCTATACTTGAGGCATGAAATTCCAAGTTCCTCAGTTTATCGAAGTGGAGGACAAGATCTTCGGCCCCTTGACCTTCAAGCAGTTCATCTACGTGGCGGGCGGGGTAGGGATCTGCGTCCTTCTCTTCACCTTCTTTCCTAAGATTATTGCCATTCTCCTGTCGGTACCGATTGCCGCCTTCGCTGGCGCCCTTGCGTTCTATAAGTACAACGGCAAACCTTTTATCGAGTTCGTCGAATCCTTCTTCCGCTACTCTCTGACCAACAAGCTCTACATCTGGAAGAAAGTCGACGAGAAGCCTCTCGCCTCGAGTGCTGGCCAACCTCGACCGATCGAACAAGTTTACGTACCGAAGCTCTCCGAATCGAAGTTGAAGGACCTTACCTGGAGCCTCGACATCAAAGAAAATAACAATCCGACCACCGCGGAAGAGAAACCTGGGTTATAATTCCATCATGGCTTCGAGCACGAGCGCGACTCAAGAATTCGTTCCGATCAAGGAAGTGCGTGACGGCGTTGTCCTCTTGAAGGATGGCAGTTTGCGCGCCATTCTTATGTGTTCCTCGATGAACTTTTCCCTGAAGTCCGGGGATGAGAAGAGCGCCATTCTTCTCCAGTTCCAAGACTTCTTGAACTCGCTCGACTTCTCCGTCGAGGTCCTTATCCAGTCGAGGAAGCTCGACATCCGCCCATATATCGCCCTCCTGGAAGAGCGCGAAGCTAAGCAGGACAACAATCTTATGAAGATCCAGGTCCGCGAGTACATCGGCTTCATCAAGAGCTTCACGGAGAGCGCGAACATTATGACGAAGCACTTCTTCATTGTCGTGCCATACGAGGGAGCGGTCATCTCGAGCGCTTCGACCAAGGGGTTCCTCTCGAGCATCGGCCTCGGGGGAGAGAAGTCCGGCACCCCTGGCACTGCCGCCGACAAGAGCTTCGAGGAGAACCGCACTCAGCTTGAAGAGCGCCTCTCCGTCGTGGAGCAGGGTCTCGTCCGCTGCGGCATTCGCGTCGCGCGCCTTGGCACCGAGGAGACAATTGAACTCTTCTATAAGGCCTTTAACCCCGGCGAAACAGAGAAGCCAATCAAGAACGCTTAACACTATATGGGACTTTTCGATTCATTATTTAAAAAGAAGGAACAAGGCGAGGAGGCAATCGCTTCTATTCTTCCGCAGGAAATCTTCCAAGCTGGTCTCCTTGAACTCAAAGACATCATCGCTCCCTCGGCCTTGAAGGTTACGCCAAAAGAAATCAACCTCGGAGAGAAAATTCTCCGCAGCTTCTTCGTCATTTCCTATCCGCGCTTCCTCTCCGAGGAGTGGTTCAGCCCGATTATCAATATGGACAAGGTCTTCGACGTCTCGATCTTCATCCACCCCATCGAAACGGCCAAGGTGCTCCGCCAATTCCAGCGCAAGGTCGCCGAAGTTCAAAGCCAGATCAGCGTAAGGGAGGAGAAGGGGCTCGTGCGCGACCCAGTCCTCGACGTGGCGTACCAAGACCTTGAGAATCTCCGTGACCAACTCCAGCAAGCACAGGAGAAACTCTTTGACGTCGGCCTCTACATGACCATCTACGGCGACTCCGACGCCGAGCTCGACAAGGTCGAGAGTGAGATTAAGTCCATTCTGGAATCTAAGCTTATCTACGTTAAACCCGCCCTCTTCCAGCAGGAGCAGGGATACAAATCAACGCTTCCCATCGGCACCGACCTTTTGAACGTTCACTCCAAGCTTAATTCCTCGCCGCTCTCATCTCTTTTCCCCTTTACCTCCTTCGACCTCACGTCTGACAAAGGCATTCTCTACGGCGTGAACCGCCACAACTCTTCGCTCATCCTCTTCGACCGCTTCTCGCTTGAGAACTACAACTCCGTCACCTTCGCGAAGTCTGGCGCCGGTAAGTCGTACGCGACGAAGCTTGAGATATTGCGCACGCTCATGTTCGATACCGAGGTCATCGTCATTGACCCCGAGAGGGAATACGAATACATGGCCGAAGCGGTGGGTGGACGCTACTTCAAGATCTCTCTCAACTCCGAGCACCACATCAACCCCTTCGACCTTCCTCTGCCTGCTCCGGACGAAAGTGCCGCGAACGTCTTGCGCTCGAACATCATTAACCTTGTCGGCCTCTTCCGCCTTATGATGGGTGGTCTTACCGCTGAGGAAGATGCGATCATCGACCGCGCCATTACCGAAACCTACGCTCTCAAGGATATTACGGCGGACTCCGACTTCTCGAACATTGAGCCACCCCTCATGAGCGACTTCGAACTGGTGCTCTCTGGTATGGAAGGAGGGGAATCCCTCGCGCAGCGTCTCTCGAAGTACACGAAGGGCACGTGGTCGGGCTTTATTAACCGCCCTTCGAACGTCGACATCAACAAGAAGTTCGTCGTCTTCTCCCTCCGCGACATGGAAGATGAGTTGAAGCCCATCGCCATGTACATCGTCATGCATTACATCTGGAATGCCATCCGCAAGAACCTGAAGAAGCGCCTCCTCGTTATCGACGAAGCTTGGTGGATGATGAAGTCAGAAGACACCGCTTCCTTCCTCATGGGCCTCGTGAAGCGCGGCCGTAAGTACTTCCTTGGTGTCGCAACCATCACTCAGGACGTTGGCGACTTCTTGAAGAGCCCGTATGGCGTGCCGATCATTACGAACTCCTCAATCCAAATCCTTCTTAAGCAATCTCCGACGACGATCGATAACCTCCAGCAAGTCTTCAACCTTACCGACGAGGAGAAGTACCTTCTCCTGGAGTCTGACGTGGGGGAGGGGATCTTCTTTGCCGGTTTGAAGCATGTTGCAGTGAAGGGTATCGCCTCATACACCGAGGACCAAATTATTACCTCCGATCCATCTCAAGTCCTTGCCATCAAGAAAGCCAAGCAAGTGGCCGCCGAAGAAAAGGAGGGGGATCTGCAGACCCGACAAGCCGAGATCCGGAACGCCGCCAATTCATAAATGAACGAATCAAAGCCTCTTTCAACCAGCACCGCCGTCTTCATGATTGCGGTTGCCGTCTTCTTTGACTTCCTACAATTTATCTTGGGGTTTATTTACCTCGGTTGGGCCGCGGGAATCTTTGCTGGACTCACGTTCTATGTCTGGTTTAAGAAGCACGGCATCAGCTTTATGAACTGGAAGCGTTTTACCATTTTTGGTGGAGCATCACTCATTGAAATGATCCCGATTCCACTCCTCGCCGATCTGCCAGCGTGGACGGCGGCCGTGGCATATCTCGCTCTTCAATCAAAGTTACCAATTGGCACAGGGGAAGGTATCACAAAATTAGATATAATGAAGAAATGAAAAAAGCTCTCTTACTCTCCACTCTTCTCTACCTTCTTTCTCCTCTTTCTACTCACGCCCAAACAATTGATATTCTCTGGGAAGGCGACGGATACACACCACCATTCTACGAAGGAGGAGTGCCATGGACGAGTGAGGGGGTGGTTCGATTCGTGGCCGTACCAGAAGGACTCGGCAGCCCTGCCACTCTTGACTATAAGTGGACACGCAACGGCACGGTTCTCGGTAACACCAACGGGGTAGGGGCGAACACGCTCGAGATCGACGACTCCCTCTTCTCGCGCCCTCAGAGTGTCTCAGTGGAGATTGTGTCGGGAGATACAATCCTCGCCTCGGACGCTGCGTATGTCACTCCTCGCATTCCAAAACTTCTCGTCTATGAGAATAATCCTCTCTATGGTTTCCTCTTCAACCAGGAAGTTTCGGGGAACTACACCCTTGCGCAACAAGAACTGCGACTGACCGCCTTCCCACTCTTCTTTAGTATTCCTACACGCTCTTATCCATATATCACATACACCTGGAGAAGTGGCGGCAGGGAAGACAGTGCCTCTGACTCTGTTACGTATCGTGCGCCTGAAGGAGCAAGTGGCGCCGCCTCCGTCTCGGTAAAAGCAACCAACACAGAGACATTGAAACAAACAGTGGAGAAGAATTTCTTGATACAATTCAACAATGAACCCAAGTAGCTCAGGCTTAACGGAATACACCCTCCTCGAACCGCTTCCTTTGAGTGGGAGCGAAACACTCTCGCCTACGGTAAATGCCAACAACTATCTCTCAGGCCTCTTCATGCTCGCGATCGCCTTGGCAGGAGCTATTGCCGTCCTTCGCTTTATCTATGCTGGTATTCTCTATATGGGGAGCGATGTCATCTCTAGCAAAAACGAGGCCAAGGGCATCATTAGCCAAACCCTGTTCGGGCTCGGATTGGCGGCAAGCGCCTGGCTAATCGTCGCCCTGGTGTTGCCGACAGAGGGAAATAAGCTTGTATTTAACTTGAGTCTTGATGCAGAAAAGATCCAGAATAATACAAACACGCCGGGCGGAGGAGGTGGAGGAGGAACCAGCCCAGGATGCCAGGGGCCATGTCCATACTCGTACACGTGGGGTAACCAAGTTATTACGTACAAAGATTGCAGCTCATGCTCTAAATCAGATTCCTTTGGATTGCGCATTAAATACGGCATTGTCGATGGTAAAGAAACAATGATGAATACTGATTTGGGTAATAAACTAAAGGCAACACAGGCGATGTCCGAAACTCCAGGGTTCAAAATATCAGAAACATGGCCTCCTACCTCAAACCACGCGAACCAAAAGCAATACGATGGCACGTCTGTAGATCTTTCCTTAAATGTTCCTACCAACAGCTCTATTGTCAGCTTTATCAAAAATGCTGAAGCAAACGGCTTGAAGGCAACTTATGAAGTAAAAACACAAGCGGAAAAAACTAACTACGTTAACGGAGGTGTTCCTGCCAACAAGATTATCGTTGTCCCAAGAATTACGGCGGAGCATTTTTCCATCGAATAATATGAAGTGGCGCGATATATTAATTGCATTAGGGATCACACTCATCATTTTCTTGGGCATGTGGTTTTTCTTTGGCTCGAGTGGTGACGCGCTTCCTGGTGAGGAAACACCGACGGCCACAAGCTCTCCCTTCGGCAGTGGTGACGGCGTAAGCACCGCCTCGAGTAAGGACTTCGAGGGCCAGGTAGCCCCTGTCGGCGTAGGGGAGGGTGAGAAAGTGGAAAATGCGCTCTTTAAGATTGCAGCGGCTCCAGTGGCAGGCTTCGTGACCCTCGCTCGCGCGAGCTCAACCGTTATCCGATACGCGGACAGGGCAACGGGACACATTTTCGAAGCGGTGCTCCCCGGCACCGGTACGGGTAACATGACGAAGAAGCGTCTCACCAACAACACGCTTCCTCAGATTTATGAGGCCATCTTTCGGGCCGACGGCAATGCGGTGCTCATGCGGAGCTTGGACGAGGGAAGTGATGTTGTGGAGAATGTGAGCCTTACGCTGACACCTCCCGCCGCGAGCTCCACGGAAGCCTTGTGGAGCGTGTCAGCTACCTCGATGCGCGGGAACCTCGACGGCCTCGCAGCCGGAACAGGGAACCTCCTTACCTATGTCATTAAGGAAACGGGGGCTATCATCTCCTCAACCTTCCAGGGCGATGGGGTCAAAACGCTCTGGAACAGCAGCTTCCGAAGCTGGCGCACTCAGAGGTTCGGGACTAACACGCTGGTATTCACTAAGCCTTCGAATGCCGTGCCAGGGTATGCTTATATGCTCACGGGTGCTGGCGGGCTCACGAAGCTTTTCGGCCCATTGAACGGCCTCTCAGTGATGGGGAACAGCGCCGGGACTCGCATCCTCTATTCATATGCCGCAGGCCCCCTTCAGCTTGCCACCTACGACCTCACCAAGAAAACAAGCGAGGAGATTTCGCCTGCCACTCTGGCCGAGAAATGCGTCTGGTCGAGCAAGAATACGGCCGCCTTCTTCTGTGGGACGCCCACGAACGGCCTTTCTGGCAACCAGCCTGACGATTGGTACGCAGGGAAGACCCATTTCTCCGACTATATCTGGCAATTCGATGCCAATACTCAAATCTCGAACCTTATCGTTGAGCCGAAGGGTGACTTCGGCGTTGAACTCGACGTCTTCCGCCCCGCTCTCTCCGTGGATGAATCCTATATCGTATTTATAAACAAGACCGATCTCTCACTCTGGGCCGCGTATCTTCTACGCTAAGACGGCGTTTCGCTTAATAAAGTATTCCTGACCGATACTGAAGAGGTTGGTGGTGAGCCAGTAGAGAGCAATAACAGCTGAGATATTGTAGGAGATAAAGAAGACCATGACCGGGAAGAAGTATTTCATCTGAGTCTGCATGCTCTTGGCCAATCCTTCTCCAAAAGAGCCTTTGGCGGCGGTGCTTGGTGCCTGATTTTGGGTCGAGAAATAAAGCTGGAGGAAGGTGGAAACCGCGGCGAGGAGAGCGAGGATGATGCTCTTGCCACTTACGTCGAGGAACCCAAGGAAGATCGTATCAATGTGGGCAGGAGCACTCATGAAAGAGTAGAGGACGCTCGTGTCGATCTCGGAAATATGGAGAAAGATCCGATACAGCGCGAAGATCAACGGAATCTGAATAAGAATAACGACAATACCAGAGAATGGATTGACTCCCTTCTCTTTATAGAGAGCAAAGGTTTCGCGGGCTTGAGCTTCGGAATTATTCGCGTGCTTTGCCTTAATCTCCGCGATCTCCGGCGCGATACTATTCATCTTAAGCTGAGTAAGAACAGCCTTCCGGGAAAGAGGGAAGAGGAGGAGGCGTACGAGAATAGTGAGCACAATCACCATAAGTCCCGCATCAGCCCATGGAAAGAGGTTAAAGAGAAGGATAAGAAAGTTGTAGAGGGGGTTGAAGAAGAACGCGTGGTAGAGGAAAGACATGGGGCCTATTTTAACGTCTTTCGAGGAGTATTGCTAATTCTTGTCTCAACGCCTCGCTCCGAATACTCTCGGCGCCACGGTGAGCGATGATGAGATAGGAGGCAGGCTTAAGGGTGGCTCGATAAGGAGCGAGGGCGGCGCGGAGGCGGCGCTTGATACGATTCCTGGTCACGGCTTGTTTAGCCGTCTTTTTGGAAACCGAGATAATGAAGCCTGCCTCCTCCGCCGGAGAGACTCGGAGGGAGAAGTGAAGCATTAGAGGCCGAGGCGCGAGCGACCTTTGCGGCGGCGAGCCTGGAGAGTGCGCTTGCCGGTCGAGCTCTTGGAGCGGGCGAGAAAACCGTGAGTCTTCGCGCGTTTGCGTTTCTTGGGCTGGTATGTCGTGGACATGGCGTTTAACGAATGAACACATTATAAACACATTGCGAGGCTTCTTTCAAGTTTTCTTACTTTCCGTAAAAGGCGATACTATGTAGCAACATATTTTGACTATGGATTACAAACAGCTTTGGCAACATGTATTAGTAGAGATGGAACTCGGAGTTTCTAAGGCAAACTTCACCACCTGGTTTAAAGACACTCGCATTGTTAAGGAAGATGGTGGGGTAGTGGTTCTTTCCGTACCGAATGCCTTCGTAAAAGAGTGGCTCCTCACCAAATACCACAGCGCTATCCTTCGCAGCCTGCGCAATATCGAACATTCCATCCACAGTGTCGAATATGTGGTGAATAAGGAAGAAGCTCGCCGTCGAGATGATAGTAAGCCAAGGGAGATAGGGATGTCGCGCGAACTTCCGCTCACGGAAGTAAGCGTTAACAAGGAGGATAACCTCAACCCGCGCTACACCTTTGAGAACTTTGTGATTGGCCCCTTCAACGAATTAGCCCATGCCGCCGCTCAAGCTGTCATCAAGAAGCCAGGGATTATGTACAACCCACTCTTTATCTATGGCTCGACCGGCCATGGTAAAACTCACCTCATCCAGGCGGTGGGGAACCATATTAAGACCATGTCACCAGGGAAAAAGGTCTACTATCTCACTTCCGAACAGTTCTCAGTTGAGTTCATGAACGCTCTCCAACACCAGAAGATGCATGTCTTTAAGGAGAAGTACCGCAAATACGACGTCCTCATTGTCGACGACATCCAATTCTTCTCCGAGAAGCAGCGCGTCCAAGAAGAGTTGTTCCACACCTTTAACTCTCTCTACGACAACAACCGCCAGATCATCTTCTCGTCCGACAAACATCCTCACTTCATTACCGGCCTCGAAGATCGCTTGAAGAGTCGCATGGCGGCGGGTATGACCGTCGACATTCCCGCCCCGGACAAAGAGAGTCGGATTGCCATCATTTCCGCCAAAGCCAAGCAGTTGGGTATCGGCCTTACCCCCGAAATCATCGATTACCTTGCTCAAACAATTAACGGCAATATTCGTGAGCTGGAAGGCGTTATCAACACGCTCCTCATGCAAATCCAGCTCAAAGGCAAGGATCCGACTCTGCTTGATACTCGTAACTACATCAAGAACAACGTGAAGCCGAAGAAGTCGATCGCGGTGAAGGATGTGGTCAAGATTATCGCCGACTTCTACAACGTGAAGGAGGAGAGCATCTACGAGAAGACTCGCCATAAGGAAGTCATTAAGCCGAGACAGATCATTATGTATCTCCTCCGTGAGGACTTCGGGATCTCGTATCCCTCTATCGGACAGAAGTTGGGTGGCCGTGACCACACAACAGTTATCCACTCCTGCGAGAAGATGAAGAACGACCTTCGAGAGGACCAGTCTCTCGCTGAGGAAGTTGAGCAGATCAGGGGTTTATTAAATGTATGAACAACGTGTGGAAAAATTCGGGAAAGAATGTTAATAAGAAGGGCAGAAACAGGAGAGGGGTCGGCAAGGGGGAGTAGCGTACACATTTCATCCTTCGCTCTCCCCAGCTTCCCAGGAGACAATTTCCTAGATTCCGCTCAACCAAGCCACTTGCCGACTTACCCACATATCCACACCCTCTACTGCTACTACTAAGTATTTATATATAAATAATATACACACCATGAAGATAGAATGCGTTAAGGAACAACTCGAGGAGGCATTGAACAAAGCCGACAAGATCGCGGGGAAGAATACGAGCCTACCCGTTCTCTCGGGATTCAAACTCGAAGCAGCCGGCTCAAGCCTCACCATTAAGGCTACAAACCTCGACATCGGGCTTTCCATCACGATCCCGGTCAAAGTCGTTGAACCAGGCGAACTCGTTATCCCGGCCCATATTACGTCATCCTTCGTCTCCTCGCTCACCAAGGATAGGAATATCACCTTCACTGTAAAAGGACAGGTTGTCGAGGTGAAGACTGCTTCGACAAAGACCAATATCAAAACCCTCTCACTTGAGGATTTCCCGATTATTCCGGAAGTGAGCGAGGATAACGCCTTTACCATGCCAGTGCGCGATTTCGTCTTCGGAATCCGCTCGGTCATCTATGCGGCAGCCGTAGGAAGCATTAAGCCTGAGCTCTCTTCGGTGAGCGTCACTCACGAAGGGGACTCACTTGTCTTTGCGGCGACAGACTCTTTCCGTTTGGCGGAGAAGAAGATCCGCATTAAGAAGATGCCTCACTTTAAGCAAATCCTCATTCCTCAGAAGAATGCCTTGGAGATGGTGAAGATCTTCGATCGAGGCGAGGAAGAGGTCTCGATCTCTATTACCGAGCATCAGATTGCTCTACGCTCGCACGGTATTTATCTCACCTCGCGTATTATCGAGGGTGTGTTCCCAGATTATCGCCAGATTATTCCTAAGGAGAAGACTTCCTCCGCCACCCTCCTCAAGCAGGACCTCATCAACTCCTTGAAGACTTCGCTTATTTTCTCGGACTCCTTTAACCAACTTACGCTCAAACTCTCGCCAACGGAGAAAACGTTTGAAATCGAATCGAAGAATTCCACGGTGGGTGAAAGCGTTCATAAAGTTGATGCCGCTCTTGAAGGAGAAGAGATTGTGATTAATGTGAATCATCGCTACTTCACGGATTGTTTCCAGTCGGTCACGACTGATAGCTTGATGCTCTCCTTCAGCGGACAAGCCAAGCCGATTATTATCCAAGGAGTAGGGGATACGAGCTTCCTCTATCTCGTTATGCCGATGAATCAGGCCTAATGCGCAATATTCAAAGCCTCCTCGAACGGTTTGCTAAAGCGCTTAATCGTGACGGCATCGCCAAGAGCGCTGTCGTTGATGTGATTCGCACAAGAGCCCGCGTTACTCTCACGCAAGATCAAGTTTCCTTTAAGGACGGAGTATTGAAAATTGAGATCTCAAGCGCCGTAGCGAAAAATGAGATCCGTCTCAAAGAAGAAGGGATTATGGACGAGTTACGAGGACTCTATAAATTGCCCGTCAGGAAGATTTTATACGCCTAGACTAGAAGTTGGTCGGCAACGGTACGAAACCTGCTGTAGCGGGCTCCTGGGTGCCAGGGAGAGGGCTCGAAGAGGTGAATCCATTTCCGAAAACCCAGCGCTGAACACTATACTCCCAATTTTTAAACTGAGAATCTTGTGATGGGTTGGTTGGTTGAGGTCCGCGCGGGTTGTCTTTGTCGACATAGTAAAGGATCGAGTGTGGTTCGGTTGAAATCTCGCCGCGGAGCACCGGCTTCAACTCAGCTGGATCTTCTGGAGTCGGAGGGATGAAAGAATCGGCCGGGATATGAGGAAGAACAGCATTCATAAGGTCTCTCCAGAGCGGGGAGACGATAAGACCTGCCACTTTCTTTTCCATGGGAGAGTTGTCGTTGTTACCCGTCCACGCGCCGATAACGATGTTTGGAGAGTAGCCGATGATCCAAGCGTCGCGGTAGTCGTTCGAAGTACCGGTCTTCACAGCAACATCACGGTCAGGGATGTAGAGAGGGGAGTTCGGGCCGTATCCCGGCGTGCGCGCGACGTTGTCCGAGAGAATATTGTTCATAAGGCGAGCGGTTTGTTCGGGGAGCACGCGCTGAGGGTAGAGATTCTCACGATCAATCACATTGCCGTAGTTGTCGCGGATCTCGAGCACGGGGGTATAAGGATTACGGATACCATCATTGGCAAAGACACCATAAGCTGAAGTCATGTCGAGAAGGGAGACGGCGCCACCTCCGAGTACGAGAGAGAGGCCGTAGGTGTTCTTCTCCGTCAAACCTTGAATGCCGAGATCTTGAGCGAGTCTAATGGAATTCGGCACGCCGGCGAGATAAAGGGCTTCGACGGCTGGGAGGTTGATAGACTGCGCGAGTGCGTTTCTCACCGTCATGGGACCACGGAAGGCGTCGTCATAGTTTCCTGGCGCGTAGCAGTTGTCATGCGTTACAAAGTCGTCCGCCGCGCAGTTCGGATTGAACTGAATTGGCACGTCGTAGAGAATCGTTGAATCCGTGTACCCCTTGTTGAAAAGCACCGAGTACACAAACGGTTTAAAGGTCGATCCCGGCTGGCGGTGACCGGTGGAGGCGTTGAAGTTACCGCCAATCTTCTGGTCGAAGTAGTCTCGGGAACCGGTCATGGCGAGAATCTCACCCGTTTTCGGATCAATGGCGACAATGGCGTTGTTGTTGGCGTTGAAGGTTTTCTGGTTTATCTCACCGTATTTCTTGGCGAGTGCCTCAGCTTGTTCTTGGATGGAGTAGTCGAGAGTGGTGATAATCTTCCATCCACCACTCTGAACCGCGTCTTCGCCGTATTTCTGAGCTAACTGTTCGATAACAAAGAAGACGAAGTGAGGGGCCTTGATACTGCCGGAATTCTCACGTGGTTTGAAGGTCACCTTCTCTTTGATCGCGGTTTTGTATTCTTCGTCGGTAATGAAGTCGTTGTTCTTCATTTCCTTGAGTACCAAGTTTTTGCGCGCCTCTAATTCGTTAACGTATGAGCCGTAAGGGGAGAAGTGGGTGGGAGCTTGTGGAATGGCGGCGAGGTACGCGGACTCGGCCAAGTCGAGATCCTTCGCATCTTTGCCGAAGAATCGGCTCGCCGCTTCCTCAATGCCGTAGACATTCCCGCCGTACGGGATTTCGTTGAGATAGAGGGAGAGAATCTCTTTCTTGGTGAGAACGCGCTCAAGCTTGAGAGCGAGAATGAGTTCCTTGAGCTTACGAGTCGGGCTCTTGTCGGTCGTGAGAATAGAGTTCTTTACTACCTGCTGAGTGATCGTGGAGCCACCTTGGCTGAAAGAGAGGGTAGAGAGGTTTGCCCACATGGCGCGGACGAAGGAGGAGAAGACGAAGCCGTTGTGCTCGTAGAAGGTTTTGTCCTCGATCGCGATCGCGGCGTTCTTGGCATAGTCGCTGATCTGGTCGATTGGCACAACCTCGCGGCGAACGTCTTGGGAGAAGTCGTAGAGGAGAATTTCCCCGGTGCGGTCATAAATCTTCGTTGAACTGTCGACACGGCGCTCCTCGATCGACTCGAGAGCGGGGATGCGAAGCGAAGCGACCCAGAGGAGGCAAAGACCACCAATAACAAAGACAGCACCCGCGGCTGCCATGAGATGATTCGGCTCAAGGAGGGCCTTTTTTAGATTCTTCATTGAGATTCTCATTTTATCATATTTCTGTTAGATTGTTCCTATGAATACAGACGTTAAAACTCTCCTTTCTCGCGGCGTAGCCGAAGTTATTGATGAAAAAAAGATTCAAGAAAGAATCGCGAACGGCGAAAAGCTTCGCGTTAAGCTCGGGATTGATCCAACGAGCCCAAATCTTCATCTCGGTCGCTCGGTACCCCTTCTTAAAATGCGCGATTTCCAGGAAGCGGGGCACCAAGCCGTTCTTATTGTGGGAGATTTTACCGGCGTGATCGGAGATACCTCTGATAAAGACAGTGAGCGCCCCATGCTTACTCGAGAGGCGATCGAAGAAAATAAAAAGAATTACTTCGCGCAGATCGGGAAGATTATCGATCTCGACAAAGCAGAGCTCCGCTATAACTCCGAATGGCTTGAGCCTTTGACATATCGTGAGATAGGCGAGCATGCCGATCAGTTCTCCGTAGCCGACTTCATCGCGCGCGACAATATCAGGCGCCGTCTCGAAGAAGGGAAGCGCGTGTCGTTGCGCGAAGTGCTCTATCCGCTCATGCAGGGGTACGATTCCGTTGCCATTGAAGCCGACATTGAGCTTGGTGGAGTTGATCAACGCTTCAATCTGCTGGCTGGCCGCGCTCTTCAAGAGCACTTCAAGCAAACGCCTCAGGCGATTGTCATGACGACGTTCCCCGTCATGGGGCTCGATGGGCGCAAAATGAGTTCGAGTTGGGGTAACACTATTAACTTCAGCGACGCTCCGGCGGATATGTACGGCAAGATTATGAGCATGGTCGATGCCGAAGTGAAGAATTATTTTGAAATTTGCACCCGTGTTCCATTGGATGAGATCAGTGCCATCATGGCCGAGCATCCGAAAACGGCAAAGATGCGTCTCGCCTTTGAGATTGTAAAGATCTATCACGGCGAAGCGGCCGCGCAGGCTGCTCAAGAGAGTTTCGAAGCCACCTTCTCCAAAGGCGGTATCCCAGAAGATATTAAGACCGTCGAAGCCTCGCCAGAGAAGCTACTCGTTGAGATTCTCTTGGAAGAGGGGATCGTCGCTTCAAAGACCGAATACACGAGACTTGAGAAAGACGGCGCGATTAAGGAAATAGAGCCAGGCACCTATCGTGTTGGCAAACACCGGTTTATTAAAATTGTTCGTCGATAACAAAAACCCCGCCACTGGCGGGGTTTTTGTTAATTGTCATCCGTATCTTCGTAGGAATCCTCCTCATCCTCGTCGAGCTCCTCGTCTTCAAGCTCACTCAGGGGGACAGTGTCTTCGTCTGCCAAATCATCTTCGAGCGGGTCGAGGCCGGCTGCCTTCTTCTTCAGCTCGTCGACATCTGGTTCGACCAGATCCTCATCCTCTCGCGGTTCCTCTGGATATTCCATTTTTGAAAATCTAAGTTAATTTTTTAATCGAAAATCATCTCAAACAATTTTCGAATGCCCTTATTTCTATCAAATCGCTTTTCGACTGGCAAGGTGGGTAATCCCCACTGCTACCGCGTCGATCTCGTCGTCGAGACGTTTCCGCTCCGTTTCGGCAATTTTCACAAGCTTCCTCACCATGCTTTCTACTTGTGGCTTGTCTGCTTTACCGTAGCCCGTGACGGCAATCTTGACGTCTTGAGGAGTGTATTCATACACCCCCAATCCGGCTCTTGCGGCTTGGAACAGTACCACACCTCGAGCTTCGGCGACACCCATGGCGGAGGTTGTGTTTGCGTTGAAGAAGAGTTTCTCGATGGCGAGTTCGCTCGGGGCCCACTCCTTCACCACTTCATCGAGCCGCTTGCCGATAGCGAGGAGGCGCTTCTCATGCGCCTCCTTTGCTTGGGTCACAACACATTCGGAGTGGAGGAGAGAAACCTTGCCGCTTTCTTGCATAAGCACAGCAAGACCCATCCTGTCGAAGCCCGGGTCGATACTTATAATGATGGTCATATCAGAAAGTGTATAGAGGTATAGACGGAAGGGGTAGTGCTTGACAAACAAGACAAATAAGTTCTTAATCCAGAAAGACCATGAAGCACTTCAGCTTCTGTTCATAAGGGAGAAAACCCATGCGTAAAGCTGGCAAGACCCCGCTCACCCCAACTCTGCACAAGCAGACCCTCGCGTTCGCCGGATCCGTCTTGGCTCAACTTCCGAGACTTTCGGAAGCAGATCAGCAGAATTACATTCGTGATCCGAAGCGTCTTCAGAAAGTGCTGGAGAAGGCGTTCGCGGAGGATTTGCCGAAAGAGGAGATTCCGTATTGGGCCGATCTCCTCCGCTGGAAGATCGTGTACCACAAGCTCTTTGGCCATGATCCTGATTTCTCGGTAATCGATATCCCCTCGAAGCCCGAGGGTTTTGGCCCCATGCGTCTCATCGTCGTCGCGAAGGAACTTTTCGAGTGGACGGACAACAAGCCGCTCGAAGGCGTTCAGGAAGCGCTCAAGAAGCACTTCCCGGGTTGGGAGTATGCGGACGATCTCGATGCGGACATTCCGCACCACGATCGCGATTCCCACAACCGCTCCTACGCGGTCTGGGTGCGGGACGTCCGCGAAGCCGACGAAGAATTCGCCAACAAATCGGCGAACGTTCTCATGTCGGAAGGCCATCCTGGCATCACCCTCCTCGAGCGTTTGCTTCTCGAAGCAGATTACTTCTTCGAGAAGGGCGAGCATCTCGACCAGGAGAACTGGACGCTGTGCTCAGGTTCTCGCTATCGCGATGGCTGCGTGCCGGGCGCGGACTGGTGTGGCGGCGGGTTCGGCGTCGGCTGGTGCGAGGCTTCGGATCGCGGCTCGGGCCTCCGTTCCCGCAGGGTCTGGGTTTAATGCTTAGATTCTGAATCTTCTAACCTTCTGGTCGGCTTGCTCTGCAAGTCGACCAGTTTTTGTATAGAGCAAAATTATTCCGCGTTGGTGTAGACGTCCTGCACCTCGTCGTTTTCTTCCAACGCATCGATGAGCTTTTCGAGAGCTTGCTCATCTTCGGGAGAGAGGGGAGTCGTCATGGTTGGCTTCCACTCGGCACCTTCCTTGGTGAAGGCCCACGCGGCAGATCCCTGAGCGGCGAGCGAGGTGCCATGCTCGGAGAGGATAAATTTAATTTCTTGCGCGGCCTTGTTCCTGTTCGAGGTAAGAGCTTCGATAATAAGAGCGGAGCCGCCGGGACCGTAGGCTTCGTAGGTGACGTTGTCCAAATGTTCTGCTTCGCTGCCAGTACCCTTCTTCACCGCGCGCTCGATGTTGTCGTTTGGCATGTTGAACTCGCGCGCCTTCTCGATCGCGGCGCGAAGCACGGGGGATGTTTCGTTGCCGTTCACTTGTTTCGACGCGGTCGTAATGGCGCGCGCGAGTTTGGAAAAGGTTTTCGCCTTCGCGGCATCGGTGCCCGCTTTCTGTCTCTTAATCTTTGACCATTTGTTGTGTCCTGCCATGTGTTTATACTAATTTCTTTTGCAAATTTGCCGGCACCTTCTTCCCCAAGTGCTCATAACCCAAGGGAGTCAGCACGCGGCCGCGCGTTGTGCGTTCGAGGAGGCCGAGTTGGAGAAGATAGGGTTCGTTGAATTCCTCGATCGTTGCCTCCTCTTCCGAGAGCGCGGCCGCGAGCGTGCCCAAACCCACCGGTCCGCCTTGGAACTTCTCGGCAATCGTCTCCAAGAGCTTCCTGTCCGAAGGGGTGAGACCCTTTTCATCGACACCGAGGAGCGCGAGAGCTTCTTCCACCGCTTCGCGGTCGAGTGGGCGAGAGCCCACTTGCGAGAAGTCGCGAGCGCGCTTCAAGAAGTAGTTCGCCGTGCGCGGCGTGAAGCGTGCCCGACGAGCAATTTCCGTCTCGGCGCCACCCTCGAGGGAGATACCAAGAACCTTAGCTGAGCGACGAATGATCTCCGCGATCTCTTCGTCGGTGTAGAACTCAAGACGGAAGACGCCCCCCGAGAAGCGTGAACGGAGTGGGGAAGAGATCATGGCCACACGAGTGGTGGCGGCGAGGAGAGTGAAGGGTGGGAGCTCAAGCTGGATCGTGCGAGCTGATGGCCCCTTGCCAATAATGATGTCGAGCACCCCTGACTCCATGGCAGGGTAGAGGACTTCTTCAATCGCCTTGTTCAAACGATGGATCTCGTCGATAAAGAGAATGTCACCCGCGGTGAGGTTCGTGAGAATGCTCGCGAGGTCGCCCACGCGCTCAATGGCGGGGCCGGAAGTGATCTTTAGATTGCGTCCCGTCTCCTTGGCGATGAGGTGGGCGAGCGTGGTCTTCCCCAAACCTGGCGGACCGTAGAAGAGAACGTGTTCCGGTGGCGTACCGCGTTCGCGAGCGGCGCTCAGCAGGATGTGGAGGTTGTCTTTGACCGCCTTTTGCCCGATGTAGGACTCCCAGGTAGCTGGTCGAAGCTCGTGATCGAGGTAGCGGCCGCCCGCTCCTTCCTTGGGAGCCTCCTTGTTGCCACCTGTCTCAGTGCTTGACATAAAATATAATCTGTGCTAGACTAGATATTGAAGCGTTGTTCCTCTCATCTCCGGCTTATCCGGGTCATAAATCTCTAAGCAACGCGCCCTTCGGGGCGTTTGGGCTTTTCTTTAAGGACGTTCCTGGTACCCTTGTGGTCGCTGGGACTATCCTCGTGAGAATCGCTTAGCTTCTAGTTCATTCTGAAAGTGTTGCTTAGAGATTTATGCTCCTGATCTATCGTTCATTATGAACTAATCGGTGAGAGTCGCAATCTAGACAGTGAGATCAATCATTCGGTCTAATTCCTCAAGCGTTGTTTTGCCTTCGAGAGCCTTCACGACACCATCCTGGGCGAGAGTGAGAAGGCCTTGGGACTTCGCCGCTTCGCGAATATCGCGCTCAGAAGGGTTTTCGAGCACCGCTTTCTCAATTTTTTCATCCATAAGAATCGCTTCATAGATCCCGACGCGGCCCTTGTACCCCGTGTTATTGCAAACAGGGCAGCCGACCGCCTCCCAGACGTGATCGCGCTGGAGAGCTTCCAGATAGCTCGGGTCCGTAATTCCACTCAATACACGCTCCACCTTCTCCTTGTCGGCTCCGGCAAGGGGCTTTTCTTTTTTGCAGGCTTCGCAGAGAGTGCGCACGAGACGTTGAGCGATGGAGATGTTAAGTGCCGAGCTCACCACTTTATAGTTCACACCAAGATCAAGGAGGCGAGGGAAGGCACCAGCCGCGTTGTTGGTGTGAAGGGTCGAGAAGACGAGGTGACCAGTGAGAGCGGCATTTACCGCTACCTCGGCCGTTTCGTTGTCGCGAATCTCGCCGACCATGATGACGTCTGGGTCTTGGCGAAGAGCGGAGCGCAAACCTTCGGCGAAGGTGTAGTGTCGCTCGGTGTCCGTTTGAGTCTGCACGATGCCAGCGAGATGATACTCGATTGGGTTCTCGATCGTAATAACTTTGATCTCCGGACTATAAATCTTTTTCAAAAAGGCGTAGAGCGTTGTCGTCTTACCGGAGCCGGTCGGGCCGGTTGTGAGGATAAGGCCGTTCGGCTTCTTGATCTGAGCTTCAATGCGCGCGAGGAGCTTCGGATGAATACCGAGCATGCCTACGTCGACGGTAATGGAATCCGGATTCAAGACGCGGAGCACGACGGATTCGCCATTCGGACCAGGGAGAAGAGACGTGCGCACTTCGATCTCTTGCGCGCCAAGCTTAATGGAGAAGCGGCCGTCCTGGGCTGAGGCGGAGACGTTGAGCTTAAGTTCGCTTACGAGCTTGATGCGAGAGAGAAGAAGGGTGAAGGTCTCTTTGTCGAAGAAGAGAATGTCGGTGAGAACACCGTCCAAGCGGTAGCGGAGGCGGACTTTATCGTCTTCCGGCTCGAGGTGAATGTCGGAGGCCTTAAGAGAGATCGAACCCGCGAGAATGATCTCGAGAATGCGCGAGATGCGGTAGGACTTCTTCAAGGTGAGGACGTCTTCAATCAGTTTCTTTACATCGCTCAAGCTCTTTACCGAGCTCGTCATGCCGAGGATGTCGTCGTTTGAAATATCGAGCGCACCCGACTTTGTCTCGAAGGAGTAGGAGAGATCCTTGTAGCGATCCCAAACCTTCTCGAGGCTCTTGTGAGAAACCATAAAGACCTCCGGTTCATACCCGTGGGAAGCGATCTCGGCGACAGCGCTCTTTACCTTGTCGCTGCCGGGAGAAAGAACGGCTATTTGTACCTTCTTGTCCGTGGCATTAAAGACCGCCACCTCCGCCGCGCGGGCGTCCACTTCCTTAATGAGGCGAAGCGAGTCGATATTGATGGGGTGAGCGGAGAGATCGAGGTAGGGGACGCCGTAGTGGCTCGCGAGCGTCGCCGCCAGTTCCTCTTCCTCGCGGCCGTGAAGGGCCTTTACCTGCTCATCTTGCCGTCTTTCATCAAAGGTCACCATAGATTCCTTTATTGTACTCCAAAATGCTAAAATGCTTCCATGAAAGCCACTGTCATTACTCTTGAAGGAGACCTCGGAGCGGGGAAGACTTATTTTGCCCAACATTTCGGTCAGGTGCTCGGCGTGAGGGAGCCTATGACTTCTCCGACATTTGTCATCATGAATATGTATGACATTGATTGGCGTGGGCTCAAAAAACTTATTCATATCGATGCTTACCGCCTCGAACGAGAAGAAGAACTCTTGAACCTCGGGTGGGAAGCGCTCGTCGCCAATCCGGAAAACATTATTCTCATTGAATGGCCAGAGCGAGTCGCCAACCTTATTCCAGAAGACGCCAAGCGTCTCAGCTTCACTCACCATGCCTAAGGTGGTTCCACAGCGTAAGAAGCGACTCATCCTCCTCGACTCGCACGCCATCATTCACCGCGCGTATCATGCGTTGCCGGAATTTAGCGCCGCTTCGACGGGTGAGCCGACAGGTGCGCTCTACGGCTTGGTCGCCATGCTCCTAAAGATCATCGATGAGTTGAAGCCAGACTATATCGTGGCCGGTTTCGACCTCACTGGGCCGACACATCGGCACGAAGCGTACGAAGCGTACAAAGCGGGCCGCAAAGAGTCTGATGAGAATCTTGAACTCCAGCTCAAGCGTTCTCTCGACGTCTTTGAAGCACTCGGCATCCCGGTTTACTCATCGGATGGTTTCGAAGCGGACGACATTATTGGCACTATCGTCCATGACACGAAGAAAGAAAAGAACCTCGATGTCATTATCGCCTCGGGGGACATGGACACGATGCAGCTTATCGACGGCACGCGCGTGCAGGTGTATACCTTGAAGAAGGGGTTGAACGACACCATCCTCTACGACGAGGCCGCCGTGCTCTCGCGTTTCGGGTTCCCGCCTAAGATGCTCGTCGACTACAAAGGTCTTCGTGGTGACCCTTCGGACAATATCATCGGCGTGAAGGGGATCGGCGAGAAGACAGCCACCTCACTTATCACTGCCCTAGGTACAGTTGAGCAGATATATAAAGCATTAAAGAAGCCAGGCTTGTCCCGCGAAGCCTTGGCGGAGTGGGGGATTACCGAGCGAGTGAAGAACTTGTTGCTCGAGAACGAAGAGGAGGCCCTCTTTTCCAAAGCGCTTGCGACCATCCGCACGGATGCTCCTATTCGCTTCTCGATCGGTGCGCCGTGGCGCGAGCGATTTGTGGCGGAGAAAGCCCTCACTCTGTTCCGCGAACTCGGGTTCCGTACGCTCTCGGAGCGCGTGAAGAAGCTGGGCCAGAAGGCCGAACCGCTCGCGGCGAAGCCGGTACAGGAAGGGTTGGGTATTGTTTCTACCGCCCCCGCCTCTATCGAAGAGAAGGAGCTCGCGCTCGCTCTCTGGGTGATCGATTCGAATATCACGAACCCAACGGTCGAGGATGTGCTCGGCTTCGCCCGCGCGAAGACCTTGGAGGAAGCTCGCCCTGTGATCGAGCAAGAACTGAAGAAGCGTGGAGTGGAACAGATCTTTCTAGGGATTGAGAAGCTGCTCATGCCGGTCGTCGCCGAGATGAACGAGTGTGGGGTTAAGATTGATCTTAAGGTTTTGACCCATCTCTCGACCACGTATCATGCCGAACTCTCAAGAATTGAAAAGGAGATTTGGAAACTCGCTGGAGAAGAGTTCAACGTGAATTCGCCGAAGGTGCTCTCGGAAATTCTCTTTACGAAACTTGGACTTGGCGAGAAGCGTCAGAAGAAGACGGCGAGCGGGGGACTTTCGACGAAGGAGAGCGAGCTCGAGAAGTTGAAGGACAAGCACCCGATCATTTCGCTCATTCTCGAATATCGCGAACTCTCGAAGCTCCTCGGCACCTACATTGACGCTATTCCGCCCCAGCTCGACAAGCACTCCCGCCTGCACTCAACCTTCACCCAGTACGGAGCGGTGACGGGGCGCATGGCGTCGAACAATCCGAACCTCCAGAACATTCCCAACAAGACCGAGCTTGGTCGGGCCATTAGGAAGGCCTTCGTGCCGGAGAAGGGCTTCACCCTCGTTTCGCTCGACTATTCTCAGATCGAGTTGCGTCTCGCCGCTATTCTCTCGGGGGATGAGAAGTTGATTGAGATTTTCAAAAATGGTGAGGACATTCACGCGGGCGTGGCGGCGCGCGTCTTTAAGGTCTCACAAGCCGAGGTCGACAAGGGGATGAGAAGTAAGGCGAAGACGATTAACTTCGGCATCCTCTACGGCATGGGCGTGAACGCTCTTAAGGCCAATCTGAAGAGTGACCGGAAGGAAGCGCAGGACTTTTACAACGAATACTTCGAGACCTTCACGGGGCTCGCGAGCTATATCAACAAGACGAAGGCGGAAGCGGAGCGCAAGGGGTATACGGAGACGATGTTCGGCCGCCGACGCTACTTCACGGGCTTTAAATCACCTCTGCCCTTCATCCGCGCGTCCGCGGAGCGCATGGCTATTAACGCGCCCATCCAGGGCACGCAGGCCGATCTCATTAAGATCGCCATGGTAGAGATCGATCGCTACATCAAGAAGAAGAAACTAACGCACGACATCCGCATGGTGCTCCAGGTGCACGACGAGCTCGTGTTCGAAATTCGTGATCAGTTCGTCGATGAGACGGTCGAGAAGTTTCAAGAGATTATGAACAACGCGCTCCCGGCGGAGAAGGCCAATGGAGTGCCCATTGTTTCCGAAGCGAACACGGGAGAGAATTGGGGGGAAATGAAACCATGGAAGAAGAAGTAAAGACAGAAAATGAGTTTGAGATAGAGCCGGTGGAAATTCACCCGGAGATGTACGCGACGAACTTGTTTGGGGAAGTGGTCGTGCCGCCGAAGGCCGAGGAAGAGGATCTCATTGGCCCCAAGGCGCGCGCCGCGTTTAATATTTTCTCTCTTACCGACGCGATCGGCGCGCGCAAGAAGCGCGACGCATGGGTACTCTACCAGAAGGCCCTCGCCGCTGGGATGGCCCCCGAAGAAGTCTTTTATAAACTGGTCTGGCAGGTGAAGACGATGCTTGTTGCCGAGAAGACCAAGAGTGTGGCCGAGACCGACATGAAGCCCTATCCGTATCAGAAGGCGAAAGGATTTCTTAAAGGATTTAAACCAGGCGAACTTGAGCGACTTTCGACGCATCTTGTATCTGGATATCACGCGGCGCGCAGAGGAGAGGGAGAGATCGAAACTCTTGTCGAAAAGGCGCTTCTGAGACTCTAGTTAGAACCTCGTGATCCAGGTGGCGACGAGCGCGGCGCACATGGTAATGAAGGTGCCCCAAAGCATGTCGACGAGGACAACGGTGAGCGGCCAGTCCTTGATGGTGGCGTAGTTAACCAAGTCGTAAGTCATATAAGCCGTGAAGCCCAAGGCGGCGCCGAGCAGAGCTCCTTTGAGAAGGGAGCCGCTTGTTGGAACGGCGAAGTAGATAATGGCGACAGCGTAGAGAATATAGAAGAGAGCGATCGGGAGCCAGAGAGGGGAGCTTCGGAAGAGGTGGCCAAGTTCATTGGCGTAAAAACTTTTAGCAATCACCCCGAGCCATAGAGCGTCGAGACCCAAGAGGACCACGAGAGCAGCAATATATTGAAGAATCATAAGGTAAGTATACTCCGAGTCTCTTATCTTTTTAAAATAAAACACCCCTAGATATTGAAGTATCAAAGTAACCAACCTATTTCCAAGTCCTGTTCTTATTGATTTCTTCCTTGTCCCGAAACGCTTTTTCTAAATCAATTCCGAAATGATTGCAGATATCGAGAAGGTAAATGAAAACATCAGCTGCTTCTTGTTCGATTTTAAACTTCTCCGACTGTTCGTCAGACTTTATGCCGTGAGCTTTGCGGATTGCCTTTGCTAGCTCGCCAACTTCTTCAACGAGAAGCATAAGCATTTCCGGAGGCGTTTCTTTGCCGAAGCCGCGCTCAACAACCATCTTAGCAACGTAGGTCTGGAAGTCCGAGATCTGCGGATTTTCTTTGAGATTCAGTTGAGTCATGTGAGTGCGTCCAGTTGGAATCGAACCAACGACCTTGTCCTTAAAAGGGACCTGCTCTACCGACTGAGCTATGGACGCGTCCACGAAACTATACCGAAACTAAAGTGGAATATCAAAAGCGAAGGCGCCGGCACCAGTGAGAAGGAGAGAGAGTGAGATAACAAAGAGGATGAGGTAGAAGGTGTAGTCGCGCTTGAGGACACTTTGCGCGCGCGTCTCCACAAAGAGTTCCGCGCCGGTCGAGAGAGCGAAGAAGAGCGCCGCGACTTGAGTGTAGAGACCAAGGAAGAGGAGGGCGGCGCCAGCAATCTGGAGAAGGGCATAGAAACCGACGAGGAGATCGGCTGGGTTGAGATGAAGTGTTTCAAAGGAGGTGATCCAGCGAGAGCGTTCGCCGCGGAGCTTCAAGATGCCGAGGTCGAGGAAGATGAGGCCCAAGAGAGCACGCAAGAGGAAGGGGGCAAGGAGAGCGTAGTTCAAGAGTTCTGGGAATGGGTTAAGCATGGATTTATTCTAGCATGAGGGAATACAGGGCGATGCCCGTCGAGACGGAGACGTTTAAGGACTCTTTCTTGCCCCGCATCGAGATCTCGAGGATCTTATCCGCCGTATCGAGAACTTCTTTCGAGACACCATCTACTTCGTTACCGACGACAAGGGCAAAGGTAGAGAGCTTGGGGCCTGCGGCTTGGAGAGGTATAGAGCGTTCATCTTGTTCGAGCGCGAGGATTTTAAAGTTCTGTGATTTCAATTCTTTTAACACTGGCATAATTTCTTTCGCATATTCCCACTCAAGCATTTCTTCCGCGCCGAGAGAGACCTTGGCGAAGTCGGTACGCTTGCGGCCGAAGCGGTCGAGTGGGGTAGGGGTGGTGCCGATGCAATAGATTTTGCTTACGCCAAGTCCCTCCGCGGTGCGGAAAATGGAGCCCGTGTTCTCGACGCTTCGTAAATTGTCCAAAATCAGGACGCCTGTCTTCATATGCGAAATAGTAAGCCCTTAAGCCACCAAATACTCCTTGACAAATAGGCTAAATGGGTGTATGATTAAGAAAGGAGAGTGTGATGAAAGCAATTCTTACTGATGAAGGAAACTTGCGGCTCGAAGGCGAAACTCCACAAGAAAGGCAGTTCCTGGGGCGACTGCACAATGCCGTAGTTGAGCCGAGAGAGAATCACGCGGCCATCTTCAACGAGGTGTACCCCTACCGTCGAGGATTTTTTCTAAGACTCTCAGATGCACGACGGAATCAGTTGTGGAAGAGATGGTCCTTGATCAGAACTCTTGGGTCAGCGTTTTTCCACGACGGCAGCCTGATTCTCGAAGTAAAGAAAGAAGAAAAGAGTGGCGCGCAAAGCGAAAGCTGAGCGCGCCGCTTATTATTTATACAGTTTCTGATGCACCGGGCAGAAGTGCGCGGAGCGGCCGCCGATGATGAGGCGCTCTAAGACGCCTGGGCAGCCTTTCTTCAAACATGGTTTCTTGTGCATGTGGTACGCGCGATGGTGGGCTTGGAATGCTCCTGGCTTGCCCTCGATATTTAAGTAGTCAGAGGTTGAGTCACCGCCGAAGTGGATGCCTTTTGTAAGTGTTTCCTTCATGGCTTTAAACATGAGCTTCAGATTCTTCTCTGGAATCTTCGCGACGAGCGAGAGGGGATGGACGGAGGAGCGCCAGAGAATTTCGTCTGAGTAGATGTTGCCGATACCAGCGACGACGCTCGGGTCCATAAGGACTTGTTTAATTTTCCCCTTCGGCTTTTGCAGTAATTGAAACTTGAAACGGGGAAATTGAAAATTCTTGTCGAGTGGTTCGGGGCCGATGTTCGCGAGGTGAGTAGAATCCTTGAGTTTGTCAGTTTTAATCACCGTGACCTTGGCGAAGCGGCGGAGATCTGCGAGAGCGAGTGCTTTGCCATTGTTGAGGGTGAAGGTGAGGCGGATGTGTTTGGCGTCCTTGGGCGGGTTGTAGAAATAGGAGCCCGTCATCTTCATGTGGGTGAGGATGGTCTCTTGGCCAGAGAGGTGAATCAAAATATTTTTCGCTCGGCGCTCGGCTTTGAGAATTGTTTTGCCGATGACGCGTTTCTTAAACTCTTTGAAAAAGGTTGGGTTCTTCACCTCATCCTTGCCAGCGTAATGAGAGCTGTTGTACGAGGTAGTGACACCCGCGATCGTCTTCCCTCGGCTCGTCTGGTTAATCCCGTCGACGGTAGTTTGGACTTCTGGTAACTCAGGCATGCTGAGATAATACCTTCAAAGCCTGCTTCACTCTATCGCTCGCTCCCTTCACAGTTTTATCAACCTTCTTCAAGGCATCACGGGCATCGCGTTCGCTGTAGCCCAAGGAGAGGAGGGCCTCCATGGCGTCACCCTCGGTGCGGGTATCCATACTCTTCTCTTCGTCGGTGACGATGAGCTTATCTTTGAGTTCCATGACGATCTTCTCGGCGTTTTTCTTGCCGATACCGGAGACACGAGTGAGATAGGAAGTGTCGCCCGAGCCGACGGCCTGACGCAGGGTGGCGGGGGAGGCGACGTTTAAGATCCCGAGAGCCGTTTTAGGCCCAATGCCAGAAATGGTGATGAGAAGCTCGAAGATTTCTAACGTTTCGCGCTCGAGGAAGCCGAAGAGGTCGAGTGAGGTTTCGCGGACGGCCAGGTGGGTCCAGAGGAAGACCGGCTGGGAGAGGGAGGTGGCGAGAGAGACGTCCGCGGGGACAGCTACGCGGTAGCCCACGCCTCCGACGTCAATCACGAGAGACGTAGTGTCCTTGTGTCGGATGGTGCCGCTGAGCGAAGCAATCATACTTGCCATTATAGGGTAAACCCTGGTATATTGCCTCTTATGCCAATCACTAGATCAGCCAAGAAAGCCCGCCGCCAATCGCTCCGCCGTCGCGAGGTTAATATCGCCCGCAAGGAGAAGGCTACGAATGCCATGAAGTCTCTCAAGAAGCTTGTTCTCAAGGGTGACAAGAAGGCCGCTCAGGCCATGATGGCCACCGCTCAGCAGGCTCTCGACAAGGCCGTGAAGGGAGGTGTTCTCAACAAGAACACGGCCGCTCGCCGCAAGTCTGGCCTTTCGAAGCTTGTAAAAGGTATTAAATAATACAAAGGTTCCGCCTCAAATGAAAAATCCCCATTGAGGGGATTTTTCATTTGGTGCTCCCGGCAGGAATCGAACCCACATCGCAACCTCCGCAAGGTTGTGTCCTATCCATTGAACGACGGGAGCCAGCTTCAACAAAAGTCATGCTAGCACATTTTTACATTATGCACAGGTCCTCTTGAACGCGACTGTAAGGTGCGCTACATTGGTATTCGGCAGCACCCACTCCACTGTAAGTCTCTTCCACTCGGAAAGGAACAACAGGATGGCACAGCAGCACGCGCAGGCTCAGCAGACAGGTTCTGGAAAGCAAGTCCCGCACCATCTCCGGAGGTTCTACATGAACCCCCAGGAACGGGAACGCCAGAAGTACCACAACCGTCCGCCGAGCCGGCGATCGCAGAAGTCCATCAGGACGTGAAGAAGTAAGACGAAAAGGGCGCCGCGATATATTGCGGCGCCCTTTCTATTATTTAAAATCCTAAATATTCGATGAGTCTCTCAAGGAGGGGGAGAGTGTGGGGTTCTTCCTTCAAATGGGCCATGAGCAAGTCGGCAACCTTCTCCGCGTCCGTCTCGTGACTCAGGGGAATGATGATGAGAGGGAGGTAAGCCTTCTTCGAAGCGAGCATGATCTTCGGATGCGCGTGCTCGACGTCGATCCAGAAGCTCTGCAGCATCTCGTATGGGTAATACATCTTGTCTCGCGCGATACCGCGCTCGTCCATGCGGACGCTGATCATGTCAGGCTCTCTGTTGATGAAGAGGGCGAGAGAGAAGGCGGCAATAAGGATGAGAATGCCGAAGATAACGTTTCCGAAGATGAAAGCGGCAACAGAGGCCGAGATGGTGAGAATGCCCGTGGCCCAGAACCAGTCAGCGCTGCGCTGTTTATGCTCGTGTTCAGGGGCTTCCCATTCAATCGTGAAGGGAGAAACTTTTTTCATTCACCCAATTATATCACTACTTAACGAGGCTGCCGGGAAGAACGTCCTTGGCGGGGTGGAGAAAGACGGGGAGATCGCCGTCGGCGCAGAGCATCATGCCCTGGCTTTCCATACCCATCATCATGCGCGGCGCGAGGTTCGCGATAATTGGCACCTCCTTGCCGACAAGTTCCGATGGATCAGAAACAGCCTTCGCAACACCGGAGAGAATCTGGCGAGGACTTGCTTCTCCGAGATCGATCGAGAGCTTGAGGAGTTTCTCCGAGCCCTCAATTCTCTCGGCGGAGAGCACTTTGCCAATCCTAATTTCGCACTTAACGAAGTCGTCGATGGTGATCATGGGACGCATGTTATTTGTTAATAGGTCGGAGGCTGAGCACAATCTGTTTAAAGAGGGCGGGGTTGAACTGGGCGCCGGTGCCGTAGGTGGAACTGCTGATCTCTAATCCGAGATATTCGGAATCATACCAGGAACCTGAGAGAACCGTCACCACGTGATAACTCAAGTCCACTTCATCATATTCATAGAACAGAGCTTCTCTTCCTGCAAGAGTGGTCTTCGCGGGGGTGCGGTACAGACTATGGAAAGAAAAGTGAGTAGCCTCGGCTTCTTTCAGGTTAATTTGTTTAACGAGAGCGGAAAGATAGTTCTTCGCAGAGAAGAATGGTTCGTGAGGAGTCTCATGACTGACCTGCTCACCGTAAAAGGTTCTCATAGTAATAGCGGCATACGTTACGTGACCAGGAGTAACGTCCTTGGTTATGACGACGTTCAAGCCGTATCCTCCTTCAAAACCTTCCTTCTGGTACGCCGTGTACCCCTTAGGGAGATCGAACATAAGACCAAGTTTCTCAAGGATGATTTGATTTGAACTTGATGAAAGGGGCTCGGCCGATTCGTCTGATGGTATCGCACTCAGAGCTTCCGCAAGTGAGAGAGTGGGGATCAAGGTTTCTGCTGGAGCACTTTCAGTCAGAGAAGCGGGTGGGGAAGAGGTGGTGTCAGAAACTTCCTCGGGGACTTCAGGGAGAGAATTGGAGGGAGTGTGACGAGAAACGGTATGCGCAGAAAAGATTAAAATAGCGGCAACAACACTCGCTCCGAGGATAAATTTGCGATGAGAGATATGGTCAGGGTTCATGAACCTAGCTTACCTTAATTTAATTAAATAAGTTGCGGAGGAGGTGAGATTCGAACTCACGGGACCCTTGCGAGCCCTCCTGTTTTCAAGACAGGTGCGTTAGACCACTCCGCCACTCCTCCCGGATGTTTGTACAATACCACCCTTACTTTTCTTCGACCACTTCCACCTTATATCCGCGCGTGAGGACAAAGAGGTAAATGATGTCGAGAATGCCGAGCGTGTTCAAGAGAAAGAGGGCGATGAACCAGTTCTTCTCGCGAAGTTCGGCAGCGCGCCAGAGCGCGAAGCCCTTCCAGGCTAAGGTCCACGCGACAATAAGGATGATAACGATAGGGTCAAGGCCAACGAGGTTCGAGAGAGTGGTGAGGGATTCCATGGCCCTTAGTGTACTATACTGAACTCATGAAGTTAATGGCGATCGATTATGGCGAAAAGCGGGTAGGCATCGCTTCCACAGACGAAGGAGGCACCTTCGCCTTGCCTCGCCTAGTCTTACCGAACGATGAGCATCTCTTAGAGACGGTGCTTGAGTTCAAGATGAAAGAGGGGATCGAGAAGGTGATTATGGGAGAATCCAGGAACTTGGATGGTTCGGCGAACGCGATCCTCGGCCGGATTCAGGAGTTCAAGGCCGCTCTCGAGAAGAATGGCGTGGAAGTCATTCTCCATCCGGAAATCTTTACCACCATGGAGGCTCGCCAGATCCAGGGCAACACGAGCATGACCGATGCTTCGGCCGCGGCTATCATCCTTAAGAACTATATCGATTCGAACTAAGGTGCGGGATACAGGACTCGGTCACGAATAATTTCTTACTGAAATTTTCGCGACCCCCGCTCGGCCCGTCGGCCTGCGCGCTTCTCGTCCATCGGGTGCGGGATACAGGACTCGAACCTGTGACCTTCTCTGTGTAAAAGAGTTGCTCTACCAACTGAGCTAATCCCGCAATAGCGAGATACTAGCATATGTTGTATTGTTTTTGCACGGGCTTCGGGCCCCAATGGGCACTGTCGGGCACGTGGCGAAATTGGCAGACGCGCAGCGTTCAGGTCGCTGTTCCCGCAAGGGATTGGAGGTTCAAGTCCTCTCGTGCCCACCCTGTCCTTGTAGCTCAATGGATAGAGCAGCGCTCTTCTAAGGCGCTGATGTAGGTTCGATTCCTACCAGGGACACATGGTCGATTTAAAAGACGCGATTCTCTACGAAGACGCAGATATTGTGGCGGTCAACAAACCCGCCGGGCTTGTCGTGCATTCAGATGGACGAACGGAAGAGCCGAGCCTCGCGGACTGGTTTGTCGCGGCGTATCCAGAGGCCGTGGGACTAGGAGAGCCGATTCAAACGCGCGAGGGCAAGGAGATCGCGCGCCCCGGTATCGTTCACCGGATTGACCGCGACACCTCGGGCGTTCTTCTCCTGGCGAAGACCGCTCAAGGGCACGAGCATTTGAAGGCTCAGTTTCAAAACAGGGAAGTGGAGAAGACCTATCATCTCTTTGTATATGGTGATCTCAAGGATGACCATGGGACGATCACCTTCCCGATTGGTCGAAGCTCTGGTGACTTCCGTAAATGGTCGGCTCGTCCGGGCAGTACGCGCGGCGAAAATCGCGAGGCTGTGACGTATTTCCGCGTTTTGCGGCGCGATAAAACTCACAACGTGAGTTTTATCGAGGCTCAGCCGAAGACGGGGCGCACACACCAGATCCGCGTCCACTTCCAGGCGCTCCAGCGACCCGTCGTCTCCGATCCGCTCTACGCCGCGGGGAAGCCAAAGCTCTTAGGCTTCGAGCGCACGGCTCTCCATGCGCGGAAAATCGCCTTCACGAACCTCGCGGGGGAGCGTGTCGAGCTCGTGGCCCCGTATCCGGCCGACTTCCAAGCCGCTGTAGACATGGTGGGTGGAGGTGTGTTAGATTAGTCCGCACATCAGACATATGGCAAACAGAGTCATTTCACCGGTTAATATCGAAGAACGCCAGAAGCTCGACCTCCGCGCGGGCGACACTATTCGTGTCTGGCAGAAGATCCAGGAAAAGGGTAAGGTCCGCCTCCAGGCCTTCGAGGGTCTCGTTCTCGCTCGTAAGCACGGCACGGAAGCTGGTGCTACCTTCACCGTTCGCCGCGTGGCTTCTGGCGTCGGCGTCGAGAAGATTTTCCCTCTCTACTCACCGGTTATCGATCGCATCGAGACGATCAAGCGCGCTCAGGTTCGCCGCGCGAAGCTCTATCACATTCGCGATAAGGCCGCGAAGGAGATCAGCCGCCAGATGAGAAACCTCCGTATGCAGAAGGATGAAGTGGTGGCGGAAGAGACTCCGGTTGAAAACGCTTAAGTTTTACGTTAAAGTTTCCCCAATGCGCGGGTGGCGAAATTGGTAGACGCACTACCTTGAGGTGGTAGCGCCGAGAGGCATGGAGGTTCAAATCCTCTCCCGCGCACCAGTGCGAAATCGAGCTCGCTTAATTGCGGGCTCGATTCGTACAGAAATGTATAATGGGCTTGTGCTCCTGATGGCGACTATAGTTTAGTGGTAAAACTCCAGCTTGTGGAGCTGGTCTCGAGAGTTCGATTCTCTCTAGTCGCCCTAGTGTTTCTTATTCTGACTGGTATGCTTTTTATATGAAGACGTTTTTGAATTACTTGGGACAGCTACGCCTATATTCGTTGGCAGATTTAGTACTTCTGCTTATTGCTGTCGGTGCAATAACTCATCAGTTTTGGGGAGCATTATTGTTGCACGTTGCTTTCCTGGCTCATTTAGAAAATAGACACGCTCACACCTATAGAAAGAGAGTGCCTGTAAGTTTTTCTTACATCTTAGCTATTTTTGGCCTACTTTTATTTAAAAGACTAGAAGGTATCTTATATATCTTTGTTAGTTACTTGTATACAAAGAAAACCAAGAATTTAGGGTGGCTAAGTCCATTCTGCAGAGGGCTCCAGAACCTTCTGATTGTCGGGGCAATTACAGGGTATGCCTCATACATTCCTTATCTCGTCGGGGCGGTATTGTTCGCCAGAAATTTAACCGGTGACATGCGTGATGTGGAAAAAGACAAGGAGGAGAGAATGAGAACTATTCCGGTCATTTTGGGAATGAGAAAAAACATGAAGCATATCCACTTGTATGCCACTATGGTAACCTCGATCGTTTGGTGGCTTGTCTCCCCATTAGCTATAGGATGGCTTTGCTTGGTACTTCTGGTTCAAGTTTCAACTTACCGACTTACCCCTAGGTAGTTACCTATAAAATCGAGTTTTTCCGCCACGCTCTCCAAATAAACCCTATCACTAAACACCTCCAGAATAATTTTCCTACTCTGGCCCAACGAATAATTTATCTGAAGGAGTAGGAATAGGTTCTTATTCTGACTTATACTTAACGTATGTTTTTATCACACCAAACAATTGAGAAACTCATAGACGAAGGACAGATAATTATCAAGCCAGAATTTGATAAGAAAAATATCAGGCCAGTCGGACTTCGCATTCATTTGGCAAAAGAAATTCTTGTTCCTGAACCAAATCAAACAGTTGAGATTGGAGGGGCACAAGAGCTCAAGTATAAGGAAATTGACCTTACTAAAGAAGAATTTTATCTTGAACCAAATCAGTTTATTCTTGGAGCAACTTATGAAGCCATACAAACTCCGCCAAATATCTTGGCAATTTTAGATGGTAGAAGCACTGTTGCTCGTTTAGGCATAACGACTCACATCACTGCTTCTATTGCAGATGGGACATTTGAAATGCCTCACGTTGTTGTGCTTGAAATAAAAAATGTAGGCAACTTTAGAGTCAAACTTAAATTCAAGGACCCTATTGCGATGATGGTATTTGCGGAGTTAAAAGACCCGGTAGTTCAAAAGATTCAAAGTCAATATGGTGGTGGTCAAAGTAAGGTTACCCCACCAAATCTTAAATTTAGGACCGGGCAAGATAAGTGATTGGGAAGTTAGCAATAAAATCCAGCTTTTCTTTAACCCCCTCCAGGTATACTCTATCTGAGAATACTTCCAGAATAATTTTCCTACTCTGGCCCCAATTCAGAATAAGGTTCTCGAAGGGGTAAAGAAGGATGCTTATTCTGATATAGTTTGAGTAATGGATTTTGTTATTGAAAAACCAAAGCCGGAAGATGCTGAAGGAATTCGGAATGTTTTTGATATAACTTGGCTCGCTACTTACCCAAACGAAGAAAAGGGCATTTATCTTGAGGATATTCAAGAGAGGATTAATAAGAAGAGGGAAGAAGGGGGTGTGGAAAAGCAACGTAAACAAATTCTAGAGTCAAAGGAGGATGAGATTTTATTGGTGGCTAAAAATAGCGGTGAAGTAATTGGGGTGTGTCGTGTAATTAAGAAAGAAGATAGAAACCAGCTTCAGGCAATCTATGTCCTCCCTGATTTTCAAGGTAAGGGCGTTGGTAAACTGCTCTGGTCAAAAGCGATAGAATTCACTGACCATACAAAAGATACATATGTGGAAGTTGTTGATTACAATCAAGGGGCCATTAACTTCTATAAGAATATTGGATTTACAGATACGGGCAGGAGGTTCCAAGACGAGCGGTTTAGAATGAAAAGTGGGGCTATCTTTACCGAGATGGAGATGGTGAAGAAAGCTGAAAGTTAGAGATAAAATCCAGCTTTTCTTTAACCCCTTCTAGGTACACTCTATCCGAAAACACCTCCAGAATAATTTTCCTACTCTGGCCCATGAAAATAAAAAGATCCGCCTCGCGTGGGTCTTTTTATTTTCACTCCGGCCCTGGAGAGAATCGAACGGGGAGGGGGTCGGGGAACGGGAGTTCCCCGTGGAGGAAGGATTCGGAAAACCGTGGGTTTCCGAGGAGTTCGATAGCGTAGCGTCTCTCTAGTCGCCCCAATTCAGAATAAGGTTTTCGAAGGGGTAGGGAAGGATGCTTATTCTGGTATAGTTTTAATATGAAAGTTTCAAAGGGAATAGGTTTTCTTCTTGTTTCCACTCTTATGTTTGGAAGTTATGGAGTCTGGTCTCGACTAATGGGGGATAGTTTTGGTGTTTTCTATCAAGGTTGGACGAGAACTCTTTTAATTGCAGTTCTTCTTTTGCCAATTGTTTTATACAAGAAACAAATTGTTTCAATAAAGAGAGAGGATTGGAAATGGATGTCGGTGTTCCTTGTCTCTACTTCACTTACTCAGGCCCCTATCTACTATGCGTTTAATCATATGGACATTGGTACCGCCACTCTCTTGTTCTTTGTCGGCATGATTATCATGATGTATTCCTTTGGCTTTATATTTCTCGGAGAGCGGGTGACAAGAATAAAGCTATTCGCTTTTCTTCTTGCCTGCTTAGGGCTTTATATCACCTTCTCGTTCTCTTTGACGGCGTTTACGCTTCTTGCAGCTTCCATGGCTCTTCTTAATGGATTGGCGAGTGGACTTGAATTGTCTTCTTCAAAGAAACTAACCGGGTCTTATTCTCCCTTATATATTACATGGCTCAGTTGGATCATAATCGCCATTACAAATGCTGTGGCGTCAGTTGCTTTAGGAGAGATGCAACATTGGCCAGTATTGAATATTACTTGGCTGTATCTGGTTATTTATGCAGTAGTGAGTCTACTTGGATTCTGGCTTGCTATAGAAGGTTATAAATACATCGAAGCGAGTGTTGGAGGTTTGTTGTCATTGCTTGAAGTGGTATTTGCGGTTATCTTCGGCATCCTTATCTTCAAAGAAGCCCTTACTATTCAAATTGCTGTCGGCGGCAGTTTGATTATGTTGGCAGCTGCTTTGCCTCATATCACTTGGCAACAAACTAAGCTGCAAAGTTAGCAATAAAATCCAGCTTCTCTTTGACACCCTCAAGGTATACTCTATCTGAGAAGACATCCAGAATAGTTTTCCTACTCTGGCCCATGAATAGAAAAGGCCCGCCCGTGTGGCGGCTTTTTCTATTCACGTCTACGGGATTCGAAGTGCGGAGGCCGACGGGCCGAGCGGGGGGTAGCGGAAATTTCTAGCAAGAAATTATCCGTGACCGAATCCCGATAGTCGCCCCAACGATTCTTATTCTGGTATAGTTTTAATATGTTTAAAGCTGTAGTTTTTGATATAGACGGGACTCTTACTCGGGATATTTCTTGGAATAGGTTTACTTTGGGATTAGGCGGATCCATAGAAGTCCATGATGAAATTTATGGTAGATGGAAAAGGGGAGAGTTGACTCTTCAAGAATCTAATAAACTTTGTCTTGAAAACTGGTCTAAGGAAGGCAAGGCGAATAAAAAAGATATAACAAAGATTCTTAAAGAGATTCCCATCAGGGAGGATGCAAAGGAAATAATCTCTTACCTAAAAGAAAAAGGATATAAACTTTGTATGATTACCGGCTCCTTCGATCTTTACGCTCAACTTGTAGGAGAAGAGCTTGGTATACCAGATTGGTATGCAATATCGACATTGGTCTGGGATGAAAAAGATAATTTGACTGACGTTATAACCGTAACTGGTGATAAGGAGAAGAAGATTGAATTATTCAATCAGTTTAGAGAAAAACACGGGCTCAATATAAATGAATGTGTGCCAGTGGGGGACAGCTCTAACGATATTGGTCTGTTTAGTCTCACCAGCAATGGTGTTGCTGTAAGAACGGAGTTTGAGGCGGTTGAGTTGGAAAAGGTTGCGTGGAAGAAAGTGAATAATCTTATTGAACTTAAGGAGCTGCTTTAGCTATAAAATCGAGCTTTTCCCTCAGACTCTCCAAATAAACCCTATCCGAAAACACCTCCAGAATAATTTTCCTGTTCTGGCCCCAGTTCAGAATAAGGTTCTTGAAGGGGTAGGTGAGTGGCTTATTCTGGTATAGTCGTTACCATATAAGGATAAGCCGAGTGTCGCAGCTCATTTGGAAGAGTATCTTTGGCGGTTTAAGAATCCAGACAATAAACTCGAAGCAATTAAAGGTATTATTAAAGTATTGAAATGAAAAAAGTTTTTATAATTCACGGATTTGAAGGAAGCCCAAATGGTGGATGGAGACCTTGGTTGATGGGAGAGCTTGAGAAGCACGATGTCTATGCTTGTGCCTTACCAATGCCCAACCCATCTCAACCTATTTGCAATGATTGGGTAAATGAAATCAGAAGAGTGGCAGATATGAATACGGAAGATGAGATCTATCTCGTAGGACACAGCTTGGGTGTCCCAGCAATTCTGCGTTATTTGGAGTCCGAAGAATCAAGGAATATCGCTGGGGTTGTGCTTGTGTCCGGTCCCAGTGAGAAGAATAACAATAGGAAGATTGATACGTTCCTTGAAACTCCTTTTGATTATCAAAAAGCTAAGACAAAATGCGGTAAGTTTCTGATTATCCACGGAGACAATGATCCAAATGTTCCAGTGTCTAACGCCGGAACCCTTTCAAGGGAATTGGGGGGTGAGTTGGTTCTTGTGCCAAATGGCAGGCATCTTAACGGGTCTAGTGGATGGACACAGTTACCTCCTTGTTTAGAGGGATTAGTTGAAATGATGAGATAAAATCCAGCTTCTCTTTAACCCCTTCCAGGTATACTCTATCTGAAAACACCCTCAGAATAATTTTCCTACTCTGGCCCCAACGATTCTTATTCTGGTATAGTTTCTGCATGAAGCAATCAATTCTTATTGCAGGAGTTAGCGGCTCAGGTAAGTCCGAAGTAAGCCGCAGACTCAAAGCTTTAGGTTACGAAACTCGTGATATGGATGGAGTGGAAGATTTGTGTGTCATGGTGGATAAAAAGACAGGACTTCCTACACCCTATGACAACAACAATGATCTGGAGAAAATCCAGAAGATGTATTGGCTGTATAAAAAGGATAAGCTCAAAGAGATTATTGCTAATCAGGAGAATGAATTAGTTTTCTATTGTGGAGCTCCGAATAACTTAGAAGAAATAGTCTCATTGTTTAGCAAAGTAATTTTGTTAGTTGCGAGCCCAGAGAATGTCCGCAGCAGATTACTTGCTCGAACCGATAATGGGTTCGGTAAATCTCCAGAAGTTCAGGACTATATTCTTGAAAGAAAAGAGAAGATAGAAAGAAGCTTGGTGGAGCAGGGTGCATTGGTGGTGGATGCGAATCAAGATATTGAGAGCGTTTTGGCAAACGTGTTGGATTTAGCTAAGTAGGCAAGTTTTATAAAATCCGGCTTCTCTTTAACCCCTTCTAGGTATACATTTGAGAAGCCATCTAGATTAATTTTCTACTTATGAAAAAACTTATCATCGGAGTCGTTGTCATTCTAGCTCTCGGGTTCGGTTACTGGACGATTTCGCCGCTCTTTATCGATAAGCGCGTTTCTGAAGAATTTAATCTCACCGCTGAGTCAGAGGGAGTGCAGCCCGTGCTCGCGCTTCGAGGATTGTTTACAGGGTTCGATGCAGTTCACACGGGTTCTGGTAACGTGAGCGTTATTCAAGTGGGAGAGAAATATATTATTCGGCTGGAAGACAACTTCGCCGTTGCCAACGGCCCGGATCTCTATGTGGGGTTAGGGAAGGATGGTGCGTATGCGAAGGGGACGGAAGTGGGGAAACTAAAGGGCAACCTCGGTTCCCAGAACTACGAAGTGCCCGCGGGAGTGAATCTCCTCGACTACAACGAAGTGTGGATTTGGTGCCGCGCCTTCTCGGTCGGCTTCGCCAAGGCGAAGCTCACGCCTTCGATCTAGGACGCATGTTGCCTCCTCCTGCGTTTATTTGGTGTACCATAGTCGTATGCTTAAAGAATTCAAACAATTTCTCCTCCGGGGGAACGTGGTAGATCTCGCGGTGGGTGTCATGGTGGGAGCGGCTTTCGGTACCGTTGTTACCGCTCTTGTCTCAGACATTCTCACCCCGTTTATCTCGGCGGTTGCCAAGCTTCCTGACTTCAGCGCGCTTACCTTCAGCCTGAACGGAAGTGAATTCCTCTACGGTCACTTCTTGAACGCGCTCATCTCCTTCCTCCTCGTCACGGGCACGGTCTTTTTCTTCGTGATTAAACCGATGAATCTTCTTATCGCCCGTTCGCATAAAGAGGCGCCGGCTGACCCTGCTACCAAGAAGTGCCCTGAGTGTCTCTCGGAGATTCCGCGTGAGGCCAAGCGCTGCGCCTACTGCGGTGAACTCGTCTAAAGGGTTTGTAGTATAGTAGATTTTCTTATGAAAATTTTATTTACCTATCTCAAGAAATATTGGAAGCTGTGTGCTTTAGTCTTGGTATTGGCGGCGGTGAACAACGTATTCTCGCTTCTCGAGCCAATCATCTTCCAGCGCGTCATTGACGAGTACGCGCTCCGCTTCCACGAGATTTCTCGCGCCACGTTTTTCCGAGGGACCGGACTCTTACTCCTCCTCTTCATTGGCAACGCCTTCGTGTCTCGCATTGCCAAGAACTTCCAGGATTATTTCCTCAACACGGTAAGCCAGCGCTCCGGCGCCGATATGTACCGCGAGGGTGTTCGCCACTCACTCGACTTGCCGTACGCCACCTTCGAGGATGAGCGGAGCGGGGAGACGCTTGGGAAATTGCAGAAGGCTCGCCAGGATACCGAGAAGCTTATCTCGGACACGATCAACGTCGTGTTCATGTCGGTTATTATTCTCGCCTTTGTCTTGGTCTATGCCGCATCGGTGTATTGGGTGATCCCGCTTATCTTTATCGCCATGATCACGATCGTGAGCACCATCACGCTCGTCTTCTCGAGAAAGATTAAGGTTATCCAGCAGACCATCGTGGCCGAGACAACGGCCTTGGCCGGCGCGACGACGGAATCCTTGCGGAATATTGAGCTTGTGAAGGCGCTTGGTCTTGCGACACAGGAAGTGGATCGTTTGAACGCCGTGACGGAGAAGATCTTGGCGCTTGAGTTGAAGAAGCTGAGATATCTGCGCATGCTCGACTTCGTGCAGGGAACGGTCACAAACTTTATCCGAGCCGGTCTCTACTTCTTCCTCTTCTACCTCATCTTTACCGAGCGGATTACCTTCGGTCAGTATCTTTCACTCAACATTTACTCCTTCTGGCTTTTCTTCCCGATGTCGCAGATCACAAGCTTCATTGGCACTTACCGCCAGGCCGAAGCCTCGCTCGCGAACTACTCGAAGCTCATGAACACTCCGGCTGAGCCGAAGGCCGTGGCGCCACAGACGCTTGGGCCCGTAACGACGCTCGCGTTCAAAGATGTCTCCTTCGGCTATCGCTCGGCCACCACTCAGGCTCTCTCTGGGATCTCGTACGAAGCTTCTCGCGGCGAGACGATCGCCTTTGTTGGTCCGTCTGGCTCTGGGAAGACCTCGCTCGTGAAGCTCCTCGTCGGACTCTATGAGCCGACAGGAGGCACGATTCTCTACAACGGCATGCCGTACACGGAGATCGACAAAGAAGAGCTTCGTTCTCAGATCGGCTTTGTGACGCAGGATACTCAGCTCTTCTCCGGAACAATTCGTGAGAACCTTCTCTTCGTTAACTCTGCCGCGACCGACAGCGAGTGCCTCGACGCGCTCAACAAGGCACAGTGCCAGAGTCTCTTGGAGCGTGGTGGTAAGGGGCTTGATACCGTGATCGGGGAGGGAGGAGTGAAAGTTTCTGGTGGGGAGAAGCAGCGTCTCTCGATCGCGCGCGCCCTGCTTCGCAAGCCGAACATCCTTATCTTTGACGAAGCGACGAGCGCGCTCGACTCCATTACCGAAGCGGAAATAGGGAAGACCGTCCGCGATATCTCGACGCTTCACGCGCACATTACCGTTCTCATCGCGCACCGTCTCTCGACGATCATGCACGCCGATCGGATCTACGTCTTGGAGAAAGGAGAGGTGGCGGAAATGGGAGCCCACGAGGAACTCCTCGAGAAGAAGGGCCTTTACTACGCGATGTGGAGGCAGCAGATTGGAGAGAGATCGTAGTATTATTGAGGAGGTGTCTACATAATTTCGCTACATCATGAAAAAAGGATACAAAGACAATATTGAAAAGTTGACGAAGGAGAATACAGACTTCCGCCACGTGCTCTACACTGGCGAGCGTTCGCAACTCGTGCTCATGTCGCTAAAGCCAGGAGAGGAGATTGGCGCGGAGGTGCACGAAGACAATGACCAGTTCTTCCGCTTCGAAGCCGGGACCGGAGAAGTGATGATCGACCTTACCACGTACCAGGTGGGTGACGGGGATGCGGTAATCGTGCCGAGAGGAGCCGAGCACAATGTGGTGAACACGTCGGCGACCGAAGATCTCAAGTTCTACACGATCTACTCACCAGCTCATCACGCTGACGGCATTGTGCGCGCCACTCGCGAAGAAGCTGTCTCGAACGAAGCCGAGTTCGATGGCGTGACGACGGAGTAAGAAGTTCATGGAACAAACCTTCAAGATCAAGACTCCAGACGGGAAATTTATCGAAGGGATGCTGAACGGCAATGTGAAGAAGCCGCTCATATTACTTGTGCATGGGCTTTCTGGCTATGCGCACGAAGCACTTCACCAGAATGCGGTTTCGCACTTCACGAAACAGGGGTTCTCCGTATTTCGGATCAATCTCTATTCTTGGAAAAAGAATCACCGCAAGCTACATGAATGCACCCTTCAGACGCACGGAGAAGATATCGATACGGTATTGAAGTTTCTTAAGAAAAAAGGTGTCAAGAAAATCATGGCCGCGGGTCACAGTTACGGTTTCCCCTCGATTCTCCACACCAAAACAGGATTGATCGATGCCCTGGTTTCTTGGGACGGGTCGAATTTGCCGTACAAAGATGCCTTTTTGAAATTCCCGGTCATTGAATCTCCCGTGAAGGGGCGTATCATTGATAGTGGCTATTTCATTATTATGGGTGAAGAAATGGCTCAAGAATCGACTCGAGTTCAAGGTATACCACTAGCTCAAACATTTAATCGTCCGATTAAAATGATTGGCGCGGAGAAGGGGAATGGGAAGGCCGCGGGAAAAGTTTTCAAGGCCCTTACCGGGCAGAAGGCTCTTGCAATCATCAAGGGGGCGTCCCACAACTTCACGGAAGTGGGCGCTCAAGAAAAGCTCTACAAAGAAACTGTTTCTTGGTTTAAAAAATTTATTTAACTCCTGTTATACTATTGCCATGAACGCACAAAATATTTCACTTTTTTTCCTTCGAATTTCTTTGGGCTGGCTCTTTTTCTACGCGGGTATTACCAAAGTACTCGACTCCTCGTGGAGTGCCGCAGGATATATCGGGAGCGCGCAGACCTTCCATGGTTTCTTCGCTTGGTTCCTTCAGCCGAACATCTTGCCGCTCGTTAATCTTGTGAACGAATGGGGTCTCACACTCCTCGGCGTCTCTCTTATCCTCGGTATTTTCGTTCGCTTCTCGGCTGTGCTCGGCGCGATTCTCATGGTGCTTTACTATTTCGTCGTATTGAACTTCCCGTACGTTGGGGAACACAGCTATCTCGTCGATGAGCACATTATCTACATCTTCGGGCTCCTCACCCTCGCGACGTTCCAAGCCGGCAAGGTCTGGGGTCTCGGCAACAAAATCGGTTAAACAAGTCTTGCGGCAATCGTGATGCCAAGTTCGGCGAGAATGTCGTCGGCACCTTCTTCCTCGGCGAGCGTCTTCTCAAGGAGGGCCATGACGGGCTTCTGCTCTAAGATATCGGACCATTCGAGAGCGGCGAGATAGCCAGCCATTTCGTAATGCTCGACATACCGCGCGGCGCCAATGAGAGCGGCGTCGAGAGCGTTGCCCTTTTCCACATGAGCGATGCACCACCCCGCGTCAGCGGTGAGGCCTCTAATGGCATCGACGGTAAGTTTCTTTTTCTTCTCACCCAAGATAGCGAAGGCTTCCTGGAGACGAACCACATGCTCCTTGGTCTCGGCAAGGTGGTCGGTAAAGGCGGCCTTAAGGACGGGATCCATGGCGGCCTTGGCCATTTTTGGCAACGCTTTCACCAGATGTGTCTCAATATCGTAGAGGGCTTGGAGCTTCATCGTGAACATGTCGGGCAAGTTTTTGTATTTCGCCATGGTGGTTGGTTATTGAGTAAGGGATAGAGGCTAAGACGTCTTAAGAGTAGAATACCGACATGGAACCGCTCGCGAATACAATGAGGCCGAAGTCACTCGCTCAATACGTGGGGCAGCAGGAGCTGGTGGGCGAAGGGAAGCCCCTGCGCGTGGCGATCGAGGAGAAGCATCTCTTCTCCTTCGTGCTCTGGGGTCCGCCCGGTACGGGCAAGACAACTCTCGCCCGCATCTATGCGAAGTCACTTAACGCGGATTATCACGAACTCTCCGCGGTCTCGGCGGGGAAGGAGGATATTAGAAATATTATCGAGAAAAGCGGAGCGCTCTTCGGGCCGAAAATTTTGTTCCTCGATGAAATCCATCGCTTCAACAAAGCGCAGCAGGATTTCCTCCTTCCGTATGTCGAAAGCGGCGCACTTACCCTTATCGGTGCGACGACCGAGAATCCGTCATTTGAAGTGATTCCCGCGCTTCTCTCGCGCATGAGAGTCTTCGTGCTTCGCGAGCTCTCGGAGAAGGAAATCGGAGAAATTATTTCCCGCGCGGAGGTAAAGATGGCCGCGGAGACGCGAGAGTACATCGCGCGCGTCGCGAACGGCGACGCGCGCCAAGCCCTCGCCTTGGTGGAGAATGCGCGGAAGCTCTATGGAGAAGTGACGGTGAAGAGCGTGGAGCAAACGCTTGGCGATGTTCGGCTTAGATTTGATAAAAAAGGAGATGAACATTACAACACCATCTCCGCTTTCATAAAGAGTATGCGCGCTTCGCAACCCGACGCGGCTCTCTATTATCTCGCGCGCATGATTGAGAGTGGGGAAGAACCGAAATTTATCGCCCGACGCATGGTGATCTTCGCGAGTGAGGATATCGGCATGGAAGATCCGCATGCTTTGCCGCTCGCGAATGCCGTCTTCCGCGCGGTCGAGACGATTGGCTACCCCGAAGCCGGGATCAACCTCTCGCACGGTGTCATCTATCTCTCGCTCGCGCCCAAATCCAAAGCTGCCTACTACGCGTATCTCGCGGCCATGGAAGACGCCCGCACGCAGGGGAATCTGCCGATCCCTCTGTCGATCAGAAACGCCCCGACCAAACTTATGAAAGATTTGGGCTATCACAAAGGCTACGAGAAATATACCAGGGAAGATTTATTGCCCGAGAAGTTGAAAGGGAAGACGTATTGGCAGAAAAAGCCTCAAAATAAGGGTAAAAATGGGGAGGCATAATGTCCCTTGACAATAGCAACGGAGTATGCTAGTATCAGTGTAGATATTCGTGAGCAGGGAACCTCCCTGAAGTGGCCATGTATGGTCCTCTCATGAGTTTACAAGAGGTGGAATTCCTCTTGGGTTGGCGGGTGGCTCACACTCGTACAATTTATTCAGTGCAGGGATCCAAAAGGAACCATCTGCACCCATTCTTTTGAGGGTAGCCAAAAGGCTTGAGAGCGAAACGTGAGCCGCTCTGACAAATTTCCCCCCCCCAATTCGGGCCGTTGCACAAAGCGACGGCCTTTTTTTATTTCTCTTTCAACACAAACCGGTACGGCTTCTCGGCCCAACCTTCCTTTGCATATGTAACGCCGATGCGCGGAGTGCGGATGAGTTTGTAGCCTTTAGCTTGCCGCTTGGAGTGGGGATTCTCTTCAACCCACAATCCAGATTTCTTACCCAACATTTTCCCATTTAGATTTTTGTCGATTCGCAGGGCCTTTGTCAGACGGGCAGGACCCTTCACGTCTTCGGTGGCGCGGATAAGAATCGCCGTGCCCTTGCCACCCTCGGTCACAATGTTGAGCATCCAGTGCATGCCGTAGGTGAAGTAGACGTAGATCGTACCAGCCGGGCCGTACATGGGGTCGTTGCGCTTGGTGCGTCCGTGTGAGGTGTGGCAGGCCAAATCTTTAGGCCCCACGTAGGCTTCCGTCTCGGTAATCGTCATACGGATATGCTTCCCGTCCAGACGGCGCGTGAGGGTTTTGCCGAGAAGCTTCCTGGCTACCTGGAGGGTCTTGTCTTCGAAGAATGAATGGGGGAGCATAGTGATATACTTATATACCATGTCACTGCCGATCTGGGCGAAAAATATTTTGTTTCTCATTGTGTACATGATCTCAGGGCTTATCCTCGCGATTATTATTGAGGATCTGCTCTCGGGTAGCGATCTTCTGCCACTTAACACGGCAATCGAGAGCGCTATGGTGGCCGTTCGCACCCCGCTTCTCACGACGCTCATGGTGACGATCACGAAGATCGGCAATCCGTTCCTCTTTGCCTCCGCGGCCTTCGTCATCGCGATCGTCCTTATTGTGAAGCGAGACAAATATGACGCCGTGCTCCTACTCACTTCGCTCATTGTTTCCGTCATTTCTCTCACCGTCCTCAAGAACGTGCTGCAGATCAGTCGCCCGGTTTCTGATATCTACAGCGTGGAAGGGTGGAGCTTCCCATCGGGGCACACAACGCTTGCGACGACATTCTTCTTCCTTCTTTCGTACACGTTTTTCAATAAAGTGAAGACGACGCGCAACAAGATCATCCTCGTCGCCACCTCCTTCCTCGGAGTCTTTTTAGCCGCTTTCTCCCGCCTTTACCTAGGTGCTCATTGGACGCTCGACATCCTCGCGGGTATTGCGTTGGGTCTTCTGTCGGTGAGCTTTACGATCCTTATGTTCAACCTCGCTTTCGGTGAGAGCCGTTCCTTGCGCAGTCGGATCGATTTGTAATGGAGGCTTGTGCTAAAATAGGCGCATGCAAACACAAGACATGAGCCAGATGTATCGTTGGGGCCGTATCGCACTTGTTACGTTCGTCGTGTTCCTCGCCGTGGTAACGCTCGGTAAGTTGAAAGACTTGCGGAATCCAGAATTGAGCTATAACTCGATCACCGTCATGGGTGAAGGGGAAGCCATCGCCGTGCCTGATATTGCCACCTTCTCCTTCACAATCTCTTCGGAGGCTCCTTCTGTTGCCGCCGCTCAGGAAGCCGTTACCAAGAAGACTGATGCCACTCTTGCCGCCATGAAGAATCTTGGTGTTGATGAGAAGGACGTCAAGACGACCGACTACAGCGTCTATCCGAAGTATGTTTACACTCCGTGCATGGCCGGTTACTGCCCACCTCAGAAGCAGGACGGTTATACGGTCAGCACTTCCGTTTCGGTTAAGGTTCGCGACACCGCCAAGGCAGGGGATGCTCTCGCCGCCGCCGGTCAGAGTGGCGTAACCAACCTTTCCTCGCTCTCCTTCACCGTCGATGATTCGAAGCAGGTGGCGGATGAGGCGATGGGTAAGGCAATCGCTGACGCTCGCGCTCGCGCGGAAGTCATCGCGAAGCAGCTCGGCGTCCGTCTCGTAAAGGTGGTTGGGTACTACTACAACAATCCATCTGAACCAATGTACTACCGCGAGGCCGCTCTTTCGGCCGCTGCTCCCATGGATCAGTCCAAGACTGCCACCGTCGTGCCAGGGGAGAACAAGACCAAAGTGAGCGTCTCGGTCATGTACGAAATCCGTTAAGGTTGCACGAGTCTCCGATTCGTAGTAATATAAAAGAACACCCCCGAGGTGTTTTTTTATAGACCAGTCACACCCCATGAACACGTTCATCAACTACATCAAGGATACGCGCGCCGAGCTTACTCACGTGTCGTGGCCAACCCGTCGTCAGGCGGCCGCCTTTACCGCCGTCGTGGTGGTGGTCTCTATCCTCACGGCTGTATTCCTCGGCTTCTTCGACTACCTCTTCTCCCTTATTCTTCAGAAATTTATTATTTAAGTTTAGCTTACGCCCATGTCCAAACAGCAAATCTCCGAAGGCAGGAATTGGTACGTCGTTCACACCTACGCAGGCTATGAGAACGCGGTCCAGCGCAATTTGAAGCAGCGCATCGAATCCTTGGGTATGGAAGACAAGATCTTCAACGTGATTGTCCCGACGGAAAAGAAGGTGAAGATCAAGGGCGGCAAACGCGTCGAGGAAGAAGAGAAGATCTACCCGGGCTACATCTTGGTCGACATGATCGTGACCGATGATTCATGGTATGTCGTGAGAAATACCCCTCGCGTGACGGGTTTCGTGGGCTCCGGTGTCTTCCCAGTGCCGATCGAGAAGAAGGAAGTGGACGCGCTCTTCGCCCGCATGAACGCGGACAAGGTGACCCACACTATTAACCTCACCGAGCACGACGCGGTCCTTATTGTCGATGGCCCGTTCAAGGACTTGGAGGGTAAGGTTTCCGAGATCGATGAGGAAAGAGGGAAGGTGAAGGTCTTGGTCAACATGTTCGGTCGCGAGACCCCAGTTGAGCTCGACTTCTTGCAAGTTAAGAAAGCGTAAGGTATTGTAACGCACTAATATGGCTAAGAAAGTTACCAAAATCTTGAAGCTTCAGGTCCCTGGCGGCGCGGCAGTGCCGGGTCAACAGCTGGGTCCTGTGCTCGGTTCTGCCGGCATTAACATCGGTGAGTTCGTAAAGCGCTTTAACGACGAGACCAAGGATCGTCGCGGCGAGACCGTGCCGACCGTGGTCGAAGTCTACGAAGACCGCACCTATAAGATGACCTACAAGGTCGAACCGGCTTCCGCTCTTATCCTCAAGGCCTTGGGCAAGGAGAAGGGTTCCGGTACTCCGAACACCTCGAAGATCGGCTCGCTCTCGATGGCGAAGATTCGCGAAATTGCCGAGAAGAAGATGCCTGACCTCAATGCAAATGACCTCGATGCTGCTGCAAAGATCATCGCTGGTACGGCTCGGAACATGGGTGTCGACGTGAAGTAATTTCACCCCCTCGTTTTATATTCGCAAAGCCCCCACGTACGCGGGGGCTTTGCTTTTATCTATGAAGAACCGTATTCTGGCTTTAGAAAAGGGGGTACCTGATGCGTACAAATAAGTTGCTTATCGTTGTGCATGCCGTGAACAAGCGGCAAGTTTTGGAGAATGTGGCTATCGCTGTTCAAGAGGGAGCCCATGGCGTCTTTCTCATCAATCACGAGATTTCGGCAAAAGCGCTGGTCGACGTGTATGCCAAGGTGGATCAAACCATGGGAGCCCAGTACTTCATTGGGCTGAACTTCCTTGGCATCCATCCTCTGCAGGCGATCGACCTACTGTCGGAAGCGTGGAATTCTTCGGGGATTTGGTTTGATGACATGGAGTGTGTCGAAGGTGGTTCGGAGCGCATCGACAATATCGATACGCCCATGAAGATCCGCGGCACCCTCAAGGCCTTGGGGTACAGAGGGCTCACATTTGCCCCTGTTGATTTCAAGTATCAGCGGGCGGCGAAGAATCTGTCTCGCGTCACGGAAACAATGTCTCATTTTGGAGATGTTGTGACGACGAGCGGCCCTCGCACGGGGAGTCCGCCTACTCTCGAGAAGATAGTCACCATGCGGGAAGCTGTTCCTGACGTGCCGATTGCTATCGCAAGCGGTATTACTCCGGAGAACGTCGACCCATTCCTCGATCACGTCGATTTCTTCCTCGTGGCGACAGGGGTGAGCCATTCGCACACTGAACTCGATCCGCAGCGCGTCCGTCTCATGGCGGACAAGATGCGGAAGTAACCTTCTTTAAACGTAGACCGCCTCGAAAGAGGCGGTCTTAATTGTTATGATGGGGCCATGATTCTTAATGTGAAAAAACTCCACCCTAAGGCGAAGGTGCCGTCGTATGCTCACTTAGGCGACGCGGGGATGGATCTCTATGCCGCTGAGGAGGTGACGATTGAGGCGGGGAAGGTTGGCCGCGTGCGAAGTGGGGTGGCGATGGAGATTCCCATGGGTTATGTGGGGCTCTGCTGGGACAAGAGCGGGCTCTCCATGAATCACTCGCTTAAAGTTTTGGGCGGCGTCATTGATGCGGGATTCCGCGGAGAGCTTATACTGGGAGTGCTGAACCTCGGCACCGAGCCTTACACCTTCCGCCAAGGAGAGAAGGTGATGCAGATGCTTATTCAGAAAGTGGAGAGTCTGGAGATTGTAGAAGTGAGTGAGCTCTCTGACACTGTTCGTGGGGAAGGAGGGTTCGGTAGTACGGGAAAATAAATGAAAGAAAAACTCGAAGCAATTTTAGGTCGGAAGATCACCTTGGTGCACCCCAAGGATATTAAGAATGGCGATTATACGATTATCGCGGACGTGAAGACGGCGGCAGAAGACCTCGCGAAGCTCGAGCTAGCGCATGTGGATGAAATCGAGAAGCTCGAACTTGCGAGCGGTCGGTTTATCAATATCTATCTCTCGAAAACATTTTTCAAAAATAGCGCGGAAGAGATTATCGAGAAGGGGGATGAGTTCGGGAAGGGTGCGCACGTGAAGGGATATAAGGTCATGGTCGAGCATACCGACCCTAACCCATTTAAGGAATTTCATATCGGTCACCTGATGCCAAACGTTATCGGCTCAACTATCGCGCGAATTATCGCGTGGAACGGGGCAGAGGTGAAGCAGGCTAACTACCAAGGCGACAAGGGTCTGCATGTGGCGAAGGCTGTATACGCGATGCTTAAAGGCGTGCCAGAGAAAGAAGCTTACGCGGCGGGCAGTAAGGCCTATGAGGAAGACTTGAGTGCCAAGGCAGAGATCGAAGCGCTTAACAAAACAATTTACGCAGGCACTGACGCGGAGGTAAATACCGTGTATGAAAAAGGGAAGCAAGTAAGTCTCGCGGCCTTTGAAGAGATGTACAAGAGACTCGGGAGCCACTTCGATTATTACTTCTTCGAATCTGACACGGCGCCGATCGGGGAGAAGATTGTAAGAGAAAATGTGGGGAAGGTCTTCGAAGAGTCAGACGGTGCCATCGTCTTTAAGGGTGAGAACGTTGATCCCTCTCTTCACACTCGCGTCTTCATCAACTCCCAAGGTATCCCAACGTATGAGGCGAAGGACTTAGGGAACGCGAAGAACAAATATGATACCTACCCGTACGATCTCTCAGTAGTAGTAACCGGGAATGAGATCAAGGATTACTTCCGCGTCATGCTCGCGGCACTTGGTTTGATTTACCCAGACCTCGCTACAAAGACCAAGCACCTCCCGCACGGCATGCTCCGCCTTCCGACCGGGAAGATGAGCTCACGCACGGGGAATATCATTACCGCGGAATCTCTCATTGAGGAAGTGAAGCAACATGTGAAGGGCGATGAGCGGGTCGCCATTGCCGCGGTGAAGTACATGATCCTTCGCCAAGGGATCGGGCAGGATATTATTTTCGACTTCGAGAAATCGGTTTCCACCGAAGGTGACTCGGGGGTGTATCTCCAGTACGCCTATGCGCGCGCTTGTTCAGTGATTGAGAAATCAAACCTCACCCCAACCCCTCTCCTAGACGTAAGGAGAGGGGAAGAAGACGTGCGACTTATTGAAAAGTTGCTTTACCGATTCCCAGAAATCATTGAGCGCGCCGGTGCAGAATACGCGCCGAACTACATCGTGACCTATCTCACCGAACTAGCCTCAGCCTTTAATAACTTCTATGCACACGAGAGAATTGCAGAAGATGCGCATAACCTCGCCGTCACCAAGGCCTTCAAACAAGTAATGAAAAACGGCCTCACGGTGCTCGGTATTCCGGCGCCTGAGCGAATGTGATATAGTGGGTGCATACGCGTTAAGGGAACTAATCACTCCCAAGCCCGCCAGAAAGAGCGGCGGGCAAGCTTCGGGAAGAAAGGCGAAAGCTGTGTAGAACCCGACGGGTAAGCCCGGTATAGCTGTGAATGAGAAGCCCCGCCAAAGGCGGGTAAAAATCAAGGTGGTACCACGGGTGAAAACTCGTCCTTGCGCAGAATTATTTCTGCTCAGCGACGAGTTTTTATTTTTCACACTATGGATACCACCCACACCAATCCCAAGTCCGAGCGCGCTCTTAAGGAAGAGGCGGTTTTGAAGTTCTGGCAGGAGAATCACATTTTCGAAAAGAGTCTCGAGAAAGAGGCGCCGAAAGGGGAATTCACTTTCTATGACGGGCCGCCATTCGCGACGGGGTTGCCTCACGCCGGGAGTCTCCTTTCCTCCGTGATTAAAGACGTCATCCCTCGCTACAAGACGATGCAAGGCTACCATGTGCGTCGTCGCTGGGGTTGGGACTGCCACGGCTTGCCAATCGAGAACATGATCGAGAAAGAGCTCGGTCTTAAAGATAAGACAGAGATCGAAGGCAAGATCGGTATCGAAGCCTTTAACGAAACGTGCCGCGCTTCTGTCATGCGATACGCGCATGAGTGGAAGAAATATGTTGACCGCGTCGGTCGCTGGGTCGAGTACGACAACGCCTACAAGACGATGGACAACACGTACATCGAGAGCGTTTGGCATGCCTTGAAGAAGATGGACGAGAAGGGTCTTCTCTATGAGGGTAAAAAAGTTTTGCTCTATTGTCCGCACTGCCAGACGCCAATCGCCAAGGCAGAAGTGGCGATGGACAACAGTTACCGCGACGTCACCGAAGAGTCGGTCTACGTGAAATTTAAAATCAAAGCGTTCCCGGATGCCTACTTCCTCGCGTGGACAACGACGCCGTGGACCTTGCCGGGGAACGTGGCGCTCGCGGTGGGGAGAGATATTGATTATGTGGAGGCCAAAGTAGGGAAGGAAATTCTCGTTCTCGCTAAAGAGCGCCTCTCCGTGCTTACTGAGCCGTATGAAGTAGTGGCCGAGCACAAAGGAAGCGAGATGATCGGCATGGAATATGAGCCGCTCTATGAAATTCCGGCTGCTCGCGAAACGGGGAAGAAGGGCTGGTACGTAACGGAAGCCGATTTCGTGACGACTACCGACGGCACGGGACTCGTGCACACCGCCGTGATTTATGGTGAAGACGACTATGCTCTGGGATTGAAGAACGATTTACCGATGATTCAGCTGCTCGACGGAGCGGGGCACTTTAACGCGCTTGCGCCGGAATTTATCCGCACGCAATACTTCAAAAAAGCGGAGAAGCTCGTGAAGGAAGATCTGGAAACAAGACACTTGCTCTATAAGCGTGAGATGCATACCCACTCGTATCCGCATTGTCACCGCTGCGGTACGGCACTTCTCTATAACGCGATCTCTTCGTGGTTCCTCAATATTCAGAAGGTGAAAGATCGCATGATTGCTCTCAATGAAGAGGTGAACTGGTTCCCGGCTCACTTAAAGCACGGCCGCTTCTTGAACATTGTCGAGAACGCGCCGGACTGGACGATCTCCCGTAACCGCTACTGGGCGGCGCCTCTGCCAATCTGGAAGGACGAAAACGGCAAGGTGACAGTCGTTGGCTCTCTCGACGACTTTAAGAAATATGCCAAGAAATCAGGGAACCGCTATTTTGCTATAAGACATGGAGAAAGTCTCAGTAATGCAAAAGAGATTGTTGCCAATACCGTAGGTCATGAATATGACCGCCTATCTGATGTGGGGAAAGAGCAGGTGAGAAAAGCGGCGGCTCAACTTGCGGGGAATAACATCGACGTAATTATTACTTCAGATTTTGTACGTGCTAAAGAAACGGCAGAGATCGCGGCCGATGTGTTCGGACTTCCAAAGGATGCTGTTGTATATGATTCTCGGATCGGAGAAATCAACGCAGGTATCTACAACGGCAAATCTTATAAGGAATATCACCTCGGCTTAGCAGAACACACGAAGGAAAACCCTCTCACGGCATCTGTGCCGGAGGGTGAATCATTGACCGACATTCGTGGCCGCGTAGGAGAATTCCTTTACGATCTTGAAAAGAAATACCAAGGCAAAAATATCCTTATCAGCACTCATAGCACTCCCGCATGGATGCTCACCATGATCGGGTTAGGGCAGTCTATGGGCGCGGAGCACTCAGAGTGGTATCGTCCTGAAAATCAGAGTCCTAAGGTGGGTGACTTTAAGAAATTTACGAATGCGGAGGTTCGCGAATTATCGTTCGTGCCCTTGCCTCATAACAAGCACTTCGAACTCGATCTTCATCGCCCTTACATCGACGAAGTAGAGCTTGTGACAGAAGAGGGTAAGCCCTTGAAGCGTATTCCAGAAGTGATCGACGGCTGGGTGGAGTCAGCGTCCATGCCCTTTGCCGAATACCACTATCCCTTCGAGAACGAGGAAGCGTTCAAGCATCATTTCCCTGGCCACTTTGTGGCGGAGTATATCGCTCAGACGCGCACGTGGTTCTACTACATGCATGTCGTCGCGGTTATGCTCTTCAACAAACCGGCATTCACGAACGTCATCACGACCGGTAACATCTTGGCGAAGGATGGTTCGAAGATGAGTAAGTCGAAAGGGAACTACACCGACCCACTTATTCTTCTCGACACCATCGGGGCCGACGCCTTCCGTTACTACCTCATGTCTTCCGTCGTCATGCAGGCCGAGGACGCGTCGTTTAAGGACGAAGAGGTGAAAGACGTTCATAACCGTCTGCTCAATATCCTCGCCAACACCTTCACCTTCTACGAGCTTTACGCTGATGGCACGCCTGCGAATGGCGAGAAGAGCCCGCGTGTGCTTGATCGTTGGATCTTGGCTCGCTTGGAAGAATTATTGAAGGAAGTGACGGAGGCGCTCGAGGCGTATGATCTCGTGCGTGCGAGTCGGCCGATCAAGGACTTCGTGGCCGATCTATCGACGTGGTACGTCAGGCGTTCTCGTGACAGGTTTAAGGGAGAGGATAAAGAAGACAAGCAGCACGCTCTCGCGACGTCGCGATATGTCTTCAAGGAGCTCTCGAAGATCATGGCGCCGATTATGCCGTTTATGGCCGAGGAAATATATCAAAAGGTCAGAGAAGACAATGAGCCTGTGAGTGTGCACCTCACCACGTGGACAGAAAAGAAGAAATCTCTCCTTGCTCGCTTCACATCAGAAAAGAAACCCGTTGTGCTCGAACACATGGCCGAAACTCGCCGCCTCGTCTCACTCGCCTTGGAACTACGCTCTAAGGCCAATATCAAAGTGCGCCAACCTTTAGCAAAGCTGGCAGTGAAGAGTTTGCAGCTCGCCGCAGAATACCAAGACATCATTAAAGATGAGATCAATGTGAAGGAAGTGGTGAGCGATCCGTCTCTTGTGGAAGAGGTGTTCTTGGATACGACGCTCACCCCTGCGCTCATCGAAGAGGGGAAGGTGCGTGACGTGATCCGCTCGGTTCAGGAATGGAGGAAAACAAATAACTTGAAACCGGGAGAGAGGGCGGCGTACACGGTGCCGGCAGGTGAAGAAGCCTTCTTTGCCGCTCACGCTCTTGAAATCAAGAAAGCGGGCAATATCGACTTCTAGTGTCGTACCACATCTACACCACCAAGGGTCTCGTGCTCTCGGAGCGTCCGCTACGGGAGGCAGACCGAGTGTACTCCATCCTTACTCGTGATCTAGGACTCGTGCGAGCGACCGCGACAGGCGTACGTAAGAGCACTTCCAAATTACGCGGCTCCTTGGAACCGGTGGCCTTTGCAAACGTGTCCTTGGTACGTGGTAAAGAGTATTGGCGCATCACTTCAGCGCAGGCCCACGTTCGCGTTAAGGCGAGACCGGCTTTGCTGCGACCACTCGTCTTGCTCGAGAGGCTCGTGCAAGGTGAGGCGGTCCACGCCGAACTTTTTGACGCGGTGGAAGTGTTTCTCACAAGTGCAGAGATTGAGGATGAGCTTTTTGAGCCGCGTTTTGTCGCGACGATGCTCTACCACTTGGGATATTTGAAGGAAAAGGATCTTACTCTCGAGAAAACAGATCTCGTCAAAGCGATTAATGAGGGATTGCATCAGAGCCAGCTGGCCGGAGAATGATATAATAAAACAATCATGACCAACGACACGAGCAAGGTCGATCGACTCGATAACACGCTCTATTCGCGCACGCGGTACGAGGATCCGCTCAACCGGACACGACCAGTGACCGGCAGTCGGGAAGCGGAGTCGGCAGGGGTGGCTGAGAGTTGGCAGACGCCGAAGCTCGACGACATTCTCGCGCGGGAGCGCACGAATACGAGTGGGATGCCGTTTATCAAGAAGTTTTTCGTCTTTGCCACGCTTTTCTTCGCGGCTACGGTGGCGGTGGCGGGCATTGTCTTCTTCGGAGGGACTAACTTCATTTCTTCCAAGAACGTGAATTTGGAAGTGACGGGGCCAGCCAGTTCTCCAGCGGGGGATGTTGTCGAACTTCAAGTAACGATTGAGAATGGCAACAACGCGGACCTTGAGACCGCCAATTTCTCCGTGCAATATCCTTCAGGTGCTCGTGATGCTCTCGATTCCACCAAGCAGCTCACGTTCGCCAAGGACGATTTGGGAGTGGTGAAGGCGGGGCAGAGTATTGTGCGGAACGTGAAGTTCTCACTCGTCGGCCAGACAGGGGAGGTAAAGGAGCTTAAATTCTCGATTGAGTATAAAGTAGCGGGTTCGAACGCTACGTTCTATAAAGATAAAATTTACAATATCGTGATTGGTAGTTCGCCACTGTCTGTGACGGTTGAAGCTCCTACGGTGGTTGCTTCTGGCGATCCATTCACCACCACGGTGACCATTACTCTCAACTCCACCGATGTTTTGAAGAATGTCATGCTTCGAGCGGAGTACCCATACGGCTATTCGTCGAATGCCTCGACGCCAGCGCCGTATGCCGACAATAATATTTGGGCTCTCGGGGATCTTTCGCCGGGTGTCGCGAAGAAAATTCAGATCGCAGGCTCGCTCTCTGGGGAGAATAATGATGAGCGCACGATTCGATTTTACGCCGGAGTGGCCGACGGCAGCGCGCCATCCGCCAACTTTAAAACCGTGCTTATCTCTATGCAGACCACTGTGGCCATTGAGCGCCCAGCTCTTTCTCTGGCTGTGAAGTTGAACGGTGACAGCTCGACTACCTACATCGCTCCAGCGGGACAACCGATTAACGCTTCGATTTCCTTTGCTAACAATCTTTCAGAAGAACTCCTTAATCCTCGAATCGAAGCCACGCTCTCCGGTAGTGCCCTTGACTCGAGCTCAGTCTTGACGTTGTCTGGCGGTTTCTATGATGCTTCGAGTGGGAAGATTACCTGGAGCGGTGGAGAAGGTCTCGATGACCTCTTGCCTGGTGATGGCAGATTACTCTCTTTCCGTTTCAGCTCATTCCCGCAACTCACCGCTCTTCAAATCAGTCGCGGCATCACACTCTCCGTCACGATGAGTGGCACCCCGCGAGGCACCAATACTCCGGTGCAGGTTACGCAGACGCGCACGGTAAAGATTGCTTCACAGGTATCTCTTGGCTCTAAAGTGCTTCACTCGACGGGACCTTTTGTAAATACGGGGCCTACTCCGCCGAAAGTGCAAACAACCACCACGTACGCGGTACTCTGGTCGGTCGGGAACACTCAAAGCAATGTTACCAATGCTAAAGTCACTGCGCGCCTGGGACCTGGCGTGAAGTGGGTGGGCGCAAAGAGCGTCAAGGAAGAGGACATAACATATGATGAAAAGACCAATACCGTGACCTGGACCATGGGCACTGTCACTTCCGGCACGGGCTTTAGCGACGAGATGCGAGAAGCGGCCTTCCAAGTTTCCATCACGCCAGCCGCTTCCCAGGCCGGCACGACGCCGACTCTCGTCACCGGGATTACGCTCTCCGCGCTCGATGCTTCCGGGAAGCCTTTGACCGTCACTAACGGTCCTCTTACGACCATGATGCCTTCCGATCCTGCATTTGTGCGTGGAGATGATATAGTGGTGAAGTAATGGCTGAGAATAAGGAAAATCTGATGGAAAAGATCGTATCCCTCTGCAAAAGAAGGGGGTTTATTTTCCCGTCCTCTGAGATCTATGGAGGTATTGCCGGCTTCTGGGATTACGGTCCTTTAGGCGTTGAGCTGAGGCATAACATTAAGCAGCGCTTCTGGAACAAATTCGTCTCCGGTCGTGAAGATGTTTACCCGGTGAGTACGTCGATCATTAGTAATCCGCGCGTCCTTGAGGCCTCTGGTCATGTTGGCAATTTCGGCAACGAACTCTTCGCGGTGAGCGTGGGTACCGGGGAAGAGGCCACTACTTCTCACTTGCGACCAGAGACCGCGCAGGGCATGTTCGTCAATTTCAAAAACATTCTCGACTCTTTCCACCCGACGCTGCCGTTCGGTATCGCGCAGATTGGGAAGTCGTTTAGAAACGAAATTTCTCCGCGTGACTTCATCTTTCGTCAGCGCGAGTTCGAGCAGATGGAACTCGAATACTTCGTCGATCCTCGTGACGAACAGAAAGTTCATGAGATCTTTGACGAACTCCATGCCGCTCAGATGGAATTCTTGGATGAGATCGGTCTTTCCAAAGAAAAGATTCACAAAATCGACGTGCCTGCCGAAGATCGAGCTCACTACTCCAAACGCAGTGTCGACACGGAGTTCGATTTCCCATTTGGCCAGAAGGAACTTCTTGGTATCGCGTATCGTACGGATTACGATCTTAACGCCCACTCCGAAAAGAGCGGCGCGGACCTTTCTTATTACGATGAGGAAACCAAAGAGCGTTTTGTGCCGCACTGCATTGAGCCGACGATGGGTGTCGATCGTCTCGTCATGGCTGTACTTTCGGACGCGTATACCGAAGATGAGTTGGGAGGAGAGACTCGTGCGTATTTGAAATTGCATAAACATGTGGCTCCCGTACGTGCAGCTGTCTTTCCACTTTTGAAGAATAAGCCCGCTCTCGTTGAGAAGGCTCGTGAGGTTTACGCAATGCTCAAAAAAGAAATTCCAAATATTGAGTTTGATGACAACGGCAATATTGGCAAGCGCTATCGCCGTCAGGATGAGATCGGCACGCCATTCTGCATTACGATCGACTTCGGTACCTTAGGTGAAGAAATCCCCGAGCAGAAAGATACTGTCACCCTTCGCGACCGCGACAGTGGGGAACAGAAGCGCGTTCATATCTCAGACCTCGCCGCTCTCATAAGATAGGCTTGGATTACGTCTTGAGATAGGGTAGGCTTCCCTTATCTATGAAATACACGAAAACCATTCTTCCCAACGGTACTCGGGTTATTTTCGTGCCCACGAGGGACAACCCGTCGGCCACGGTCATGGTCGCGTGCGAAACAGGGTCGAAGTACGAGTCGAAGGTCGAGAACGGCCTCGCACACTTCCTTGAACACATGCTCTTTAAGGGTACGCCGACCAGGACGTCGGCTCTGGCAATATCTACCGAGCTCGATGCCATTGGTGCCGAGTCGAACGCGTTCACTTCGGAGGAAGTAACAGCGTATTATGCGAAGTCAGAGAAACGACATTGGCAGAAATTGCTCGACGTTGTTTCGGATATATATCTTCATCCCGTTTTTCCGGCCAACGACTTAGAGAAAGAGCGAGGAGTTATCCTCCAGGAAATCAGCATGTACGAGGATTTGCCGCAGCGATACGTCTGGGAGGTGTTGGGGGCATTGCTGTACGGGGATACTCCGGCTGGTCGCTCAACTATCGGCACAAAGGAAAATGTGAAAAGCTTTTCCCGAGAGGACTTTCTCGCGTATCATGCCAAGCATTATGTGCCAGCAAAGACGATAGTGGTGATTGCTGGTGACCTTCCACCCGCAATGGTTCTCAAGGAGGTTAAAAAGATTTTCTCGTCGCAACTCAAGAAGAAGAAAGTGGGGAAGGAGAAGGTGCGGGTGCAGCAGGAGGCTCCGGCTCTCCGTATCAAACGTAAACCAAGCGATCAGACGCACATGGTTATGGCTTTCCATGGTTACCGCGCGGGAGATCCGAGGGCTATGAAGGCGGCTGTGCTCATGGGCATCTTGGGAGCTGGCATGTCCTCACGCCTCTTCCAGCGTCTGCGCGAGGAGATGGGAGCGTGTTACTACGTAAGCGCTTCTCATAGCGTGGCAACGGACCATGGGTTCGCGAGTATCGCGACGGGGATCGACAAGGCGCGCGCCGCCGAGGTTATTCAGGCTCTGCTCGAGGAGTGCCGACGCCTGACCCTCGAAGAAGTCTCGGCCAGTGAACTTCAGAAAGTGAAGGACTACATGGCCAGCCACCTCTCAATGTCCTTGGAGACAACCGACGCGCTCGCGAACTACTGCGTGGGAGAAGAGATTGTTCACGGCGAAGTGCGCGTGCCGAGCGCTCTGGAGGCAGAAATGAGAAAGGTGACGGCCGCGGATGTGCGTCGCGTGGCCAAAGCGCTCTTTACCGACAACAATCTTAGCGTCGCCATGGTTGGTGATTTGTCCGACGAAAAGGGCTTGCGAAAGGTTCTCACTTTTAAATAATGATACTATAACCCCATGTCAGAGACTTCACATCGCCGGTTGTCCATTACGCTCGGGAGTTGGGCGAGAGCCTTGCTCATCGTCTTCCTTGCGTTCATGCTCTTCAAGATTTCGGGCATTATTCTCATCTTTCTCACCGCGCTGGTGATTTCCGCCGCGGTGGAACCGGCTTTGCGCTTCACGAAACGATTCCACATTCCACGTTTGCCGACGGTTATTGGCCTCTACGCGCTCACGGGCGGCATTCTCTCCGTCTGCTTCTATTTCCTGTTCTTACCGCTTGTCGACGAAGTAAAGGCTTTCGTGAATACTCTCACCATCTATTCGAATTCTGTCGTAAACGACAACATTCTTTCGAACATGTTCGCGAATCAGCATGTTTTCGGCGGGATTCAAACCCCGGCGCTCATGAGCGAACTCTCGAACTACCTTACTGACTTCTCCCAGTTCCTCTCACAAGGTCTTTTCTCAACGGCATCCCTCTTCTTTGGCGGAGCGCTTGGATTCCTTCTTATCATCGTTCTCTCGTTCTATCTGACTGTGCAGGAAGATGGTATGGAGCGGTTCCTTCGCGTCATCGTCCCAGCCCAGCATGAAGGATACGCCGTCGGTCTCTGGAAGCGCTCTCAAGTGAAGATTGGTTTCTGGATGCAAGGACAGCTTCTTCTCGGGCTGGTTGTCGCGGTCATGGTCTATATTGGGCTTACTATCATAGGAGTGCCGAACGCGCTTCTCTTCGCCGTGCTGACGGGTCTCTTTGAGCTTATCCCGATCTTTGGGCCGATTATTTCGGCTATTCCCGCTGTCTTTACTGCCTATAGCGCGCTTGGAGCTTCTGACGCACTTATTGTGGCTGGTCTCTACCTCTTCGTGCAGCAGTTGGAGAATCACCTCATCTACCCAATGGTGGTCAAGAAGGTGGTGGGAGTGCCGCCTCTGGTTTCTATCATGGCACTTTTGATCGGCGGAGAGTTGGCGGGCTTCCTCGGTATTCTCATCTCGGTGCCCGTCGCGGTCATCCTTATGGAGTTTTTGAATGACCTCGAAGAGCGCAAGCATTCCTTGGCGACCGAGGCGCACTAGACCCCTATGTCTGAGCAGAAACCTTTCTACATCACGACGACGTTACCCTATGTGAATGCGGAGCCACATATCGGATTTGCCATGGAGCTTATTCACGCCGATGTTGTGGCAAGGGCTATGAGGCTCCAGGGGAGAGAAGTTTTCTTCAACACAGGCACCGATGAGCATGGAGTAAAGATTTACACTAAGGCCGAAGAAGCCGGACAAGATACGCAGGCGTATACGGATGAGTACGCGGCGAAGTTCCGGGAACTCATTGCGCTCCTCGGTATTGATGAAGAGATTGTTCACTTTATCCGCACCACTGATTCGCATCACAAGATGGCGGCGCAGGAAATGTGGAAGCGTTGCAAAGAAGCGGGGGATATTTATAAAAAGAATTACACGATCAAGTATTGTAACGGCTGCGAACTCGAGAAGACGGATTCCGAGCTTGTGGATGGTGTTTGCCCACTCCACCCGAACAAAGATCTTGAGATCCGCGAGGAAGAAAATTATTTCTTCCGGTTCTCGAAGTATCAGGACCCTCTCTTGAAGTTGTATCGGGAAAATCCTGAGTTCGTTATTCCTGATTTCCGCTTTAACGAAATTATTAAGTTCGTCGAGAGGGGACTCGAAGATTTCTCCATCTCTCGTTTGAAGTCCAAGATGCCCTGGGGTGTCGCGGTGCCGGATGATGAAGAGCACGTCATGTACGTCTGGTTCGACGCGCTCACCAACTACATCTCGACCATCGGTTGGCCCGACAACACGGCGAACTTCCAGAAGTGGTGGCCGGTAGTGCAATTTGCCGGCAAGGACCAGGTGCGCCAACAGGCGGCCATGTGGCAGGCGATGCTTCTCTCGGCTGGCCTCACCCCTTCGAAGCAGATTGTTATTCACGGCTTCCTCAATGTTGGCGGACAAAAGATGTCGAAGAGTCTCGGCAACTTTATTACGCCGCATGAGATGGTGACGCGTTTCGGTCGGGAAGTGTTCCGCGTGCTCATGGCGGGGGTGAACCAGTTCGAAGACACCGACGTCAGTATCGAGAGCTTTAATATTGCCTACACCTCGAACCTCGTGAACGGTCTGGGGAATCTTACCTCTCGCATCATGACGTTGGCTCAGGCGAACCTCTCCGCGCCGGTACCGGTTCCCGAGAGAGAAGATATGTCGGAATATTTTGCCTACCTCAATGCCTATGAAGTAAAGAACGCTCTCGAGTATGTCTGGAAGAGAATCTGGTCCCTGGACAAAAAGATTCAAGACAGTAAGCCGTGGGAGACAAAGGATCAGGCAGTGATCTCGGCTCTCGTGCTCGAGCTTTATTCCATCGCTCGACTTATTAACCCCTTCATGCCCGAGACATCCGCAAAGATTAAGGCTCTTATTAAGGCGAACCAGAAGCCTGAGCAACCACTGTTCCCTCGTCTCAATGCCTAAATATTTTGATATTCATTCGCACCTTAACCTGCCTGGGTACGAGGCGGACTTTGAGGCCGTGATCGCGCGTTTGCGCGAAACAGGAACGCATACGATTGTGGTCGGAACTGATTTGGAGACGTCGAAACGGGCCGTCGAACTCTCGGAGATGTATCCGGAAATCTATGCCTGCGTCGGCGTGCACCCGGTCGACAATCCGTTGAGGAAATTTGATCCCGAGGACTTTGAAGCCTTGGCCCGTCACCCGAAGACGGTGGCGATCGGGGAGTGCGGTCTCGACTTTTTCCATGGTAATAAGATGGCGGATTTCGAACGCCAGCGAGAACTCTTCCTCGCGCAGGTTGAGTTCGCCATCCGTCATAGCAAGCCGCTTATGATCCACTCCCGCGCCGCGTATCCCGAGCAGATCGCGCTTCTTGAAGAGTTGAAGGTTACTCACGGTGACAAACTCCGCGGCAATATTCACTTCTTCGCGGGGACGCTTGAGGAGGCGAAGCGCTTCTGGGCTCTTGGTTTCTCGACCTCATTTACAGGTGTCATTACATTCGCCTCGGAGTACGATGAGGTGATCAAAAACGCTCCCATCGGCATGATCCACGCGGAGACAGATGCTCCGTATGTCGCGCCAAAGCCGTATCGTGGTGAGCGGAACGAGCCAGCCTATGTGCAGGAGGTCTACAAGCGGCTGGCGGAGGTGCGGGGCGAGGACCCTGAGGCGCTTCGGAAAGCCCTTGTCGAGAATGCCCTCCGTATGGTAGGGTAGTGAGCACTTATGACAGAGAATACATCAGAAAGAGAGGTCTACGAACTCGGCTATCTTATTTTGCCGAGCATTGCCGAGGACGCGGTTGAAGCAGTGGAAGCCAAGCTTGAAAAGGCTGTGGCCGCCGCTGGAGGCACTAAGTTTGACGGGGAATCTGCCGTTAAAATCGACCTTTCCTACAAAATGACCAAGGTGGTGGGTGCTTCCCGCTACGTCGTCAATGACGCCTACTTGGGCTGGATGAAGTTTGAGATTGAGCCTGCTGCCGTGACCGCTCTCAAGGAGGAGATCAGCCGCATGGATGAGATTGTCCGCATTCTCCTCGTGAAGGCTCCTCGCGAAAGCGCTTTCACCTTCGCTAAGGCTCAGGCCGCTCTTGAGGCCGCTGCCGCTCCTGCTGAAGAGGTTGTGAGCACCCCTACAGAGGCCGTGGTAGAATAACCGCATGTACTTCAACCGAGCGATTCTTATTGGCAACCTGACCCGTGACCCGGAGCTTCGCTCGTTGCCTTCCGGCATCCAGGTAGCCTCTCTCTCCTTGGCTACCAACCGCGTCTGGAAGGATAAGAACGGAGCCAAGCAGGAATCGACCGATTACCACAACGTCGTTGTCTTCGGCCGCCAGGCGGAAACAACCGCTCAGTACTTGCGCAAAGGGGCGAGCCTCCTCGTTGAGGGCCGCATGCAGACCCGCTCCTGGGATGATGCCTCTGGTCAGAAGAAGTACCGCACCGAAATCATCGCCGACCGCATCCAGTTCGGCCCTCGCAGTACTGGCGGGGCCAGCGCTGCGAGCCCGGTGGCACAGACGTCAAAGGCCGGAGCCCAAGCGCCTGAACCTCAAGAGCCAGGGGGTGAGACGATTGAGTATCCTGAAGAAAATATCAATATAGATGACATTCCGTTCTAAATAAGGTAAGATAGCCCCGCTCACATGACCAAGAATTACTTCCAAGAAAATAACGTCGACTATGTGGATTACAAGGACACGGAGACCTTAAAGCTCTTCTTGACCCCTCACGCCCGCATTCAGTCCCGCCGTCGCTCTGCCGCGCCTTCCAAGAACCAGCGTCAGGTTGCCATGGCCATCAAGCGCGCTCGCTTCATGGGACTTCTCCCGTATGTTTCGCGCTAACATCGCGTAACATCCAGATAACTCGTATATAATAAGCGCATGCGTATTCCGTATGCTGTTCAAGCGACGATTTTCGCCCCGGCGCTCGTGGGCCTCATTTTCATTCTCAAGGCCTTCTGTCCCGTCGGGGTAGGGGCGGCGTGTTTTGCAGACTCCTTTGCCACGCCTGTGTTCCTGCCGCTTATCGCCATGTATCGGATCTTCGGCCACGTGCCGGATCCCAATGGTCAGGAAGTGCTCTTTGTCTTTCTCTACTGGGCGGCGATCGGCTTTCTTATTGGTCTCGCGTGCGACATGTGGTTGCCGAAAAAAAGAGACTCCGCTCGAGTCTCTTCCTCCAACGGTTAAATAATATTTGCGCCCGCGTTAAACGCGGTCCGTATACATGCCTTCCTCAGTGTTGATGCGGACGATATCACCCTCTTTGATAAACATAGGGACTTGGATCTCGGCGCCGGTCTCGAGCTTAACTGACTTGGTAGCACCTTGAGCGGTGTTGCCCTTGGTGGCTTCGTGGGCCTCGACTACCTTGAGTTCCATCTTGATCGGGAGCTTCAAGCCGATAATCTTTTCGTCGAAGAGCATGGCGTCGACGACGATGTTTGGCTTCAAGAACTTGGCAGGGGAGCCAATCATCTCCTCGGCAATCTGGAAGCGCACTGAGGGGTCTTTGGCGTCACAGAACCAGTATTCCCCGCGGTTCACGTAGAGATACTTCACCTCCTTCTTGTCGATGTCGGCTTCTTCGACTTTGTCGGAGACGTGGAAGGAGACTTCGGTGATGCGACCCGTCATGAGGTTCTTCAACTTCGTGGCGTTCACGGGCTTGCGCTGCTGCTTTCTAAAGACATGAGAAGAGAGCACCTCCCACGGCTCGTTCTCGTAGATGATGTATTTGCGTTCCTTAACTTCGCTGTAGTCCAACATAGGCGGCTATTCTACACAGAATAGAGCTAAAGGCAAAGCTTAGACTTCCTTCAACTTCGTTCTGATTTCTTTCATGATCTCATCGGAGATCTTTTTGTTCTCACGGAGGTAGGTGCGGGTGGCATCGTAGCCGACCGCGAGCTTCTCGCCGTTGTACTTGTAGGTCGAACCGGCTTTCTGAATGAAGCCAAACTTCTCACCGAGCGCAATCATTTCGCCCTCTTTGGAGATGCCCTCGTTGTACATGAGATCGAACTCGGTTTGCTTGAATGGGGCAGCGACCTTGTTTTTCACGACCTTCACGCGCGTGCGGCCGCCCATGACCTCTTCACCCTTTTTAATCTGGGCGATACGACGGATGTCGAGACGCACGGAGGTGTAGAACTTGAGCGCCTTGCCGCCCGGAGTAGTCTCAGGGTTGCCAAACATGACGCCGATCTGCATGCGGATCTGGTTAATAAAGATGACGACGGTCTTCGTCTTCGCGACGATCGCCGTGAGCTTGCGGAGGGCTTGAGACATGAGACGAGCCTGCTTGCCGACGTGGTGAGCGCCCATATCACCCTCGATCTCGTCCTTCGGGGTGAGAGCGGCCACGGAGTCGATGACGATGACGTCGAGCTTGCCGGAGCGCACGAGAGAGTCGACAATTTCCAAAGCCTGTTCGCCGGTGTCAGGCTGAGAGATGAGGAGCTCATCAATCTTTACACCCAAGCGCTTGGCATACTCCGGGTCCATGGCGTGCTCGGCGTCGATGAAGGCGCAGATGCCGCCCATCTTCTGAGCTTCGGCCACCACGTGGAGAGAGAGGGTAGTTTTGCCGGATGATTCGGGACCAAAAATTTCGATAATGCGACCGCGGGGGAGACCACCGACGCCGAGAGCGGAGTCGAGGCCGATCGAGCCAGTAGGGATGGCATCAACGCCAACCTTCGGCTTGTCACCCAATTTCATAATAGAGTCTTCGCCGAACTTGGTGCGGATCGCGTCGAGCGTGTTCTCGATATTGCCGGTGCGTTTCTCGGACGGGGTTTCTGACTTTTCTTCTTGCGGTTTCGCTTTAGGCATATGGCTGTTTAATTAGTGAACGTAATACGCACCTGTTTCTCGACTTCGCGACCAAAGCGGTCACGGACGAGCACCGTCATTATACTCGTGCCCGGAGAGAGGATCAATTTCTCTTGCCAGTGTCCGCGCTCGTCGGTAAAGATCTGAGCACCGTTCAGGGAAATCCAAGCTGCGTTTCTCGCTCGGCCGACCATGGTCAGGCTTGAGCTCGTGGCCACGGCCCCGTCCAAGGGGCTCTCAATGGTAATACCTGGTCCGAAGACGAGGAAGCGGGCCTGGAAGAGGCAGTAGCCCGCAAAGAGGATGCCTAGAATGATGAGGAGCCAGTGCCGGGGATGGAGGCTACCCGACATATGTCTCGTCAGCCGCTTCAGCGAACTCGGCATCCGCGCCGCCCGCCGGGGAAGCGCCGATCACATCACGAGGCTTGGCACCAGAACCAGGGCCGATCACGCCGCGCTCCTCGAGCATATCCATGAGGCGGGCGGCGCGGGCATACCCAATGCGGAGCTTCCTTTGGAGGAATGAGGTCGAGGCCTTGCCAGCCTCCATGACGGTGTTGCGAGCCTCCTCGTAGAGATCGTCATCATCGCCGTCGCCACCCTCGCTCCCGATGCCCGAAGAGAAGATCGCGTTTGAGGTATTCTCAACGGAGAAGTTGATCTCATCCTGAAGCTCGTCAGCGTAGGCTTCCTTCAAATACTTCACAACCGACTTCGCCTCTGCTTCACGAATATAGGCCGACTGGATACGAGTAGGCTTCGCCATATCACCACCTTGGTAGAGCATGTCGCCCGCGCCGAGGAGCTTTTCCGCGCCTGGAGCGTCGAGGATGGTGCGTGAATCGATCTGAGAGACGACCTGGAGAGCGAGACGGCTTGGAATGTTCGCTTTGATAAGACCGGTGATGACGTTTACCGACGGACGCTGGGTGGCGATCACGAGGTGGATGCCTACGGCGCGTGACATCTGGGCGAGGCGCACGATTGAGGATTCGAGTTCGCGCGGATAGCTCTGCATGAGGTCAGCGAGCTCGTCGATGACGACGACAATGTAAGGCATGGCGGACGGGAGCTCCTCACCCTCCTTGGCCTTCTCGAGAGCGGGGAAGTAGATCGTCTTGTGATACGAACCAATGTCGCGAACAGAAGCTTTCTCGAGTACGTCGTAGCGGCGATCCATCTCTTTGCCGAGCCACTTCAAGGCCATGATGGCTTTCTTAGGATCGGTGATAGCGGGAGTAAGGAGATGGGGGATACCGTTATAAAGAGTGAGTTCGACGCGCTTGGGGTCGATCATGATGAACTTGAGGTTCTCTGGCGGATTTCTATACAAAAGAGAATTGATAAAGGCGTGGATGGTGACGGACTTACCGGATCCGGTGGCGCCGGCGACGAGGAGGTGCGGCATCCTAGCGATGTCGGCAAAGATAGATTCACCGGTAATGTCCTTGCCGACAGCAACGAGGAGCGGCTTATCGGAGTTCGTGTATGTGGCTTCCGTGAGGAGAGAACCTAAGCCGATGGTAGTCTTTGCGGTGTTTGGCACTTCAATACCAACGAGAGATTTGCCGGGGATGGGAGCTTCGATGCGAACGGGGTGGGCGGCGAGAGCGAGCTCGAGGTTTGTCTGGAGGCCCAAGATCTTGGAGAGCTTCACGCCCTCGGCCGGCTTCATGGCGTAGCGAGTGACGGAAGGACCAATCGAGATCTCATCCATTTCAACGACGATGCCGAAGTTCTGAAGCGTTCTCTTAATAAGGTTCGCGTTCGCTTTAATGTCGCCGACGCCTGGCTTGCCGGAATCCTTTTCCAAAAGAGAAATCGGAGGAGGCGTCCACACCTTGCCGGATTTGCGGGTAAAGACGGGGCGGAAGGAGGGCTCGGTCTCTTCTTTCTTCGTCTTCATGTCGCGAATCTCTGGCACGCGCTCGCGGGGTTCTTTTTCCGCGACTTTCTCAAGGGCTTTTTCAACGGCCGCGTTCTCCTTTACGGAATCAGGACCCATCGCCGGCTTCTCTTTAGAGAAGAATTTGCCGAGGTTAAGTTTGAGAGGGATATCAAAGATGACGAGAACGGCAATCGTCGAGAAGGCGAGAAGAGCGAGGGCGCTCACGTAGACATCAAAAAGGTTCACCAAAGGCTCTGATATAAGAGCGCCTACGACGCCGCCCTTCGCGGAAAGAAGGTTGACGAGGCCGAGACCTGAGAGGAAGAGGAGGGAAGAGCCGATGAGTTGCGGGAGGGCGAACTTGCGCTCGCGCTCATGGAGAAGAGAGAGGGCCACTAAGAGGAAGACCACCGGGAGGAGGTAGTATCCGACGCCAGTAAGGTAGTCGAGGATCTCATAAGAGAAGGCGCCAGCGCGCCCACCCGCGCCGAAGGCGGCGAGGAGGAAGAAGACAGAGACAACGATAGAAAAGATGCCCAAAATAGTGTTAAGCGTCTCACGGGAGATGAGTTGTAAGGAGGGGATGGACGAGGCGCCCTGGTCGTCTCGAGAAGATTTCTTTTTCTTAGCCATATAGAGCTCTCATATTCTACCACACGCCTCTCAGGGTCTTTTTGTCCACAGAGGCTCTTGCAAGATCTGTCTCTGAGGCACATAATGGACGGGACTTGCAATAAAGGACAAAAGATGGTAGAATTAAAGGACAGTAAAAATAACGAGTAAATTGGCCGTTAAACAATATGTCCGATACAGAACAGAAATATCAGAAGCTTGCCTCCGCGATCTACCTCATTACGAGCTTTTTCGGCAACGAAGAGCCTCTTAAATGGCGCCTCCGCGGCCTTTCCGCTGACCTTGTTTCGGACGGAGCCAAGGATAAACTCACTGCCGCGCGAGACATCGTCTCGCTCTTCGGTGTAGCCCGTGCCGCGGGGCTTGTCTCTGAAATTAATCACGACATTTTAGCCAACGAGCTCGGCAAGCTTTCGGCTGAAGCAGGTAACGTCCAGACAATGCTCTCTACTCCGACTGTCGCTCTTCCCATGGCGTCGGCACCTGTTTCCGCGGCCCCAACTCCTGTTTCTGCTCCAATCCAAAAAGCAGCCGAGCCCGTAATTCACTCACAGCCGGAAGAGTCAAAGTCTGAAGCGGTAAAGGACATGTTGCCTTCCGTTGAAGATATAAAGGCCAAAGTTCCCGTGGAACGTCTGCAGACCCTCAAGGAATTCGGAGCTGTATCGGTCAAGAAAAATAGCCGTCAAAGCGTCATTATTGGCCTTTTGAAACGTAAGAAAGAAATCATGATAAAGGACGTCTCTCCTCTTATCAGCGGTTGCAGCGAAAAGACAATCCAGAGAGAACTCTCAGAAATGGTCACCGCTGGTATCCTTAAGAAAATGGGGGAGAAACGCTGGACGAGGTATACCCTCGCTCAGGCCGACACTCACTAACAGTTTAGCTTGCAAAAATGGCTAAAAAGGCGTAATATGGCGGTTATCCACAGTGCTTTTAGCACGTGGCAGGCTTCGCCCTTATAATCTAAGGGTGTGCATAAAATTAGCAGTTCTTGCCGTGAAAGGCACAACCGTTCCCGGCAAATTAGTAGACGTTTCCGTCTTCCAACGCATTTAGAAACTAATTCGGAAGGCGTAAACGCATTAGAAAAACAATTACAAAAATGAAAGCAAAATTCGCAACGATCGGCCTCAGCTTGGCACTCGTTCTCGGTGCAGCCGCTCCGGCTAGCGCCGTGACTGTTGCCGAACTCCAGGCTCAGATCAATGCACTTATGTCACAGCTCGCTTCCCTCCAGGGCAGCTCTGTGTCGACCGGCACGACCTTCACCATGGACCTCACGATTGGTTCCACTGGCGCACAGGTGTCTGCTCTTCAGCAGCTCCTCGTCTCCCAGGGCCATCTGACCATGCCTGCTGGCGTATCGATGGGTTACTTCGGTGCTCTTACTAAGTCCGCAGTTATGAAGTGGCAGGCCGCTGTTGGTCTCCCTTCGACCGGTTTCTTCGGTCCGATGTCTCGCGCTAAGCTCAACACTTCTGCGACGACCACCGTTCCGGGCACCACCGTTGGTTCTACCACCGGCATCAGCACCCCAGGTGTTGAAGGTACTCTTACTGCCACTCTCGCTCCGGTCCCTGGCTCGTCCACGACCGTTCGCGAAGGTGACATGAAGAAGGCTGTCCTCGGTGTTGAACTCGAGGCTAAGCTCTCCGACATCAAGATTGAGCGCGTTAAGATCAAGCTCGATCAGACGACTGGCGGAACCAGCGACAAGAAGTTCTACCGCGACATCGCGGACAGAATGTACGTCATGGATGGCTCGACTGTTCTCGCTTCGGTTGATCTCAACTCCGACACTGTCGTAGAAGAGACCTCCGGTGAGTACTACGTCACTATCACTGGTCTCAACTACGTCATCCGCAAGGATACGAAGAAGACCCTTACTATCGCAATTGACGCTCAGGACAGCATCGACTCCACGTTGTTGGACGGTGATACCTGGACTGTCACGATCCCGAACTCCGGTATCCGCGGTACTGACGGCGCTGGTGTAAACCAGTACAGCTCTGCTAACGCTACGTACGCTCGCACCTTCGAAACGAAGGCCGCTTCGTCCGAGTCTGCAAGCCTCACGGTTTCCGTCTCCGGTTCCTCTCCTCTCACTGGCGAAGTTATCGCTTCGAACGGTTCTGATGAAGATGAACTCGATGGTCTTACTCTCGTTGCCTTCGACGCTAAGGCTGAAGACGACGATGTAACCATCACTGACGTTACCGCAACTATCAGCAACTCCGGTTCTGCTACGACCACGACTGCTTACCTCTTCGTAGGTAGCACTCAGATCGGTAGCGCCAGTGTTTCTGGTACTTCGGCTGTCTTCGATGACATCGATTACACCATTGATGAGAACAGCACCAAGACCATCACCCTCAAGGTTGATGTCCGCGATGCTGCTACCTCCGCAACTACCTTCTCGATCTCCGCTGTGTCCATCACTGCTGAGAACTCTGAAGGTGATGCCGCAAGTGTCAGTGGTTCGGTTTCGGGCAACACTTTGACCGTCCGCAAGGTTGGTCCTCAGTTCACGCTCGTTTCCAAGTCGATCAGCAAGTCTGCTACCTCGAACCAGAACAACACCTCTACTTCGACTGTTTCTGCTGACTTCGTAGTCCGCATTACGGCCGTTGGTGGTGACCTCTACTTCGGTTCGCAGTCTGCTTCCTCGACCTTCGGCTTCCAGACCTACGTCGGTGGTTCTGCAACGACGCTCCTCGTAGCTTCGTCCACTTCCTACGACGTTCCGTCCTCTGGTGCTGGCGTTGTCACTGCAGGCATGACTGGTGCAAACCAGTTCAAGCTCCAGGAAGGTGCTTCGATCGATCTCCCGGCTCACTTCATCTTCGAAGGCCGCACGACTGCAGGTGCATTGGTTTCGACCAACACCTACGCTGTCGGCCTCCAGTCGATCACGTGGTCTAGGACTGGTAATGACTCCTCGTCTTCCACCTTCATGGCTGGCAGGACTGAATGGAGGACTTCGACTGTTACCCTCCCGTAGTCTGACTACTAAAGGGTTCAGAACTAGCGTAAGCTAGCGAAGACCAACAAAAAGCCCCCGCAAGGGGGCTTTTTGTGCGCTTAAATCTTTAATTTTTCTTTACCTCCTTTCCCCTACAATGCAAAGGATTATCCTTTGTTAACACGTACGCATATGCCACGAACATATTCCTTTGCGCCAACAGAGTATTACCATATCTATAGCCGCGGGGTGGATAAAAGAGCTATTTTCCTCGATTATCAGGATTATCGACGCTTTCTTAACCTCCTCTTTCTCTGTAACGGTACCTTAGCTATCAACAGTAGGCATTACAAAGGATTATCCTTTGCAGCGTGTGTGGATAAGATTGGGGCGGATCGAAAGCCTGCCATTCATATTGGAGCGTATTGTTTGATGTCTAATCATTTCCACCTACTGGTGCGGGAGGGGGATTCGACCAGTATTCCTCAAGTAATGAAGAAGTTGCTCACCGCGTATTCCATGTACTTTAACCTTAAATACAAGCGGACCGGCAGGTTGTTCGAATCATCATTTAAGGCCAAACATGTGGATAACGATACGTATTTACGGCATCTCATGACCTACATTCATGTAAATCCTTATAAAGACTCGCTTCTTTGCCGGATTGAAGGAGCTCGGATTACCCAAGAGGCTTTGCGGGAATATCTTGAGGCCTATCAATTCTCGAGCTTCTGCGACTACGCGGGAATCTCGAGGGCGGAGAAGGCTATTTTGAGCGTTGAGCAATTTCCTGAGTACTTTCCCGAGGAGGGTGACTTTATGGCCGCCCTTCATGAGGGCCTGTGGACAGAGGATAATCCTTTGCAAGAGGACGCGCGGTTGAAACTGGGGATATAATGAAGATATGCGCTATTTTGACCGCGATTTCTTTAAGTTTCTTTTAACTTTTGTAGCGATAATTGTCGTAAGCCTCGGCGTTATCGCACATGTTAAGGGATTTATATAAACGGTTCGGCCTTACTCTTTTCTTTGCTTTTCTCCTGCCGCACGCAGCTTTCGCGGCGGTGTCCCAGCTCACTTTCACGACAGTTCCCCTCAGTGTCGTGCCGGGCGACATTTCTGGAACCCTTACCGTCCAGCTCCAGGATGGTTCCGGCGTATCGTCTCCTGCGACCGAGACGATGGACGTGGAATTTACCTCGACGTCGCCGACAGGGGAGTTCTTAAGTCCGACGACTGGTAGCCCTGTTAGTAAAACTATTTCTACCGGCTCAGCGAATAAGAATTTCCGTTACCGCGACTCGACCGAGGGAACTTTTACTCTGACGGTGAAAGCAAAAGCTCGGAATAGCGGGCTTGAATTTGTGGCAACGCAATCTATCGCTATTTCAAGCAGTCAAACATCTACCAGCACGGCCACCACAGCAAGCCAGGCGACCTCCTCGAGTACAAGCTCGGTATTAGGCAGTACTCAAACAACCGTTACCACTTCATATGTCTATTACAGTGCTAATCCACTGAGTTCAAGTACGCCGAATACCACTCTAGAACTGGGGGCTGGTCGCGCTCGACTGGGTGTGGTGGGGAGTCCGATGGAGTTTAAGGTTGAAACAAATTTGTCTTATACGAAAAACAGCGAGTTCGTCTGGAACTTTGGAGACGGGAACGAGGCGAGTGGTGATCTTTTGACACACACCTATGAATACCCAGGGGACTATATCGTCATGCTTAATGCGACTGCTCACGGAGACGCGGCGGTGGCTCGGACCACGGTGCGCATTCTTGAACCCCGCCTCCGCATCTCGTACGCAGATTCAGAGAGAATCGAGATCTCTAATGAGTCTGATGATGAGGTGAGTCTTTTCGGTAGGGCGTTGTGGGTAGGGCAAAATTCTTTCGTCTTTCCGAAAGATACCATCCTTGCGGCGCGCGGACGGATTTCTTTTGGTGCAAAGGTCACTCATATGCATCCTCTGAATGAAGCGGAGGTGCAAATATTGGTAATAGGGGAAACTGAGCGGCCAAAAATAGCACAAAAACTCTTAGAAGAAAAAGAGGCGAGAATAAGAGAAATTCAAAGTAAAATCACTTCTCTTAAGCGAGAACTAGAGCAGAGGTTTATCGTAGATTCTTCCAGAACTTCTTCCGTCTCAATTTCGCCCCTCGAACCAGAGCAGGAGAAGATTCAAGAAGAATCTTCTCCTATTACTCCAACCTCAGATGCTGCCGCGAATGGTTGGCAGCAGGTATTAAAAAGATTTTTCCTTGGCCTATGAGGCGTCTCTTTTTCTGCGTCATTTCTTGCACTCTGATGTTTATCTGTGATGGGGTAGCTTGGGCAGAGATTACCGTTCCATATACTGTAGATGAAAAGCCGCAAGTCATTTTTGGCGATAGTATCTACGTCGATACTTATCGTGGGCTTGAGAATTATACTCATAACTATGTGGGTGGGTATTTGCACGTAACGTTTACCTATACCCATCATCCTTGTTGTTTTGCTCAGTCCGGGGCGGGGTTTTATGTAACTGATAGAGATCCTCGAGCTACTACTACTCAAATAGTGAAGGATTTTTATCCCGTATATACTCTCGGGCCAAATTCAGCAAATGCCATGGGTTGGTATCTTTATGATATCCAGTTCGACGCTACGGGTTATGCGGCTATTATTACCAAAGGAGGGAATGTGGTGGCGAATTTCCATCGAGATATTTTTAGTCAGATTGATACGGACTGGGTTGCGTTGGCGAACATATATCCAATTCAGAATCCAATAAATCAGTCCTCAATGTCCTTCACACCTCTTCCTGTTCATGAATCCATCGTACCTTCGCCAGACCCTGACCCGGGACCTGACCCAGATCCAGTGCCTGATCCCGATCCTATTCCTGAACCTGTTGCTACGACAACGCCGGTGATTATCGTGCCGGGAATTATGGCAAGCATTTTAGTTGATCAAGATGAAAAGATAGCCTGGCCAGCTCTTACAGATATCCTTATATCGCCGTCTGATGATTTTATGAATATCTTGAAACTCAGTGATGATGGCTCACCAACAAATAATATTTCTCCTAAATCAATTTTAAAAAATCTTGCAACTAAAGATTTTTTTGAAGGGCTATCTTCCTCTCTTAATTCCGCGGGTTATGTCGATGGACAAAGTTTTTTCGATTACCCGTATGACTGGAGGTTAGATATTTCACAAACAGCAAGCGATTTTGAAACCAACGAAGTACTTTCCCTAAAAGAAAAAATCGATGTTGTAAAAACACAAACAGGAACAGATAAGGTAAGCCTTATCGCGCATAGCATGGGTGGCCTTCTTGTAAAGAAATATCTAAAAGATTATGGCGGCAGTTCAGTAGAAAAGTTTATTGATATCGCCACTCCCCATGAAGGATCTCCAAAAGCTTTCAAAATTCTAAGTTATGGAGATAGTATGAACATCAGCTTTCTGAGTGGATTAGTTGGGTTAAATCCGGAAGAAGTAAAAAGTATTTCCCAAAATATGCCTGGAGTGTACGATCTCTTGCCAAGCCAAAATTATTTTGACTCAAGTGATTCAAATTACCAATATTACATTTTGAATGGTGTGGATCAAAATAGCCGCTTAATCTTTGATCAAACTGAAAGTTACCTTAAGTCTCAGGGAAGAAACGCAACTTTAGTAGATAGGGCCCACGCGCTCCACGAAGAGATCGATAATCTTAAGCCGAGTGATTACGGGGTAGAAACATACAATATTGTGGGTTGTGGCACACCCACTATCGGGCAATTCTATGTGCTCGACGACTCTATCGAGCATCCTGTCTATAACATTCACATGATAAGTGGTGACGGGACTGTGCCATTAAAAAGTGCCGAAGCAATAACTGCTTCGTCAACTTTTTATGTCAAAGATGCAAAGCATGCAACTCTTCCGAGTACAGTAGGCGTTAAAGAATTGGTAGTGCAACTTCTCACTTCAACAACGACTGAAAGTATAGATATTTCTAATTACTCGAATCTTGCTAATAACTCAACTGGTTGCCAGATCCCAAACGGCAATATTGTCAGTTTCCATAGCCCGATTGATCTGCATATCTATGATCAATTTGGCAATCACGTTGGTCCGGATGTAAGTGGAGATTTGGAAGAGAATATTCCCGGAGTTATTTACGAAACGATTGAAGACAATAAATTCGCCTTTCTGCCAGAAGGAGGTGACTATACTGTTAAAGGCAATGCAACTGATTCCGGTAGCTTTAGTGTCAGAATGCAACAGGTAGTAGATGGGGAAGTAGCTACAACAACTCTTTTCGCAAATATTCCCCTTACTCTTACAACTCAAGCTGAATTTACCATCGGGTCTACCACTCCAATTGTGGTCGCCATTGATGCAAATAATGATGGCGCATATGAGTCACATTATTCTGTCTCTACAACCACTCAAGGTATTCTTAACTCGACAGGTATTGAGGTAAAAGAGAAGGGAGAAGAATTACCACCTCTAGCACCTCATTACACAAGTGGACAGTCTATTTCAGAATCAGAAAAAATTGTACCTACACTTGATATCGAAGCTCTTACACTTATTGAACCTAAGATTGAAGAACCTCCAGCTCCCATTCCTGTTGAAACGATACAAACTGAAGTGTTTATGGAGCCTAAGCAGTTATCCGTTGAAAATAAGTACGAGTATCAAAATACAGCCGTTGTGTATAAATCCTTTACCTACAAGGTCTTAGCCTTTTTAAAAAAGCTCTGGGAATGGATTATGAGTAAGTTATAATTAAAAAATGGGAAAATTATCTCAAACTATTTTCTTAAAAGGAGCTGGGTACCTTATTATTGTGGTAAGTCTTATATTTACCCTCGATTTGATTAATAGCAAAATTAACTCATATAATTCCTTCATTCCTACTTCTAATAAAGTTTTACTCTTAACACAATCAGAAACATACAAGCTTTACAAAGAAGATATAGTTTTAATTCCATCTTTATTTATAAGCGCTCCTATCATGATAATTATCAATATCTTCTCAAAGATTGATAACAATTCTCAGGGATTTTATCTGGGAGCGGAGAGTGCGGTTAGAAAACTAGAAATAATTGGTAGATCTCTTGCTTTTTTATTGTATGTTTTATTGCCTATGTTTTGGATTATCTATTCAGTAAAAATTATAAAAGCAAATTCCCCTTTAAAAGAACTTCACAATAAATATTTTCTAATCATCTTTCAAATAATGATATTCGTGCTTGGAGGTATAATTTCCTCCTTCTTTTTAGCTAGAGTAGCACTCGCGAGCTTCGGAGATTTCTTTTAAAATTTGATGAAAAAATTCTAATAATGATTAGCACTCTCGCCATTATTGGTCTCATTGTTTCTTATTATATTGGTAACTCATTTGGGCCATCTTCTTGGATTTAATAACTTTTTGGTGGAATTCTGAGGCGGGTTATACTGTCTGTATTAATCGCTTCAACCGTCTTATATCTATATGAAGAAACTCATCATTACGGTCGTGTTGCTGGGGCTTGTGGGCTACGGGGCGTGGACGGCTTGGAAGCCGAAGGTGCCGCCGACTCAGCCGGCTGGAGAGAATAAGCCCGCCCAGAATGAGCTTGTTACATATACTGATTCTCAGGGAGTTTTCAGCTTCGTGTATCCGGCAGACTTCAGGGTAACAGGACGGTACAAGGAGAATTTGGCAACGGTAAAGACGCCAAAAGCGTACCTTTCTGGAACGAATTTCTCAGAGGCGGTCCTGACCATTGCTTTCTCAAACACGCCGGCGGCCCTGGCGGCCTGCTCGGGTAGGAAGGCTACGGGTGACGCGGGGGCGGGCAACTTCTACGAAACAACGAGTGTTAAGAAAGTCTTCGACGGAGATTGTTACACCTTCGCCTACACAATTCACTCTACAAATATTGGCAACTACGATCCAAGCCAAGGGATTAAAGAGTTCAATAAAGCGAAGATTGTCTCGGAGATGGAAGGGATTATCGCGAGCTTCCAGTATCTTGTAAACAGCGACTAATGGAGAAAGCGGTCTTTGGCGGTGGGTGCTTCTGGTGTACTGAGGCGGTCTTTAAAATGCTTAAGGGCGTGACGAAGGTCGTGCCCGGGTATGCTGGTGGAACGAAGGAAGATGCCACATATGAGAAGGTGGCAACTGGGCGGACAGAGCACGCTGAGGTGGCGTACGTGGAGTTCGACCCAATGCAGGTGAAGTATACGGATCTCCTCACGGTTTTCTTTGCTTCGCACGATCCGACGACGGTAAATAGGCAAGGGAATGATGTGGGTCCACAGTACCGCTCGATCGTCTTCTGCACCACCTCGGAGCAGGAGCGCGCCGCACGAGCGTATGTCGCGGGGATCGAGGGTGCCGTGACGGAAGTGGTGCCACTGGTGGAATTCTTCCCGGCGGAGAATTATCACCACGACTACTACGAAGCGCACAAGAATCAGATGTATTGCCAGATCATTATTAATCCCAAATTAGAAAAGGTGCAGCAGAGGTTCGCGGCGCTGCTGAAGGACCATCCACACAATATATGAACAACAACGAAACGGCTGACAAGGTGATGTGGGGTAAGGGCACCGAGATTCCTTTCTCGGGCGAGTATGTCCATACGAAAGATAAGGGAATGTATCACTGCAAAAATTGCGGGAATGTCCTCTTTTCTTCTGAAGCTAAGTTTGATTCTGGAACGGGGTGGCCTTCCTTCGACGAACCAGCGAACTTGGAAAATGTGGAGCTTAAAACCGATGAGGATCATGGGATGATTCGCACAGAGGTTGTGTGCAAAAACTGCGGCGCGCATCTGGGGCATGTCTTCGATGATGGTCCAACCGCCACGGGGAAGCGATATTGTATCAATTCAATCTGTCTTGATTTGAAGAAGGAATAGGAAAAAGGAAAAGCCGCTGCATCTACAGATGCAGCGGCTTCACGCTCTTAGTGTTTGAGAAGCGCAGAAAAGAATTCCTGAGAGCGGGGGTGCCCGTAGTCAGTAATCCGAATGACCCCTTGGTGCCAAATGAAGTTCGCGGGTTTCCCCATATCTTCTATTAGCTCCGGTTGCTTGACGGCGTAATCTGGGAAGGGGTGGAGACGATCCAAGTCCTCTTTGCTAGGAAGGTATTCGCCGCGCACCTCGAGGTTGATGAGATAGAGAAAAGTGAAACGGGTCGGCATCATTGAAGGATGCTTGGTCGTTTGCCACACCCTCCATTCTGTTCGATTGGCCAATACACCCGCAAAGATATTTTGGAGTGGAAGTCGGGGGTATCGGTATTGAAGGGTGACCTTGGCTTTAAGATCACCATCTCGTGAATGACGAATGAGCCGTTTGAATATCCAGTAAAAACGAAAGCGGGCAATCTTCACGGCCCATGGTCCCACGAGGATTACGAAACGTGTCATGCCCCACGAATACGTCATTTTAACCCTCCGGTTGGTTGGGAGAACTGAATCTGGTATTTAGCATGCTCGGAGGGCGCCTTGTTGTCAATCAATCACAAGCTTTGTATAAACCACGAGACGTTGGTCGTTGGTGTGGGCTTCGGGGAGCCAGGTGCCGGCGCAGGTGATGAGGTTGAGACGGGCGGCATCGTCGGCATGGAAGACGCGCTCGAGTTCTGGCCCGGAAAGATCGTATGGATAGAGTTTCTTGTCGACGACTTGGAAGTGAGCGCGAGCGCCATCTTCGGCAACGACATAGATGTCATCACCCACCATGAGGTCTTCGAGATGTTTGAAGACACCGTCGAGGCTCAGAGCATTGTCCTCATGGCCGGCGATTACGGCAGAGCCGAGCTCGCCCGGGATTGGTCCGAATTTGTACCAACTTACGTCCACGAAGTTGTTTGGTGCGGCCATATCGCCGGACTTGGTGAGGCCGAGGCGTTGTACATCCGCATCAATGGAGAGGCGAGGGATGAGAAGTCGGCTCGGTAACCTATTTTCTTCAACGGGCACAGCGGTGACACTTGCTAAAGGAGTGACGCCGGCGTCGATATTGTTTGGCGCCCAATAGATACCTCGTCCGACAAAGAGAAGGGCGCCGAGGAGGCCGGTGGCAATAAGGATTTTTGCGGCGGTACGCATATATAAGAAGAGTGACGCACGACAGCGGGCGTCCTTACGGACGCCCGCTGTCAATTCTCTTGCAAAGGATAATCCTTTGCAAGAGAGGGGGCTAGTTCTTCTTGAGGCTCAAGTAAGAGAAGCCGAGGGAAGCAATGAGAAGGGAAGCGATGATCATTGCCGAAGTCTGAGCGGCCTGGCCGGTAGCACCGGTAACAGGGAAGCTCGGGGTCGTAACCGGAGGGTTAACAACGATCGGAGGGATGACGATGGAACCGCGGACAGTCACGAGAGCCGACATGCCGGTGGAAACACCAGTAGCCACGACGTTCGCGGTGTTCATGTTGATAGTGTACGTGCCACCAGCAACGAGGTTGGACGAGATATCACAGCGCAGTGAGAGCGTCGTGAGAGTGCCTGCGGAGAGCACCAGTGGAGAGTCGAGGTTGATCGAGTTCATGCCATTGCTCAAGGAGCCGGTGCCGGCGTTGTTGAGACGATCGTTGACGTCATTCTCGTTCACAACGTAACAATCATTGAGGGTCGAGGCCGAAGCGCCACCACTAGTGATGAGGTTGAACGGAAGAGAGGAGATGCGGACACCTTCGCTCGAGCCGGTGGTGTCGATAAGAAGGCGGGCGATAACAGCGTCGCTCATGTTGGCACTCAACGGGTTCGTGAGACCGTTGGTGGCGAACTGGAGAGCGACGACAGGGGCGACCTGCGCGCCAACGATGGAAGCGGAAAGCGCGAAAGCGCTCACAACCATCGGAACGGCAAAGAATTTATTAAGTTTCATGTTTCTAGTCTGAGTAAGTGAGTAAGATCTTCTGAATACGGGCGGAGCGTACCCTTATAAATCAGGGGCCCCGCCTGGTGCTAGTAACGAGTAATGGCCGTGTTTCTTACGCCTTTTTTGGCTTGGATCATGTTCCTATATATATGTATGAAAGGGGGTTAAGAATCAGTTGACAGGTCTGGGCGGGGGGTGATAGGATATCGCTTACCAAGAAATGTATAGAAACCCAAGCTTAATAGAGCGGAAAAGGCAGTAATGTCTTAGGGGTTTCAAACCCCGCCGCTCTCTTGAGCGGCGGGGTTTTCGGTCTCTTGGGTTCCGGACGCATTGGCGCTCGGGAAGAACTTTGACAAATACATACCACCCTAAGTAATTGACCAAGTGGGTCTTTTCGGACTTAGAGGTGGACGAAAGCAGTTGGCTCGTCGCGTACTGTGCGGCGAACTGACGAAAAGGATTGCTGGATGGAGTTGATTCCGTTCAGCAGGACAGAAAACCCAACACGCGCTCCTTGCGTGTGTTGGAGAATTGGTTCTTAAATTTCCTAATAAGAAATTTAAGGGCGTACGGTGGATGCCTTGACTAGAAGAAGTGATGAAGGACGCAGCATGGCGGCGATACGCCACGGGGAGGTGCCTAGCAACCTTTGATCCGTGGATGTCCGAATGGGGGAACCCGGTGGCTCTTGCCATCACCTTGGAGTTTATCCAAGGAACTCACCCGGTGAAGTAAAACATTTCAGTAACCGGAGGAATAGAGAACAATTGTTATTTCCTAAGTAGCGGCGAGCGAAAAGGAAACAGCCCAAACTCAGTTTCATTCTCACGATGCGAGCAATCGTTTTGTGGGAATGATGCTGGGGGTTATAAGACGGAAACGTCGTTGAGCAATCAACGAGGAGAGTTACAAAATATCTGGTTAGAATAAGTTTCTGGAAAGAAACACCCTAGGGGGTAATAGTCCCGTGTTCGAAAATCAGATGTCTCTTTTGTTTCTGTTCTTGAGTACCTCGAGACACGAGTAGCTCGGGGGAATTTGCCGGAACTAACCGGTAAGGCTAAATATTCTTCTAGATCGATAGTGAACTAGTACCGTGAGGGAAAGGTGAAAAGTAGCCCGGAAGGGCGGTGAAATAGACCTGAAACCGTATGTCTACAAGGAGTGGAAGAGGGCATTTATGTCCTCGACCGCGTGCCTATTGAAGAATGAGCCAACGAGTTTTAGCATGCTGCAGGCTAAGTCCCGATAAAGGATGGAGCCAAAGGGAAACCGAGTGCGAATAGCGCGTTAGTAGCATGCTAAAGACCCGAAGCCAGAGCGAGCTTGTCATGAGCAGGGTGAATAGGGTCGAAAGATCCTAGGAGGCCCGAACCGGTGAGCCGTGCAATACTCTCGGATGACTTGTGATAAGAAGTGAAAAGCTAATCGAGCCTGGTAATAGCTGGTTCTCTCCGAAATAGCTTTTGGGCTAGCGTCGTGCGTTCCCCGGAAAGGTAGAGCACTGGAAGGTCTGGACAGGTAGAAATACCGCTAGACCTATCAAACTCCGAATTTTCCGGATTAAAAGCACGGCAGTTAGACGGCGGGGGCTAAGCTCCGTACGTCAAAAAGGAAACAGCCTAGATCTCTATTTAAGGTCCCTAAATTCATGCTAAGTGCACTTAAGGAGGTGAAAATTCTCAGACACTGAGGAGGTTGGCTTAGAAGCAGCCATCCTTTAAAGAAAGCGTAACAGCTCACTCAGTCAGAGATTTCGCACCGCAGATTCATGGGGCTAAGCATGATACCGAAACTGAGGGCTTCATCTTTCTTCGGAAAGGTGGAGCGGTAGGAGAGTATTCGCATCTGCATTGAAGGCGAAGGGGTGACCCACGCTGGAGCGTTGCGAAGTAAGAATGTTGGCACAAGTAACCACAACGCGGGTGAGAAACCCGCGCGCCGAAAGAACAAGGTTTCCCACTCAACGATTGTCGGAGTGGGGTTAGTCGGTCCTAAGGAAATGGAGAGATCCGCATCCGATGGACACAGGGTTAATATTCCCTGACTATCTGTGTAAGTGATGGGAGGACGGAGAGTAGTATGCATCGCGCATTATCGGATTTGACGCTCGTGCCTTGAGGATGTGATCCAGGAAAATCCGGGTCGCGTAAGTCCAAGAGGAGCGAAAATGTATGGCCTCGGCCATGCAAATGATGCAAAGCACTCTTCCAAGAAAAATCCCTAAACTCATTGCGCAGATATCCGTACCGCAAACCGAAACAGGTGTTCACGTCGAGTAGACGAAGGCGAACGAGTGAGAGGTCCCCAAGGAACTCGGCAAAAAAGCAGCCGTAACTTCGGAATAAGGCTTGCCCCCACCACTTTGGATATTTCCAAATGGAGGAGTGAGCTTGGATCACAATGAAAAGTGAATCGAGACAAAAGAAAGAAGATCTGAGCTCTTCATCACGGGAGATACGAAAGTATCTAAAGTGGTGGGGGCCGCAGCTAAAGTATCTCTGGCAACTGTTTACCAAAAACACAGCTCCCTGCAAACTCGCAAGAGGATATATAGGGGGTGACACCTGACCAATGCCAGAAGGTTAAATACGGGCGGTGATTGCAGCAATGCATGAGCTGACTTGTATAAGCCCTGGTGAATGTCGGCCGTAACTATAACGGTCCTAAGGTAGCGAAATTCCTTGTCTGGTAAGTTCAGACGCGCACGAATGGTGTAATGACTGGAGAACTGTCTCGGGGACTTGCTCGGTGAAAATACAGTACCGGTGAAGATGCCGGTTTCCTGCAGTTAGACGAAAAGACCCCAGGAGCTTTACTGCAACTTGATATTGAGGATACGGGTAAGATGCGTAGCATAGATGGGAGACTTTGAAGCGGCCCTTTCGGGGACCGTGGAGTCGTCAGTGAAATACCATTCTTCTAGCTTGTATTTTCTAACCCCGACGGCAAAAACGACGGGAGACAGTATCTGGCGGGCAGTTTTAGTGGGGCGCTATCCTCCTAAAGTGTAACGGAGGAGTCTATTAAGGTACTCTAGGCGCGAATGGAAACCGTGCCGATAGTGTAATGGCATAAGAGTGCTTGACTGTGAGTCGTACATGACGAGCAGGAGCGAAAGCTGAGCATAGTGAACCGACGGTCCGCGTTAGAGGCGGCCGGAGATTATCGGATAAAAGCTACCCTGGGGATAACAGGCTGGTTG
>CAZXQA010000001.1:433207-486712 GCA_964642835.1 uncultured Candidatus Saccharibacteria bacterium | reverse complement strand
ACGAGGGAAACGATAATGAAAAATGAAAGAGTTTTCTTAAGCATCCAACTTAGATTATACCCCATGCGTAGCAAGAGATTTTCGAAGATTACCCACAATCTCCTCCTCTTTCGATGCATTGGCTTTGAGAAGGATGAGACCAGCAAAACTTGAGGCTGGATCTGTTTCTGCCCGAGTTATGGCATTCATTGAAGCCGCGTTAGCTAAATAAATATTAATAAGAGACAAATGAAGCTGTATCAATGCGGCTGGTACGGAGAGCTTGGAGAGAATCGAGGCCATTTCTGTATAGGTTTTGGCCATGCTGACAGCCATTTTAGAGCTAGCAGCGCCAATAACCTCAGTATCAACATAAGCTCCCGCAAGCTTGGTCGAGTAATTCTGGTAGGCCGTATTAAAGGCGTCCCCATAGGCTGTATATGCGGCCGCGCTATTCGATACCACATGAAGATCGGTTACCAGGAGAGTTCGAGGAGTAAGGGCATTGGGGATGGTGTCGATATACTTCATAGCCAGCGCGCTGAGGTTGGCTGGGGTGGCCTGGCCGTTTTGCGCAAGGCCTAAGTAATCAAGCACCATTTGACGAGCCACTAGGTCAGTAGTACTCAATTTCTCCTCAGAAGAGATGGTGGAAGATGGTGTGGCGGGGGTTTCTAAGAACTTTGCGATCACATCCTCATAATATGTATCCGGAAGTTGATCGGCTGGTAGCGCAACCAAATTATTGGGAGTGGAGACAGTCGTTGAGAATCGGAACCATAATGCGCCGATGATTAAAACGACAGAGACAACAATCGCGGTGATGATTCCCGGCTTCATGCCGGAAATTATATCACGCTCCCCACTCTCCTCATGTCCGTTAGGAAAGGAGTCTAGTGGCGAGCGCCCGCCACGTTGAAGTCGATATGTCTTCCGCTCTCGTATTTTCGTCTAACCCTAGAGCATGGAAGGCTTCGAGGACTCGTGTCTTCTCGGCGACTGCCGCGAGGTTCGAAGAGAGCTTCTTGCGCTTCGACTGGAAGCCGGCTTTGAGGAGGGTGAAGAAATCTTGTTCGGAGAAACCAGTAAAGAAGCTTTTAGAAATGTGCTCAACGGCAATGATAGCGGAGTGAACGCTTGGGGCCGGGACAAAAGAGCCGGCGAGAACCTTGTCGACGTATCGCGGATCGCCATAGGCCTTAATCGAGATCGAGAGAATGCTCTCCTTCCCATCGCGCGCGACGGCACGCTTCGCTACTTCATCCTGTACCAAGAGAACCATGAGAGAGGGCTGGGCGTCGGCGGAGAGAAATTTCTCAAAGATGGCTCCCGTAATATTGTACGGGATGTTAGCAACTAGTTTGTAGCTTACAGCTTGCAGAGAAGCAGGATCGAAGTTGAGAATGTCATCGTGGATGAGAACAAATTTCCCTCCCGCAATTTCCTTGGCGAATTTATTTTTGAGAAGTTCGTATAAGTTGTCATCCTTCTCGACCGCTACAAGACGTGCGCCGCATGCTAAGAGCTTCTCGGTGAGCACGCCTTCTCCCGGCCCAATTTCGAGCACTGTTTCTCCCGCGTGGATATCGGCAGCTTTAATGATTTCCGCGAGCGCTCGCTCGCTCCTGAGAAAGTGTTGGCCCAAAGATTTCTTGGCGAATATCATACTAAAAATCAATATCAAGAAGCGGTCGCTTCCCCTGCCCCACTCCCACCTGACTCCACGTATCTTCGTGGACCAATTCCGCTGGGATGTCGAGAATAAATTGTGACGGCATGTTTACTTCCTGTCGTCCGAAAACGGTGCGGAGCTGCGCGTAGCAGAGGAAGAGCTGTTTCCTCGCGCGCGTGAGGGCGACATAGAAGAGACGGCGTTCTTCCTCCGCTTCTTCCGGCGTCATCTTGTCCTGGTTCATGCGCTCGTGCGGGAAGAGGCCTTCTTCAAGTCCACTTACAAATACCGTGTCGAATTCGAGTCCTTTGGCGGCGTGGACCGTCATGAGACGTACGGCGGGTTCATCCTCGCGCAACTCGTCCTGGTCGCTCTGGAGAGCCGCGTCGGTGAGGAATTGCTGCGTCGCTTCGGCGGGCGGCAGGGCGTCATAGCGGCTCGCGAAGCTCACCAGTTCGTAGGCGTTCTCAAGCCGGGCAGCTCCCTCTTCGCGTTCCGTTTTCCACTCATCTTCGAGCCCACTCTCTTTAATAATGTAGGCAATCGTTTCCGACAAACGCTTCTCGCGCGAGACTGTCTTAATGTTCTCGAGAAGAGCGTAGAAAGCCGCGAGTTTCCCTTGCATGGCGCTCGGCAGCGCGGCGGATTCTCCGCCGAAGATCTTTACGATCGAAGCTTTGCCGATGCCGCGCGCTGGCGTGTTGATGATGCGTTTGACGTCCGCGAGACACTCCGGATTCTCCGAAGCGCGCAGGTAAGAGATAAGATCCTTCACCTCCTTGCGTTCAAAGAATCGTAGTCCCAAGATCTGGTACGGCACGCCGCGATGCATGAACGCTTCTTCGAGCACGCGTGACTGGAAGTTGGCGCGGTAGAGAACACAGATCTCATCTGGAGAGACGCCGCTCTTTAGAAGCTCTTGAGCTTTACCAGCGATGAAGTCTGCTTCCCCTATCTCGTCGAGGAGACCTTTAACGAACACCTTCTCACCCTGACCGTTCGAAGTAAATAATTTTTTCGGACGACGGACTTTGTTCTTCTCGATAATGGCGTTCGCGGCATGAAGGATTGTTTTCGTCGAGCGATAGTTCTCCTCGAGCGTGACGACGAAGGCTTCAGGATAATCCTTTTCGAAGGCGAGAATATTTTTCAGCTCCGCGCCGCGCCAGGAGTAAATGTTCTGGTCGATGTCGCCGACCGCGCAGATGTTGTGCGCGGGACCAACCAAGAGTTTCGAGATCTCATACTGCACTTTGTTCGTGTCTTGGTACTCGTCAATATGAATATAGGTCCACACGCGCTGGTAATACGCCCGCACTTCCGGATGCGTCTTCAAGAGACGAAGCGTTTTCAACAAGAGGTCGTCGAAGTCGAGCGCGCGATCACGAGTGAGGATGCGTTCGTACTCCGGCCAAACTTCCGCCACGATCTCGGCGGTGTACCCGCGCATCTCCGATCGCTCGAGGAATTCTTCCACCGTGACGCCGCGCCCTTTTTCGCGTGAGATGGCTCCAAGGATCTTGTTGGGGTCATTGATCTTCGGATCAAGTCCGCGGTTCGCGAGCGCTTCCTTCACCGCCTTCTTACTGTCGTCACGGTCAAAGATCGCGAAGGTCTTCGGCAGCCCCACAGCCGCAAACTGCTCTCGGAGGATGTGAACTCCGAGAGAGTGGAAGGTGGAGACGAAAGGGCGCTCCTGGATAGAGACAGGGAGATTGAGCGTCGGGTCTTCGGTAAGCCCGCGAACAACCCGTTCCCGCATCTCCTTAGCCGCCTTATTGGTAAAGGTGATGGCGAGAATGTTCGAAGGGGCGACCCCTCGCCTTACGAGCTCCTTAATGCGCTCGACTAAGGTCTTTGTCTTCCCGGCACCGGCTCCGGCGAGGATGAGGACTGGCCCCTCGGTCGCTTCGACCGCTTTGAGCTGCTCAGCATTGAGATTTGAGGGGTGAGAAGCGGACATTGGCACACTATAACATAGGTGGATAAGCAAGTTGCCGAGGGGGTATAAGGAGCGTAAAATGAAGGGGTAAGCAACATTCGACGGCCCCAAATGGCTCAACAGAGCCATTTCGCCTTCTGGGCCTCTGATCAGTTTAGCCCCTCTTATATAAGATCCCCAATACCAAGATCCGCAGGCTCATCCTCCAGAATTCCCCTCCTCATCATTCTGGGCCTCGTCTTCATACCGGTTCTCGCATACGCTAAGGGCAACAGCTTCCTTTTGAAGCGTGCTCCTGAAACCAAGGAAATTGGCAATTCTCAGACTATGCAACTCCTTGAGGGTTACCATAACGCAAGTTCTGTCAGTGCTGGTGGGCCAGTTATTGCCTTCCTCGACAGCACTACCTTAGCCGTTGCGAGTGAAGAATCGAGTGCCTTTATCGAAGCCGGCACCTCCGGCACCGGTCAGATCAGTACCTACACTGTCCGCGAAGGAGACACGATTGGCACCATCGCGCAGATGTTTAAGATTTCCGCCAACACGATTCGTTGGGCCAACAACCTTTCTTCGAACACGTTGAAGCCCGGCCAGGAGCTTGTCATCCTCCCTATCTCTGGCGTTCGTCATATCGTGAAGTCGGGTGACACGATTGCCACTATTGCCAAGAAGTATGGCGCCGATCAGTCGGACGTTCTTTCTTACAACGGTCTCCTTCCTTCGAGTAAGCTTGCGTTGGGTGATGAGATTATTATTCCTGACGGTGAGATGACATCTTCGAGCGGTTCTAACTCGAATGCCACGAAGATCGCGAGTGGTCTTAAGGAAATTGCCGGATACTTCCTCCGTCCAATTAGTGGCGGCAAGAAGAGCCAAGGTATCCACGGTCACAACGCCGTCGACCTCGCTGCTCCTGTCGGCACTTCGATCATGGCGGCCGCTGACGGTACGGTCATCCTTTCAAAGACTGGTGGCTACAATGGCGGGTATGGTACGTATGTCGTCGTGAGCCATGCCAACGGCACGCAAACGGTGTACGGTCACATGAGCGCGAACTATGTTTCCGTCGGACAGAAAGTTTCTCAAGGAGAATTGATTGGTCGCATCGGCATGACCGGCAACACCTCCGGCCCTCACGTCCACTTCGAAATCCGCGGCGCGAAAAATCCATTCTAGTTAGTTAAAAAATAAAAAGACTTTTCTTAGGCTCGCGATAATTCTCTGGTGAGAATTTCGCTCTCTCGACCCAGTCGGTCTGCGAGAGCCACAAAAAGTCTTTTTATTTTTTTATCTAAATATCAAACTTCTTCGGTCTGTATTCCACGGCTTCGAGGACGTGTTCACTTTTTACATTCTCAGAATTTTCAAGATCGGCGATGGTGCGCGCTACTTTGATCATGCGGTGGTAGACGCGCGGAGAAAATCCGAGTCGCTCCGCCGCGACGTTCAACATTTTCTCCGCGTCCTTCTCAAGGAAAACGGACGTCACAAGTTCCTTCGGCGTCATCTCGCCGTTCTTCGTCACTTTGGTATTTTTCAATCTGAGTCGTTGAATATTCCGAGCACGCTCCACTCGCTCGCGGAAGATCGCGCTCTCCTCTCCTGTCGGAGATTCAAGAGTGAGTTCGTGCGGCGCGATGCGATCGACTTCGAGCCAGAGGTCGATGCGGTCCATGATGGGTCCTGACATTTTGCGGCGATAGCGTTGGAGAGCGGAAGGAGAACAGATGCACGGTTTCCCGCGGAAGCCGTAGTTGCCGCATGGGCACGGGTTCATGGCGGCAACGAGAAGTACATTTGCGGGAAAGTGAGCCGTGCCCTTGGCTCGGGAAACGGCAATCACCTTATCTTCGAGCGGTTGACGCAGACTCTCGATCACCCGTCGCTCAAACTCGGGAAACTCATCCATGAAGAGCACGCCGCGGTGCGCGAGAGTTACTTCTCCCGGCCGCGGTGTGGCGCCGCCTCCCACCAAGGAGACATATGAAGCGGTGTGATGTGGCGCGCGGAAGGGCGGCGTCGAGATGAGCGTTTCATAGAGCGTGCCAGCTACGGAGTGAATACCGGTCGCTTCGAGAGACTCTTCGAAGGAGAGTTTCGGCAAGATGCCGGCGAAGGCTTTCGCGAGCATGGTCTTCCCCGTGCCGGGTGGTCCGTACATGGCGACGTTGTGTCCTCCGGCCGCGGCGATGAGAAGCCCGCGCTTGGCGCGCTCCTGCCCCTTCACTTCCGAGAAGTCGGTCGCAGCGCGATGGATGACAGACTCTCCTTTTGTTTCGGGAGTTGGGTTCAATAATTTTTTCCCGCTCAGATGTTCAACAAGTGCCTGTAACGTGGGCACGGCATATACCTTGAGTCCAGTGATGAGAGCTGCTTCTGCTGCGTTCTCGACAGGCACAAATAATTCGGGGAAATTATTTTTTGCCGCATATTGCGCGACAGGGAGAATCCCGCGGACTGGACGCAGTCGTCCGTCGAGGGAGAGTTCTCCGAGGAAGAGTTTCCCTTCCGGATTTATGCTGAGCGCGTCAGTCGCGGCAAGGTACGAGAGAGCGATGGCGACGTCGAAGAGCGTGCCCTCCTTCTTCACGTCGGCAGGCGCGAGCGAGACGACGATCTTGTGGTTCTGCGACTTCGGCGAATCAAATCCGGAATTCTTAATCGCGGCACTCACTCTATCCTTCGCTTCCTCAACAGCCTTGTCTGGCAGTCCGACCACGGCGAAGGCGTGCAGCCCGCGCGAGATATCCGTCTCGACCGAGATGGGCGTGACGTTGAGGAGTTGAGTCTGAGCGCTGTAGACTTTGGAAAATGACATGCCGAAATTATACCCGAAAGACTTAAAGAAAAATTAAAGAAAACCGCCCGAGGGAATCGGGCGGTTTCTCACGAGATTTCTTCGCTGTTACATATGCTCTTTGCACGTGCGAGCGGAGGGATTCGCTTCGAGGCGATCGCTCTCGATCTCCTGCTGGCAGACTTGGCAGAGACCGTAGGTGCCGTGCTTCAATTTGTCGAGACCACTCTTCACATCCTTGTAGCGCTCTTCGAGCGTGTTCAAGATGGCGGCGTTGTCCTCGTATCCTTCGATCGCGTCGGCGGTCGTGTTCTCGTCGGCTTGCGAGGTGTCGCGGTCTTCCGGTGGGAGAGCTTCCCAGACAGACGGGTTGTCAGGATTGCGACGCCCTACCTTCTCCATCTCCTTCTCTAAGGCGGCTTTCTCTTCCTCAAGCTTTTCTGTGAAATGTGTATAGTCTATTGCCATAAGGTCATTGTACCAAAAGGTGGAGAGGGGTCCTAGCGAGTTAATTTTTCCCGGGTGAGGCGGTCGATGAGAGCCTGGAGAGTCTCGGGGCGGTCGGTAATGATGAGCGCCTCGTTGTCGAAGAAGGAATAGAGAAGGACGGGAGTCGAGCTCGCCGCGAGGACGCGAGCATCCTTATTCTTGTAAACAACATCTGTAAAGACGGATGAGGAGGAAAATGTTTTCAGCTCCTCGCTCCTCGTGAAGAGTCCCGAGAGGTCTCTCGCGAGATCCACTTCCCACGCGAGCATGCCCCCGAAGGCGCTTTGGAAGGAATTGAGCTTCACGATGAGAAAGCGACTCTCCCCCGCTGACGGGTCGGTGAGACCGATCGCGCCGAGCATAAAGACGGGATCGAAGGCGCGCACGAGCGAGCTTGGTGCCCGGCTCTGCAACATCGCCAAGAATGCCGAAGTCGGCGTGGTGATGACGGTGCTCGTACCGCTCGTAAGGACAATGTGGCGTAGAGTGCCGGCGGGTGTGCCTGCGGCGGCTTCGTCTATCGCGGCAAAGAGGGCGTCGCGTGAGAGCCCTTCGGTGTTCACGGCACGGCTGCTTTCCGGCACAAGGACTTGGCTCGCGGGAATGGTGGCGACGGGTGGAGCCGTTTTCCTCACGAATTCTCCATATGTATACCAACCCCCGACACCCGCGAAGGCAATAAGGAGAAGAGAGCCGACAAATAGGAGAAGAGATTTCTCCTGATCACGAGGCGCTCGCTCGACGGGAGCGACATAGCCTTGCTTCACGCGCTCAGTTTGCTGGATGGAAAAGAGAGACTCCTTCTGATGCGAAAGAGCATCAGCGACGTCGCCTTGGAAGGTGCGAATTTGCTTAAGCGGCTGGCTCGGCGCTGGCTGGGGCGTCTTTGCCTCGGCGAGTGGTTTCTGATCGGGTGGCATTGCCACTCATTATAAGATACTTCCGCGGATTTTTGTCCAAGTCGAAGAAGTCATCACAGGCTTCGATGAGTTTCGAAGAAGAAGATTTGCCGAAGGAGACCACTTCGACCTGGGTGCCGTGGGTGTTCTGGAGATATTCGACGAGAGCCACGTAGTCGCCGTCACCGGAGACAATGATCATAGTGTCGACCTTCGGCGCAATCTTCACGGCGTCCATGGCGAGATCGATGTCCCAGTTGGCTTTCTTGGCCCCACCGGCAAATATCTGGAGCGGCTTGGCGCGAGTTTCGATACCTACCTTCGAGAGGGCGTCAAAGAAGGCCTTCTCTTCCCCACCCTCGGTTGAGGCGACGTAGGCAATGGCGCGCACGAGGAGGCGGCCGTCGAGAGAGTCTTTAAGAATAGCGCCGAAGTTGGCCTTGGCGTGGTAGAGATTCTTCGCGGAGTGATAAATGTTCGCCGTGTCGATGAAAATAGCCACGCGCTGAGCCTTGTGCTTAATAACAGTCATAAAAAATAGCTTAACTAACAAATAGATAATAGGAAACAGGCACGCAATACGTTGTGATAGTGAAAAATTACTTCTTCAGACCGAGTTTCTTCTGCAAAGCAAGAGCGCGCTTCGGATTCTTCTTTTCCAAATATTTCAGGTGAGACTGGCGGTCGGCAACCATGGCCAAGAGCCCGCGGCGTGAGTGGTTGTCCTTAGCGTTTGTCTTAAGGTGCTTCGAGAGCTCCTCAATGCGCTTAGTCAGTATGGAAATTTGCACTTCAGGAGAGCCCGTATCCGTATCATGGAGGGCTACTTCCTTGATGAGCTTTTGCTTTTTGGTCTTGGAAATCACCCCTGTACAATAGCACGACCCAGTGCGCTTTGCAAGCAGGGCCTTCTGTGGCACGATAGGCCCCAGGTACGCCCTTTTGAGAGGAATATATGTCCGATATCGTGGTAAGTCCCCTTGTTCTTGGCCCGTATCACTTTGAAGCAGCGGAGCTCAAATCTTGTCGACTGAAGCTCGACGCCGTAATCTCTCCCGTGGTAGAGCGAAAAAGCCTGCGTCTCGGCCTTGATTTCTGGTTTGAGAATGGCAAGAAAGACCGTCAGGTCCAGAGGGGGCACGATGGCCCGGTCCCTACTCAATTCTCCACTTACCCTCTCGAAATCGACAAGCTCCTCAGCGGGAAGGCCTATGACTTGGAGAGTTTCTGGCGCAACGTGCCCTTTAAGGTCGGGGAACCTCGCTCTGAGGCCTTCTTCTTCCACATACTGGAGTCGACGCTCGCCCGAGAGGGCGAGATCAAGGAAGGAGTTCGTGATTCGGGCATGCTCAACCTCTGGGTGCTTTTCGGAGGAACCCAGTGTCTCGTGAGAGTGCCGCTCCGAATTGCCAACCACTTCTTCGACTTCAAACCGTAACAGGCCTCTCCATGAAACAGCCCCGGCGCGTACGCGCCGGGGCTTTACCTATGTAACTTGCCGAATACCCCAGCTTTTGGTATAGTATAGAGGCATACGTTTTCGGATCTGGTCCGCCGCAAGGCGGACAATTTCTTTAACAAACAAGCCAAAAACACATATGTTCGACCTCAAAACCATCAATTCCGTGCTCGCCGAACTCGAGGAGACTCGAGGTATTTCGCGTGCCGCTATCATCGAAGCGATCGAAGCTGCTCTCGCCACCGCCTATAAGAAGGAGTACGGCAAGCGCGGTCAGATCATTCGCACCACCTTCGACCTCTCAACTGGCCAGGCGGAATTCTTCCAGGTAAAGATTGTGGTCGACGACACTCGCGTTATCTTCGACGAGAATGCCGATATTGCCGATGACGACCTCCGCGAGTTCTATAACTCCGAGAAGCACATTCTTCTTGAGGACGCTCGCCGCATCAAGAAGGACGCCCAGCTCGACGAAGAGATCATCTTCCCTATTGAGTCGAAGGGTGACTACGGCCGCATCGCCGCTCAGACCGCCAAGCAAGTGATCATGCAGAAGATCCGTGAAGCCGAGAAGACTCACCTCGTTTCTGAATTCGGTGCCAAGGAAGGTGAGATCGTCTCCGGTACCGTCCAGCGCATGGAGCGCGGCAACGTCTTCGTCGATCTCGGTAAGGCTTCTGGCCTCCTCCCCTACGAAGAGCAGATCCCTGGTGAGCGCTTCGCCCAAGGCGAACGTGTCCGCGCCTACCTCTACCGCGTCGAAGAGTCTCCTCGCGGCGTCTTCCTCCGCCTCTCTCGCTCGCATCCGAAGTTCTTGGAGAAACTCTTTGAGTCCGAATCTCCTGAGCTTGCAAGCGGCGCCATTAGCATTAAGGCCATTGCGCGCGAAGCCGGGTATCGTTCGAAGCTTGCCGCGGAAGCTAAGGATTCCCACATTGACCCTGTCGGCGCGCTCGTCGGTGGTCGTGGCGTCCGCGTCTCAACCGTGATGTCAGAACTCCGTGGTGAGAAGATCGACGTCATCGAGTACTCCGCTGATCCGAAGAAGTTTATCGAAGAAGCTCTCTCCCCCGCCAAGGTCTTGAGCATTGAAACGAACGAGACCGAAAAGTCCGCCATTGTCACCGTCGCCGAAGATCAGCAGTCTCTCGCTATCGGCAAGGGTGGCCAGAACGTCCGCCTCGCTGCCAAGCTCACTGGTTGGAAGATCGACATTAAGTCCGCGCAGGGCGAAGAACTCGCCACCGCCGAGTCCCCAGTTCTTACTCCAGAAGCCTAATCTCACTATCATGGCGAACATCAAGCACCAACCATCAAAGTACATGTTAAACCTCCTCCACGCCGTTCCGGCGCGCGTCGAGGGTAAGGAAGACGTGGTGAACAGCATCGTCGAGATCAACCGCGGTTCCATCAACAAATACGAAATCATTACCGAGTCCGGCCAGCTGAAGCTCGACCGCGTGGGCTACTCCTCTCTTGCCTATCCGTTCGTGTACGGCGCGATCCCGATGACCTGGGACGAAGACGGCGACCCTCTCGATATTATTATTACGAACGTCACGGAACCGATCGTGCCTGGCGCGCTCGTTGAAGCACGAGTGATCGGCATCATGAAGTTCGAGGACGGTGGCGAAGTGGATGACAAGGTCATCGCCGTGCTCTCAGACGATAAGCGCTGTGACGATATCCAGTCATTGAGCGACCTCTCCGAACACTACAAGAAGGAAGTTTCCCACTTCTGGGAGTACTACAAGCACTTAAAGAAGCCTGGCACGACGGTCAATAAAGGGTTCTTCGACAAGACCGAGGCCATGAGAGTGATCAAGGAATGCGAGGACCGCTATACGGCCGACTACCTTCCCAAGCTGTCATAAAAGCTTCTCTCGCACGGTGGTATAATTAAGCCCGGGTCCTTCCAAGGCACCCGGGTTTAATTATTTTCCAAACACACCATGGATCCACAAAACAGCTCCCCCGTAGAAGGTCAGAACGGCGGCAGCGGCTTCCTCATCGCGACAATCATCCTTGTGCTCGTCATTATTGTCGGCGGCGTCTACTTCTGGAGCGAGCGCAGTGCTCGCGATGAAGCGCTCGAAGGTGAGCCACAAGGTACCACTCTCGAGATTGAGGCCAACTTGAGTGCCAGCTCAACCCAGCCTGGTACGTACAATCTTGACGAAGACGACTTCACCGCTTCCTAAGTTGAAGAAAAAGCGCCGGGATGAACCCGGCGCTTTTTCTTTTAAACTTGATTAGTCCTATTTTTTCCGCTAATCTGAGCGGCATGTCATACCTCATCCCAACCGTTATCGAGAAGAGTCAGTTCGGCGAACGCGCGTACGATATTTACTCCCGCTTGCTTCGCGAGCGCATTATCTTTGTTGGCGGACCGATCGATGACGACTCCGCAAACATCGTTATTGCCCAGCTCCTCTTCCTTGAGGCCGAAGATCCGAAGAAGGACATCACGCTCTACATCAACTCCCCTGGTGGCTCTGTCACGGCGACCTTAGCTATGATCGACACCATGAACCACATCAAGCCCGATGTCTCTACTATCTGCGTCGGTCTCGCCGCTTCCGGTGGCGCGTGGCTTCTTTCCTCAGGCGCGAAGGGCAAGCGCTTCGCTCTCCCAAATGCCGAAATGATGATCCACCAGCCTCTCCAGGGTGGCATCCAAGGTCAGGCGACCGACATTGCTATTACTGCCGAGCAGATCATTAAGACCAAGAAGCGCCTCATCGACATGATGGCCAAGAACACCGGGCAAACTATTGCCAAGGTTGAGAAGGACATCGAGCGCGATTTCTTCCTTTCTGCCGACGAAGCCAAGAAGTACGGTCTCGTAGACAAAATTCTCTAACTCCCGTATTGTTGAGACTGTTCCACTCAAAAACTTAATCTGAAACGTTTCTAGTGTGTGGGTTCCCTTAATTCCCGCCTGACCGCTCCGACTGACCTGAGCTCCCGATATGTCGCTTAAACTCGCGCTGCTTTTAGCATTGATCGCCGCCTCGGCCGGTATTGGCTTTGGTTATTTGCTGCGCCTCATTATCTCCCTCGGTAAAAAGGGCTCTGTTGAGCTTGATGTTCAGCGTTTGGAAATTTCCGCCAAGGAAGAAGCGCAGAAGGTCGTCCTTGAGGCTGAAGAGAGGGCGAAGCGGATCGTGGGTCAGGCTCAGACGGAGTTGCGAGAGCGCGAGAACCGCAATAAAGCCACGGAAGATCGCTTGGTAAAGAAGGAGGAATTCCTCGATAAGCGCCAGACGGAGTTGAGCCAGGAATCTGAAGAAATGAGGCGCCGAGCAGCCGAAGTGAAGGCGAAGGAAGAGCGCGCCGCCGAGCTTGTGAAGGTGCGGACCGCCGAGCTCTCGAAGGCCTCGAACCTCTCGGCCGAGGCGGCGCGCGAAGAACTTTTCAAAGTTATTGAGAGTCAATTTGAAGAAGATATGCTCGTGCGCATGCAGAAGCTCGAGACTCAAGGAGCGGACAAGCTTGAGGCCAAGGCCCAGGAGATCCTCGCCGCTTCTATCCAGCGTCTCGCTACCTCTATGCCGGATGAGATGATGGCCACCTCGGTGACTCTCCCCTCTGACGAGCTCAAGGGCAAGATCATTGGTAAGGAAGGCCGCAACATTAAGGCCTTTGAGCGTGCGACCGGTGTGGAAGTGATTGTCGATGACACGCCGAACTCGATCACTCTCTCCTCCTTCGACCCGGTTCGTCGCGCTGTGGCGAAGCTGGCTCTCGACAACCTCATCGCGGACGGTCGCATCCAGCCTGCCAAGATTGAGGAATTCGTCGAGAAGGCTCAAGCCGAGACAAACAAGATCATTAAGGAGAAGGGTGAAGCGGCCGCGCTCGCCTGCGAAGTGTACAACCTCGATCCGAAGCTTATCGCCATCCTTGGTCGCCTCCACTTCCGCACGAGCTATAGCCAGAACGTGCTTGCTCACTCGGTCGAGATGGCGCACGTCGCCGGCATGATCGCCGAGGAGCTTGGTGCCAATGTTTCTGTCGCGAAGGCGGGCGCTCTCCTCCACGATATCGGCAAAGCCTTCGACCATGAGGTGCAGGGCACGCACGTCGAGATCGGACGCCGCATTCTCCAGAAGTTTGGCGTGCACGAGGACATTATTAAGGCCATGCAAGCGCATCACGGTGAATATCCATACGAAACAGTTGAATCCATCATCGTGCAGACCGCTGACGCTATCTCTGGTGGCCGTCCAGGTGCTCGTCGCGACAACCTCGACCACTATCTCAAGCGGTTAGGCGACCTCGAAGGGATTGCCCTCTCCTTCGACGGTGTTGAGAAAGCCTATGCTCTCCAGGCTGGCCGTGAGATTCGTGTCTTTGTCACACCGGAGAAGATTTCTGATCTTGAGGCGAAGAATATGGCCAGGAATATTGCTATTCGGATTGAAAAGGAGCTCAAGTACCCAGGGGAAATCAAGGTAAACGTCATTCGTGAGAGTCGCACGATCGAATTTGCCCGCTAATCCGTCCATATCAGAGTGGATTGGTTGAGCTTTGTCTAGTGGTAGCGGCAAAAAATGGCTCGAGATATAATGAAAGGGAGTCTTGAGTCTTCTCCAGACTTTCGTTTTAACAATAATTTAGCTAGATACATGAACAAGACTGATATTGCAAACGCGGTTCACGCCAAACTCGGCGGCACGAAGGTCCAGGCCGAAGAAGTTGTCGACACCGTCATCGACTCGATCGTCTCTACTCTCAAGAAGGGCGGCGAAGTCTCCATTGCTGGCTTGGGCATCTTCTCCACCAAGAAGCGTGCTGCTCGTCAGGCTCGCAACCCGCGCACTGGTGAGTCGATCTCCGTTCCGGCGATGAATGTGCCGAAGTTCCGCCCAGCCAAGGCCTTGAAGGACGCTGTTAAATAGTTTGAAGCCTGCCTGCCGGCAGGCAGGGACGCAGCGAAGTAATTTCTCACCTAGAGAAACAAAAAGGACCCGCAAGGGTCTTTTTTGTTGAGCTTTGACACCCCCTCCCTTTCCGTGTAGGTTAAATTGTGGAGAAGCGTATGAGATCAAGGTTGGAGAATTTGGAAGCGTACGTTCGGGCCCTTGAGTTTGCGGCTGGTATTGAAATGGATCGCGACAGCGAAGTTCTTCGGAGGCGCAAAGATGGTTTCTGCGCAGACGGGCGTCGTCTCGGCATTTGATACACAGGAGCCTCGAGATAAATCTCGGGGCTTCTTTTTATTTCACCTTGTACTCTTCCTTAATCTTTTCTACTTCCCTCTCATCCTCGTCCTCATTACTCCTTCTTGCGGCGATGCCTTTCTCTTTCAATTCCTGTGGACTAAGGGCGTAGAGGGTTTTTACTCTCTCTTCCAAATATTCTTTTGTATTGAGTTCCGGCTTCTCCAACACTTCGGCGAGCAAAACTTCCAAAATAGAGCCGACGTGCGGGCCGCCCGCCGTGCCGGTGAGGCGCATCACATCTTCGCCCTTCACGACAAGTTGTTTGACGGAGACAGGATCACGCATGACCTCTTCGATCATGGCGTGGTATTTGCGCAAGCGATACGGCGTTTCCTTCGGGCGGCCGGTACCGATGCGGTCCGCGACGCGCATATCCATAAGGTCCCAAATAAGATCCACACCGACGTTTCTCACCATGCGACGCACGGCGGAGAGAGAAATTTCCTCTGTGTCGGAGAAGAACATGTGCCAGCGGACGAGGCGCCATACCTTGTCGATAATCTCCTTGGGGAATTTCAAATCATCGAGAGCTCTCTTTGTGAGACGGGCACCAACAACTTCATGACCGTAAAAGGTGACAGTCTCTGCCTTGAGCCCTTTCGTATGCGGCTTCGCGATGTCGTGGAAGAGTGCGGCAAGGCGCACGTGGAGCGGGAAGTTTTTTGCGGCAGCGTGGTTGAGCGAGCGGAGCAAGTGTTCCCACACCGTGTAGGCATGTGCTTGGTTCTGCGTCACGCCGATCCCCTTCACGAACTCCGGTGAGATATAGGTGAGCAGTCCCAAGCGAGCCGCCAAGTCGAGAGCGATGGCGGGGTTGTCCGACATGATGATCTTTATGAATTCATCACGGATGCGCTCTTTGGAAATGTTTTCCATAAGCGACGCGTTGCGCTCAATCGCGCCGAGGGTCTCGCCTTCAATGGCAAAGCCAAGTTCAGAAGCAAAGCGAATGGCGCGGAACATGCGGAGGGCATCTTCCTGGAATCGCTCATCCGCCTTCCCCACTGTCTTAATAAGACCTCGCTTAATATCTTCTCGCCCACCGTATGGATCTGTAAGCTCCAAGCCAGTATCTGTCAGCTTCCCCGCAATCGCGTTCATGGTGAAGTCACGGCGCGCTAAGTCTTCCTCGATCTTTTTCGCCCACTCTACCGCGTCAGGGTGCCTGCCGTCGCTATAACCGGACTCAAGGCGGTATGGGGTGATCTCTACGACTTCAGTCTTCTCCGCCACTTCTACTTTGACTCCTACCGTGCCGAAGGTGTTTTCGTAGAAAGAATCTGGGAAGAGTTTCTGGATTTCTTCTGGTGTCGCGATGGTCGTGATGTCCCAGTCCTTTGGCGTGCGGTTGAGGAAGAGATCGCGGACGCAACCGCCCACGAGGAAGTTCTCAAAGCCGGCCTCGGTTAAAGAGCGCGAGATATCTCTCACGTAGGTTGGAATCTGCTTTATAGCGTTGGTATCCATAGCACGTTGTGTGCGGGACGGGAGAATCGAACTCCCGACCACAGTTTGGAAAACTGTTGTTTTACCACTAAACTAGTCCCGCGTTATTATCCCCCTCCCTCTTTAATGTTGTCGGGCTGCTGGGAATCGAACCCAGACCTCAAGCTCCCAAAGCATGTATACTACCACTATACTACAGCCCGATTGCTCACTATTGTACTACAATCTCCTCTTCCCTATCCTCTTTCGGAATGCCGGGAATCGAACCCGGGTCTCACGAACCCGAATCGTGTATACTACCGCTGTACTACATTCCGTAAGGATTCACTCTAGCATTTCACAATGTTTTAGGCTAATATTTCTCTACCTGCGGCCATGGTTTAGTGGTAGAACACGTCCTTGCCAAGGACGGGGTGGGAGTTCGATTCTCCCTGGCCGCACAAAAGCTGATAGAATAAGGACATTGCGCCCATAGCTCAATGGATAGAGTACTTGTCTTCGGAACAAGGGGTTGGGGGTTCGAGTCCCTCTGGGCGCACTAGATAATATTTTCGAGCATCTCGACTCTCGCCTGTCGTGTCCTTGTATCAATTTTGGCTGTAATAAGGTCGAGCTGCCAGTCGAGATATTCTTTCTTGCCCGCCCGACTGGACGACACCAGTCGTTCGGGCGGGTGTAACAGATAGGTCTCAATAGTTCGGTACAGGCGCTTAAGCTTACCTGGATGCAAGTTCTCTTCCGGCCTATAGGTCTCTTGCAGAGGATTATCCTTTGCAGATGTTCCATGGGAAACATTAAGCCTTGATATTTCACATGAAACGCTTTTTACCTCTACAAAGTGGATTTTACCGCTTTTCTTAGCAACGATATCAATCTCACCCCATTTCCGGAGGTAATTCCGCTCAATGATCTCGAAGCCGTGTCTCACGAGAAACTCACAAGCCACGTTCTCCCCAATATCTCCCAGCTTTCGTTTCTCAGTACGATTATCCTTGTTATTCATGAAACTTGTTTCACGTGAAATCAATATTTATTAAAATGGCTCTAATCAAGGCTTTCTCGGACCACCGTCCTTAATAATAGTGTCTTTTAATACACATCTTCCACACACTTATCCACAGTTCGCAAGAAATTTGGCGGATTGGAGGATAGAAAGAGGCTTCGTTAAGCCTTTTTTCTTTATTAATACGTAAAAGACGGCTGTGGGACAACTTTCTTTCTTAAGACAAACAAAAACCCGCCGAGAGGGGTCTCAGCGGGTGGGGGTCCGCTACCGCGGACCAAAGAACAAGGGGGAAACAGGGGGGATTGCCTTAATTCATGAGAATCTGAGCAATCATGTGGGGGAAGAGCATTCCAGCAGTGGGGAAGCTGAAGACTAGAGTCGACTAGTATCGCAAATGTAAGAGTGAGGATACGTCGCTCGCCCAGACAACCTTGGAAACCAGAATGGCTTCCTACAAACGGAACGGCCGTTCCAAAAATAATGAATTCTCGCTCGCACGACACAGCACGATACGGTACAAGGCTCTGTACCCGCAGAGGCGGTTCGGGAGCGTCTGAAAGTAAGTATACGCCTTAAAGGACAAATACCAAATATTAAAATGTGGGGATAACTACTTAAGGACAATCTTTACGGGGCAATGATCAGAGCCAAGGACATTTGGGAGAATCGTGGCTTCCTTGAGCCGCTTTCTGAGGGCAGGGGAGATGAAGAGGTAGTCGATGCGCCAACCAACATTCCTCGCGCGTGAATTGGCGAAGTGGCTCCACCACGTATAGTGACCATTGCCTTGAGTGAATTCTCGAAATGTATCAATAAACCCAGCGTCCAATAGGTTTTGAATCCCTTCGCGTTCCTCCGCGGTGAAGCCCTTTTTGCCGATATTGCTCTTTGGGTTCGCGAGGTCTTCTGGCCTATGAGCGACGTTGAGGTCACCCCCGAAGATCACCGGCTTCTCCTGCTCGAGCTCCTTCATATAGGCCAAGAAGGCCGGATCCCACGACTCGTGCCGGAGCACGAGTCGTGAAAGATCATCCTTCGCGTTCGGTGTATAGACCCCAACCACCCAGAAGTCCTTATATTCGGCGGCAATCACGCGGCCCTCCTTGGCCGGGTCGCCATATCCATCATCGGAGAGGCCATATTGCTTAACCAAGTGCTCCGGCAGGCCGATTTTAACGCTCAATGGCTTGGTTTTGGTGAAAATGGCGGTCCCGCTGTACCCCTTCTTCTCGGCACTGTTCCAATATTCATCATAATCCGGCAAATCGACCTCAGACTGGTGCTCTTCCGCCTTGGTTTCCTGCAAGAGGAGGACATCGGGCTGATGTTCCTCAATAAATGGCACAAATAAGCCTTTTTTATGCACTGCACGGATACCATTTACGTTCCAGGAGATGATGGTCGTCATATGGCTATTCTAGCTCAAGATATATAATGAGGATAATGAATATGAAATACTTTGCCTACGTCTCAAATCCAACTCGATAAACACGAGACATATCAGTATTAATACCGCATAATATTAAAATTAGTCCAATGAAGAATATTTTAGCAATCGGAGGTGGGCGGATTTACGCAGGAGAGACAAAAACCATTGATTCTTATGCTACCACTTTCTTGCCCAAAGATAATCGATTCCTAGTTGTTATTCCGACAGCTAGTAAGGACAGGGCGGATTATATTGAAGCCATTAAGGCCGCCTATGAAGATTTGGGTGTTAAGACCGAAGCAGTTAGAGAAGGTGATTTGGGTTCCGATTTATTTTTAGATATTCTCGGTCATGCCGGTGGAATATATCTTGGGGGGGGAGACGTCGAGTATTTATTAACAAAAATTGGGAGTACAAAAATTGCTCAAGTGTTAAGCAATTTTTCTAATAGTGGGAAATTGGTCATGGGGCTTAGTGCTGGGTGCGGCATCCTTTTTGAAAAAGTTTTATTTATGAAGGGTGAAAAACCGATAATTGTTGATGGTTTAGGAATTATTCCTGGAGTGGTGATTCCTCACTACGAGTTGAGCTTCGTTGAAAAGTTTCAAAAGGAAATTCTGAGAGAGTTGAATGAGGGTAGAAAGGTATACGGTCTCTCTAATGGCAGCGCACTTCATTTCACGAGCCAATCGGAGTACCGGGTAGTACAAGAGCCAGATTCTCAAGGGGCGTGGCAGATTTTTCTCGAATCAGGTAGTGTAAGAACCAGACAAATTCCCGTCCATTGAAAGAGAGGGCTACATGCTTAAGCCAAAACACTTGTCGGAAGGAGACACGGTGGCCTTGGTGAATCCTGCTGGGATGCCACCAGAAAGATTTCGTCACTACCTACCTTGTATGCAGGATTACCTTCAGAGCGAAGGTTTTCTCACTAAGACTTACTATGCTGCAGAAAGGGCAAGCCCTGAGGACCTCGCCCGAACTTTCGAGGCTGCTTGGTCCGACGAGAGAGTGATGGCAGTATTTCCCGTTTGTGGAAGTGAACTTATTTGGGAGGTGCTTCGCCATCTTGACCCTGAAGTCTTAAGAAGGCGATCCGTAATTCTAGCTGGATCAAGTCTTCTTTCTGCGCTCTCTGCTTGGATCTCTCAGCAGACTGAAGTAGTAACTTTTTTTGGTCCCCATCTTCCATTTCTTCAGAAGAAATCTCCGCAACGGGAGAATGAGTTTACGGTCCAGAGTTTTTGGGGCATGGTCATGTGGAAGGTTGGCAGGAAGAAACGGATCGCCACAGTCCATGAGCAGCACCATTTCTTTCGTGTCGAGTCGCACTTGGAAAGCGTTCTGCTGACCAATATCTACCAGAAATCTGATCTTATCACTGATGCGAGGCGACGAGATGTACAGTTCGTCTCCCTCTTTCAAGGAAAAGTTTCAGGTAAGAGCCTTTGCGTGACGTTGGGGGCTTTGGTTGAGATGGTCAGACGGGGCATGCTCCGTTCCCTTGAGGGGCACATCCTTTTCACAGAAACGATGGATTGGCGGTTTGAACAAGTAGAGGAGGCGTTCAAGGAAATATTGGGTGATCCCTCGCTTCGAGGTTTGCGAGGTGTGTTTGTAACCGCACTCACTGAACGCACAGATAGAAAGGTAAAACTTTTCAGCGAGCTTAAGGAGAAGGAGAGACTGAAGAAACTGTGCGAGCGTATTTCAACCTTAGCGAATGCGCCCACAGTCTATGGTTTCCCACTCGGACATTGTGCTTACAAACTCACCCTTCCGCAGGGGATTGGGTGCGAAGTGGACCTCGAACAAGGCTCCGTGCTTTTGAAAGAGAGACCTGTTATCTGAAATAAAAGTGCACACAACTAGTTGTGTGCACTTTCTCTTTATTATTTCAGAAGTCTGAGCAATGTTTCGAGTGCTTCTCTCGCGTCGATATTCCCTAGCCCGGATTCCTTACCATAAAGAGCGTGGGCGAGGGATTTTACGTTTGGCGACTTTTCGAATTTCTGCTGGGTACTGGTGAGAAGAAGTTTCGTTTTCTTTTTGTACTCAAGGGTTTTGAGGTAAACGATGTTGCGCAGTAGCACCTCGTCTCCCTCATAGATCTTGAGGCTGGAGAACTTTTCCCGGTCAAGCTTGACCGCTAGATCTTTTCGGATCTGGCCGACCACTTCTGCGTAGAGTGCGTTGGCCGTCAGAGTGTCTTCATCGCCGATGGCGGATAGAAGAGTCCTGATGGTAGAAGAGATCGAACTGTTTTGGAACGTCGCACTTCCGAAGGTGATGTTTGTCTCCCCGACATTGAGAGGTATGTTTTCCGTTAGAATGGCAGGAATATCCACTTTGCGTAGATGCTCGAAGAGTGATTCAGCTGAAGCTGTGTCTGCACAGGCTCCGAGGACGAATATCTCCTCTCCCGAAGGCAAGAAACAGGTTTCGAAGAATTGGTGCGGCCTCGATTCAACGAAATCGTAGTAAGTTGAGCCAACCAGTCGATTGTAGGCATCTACGAGCATCTCTGCTTGGGCTCGACCATTTCTTGCGACGTAGACTCCCAGATTATCCATGTCTCCGGTTATGCCGAAGAGGGTGCAATGCGGATGGTGATGGAAGTATCTCAACACAGAAACGACTTTTCGACTCCAGATTCGTACTAGCATAAATCCTCCTAGCCTCGGTGATCTTAAATCTATCCTTATTTCCCATAAGATTTATATAATATTTTAGAGCTTTTGTCTATTCCTTGACGCCCGGTTATTTCTGTATTCTGCTTGACATTTTTCTAAAAAGGGTGTATACTGGTCCTAGAGGGTGTGAAATGGGCATGGTGCTCGTCTCGACCCTACAGAGCCTAAAAGGAGGCCTGTATGAAGACCAAGTTCTTTGTTTTCGCGCTCGTGATTCTGGCGCTGGTCGGAACCAGTGCCTGCGCCAGCTATGCTGGTGAGGATTCTCCGACATCTCCCTCTGTGGTGGTGCTCGGGAGCCCCTTGCAGGTCACGTTCCAGCGTGTTGCGACCAGTTGCTCCTCGTCCTTTCCATCTACCTGTGCAGCCTCGCCTTTGGCTTCAGTCAGCGGCAACGGCGCCTCGGCTGATGTGAAGCTCCAGGAAACTTCTCCTGGAGTGTGGACAGGGGAGTTCCCGGCTCTCCCCGCGACGGGCCGCTACCAGACCGTGGTAAACGATCCGTGGCTATGCCCGTCGACCGGCATTTGCGGTAGTGCGGGGACAACCGGTGTCGGCATTTCCATCAATGGGGTAAAACTCGTTGATGTGAAGAACGGTTGGACCAGCTTCGGCTATGCTCCGCCGAACACAATCGTGAAGTAACAGAACCACAAGCAAGGGCACTCTCCGGAGTGCCCTTCTTTTTTGTTATATGTGTATTAGAATGAATACATGATTAAACGATCTTTCTTTGTCACACTCGTACTTGGTTTTGCATTCCTCTTCTCTCCTGCTTTCGTTCACGCGGAAGACACTTCGAATATTATGGTGATATACGAAGACCCTGAAGTCTATATAAGCGGGGCGAGCGTGACGGGTTCTCAGTTGAATGTTGACGGATCTTACTCTGCGGGCACTAAGCAAAATATCTGCGATATCGAATTCGGTCCTTACTGGCAGTCATACGCCTATACGCCAGTAGAGAGCCTTTATGAAATTTTAGGGACTGGTATTTCCGGAAGCGACATATCTGACTTCTCTGAGGTCACTCAAAATGGCCGTAGTGGTGAATGTGGAGACTTCCGAGAATGGTCGTACCGTTTTTCTGCTTCCTTCGATGCTTCCTCTCTTCTTCCTAACACGGAGTACTCAATTCGTATTGATATTCGCAATAGTAATAATGAGTGGGCGCATGATATATACCCTTTCACTACCCCCGGCACACCTCCACCCGATCCTATCTATGGCTGCACGGATCCTGCGGCAACCAACTACAATGCAAGTGCCACAGATGATGACAACAGTTGCACCTATCCTCCAGGCGCTGTCTATGGCTGCACCGATTCTGATGCTGACAACTACAACGCAAGTGCGACGGTAGACGATGGGTCTTGTACCTACCCACCTCCACCACCTCCTCCACCTCCATCTGCGCCAACGCTCACTACGGTTTGCAGCAACTGGCCGAATCCGAAAGTGGATTGGAACTTCAACGACGTAGGGGCCACGAACTACCAGGTTCAGAAGTGGCATGTCTACTATTACTACGACTTGCGTACCGGTACGTACGACCAAACTTATGGCCGCGCGGATGAGAACCCGCTCGCGGACGGCACGGATAACTGGTATCGCGTCGTGGCTTCGAACGCGGCCGGTTCCACGCTTTCGAACGAAACGTACCACGCCGTCACGAAGGCGAACTGCGGCGGCGGCACGCTCTCGACCGGCGTCTCTCCTGTTGGCGGTGGTACGGTGACTGGTACGGGTGGCCTGAGTTGCTCAAGTGCTACCTGCACGCAGGATTACAATGTCGCAAGCGCGCCATTGATAAGTTTGAGTGCCAACCCCGCGCCCGGGTACGCCTTCACGGGTTGGTCGGGTGGTGTTTGCGCAGGGCAGGGAAGCTCGTGTTCTTTCCAGATGACAGGGGATGCTACGGCATACGCCACCTTTGCTCCTTATTCGTATCTCTTGACGGTGGGGATTAGCGGCTCCGGCACCGTGAGTGGCAATGGAATTAGCTGCCCCGGCACGTGCAGCAAATATTTCGATTATCCAACCGAAGTAACTCTTACTGCTACGCCCGGCACTGGCTATCATTTCGTAGGATGGACTGACGCTTGCTCTGGCGCTGGTTCCTGCACCATGACGATGAATTCCGCGAAGAGCGTGACGGCCACGTTTAGCCCTAATACATATGCGGTAGGTGTGGCGATTGCTGGGGGAAGTGGTTCGATCTCAGGTTCTGGCTTGAACTGCCCTGGGACGTGCCAGGCAAATTATACATATGGCGATCCATCAATTTTCACTGCTACGCCGAGTGCTGGGTATGCCTTCGATCATTGGACGGGAGCCTGCGACAATCAAGGGGCGACATGCACATTACTTGTCAATGGAGATAAGGCGGCGTACGCGTACTTCTCTGCCAATAGTTACACCCTTACGGTGGCGAAGGATGGTACGGGTACTGGGACGGTTACCTCAAGTCCATCCGGGATCAACTGCGGCGCAACTTGCTCAGCCGCCTATACGTACGGCACAGACGTCACCTTAACGCCAAGCCCAGATGCGGGCTCCTCATTCTCTGGTTGGGCTGGTGCCTGCACTGGAGCAGGGGCTTGTGTAGTGTCGATGACGAGTGCAAAAAGTGTGACGGCCACTTTCAACCTTGCGAATTATTCTCTCACTGCAACAGTGAATGGTAGTGGGAGTGGAAATGTCACTGGTGGGGGTATGAGTTGCCCAGGCGTTTGCAGCGCAAATCATACATATGGTTCAGCGGTACAACTTTCTGCGAACCCTGCTTCAGGCTCAACATTTGCAGGCTGGTCAGATGCTTGTTCTGGAACAGGGGGGTGCACGGTATATATGTCGACGAACAAGTCAGTGACCGCCACGTTCTCTCTCATCCCATTTAATTACTCACTCTCGAATTCCGGTGCTGTCAGTGTCACAAAGACTTCAGGAGATGCCTTTGGGCAGAATACGATCACCAAGACTCTGGTGGCCGGATCGTCGCAGAGTGTCTCGCTCTCCCTCTCAGGAGTGCCGAGTGGCGTCACCTATGGCGTGTCGAACTCGACCTGCTCACCAACATGCACTTCGACCATTACCTTCACTGTTGGGTCTTCTGCCCCAGTAGGGAGCTACACTATTACTGTGACAGGCTCGCCACTCAGTAAGACAACCTCCTTTACACTCTCAATCACCGGTGCCCCCATCACCGTTTCCTGCCAAGCAACCCCCTCGAGCGTCCTCCTAGGCAGAACAGTTGCCTGGTCATCTTCGATTGTTGGCGGCGTGGCTCCTCTTACATACGAATGGAGTGGTACAAACATTGCTACGCCAGGACCTACGACCGCCTCCTTCTCGAAGACTTACTCGACAGTAGGACCGAAGACGGCCCAACTCACCGTGACTGACGCGGATGGCGTTACCTCAACTTGCCCGGCCGCGACTGTACAAGTCAACTTCGACCCGAATTTTGAAGAATTTTAAATTTCATTACGATGACCAACTCTAAACTTATCTCATCTGTTCTCGTTATGCTGATCGCGGGGGGCGTGCTTGTTGGTGTGTATCAATGGAATCAGCATCGGATCGTCCAGGAGAAGATTGATCAAACAACGAAGCCTTTGGCGGTCGAAATAGTCAACACGCCGCATAAGAACAACTCTCTAGTGCCGCCTGAAGGATTTCCTGCCGATATTCCAGTAGAAAAAAGTAAGATCACCGAGAGTAATCTTGCCACGTATCCAGAACAGGGTATGGTGTTGCGCAATCTTACTTTTACAAGCGGGAAAACGAAGGAACAGCAACGAGCTGTATATGTCGCATATATGCAATCAGCGGGTTACGCTGTGAAGGAGGGGGAGAACGATCTTGGCGTCATTTCACTTTCTGGTACCAAAGCAGGATTTAACCTCAATATTGTTATTAGTCAGTCTAGTGACTCGACTTTGGTACAGATTTCCCACCTTTCTTTCAGTAGATAAGTATTTTCTTGCTACTATAGAGACATGCACATTGATGAACGAGCTCTGGAAAGGGCGCTTCTCGATTCGGGTCTTATCGACGCCGAGACCTTGAGCGAACTTAAGGAAGCGGCACGCAAGAAAGAGGTGAGTTTGGGCGAGATGGCCGTCTCGAGAGGGGAGCTTGCCCCCGATGAACTTCGACGCCTTTACGCCTACGTCTTGGGGCTTCCTTTTGTCGACCTCAAGAAGAGGAAGATCGACTTCTCCACTCTCTCCCTTATCCCCGAGGCGATCGCGCGCACGCACAACGTTGTCGCCTATAATCGGACGAAGGATAATTTGGAAGTTGTCGTGCTCGACCCCGAGGACCTTGAGTCGATCGAATACCTCTTCCGCCGCGCGGGCTTGCGTCTCTTGCCGCGCATGACGGATGCTGAGTCGATGAAGTCCGCCCTCCTTTCATATCAGAAGACCTTAAAGTCGGAATTCGGCGACGCGATCTACGAAGAAGCTTCTCGGATTCATGAGACGGGCGCCACGGCCTCAGGCATCGTCGACTCACTTCTCAAGCACGCCATCGTTCAAGGGGCGTCCGATATTCATATTGAACCTCAGGAGCACGAACTTCTCATTCGCTACCGCGTCGGCTCGCGTCTCTGCGACGCCATGATTCTCCCGAAGCATACGGCTCAGGTGCTGGCAGCTCGCTTGAAGCGTCTCGCCGGTCTTCCGGATGAATCTTCTCACGCGCCGCAGGATGGTAGTTTCCGGGCTGATACGGCAGGGGAGAAGGTCTCCGTCCGACTGGCGATTCTACCAACCGCGCACGGCGAGAAGATGACTTTGCGTCTTGCTCGTCACGAAGCTCGCGGCTTTACGCTCGAGAGTTTGGGATATCGCGATGAAGCATTGGAGACGCTCTCCAATGCCCTTCATAAGCGAGGTGGCGTGGTGGTGGTCGCTGGACCGGCTGGGGCAGGGAAGACGACGACGCTCTATACCATGCTTGATCTTCTCAATACTCCCGAGACAAACATCGTGACTATCGAAGATCCGATCGAGACGATGCTCTCTCGCGTGAATCAGTCTCAAGTGAAGCCTGAAGTGGGTTTCACCTTCGCGCGCGGATTGCGGGCCGCGCTGCGCCAGGACCCAGACGTGATGATGGTGGGAGAATTGCGAGACGCGGAAACGGTGCACCTCGCGCTCAACGCTCCGCTCGGCCATCGCCTCGTTCTTGCTGGGCTGACGACTCCAACCGCCGCCAGTGCACTGCACCGCCTGCTCGACATGAAGGCCGATGCCCTTACTCTCACTTCCGCGGTTAAGGCCGTGGCGGCTCAGCGACTCGTCCGCACGCTCGGAAAGGGGAAGGGCACTTATTTCTTAACACCTTCTGAGATTAAGGCCTTAGGCAAGCTCGTGCCGCTCGAAGAAACTCTTGCAATGCTCAAGGCTCACAAGGTTGTGCCTGCGAAGGCAGAGTGGAAGGATATCCCGTTCTATCGCGCTCGCGGGGAAGCGACCTACGTGGGACACATCGCGCTCGTCGAAGTGTTGCCGATGACCGGAGCCATCAAGGAACTTATTATGAAAGGAGCCTCGCCGCTTCTTATTGAGAAACAAGCACGTAAAGAGGGTATGCGCACGATGCTTGAAGACGGATTCGTGAAGGCCGCCCAAGGCCTTGTCGCCCTCGAAGATATGCTCAAAGCTCTCTCTTAAGAGGGGAGAAGTGCTGTGCTACAATGCAGCCATGGCTAAACCGATTCTCGTTGCTAACTGGAAGAATTATCCCGCTTCACTTCCCGAGGCTAAGGAGATTCTCGCGGGTCTCGTGAAGAAAAAGCTTATATATAAGAAACTCTCTCTCTTCCTCGCCCCTCCGTTGCCGTACCTACCCCTTGTTTCTGAACGCGCAAAGAGCTTTGCCGGTGTCGCTGCTCAAGACCTCTTCCCTCAGGAGAAAGTGACTGTGACGGGGTCGGTTACGCCGGAAATTTTGAAAAGCTTTGGCGTGCGTCTTGTTATTGTGGGGCACAGTGAACGTCGCGCGCTTGGAGAAACGGCTCTTGAAGTAGCGGCGAAAGCAAAGGCCGCCATCAAGCTAGGACTCACCCCGCTCATTTGCTTCGGAGAAAAGGAGCGTGACGAAGGCGGGGAACACTTCCAGTTCCTTCAGGAAGAGATAAAGACCCTCCTCTCTCTTATCGGCAAGAAAGATCTCGACAAGGTCTTGCTCGCGTATGAGCCACTCTGGGCCATTGGCAAGAAGTCTGTCGGTCCTATTGATCCTATTGAGCTCGCGCAGACGATTATTTTCATTAAGAAGGTACTCTCGGATCTCTTCGGACGCGATGCGGCGGAGAAACTGCCTATTCTCTATGGCGGTTCGGTAGATCATGTAAACGCGGGGATTCTCGTCAGGAACACGGGTGTGCGCGGATTCCTCGTCGGTCGGGCCTCGCTTAACCCTAAGAGCTTCGAAGGCATCGCTCTCTCGATGCTCGGGAAATAATTATGAAAAGTATTGCCGAAGCAGGAGAGCTCATGGGGAAGCGAGTCCTCGTGCGCGTAGATTGGAATGTCGTGAAGGACGGCAAGGTGAATGACGAATTTCGCATCAAGGCGTCTTTGCCCACGCTTCATTTCCTCCGCGACGCGGGGGCGATCGTAACCATCGCTACCCATCTCGAAGAAGGAAGTGCGGACGTGCTCGAGGCTTACGTGCCCGCCGGCATGACCCTCCTCCCAAATCTGCGGGAAAATCCGGGAGAGAAAGAAAATAGCGCGGAATTCGCAGCGGAACTGGCCGCCAATCAGGATATCTACGTCAACGAAGCGTTCTCGGTTTCGCACCGTGAGCACGCTTCCGTTGTTGGTGTACCGAAGCTTTTGCCAAGTTACGCAGGTCTCGGCTTCGCTAGGGAGCTACAGGAATTGTCGAAGGCCTTTAATCCGAAGCATCCCTTCCTCCTCATCCTCGGGGGCGCGAAGATTGAGACGAAGCTCCCCGTGGTGGAGAAGTTTTCGAAAACCGCTGACACGATCTTTGTCGGTGGGGCGATGGCGGTGAAGGCCGCGGAACTCGCTCTACCGGAGAACTACGGCGTCATTCTGCCGACGGGGGACTTAGCGGCTCTCGACGCGAACGAAGAAACCTTGCGTCTTCTCAAGGCAAAGATTGTCGAAGCCGCGCTCATTGTCTGGAACGGTCCTCTCGGTAAATATGAAGCAGGATACACGAAATATACATACGAACTTGCTCAAGCGGTGGCCGAAGCATCAGGTGAGACAATCATCGGCGGCGGGGACACACTTGCGGCTATTCAGTCATTAGATCTCTTAGACAAATACTCCTATGTCTCTACGGCCGGTGGCGCCATGCTCGACTTCCTAGCAAATGGAACACTGCCGGGGATTGAGGCGCTTAATTAATTCACCTCTCCCAACCCTCCCCTAGGTAAGGGGGCAGTAAAATTCATTAATTGTGGAGATTGATTTAAATTGTATCAATTCCTTCCGGAACTTCTTTCAGTTTGAGAGGGATGAGATGAATGTGTGTATGTGCCACGTCGGTGCCGACAATGCCGAGTCGGATATAGTCCGCGTTGTATTCTGCCTTTAATTTATTTCCCAAACTTTTCGCCGTATGGAAGAGGTGGTCTGAAAGATCGTCCGGCATATCGGTCCACCAAGGGTAGTGATCCTTCGGAATAAGGAGTGTGTGGCCCGGAGCCTTGGGGTGGATGTCGAGGAAGGCGATTGTGTGTTCGTCCTCAAAAATCTTTTTCGAAGGAATTTCTCCGGAAACAATTTTGCAAAAGATACAGCTTTCGTTCTTCATGGTTAGTAACTTTGCGCGCTCATGAGGTTACCCTTCGTGTCGAAGAGCTCGATCGACTCATAGTTCTCGGCCCACATCTCCCACGAGCGGCCGAGATAGATGCGCCATGTGCGAGTATCGGAGAAGTTCTTGTCAGAGCCGTGGAAGGCGAGGCATCCTTGGTAGGTGAAGTGGGTGGTGATAAAGGCTTTGCACTGGCTTGAGACGGGCGTTTTGTTGACGCAGTTCTTGCAGTCTTTGCCGGCCTGGTCTCGCTCCGTGAGGTCGGGCGTGCGGCAGGAAGAGAGACCTTCGACGAAGGTGCGGCAGGCCGGTTCGAGGTTCGTGAGGCCAGCTTCGAGACCGGGACGAGGGCAGGAGGCCTGAAGAGGTGGATTGAAGGCGTAGTCATCGGAGTTTTCGATGTAGCCGGTGCAGATGTTTTCCTTGAAGCTCGTGACGCGGTACGGGCTCGTCACACCTACTTTGCCTGTAGTGACAATGGCGCGGTCGCCTGGTTGGAGCACGATGTCTTGGTCCACGCTGTTGCCTGAGGCCGCGAGCTTGAGTGTCGCTTGAGGGATAATCGCGAGGTCGGCCGAGAAGCGCTGAAGCCCGCTGCCGTAGTTGTAGGCGCGAGCGTCTTTGCCGTTCTTGAGTTGCCAACCCGTGATATTGACGGCTTTGTTGCCCCAGTTTGAGAGCTCAATGTATTCCTCGTATGGCTGGTACGCGTAGGCGGCATTCCCGCTTGAGATGGAGATAGAGCTCGGGGTAGCGCTCTCGGAGGCAGAACCTTGGGAAATGTTTGAGGTGCTAAAGGTCGGGCTTGAGAACCAGCCGCTTGCACTGGTGTTCGTGTTGACCGTTCCCTTCGAAGGAGTGCCGAAATTAACAGGGTTCACGCCAGGGTAAGCGAGGAGAACGAAGATGCAAAAGATGATGATAAGGGCGGCGTCCCAGTGCTTCATAAAATAATCTTAATACAAATGTTAGAATAATGCCCACTATGCACGCATCACGCTTCCCAGAACTCCTCGAACAACTCCTCGCGCATCGGGGATTAGGGGAGGGGGAGCGAGAAGCTTTCCTCACGCCGGACTACAAGAGTCTCCATGATCCACTTCTCTTGCCGGACATGCCGCTCGCACGCGATCGCGTCATTCGCGCCGTGAAAGCCAATGAGCATATCGCCGTTTACGCCGACTATGACGCGGACGGGATTCCAGGAGCAGTGGTGCTCTCAGACTTTTTCAAGCGGATTAATTATTCAAATGTTTCTTTCTACATTCCACATCGTCATGACGAAGGCTATGGGTTAAACATAGAAGCCATCGAGACCTTGAAGGCGCGAGGCACCACGCTTCTTATTACCGTCGACTGCGGAGTCTCCGACGCTCTTGAGATCGCTCTTGCGAATGAGCGGGGGATGGATGTCATCGTCACCGACCATCATGAGCCGCCCGCGGAGTTGCCACGGGCGTTCGCCATCGTGAATCCGAAGCGTGCCGACAGCACCTATCCCTTCAAGGAGCTTTGCGGCTCCGGGGTGGCCTACAAGCTCGTGCAGGCCATTCTCGCGGAGGAGAGCTTCGGCGTAACGCCCGGCAAGGAGAAGTGGTCGCTCGACATGGTGGGTATTGCCACGCTCTCGGACATGGTGCCGCTCGTCGGAGAGAATCGGACCCTCGCGAAGTTCGGTCTCGACGTGTTAAGGAAGACGCCGCGACCGGGCTTGGAGAAACTTTTCAACAATACGAATCTCAACCGAGCCTATCTTACGGAAGATGACGTCGGCTTTATGATTACGCCGAGGATCAACGCCGCTTCCCGTATGGGAGTGCCCGAAGACGCCTTCCAACTTCTCTCGACCGATGATCATGGCGAGGCAGAGCGTCTGGCGGATCACTTGGAGAAGATTAACCAAGAGCGCAAAGGAGTGGTGGCCGCTATGGTCAAAGCCGCCAAGGGAGAACTGGCCAAGCGCGGAGAGGTCGGCAAGGTCCTCGTCATTGGTAATCCGGAGTGGAAGCCGTCGCTCTTGGGACTTTTGTGCAATAGTTTAGTCGAGGAATACGAGCGGCCGGTCTTTGCCTGGGGGCGAGACGGGGATGGGGTACTCAAGGGGTCGTGCCGCTCCTTCAATGGCTATAATCTCCACGCCCTTATGAGCGCGGCAAAGGATTCCTTCCTGGAATTCGGCGGCCACAAGGGAGCCGGCGGGTTCTCGCTCACCCTTGAGCAGGTGGGCAAGCTTGAAGCCGATTTGTCCGCGGCGCTCGAAACTCTCCCTTCTTCCGACGAAGAAGAGGGGAGAGCTTTCACTGTTGCGATCACTGATGTGGGCGAGCATCTCTGGCAGACCGTTGCGCAGTTCGCGCCCTTCGGTACCGGTAATGAGAAACCTGTTTTCAAAATCGTGAATGCCCCTATTTCGGGTATCAAACAATTCGGCAAGGAGAAAAACCATTTGGAAATTACGTTGGGGAACGGCTTGAAGGCCATCTCCTTCTTCGCGACTCCTGAAAGCTACAAACTGCCCGTAGGCAGTTTGTCCTGTACTCTCCACGCGCACCTGGAGAAATCGTACTTCCGCAATCGCCCCGAAATTCGTTTGAGAATCGTGGCGATCGAAGCGTAGTTATTTCTTCGTAGCCTTCTTGACCGCTTTAGTCGTTTTGCTCGAAAGCTTCTTTACCTTCTTGCCCGTGCCGGTCGCGCCCTTCTTAATACTTTTCCACTGACGCTTGAGGTCGTTCGCGAGGTCCATGATCTCTTCCTTCGGGATTTTGCCGGAGAGTTCGTTTGCCTTCGCGACCGTGTTGACGATCTCGTTGTAGGCTTCCTCGCTCATGTTCTGCGCGCCTTCGATCTTCTCGAGCACCTCACCCTTCATGCGCACCATCCAGCCTTTCATTTTCTTCTGGTGCTTCTTGCCGTCTGGTCCGAAGAAGAAGTATGCGCCCGCGGCGATCGCGGCGATACCTGCTCCGACGAGGGCCATCTCCTTCATGTTCGTATCTCCTGTTTGTGCTTTCTTGGCCATAGTGGTTGGTTAGTGTTTGGTTGTTTTTGCTCTCTTCTTTTTCTTGAAGATGAGGTTATAGATAAAGCTCTCCTTGATTCCGGAGCCGATTTCCTGAACTTCTTCGCTCGCGGCGTACATCTTCTCCTCCACTCGTTCGGCGAAGCGCTCGATCCTCTGGAGGGAGCGGACGATATAGTATCCCGCTACGAGGGCTCCGGCCGTGAGGACGATAACCGCAATCGAAGAAATAAAGAAGAAGATATCGGCTTTCATCACGGAATCCATATAGGTATAGACGGAAAGCGGAGCAATGGCTTTCATGCTAGATTAATTTCAATGATTACCATGTATACAGATGGCTCCTCACGAGGGAACCCGGGACCAGGAGGCTGGGCCGCGGTTATTATGGATGGGGTCCGGGCCGTGGAGCTCGGAGGTAGGGAAGACCATACGACGAACAATCGCATGGAGCTCATGGGGGCGATTAAGGCTCTTGAGTTTGCAAACGCGCTCGACACCGTTCCAATCGAACTCTATACGGACTCTGAGTATGTGATGAAGGGGATGACACAATGGGTCACGGGTTGGCAGGAGCGTGGTTGGCGCACGGCATCCAAGAAGCCGGTCTTAAACCAAGACCTCTGGCAGAAGCTCATTCTCGCCGCCGACGGCAAAGATGTGACGTGGAAGTACGTCGCCGGCCACTCGGGCCACGAGCATAACGAACGCTGCGATGAGATCGCCACGTCCTTTGCCGATGATGTCTACACTCCTCTCTACAATGGAGCCCTCTCTCAGTACCGCCCGGCCATCTAACCCCATTTCCTGGGCGATTGGCGCCTTCGCCGGCGCTGTCGCTCTCGCGTCTTTTGTTTCTATCTCGCCGCTCATCGCGGCCCTTTTTATATTCACAGGCAGCGTCATCCTTCTCGGAGAAAAGATATATCGAGGAAATATTTCTCGAGAAGTGGCGTATATCTCATTCGTGTTCGTTTTCTGCGGATTAGGTTTATTGCGATACGCGATTAAAGATTTCCATACTGACATCATGCCCGAGCCCCAGGGGATTGTGGTGAGTGAGCCGGAAGATAAGGGTGGGACGCGTCGCTTTGTCTATCGCGCGGAGAATGGGGTGAAGGCACTCGTCTCCGTGCCGCTCTATACCGATGTGACATACGGAGATGAGGTGCGCGTCTCAGCTTCTTTCAAGAAGCCAGGCGTTATTGAAGGTGAGGAATGGGGTAGGGACTTCGATTATGGTGCTTATCTCGCCAAAGATAATGTGTATTACACCGCGAACTTCGCCGAGGTAGAGGTGCTCTCGCGCGGGCATGGGAACCCTTTTCTTGCTCTGTTACTTAAGGTGAAGGCGAGCGTGGTCACGCACGCGAAGCGCATACTCGCCGAGCCGTACGCGAGTTTGCTCTTGGGACTCATCGTCGCTGGTCGTGATGCCTTGCCAGCGGGAGTGCTCGAGGAATTCCGTCGTGCGGGTGTCGTGCATATTGTCGTCCTTTCTGGATACAACATCACGATCATCGCCGAGTTCTTGAGGAGGTTTATGCAAAAATTGTTTCTCTGGTGGAAGCTCCCGGCCGTGCCACAAGCGGCTGCGGCCGCGTCTCTCACCGGTATTCTTCTCTTTGTCCTCATGACCGGCGCGGAGGCGACGGTGGTGCGCGCCGCGATCATGGCGGGGATCGTGATCGCGGCGAAATTCTTTGGCCGGACGTATTCCGCGCCGCGGGCCCTCTTCTTCGCTGCCTTTCTTATGCTCGTGGAGAATCCGAAGGTACTTGTCTTTGACCCATCGTTCCAACTCTCTTTCTTGGCAACCATAGGTCTCATCTATGTCGTACCTCACGCGGAGCGTGGGTGTGCTTGGGTGACGGAGTGCTTCGAACTGCGCGCCACGCTGGCTCAGACTATCGCCACGCAAATCACCGTTCTCCCTCTTTTGGTGTACTCGGTGGGGGATGTTTCCCTTGTCTCTTTGCCGGCCAATATGCTCATTCTTCTTATCGTGCCACTGACTATGCTTGTCGGTTTCACCGCGGTACTTGTGTCGTACTTCGGGTCTCTCCTAGCTATCCCGTTTGCCTATGTCTCATACCTTTTACTCGGATGGATCCTTGGTGTGGCGCACATTCTCGGGAGTTTGTCGTTTGCCACAATCAACGTGCCACACATAGGCGTGTGGCACGCGATGGGCATGTATGTGGTTCTTGGTGGATTCCTTATCTGGTCGCGGCGACGAAATTCTCTTCAACCTTTGACCAATTGAGATTGGCGAAGAAGGCATCGATGTAGGCACCTTTGCCTTGCGCGCCTTGGTCGAGAATGTAGGCGTGTTCCCAGACGTCGATCGCGAGGACGATAGGGAGAGTCACGAAGTGGCCTTGGTGCTGCTCGCCCGAGAAGCCGGGGAGAAGTTGTTTGGAAACGGGATCGAAGTAGAGGATCGCCCAGCCCGGACCGCGGAGACTGCCGTAATTTTTCATTAATTTCATAATGCGCTCTTGAGCGTTCTCGCTCGGGAAGCTCTCATTGATCGCTTGGGCGAGAGGGGAGGTGGGGTTGAGGGGAGCGGCTCCGCCTTCAAGCTGCGAGAAATAATATTCGTGGAGACGAGCGCCGTCGAATTCGAAGGAGAGTCGGCGGCCGAGTTCGGCGATAGCGTGCGTGTTGCCCTCCTTACCATAGAGGTCTTCCATGTTTTTCCTCATGGCGTTGAAGTTCTTCACGTAACCTTGGTAGAGACCGATGTGCTCCTCCATGGTCTTCTGGGAAATGCCCTGCAGTTCTCCGATCGTAAACGTTTTCGCGATAAGTTCTTTTGTCATGGCTCAATTATACTTAATACTGTAGATGACGAAACAACACGAGATACTCCGACAGCACTGGCGCGAGGCCGTTCTCCTCGCGCTCGTTCTGGCGAATGTGGCCGTCTGGCTCGCCCTTGCGCACGCGCGGCCTGGACCCCTGAGAGTCGCCTTCCTTGATGTGGGACAAGGGGATGCCATTCTCATTGAGACACCGACACACAAACGCCTTCTCCTTGATGGCGGCCCCGACAAAGCGGTTATGACAGAGCTCGGGCGTTTGCTTCCGTTCGGCGCACATCGCATTGATGTGGTCATGGAGTCACACCCAGATAAGGACCATATTGGAGGATTACCGGAAGTGCTTGAGCGCTACGAGGTTGGGGCCTTTATCGAGCCGGGAGTGGAGAGTGAGAACTCGATCGATGATGTGCTCCACGCGCGAGCGAGAGAGGATGGGATTCCCGATCTTCTGGCGAGACGGGGAATGGTTGTGAACTTCGGCGACGGCGTGAAGCTCATAATACTTTTCCCGAACCAGGATGTCTCGCGTTGGGAGACGAACGCCGCTTCGATCGTTGCCCGTCTCGACTACGGCGAATCCTCTTTTCTTCTCACAGGAGACTCACCGACGAAGACTGAAACTATTTTATTAAATCTTGGTCCTGCGTCTCTCGATGTCGACGTTCTCAAAGCCGGCCACCACGGCTCCCGCACATCCACTTCGCTTTCGTACGCACAAGCTGTCTCGCCAGAATACGCTATTGTGAGTGCCGGCAAAGACAACTCCTACGGCCATCCGCATCAGGAAGTTCTCGATATTTTAAAGAAAGTCGGCGCACAAGTTCTCGCCACAGAAGATGTTGCCGATCTCAAAGGCATGGGCACGATCATCTTTGAAAGTGACGGAAACAGCCTTCGCCTCCGATAATGCAAAGGATTATCCTTTGTCCACAGGTTTAGGAAATGTTCTCCAAGAAGGTGAGAACTTCGGGATAGGTTTTGAAATTGTTTTCTTCGGCAATCTTTGCGAGAACGAATTCCATGTTCGCACGGGAGGTGACATGCTCGCTCCAGGTGGCTCGGATCTCGTCTTCTGTCTTCTCCGCTTTCTTTAAATAATCTTCCCAAGAGACGCCAGCGTGCGAGAGATCGTGTTTGAAGTGAGAGAGGACGTGGTCTACTTCCTGCTCGACAAACTTCTTTGGCAATTCGAGCTTGGTTTCCTTCACGATTTTCTCGACCATCTGGACGCGGCGCTTCTCGGCATCGGCTTCCACGGTTTCCTTGGCGATCTTTTTGTAATCAGGGAGAGTGAATTCCGGTTCGAGGACGAGGCTTACAGTGAAAGCGAGGGGAGCGTTCGGTTCAAGCTTGGTAATGGAAATGGAAGGGCGCACGATAGGGCGGAGCTTGGACTCCGAGATAAGGGTCGGCATTTCGCGATCCAGTGCGATCGAAGCCGCTTCAGCAAGAATCTGACCTTCACCGAGCTGGCTCACGAGCACGCTCTCGGGCAAGGCGCCTTTGCGGAAACCAGGGAGGGAAAAGGAAGCACTCAAACGCTTGAGGGCTTCGCCACGAGCGCGCGAGACGAGATCGGCGGAGATCTCCGCTTCGATCCGCGCTTCCGAATCCGGAAGTCGTTCAACCTTGAGAATCTTAGATGACACCGGCCTTCTTGAGCACGGAGTGAGCGCCGCGCTTGGCGATAGTCTTCCAGCCCTTGGTAGAAAGAGTGAGGGTGAGCGTCTTCTTAAGCTCAGGGACGTAAATACGCTTCTTCTGCAAGTTCGGGTACTTCCTCACCATCCCAGTCGGGTTGAATTGGGTAGCACGAGTACGGTTGGAGTAGCCTCCGCCGACTCGGGAACCCTTTTTGGTTACTGCGCAAATCTTTGCCATAAGTGGAGATTACCATAGCACACCTGCTATAATTCGTCTAATTCAAACATTGTTGCCATGGATCTTGCCTTTCACATCCTCATTCTCATCATGTCCGTCGTCATCCATGAGGTGGCGCACGGCTATGCTGCCCTAGCCCTTGGAGACCAGACGGCGAAGTACCAAGGCAGGCTTACTCTTAACCCCTTAAAGCATCTTGAGCCCTTTGGCTCCGTTATTCTACCCACTCTCTCCTATATGATGGGCGGGTTCGTGATCGGTTGGGCGAAGCCGGTGCCTTATAACCCTTACAATCTGAAGCCTGGACGCTGGTCTGAGGCTCAGGTAGCTCTTGCGGGTCCGGTGGCGAATCTCTTTCTTGCCTCAACCTTTGGCCTCCTGCTCCGGGTCGGGGGAGAGTATGTGACCCCTGCCTTTGTCTCGGTGAGCGCGGTTATCATTCTTATCAATATCACCTTGGCGGTCTTTAACCTGGTGCCTATTCCGCCTCTCGACGGCTCGAAGCTCCTCTTCGCCTTCTTCCCGGAGAAGTTTTCTCAGATACGAGTCTTTTTCGAACAATATGGGTTTGTACTCCTTATTATCTTCATTTTCTTCCTTTGGCAGCTCCTTCTACCTATTATTAGCTTCCTTTTCGGTCTCGTGAGCGGGCTCTAAGACAAAGGGCTACACAGGGCCACATTTAAGGTCTCTTGACAAGAGGCAGCTCCGGGTGTATGATGAGTATTGGAGGTTTCCCATGAGTAGTCAGTCGTCGCCGATCATACTTCGCGTGCCACGTCTCTTCTCCTCGGGTACTACCAGGTTCAACTGGCGTCGCGGCAACCGCTGGTTCCGACGGAACCACGTACGTCTTGTTGCGGTCGCCCTGGCGCTCTACGCGTTCATTCTGCTCACGTAGCGCCAGAAGAGGCCCCTCTCAAACTTGAGCGGGGCCTTTCTATTTGCAATTTTTACCGCACTCTTGTAGAGTGGGTGTCTCCTAACCGGAGCATTTTTTGAATGTCGACTATCAACCAACTCGTTCGCCGCAAGCGCAAGAAGTTCAGCCGCAAGCCTAAAGCGGTCGCTTTGATGCGCGGTTTCAACACGTTGAAGAACCGCCCGGTTTTCTATAACTCGCCATTCAAGCGCGGTGTGGCTACTAAGGTCACCACCAAGACTCCTAAGAAGCCTAACTCCGCTATCCGTAAGATTGCCCGCGTTCGTTTGACGAACGGTCAGGAAGTTACCGCCTACATCCCAGGCATTGGTCACAACCTCCAGGAGCACTCCGTAGTTATGATCCGTGGTGGTCGCGTGAAGGACGTTGGTCTCCGCTACACTATTGTCCGCGGCGTGCTTGATGCCACCGGTGTTGAAGGCCGCCGTCAGACCCGCTCCCAGTACGGTGCTAAGCGCCCGAAGGCCAAGTAATCTTTAAATAATTCCCATGCGTCGTAAACTTAAATCCAAGCCGAAGATTATCCCAGACTCCCTTTACGATTCTGAAAAGGTCGCCAAGTTTATTAACTACACCATGCTCGAAGGGAAGAAGGTGACGGCAAGAAAGGTTGTCTATGCTGCCTTTGATACGATCAAGGAAACCGCGAAGACTGATCCGCTCGAAATCTTCGAAACCGCGTTGAAGAATACTGGTCCGACGATGGAAGTGCGCTCCCGCCGTGTCGGTGGTGCCAACTACCAGGTGCCTCGCGAAGTGCGCCCAGAACGCCGTCAGATGCTTTCCATGACCTGGATCATCGATGCCGCTCGTTCGAAGAAGGGTAAGCCGATGCACGAGAAGCTCGCTGAAGAGATCATTGCCGCCGCCAAGAACGAAGGCGAGGCTGTGAAGAAGCGCGAAACGACTCACCGCATGGCCGACGCCAACAAGGCCTTCGCCCACTTCGCTTGGTAATTGCTATTTAAAACGTTTGATGACAAAGTGGCCATAGGCCATTTTGTTTTTGGGTGAACTGTTTGTTTTGTGGGTTGGTAGTCGGCGAGAGGGGCTATGATGAGTTTTTGGACAAGGCTGAGAGCGAGGCTGTTCCCGTATCGCGTTAAAACGCTCGAGAGGTTCATCGAACTTCTCAAAGAAAACAAAACGGAGGTTTGCCATGTTCATTGCACGGGATTAATAGGCTTCCTGGGTATTGGTAGAACTAGCACGAGCCCAGGCTACGTCTTCTGCTTCCCTCGAAAGCATCATGATGCGTCATCTGTCATCGTCGCGATCGAAGGAATTAGGTTTGTGATCCCTAACCTCTGGTTCGAACTGTCCGGTCAAGGTGACATTGAGGGTAAGGTTCGCCAGCATCTAGAAGAAGTCCAGAAGAAGGGTCGGAGAATTGAGATGACCTTTTCCCCCAAAGCCTATGAACGGCTTCTGGAAATGGTCAGAGATTCAGGCAAAGTAAGCGAACAGGACTTTCTTGAGGACCTGCTCAATAAAGAAGATTTCAGGCAGCAAATGTACAAATTAAGGAAAAAGGGCAAAACACCCTTCGGTCCACACTCAGTTCATTGAATGAGCGGAAGGAGGCGCCCAGCACACGCGGTGTGTTGGGCGCTTTGTTTGCCCAAACGAGCCTTTTCCTATATAGTTTTCTGCAAATCCTGTCCCAGGGTTTTCTTTATCCTTAACATTATTTATGCAAAGAGATTATCCGCTAGAGAGAGTTCGCAACTTCGGTATCATCGCTCACATCGACGCCGGCAAGACCACCACATCTGAGCGTGTCTTGTACTACACCGGTGCCCAGCACAAGATCGGGGAAGTGCACGAAGGTGAGACGACGACCGACTGGATGGAACAGGAGCGCGAGCGCGGCATCACCATTACGGCTGCCGCCATTACCTGCTTCTGGGGCCCGACCTATCTCTCTGACGCTGACAGGAACAACAAGGACAGGAAGTTCCGTTTCAACGTGATCGACACCCCGGGACACATCGACTTCACCGTAGAAGTGAAGCGTTCTCTCCGCGTACTCGACGGTGCTGTCGTTGTCTTCGACGGCGTGGCCGGCGTGGAACCTCAGTCCGAGACCAACTGGCGCTATGCCGAAGAAGCTCTCGTGCCGCGCATCTGCTTTATCAACAAGCTTGACCGCACGGGCGCTTCCTTCGAACGCTCCTATCAGTCGATCTTGAACCGTCTTTCCAAGAAAGCTGTTCGTCTCCAGATCCCGATCGGTGAAGAAGAAAAGCATGAAGGCGTCATCGACCTCTTGAAGATGAAGGCCTACTACTTCGAAGGGGACATGGGTAATAAGGTGATTGAGAAGGAGATCCCCGAGAACCTTCTCGCCGATGCCAAGAAGTATCGCGCCGAACTCATTGAGCGCATCGTGGAAAACGATGAAGCCATGATGAATGACTATCTCGAAGGCAAGGAACCTACGTCTGTCGACGAGATGAAGAAAGTTTTGCGCAAGGCGGTGATCGAGAACAAGATCTTCCCGGTTATGACCGGCTCCGCGCTCAAGAACAAGGGCGTGCAGCTCGTCCTCGACGCCGTCGTTGACTACCTGCCCTCGCCCCTCGACATTCCGCCGATCAAGGGCACTCATCCAGACACGGGTGAAGAAGTGATTCGCCATGCTTCTGACGAAGAACCGTTCGCAGCTCTCGCCTTCAAGCTCCAAGCCGACCCGTTCGTGGGCCAGCTGACCTTCTTCCGCGTGTACTCAGGTACGATTGAATCCGGTACCTACATTTACAACTCGACAACTGGTACTAAGGAGCGCCTTGGTCGCATTGTGCGCCTCCAGGCAGACAAGCGCGAAGAAGTGAAGAAGGTGTTCGCCGGTGAAATTGCCGCCGCCGTTGGTCTCAAGGACGCGAAGACTTCCCACACGTTCTGCGACGAAGCCAACCCGATCGCGCTCGACCAGATTAAGTTCCCAGAACCGGTGATCTCCCTTCGCATTGAGCCGAAGACCAAGGCCGACCAGGAGAAGATGGGTATGGCGTTGAAGCGCCTCTCCGACGAAGATCCGACCTTCCGCATTAAGTCTGACGCCGACACGGGCGAGACGGTGATCATGGGTATGGGTGAACTTCACCTCGAAATTATCGTTGACCGCATGAAGCGCGAGTTCAACGTCGAAGCGAACGTCGGCAAGCCACAAGTTTCCTACAAGGAGACGATCCAGGGTGAAGCCGAAGTTGAGAACAAGTACATTAAGCAGACGGGTGGTAAGGGTCAGTACGGTCACGTGAAGTTGAAGATCAAGCCGCTTCCTGCCTACGATCCAGAAGAGAAGGTGCCGAAGAATGCGCACCGCGAACCAGGATTCGAATTTATCGATTCTATTAAGGGAGGTGTGATCCCGGGTGAATTTATCCCGGCCGTTGAGAAGGGCGTGAAGGAAGCCATGGACCGTGGTATTCTCGCGGGCTTCAAGATGACCGACATTTCCTGCGAACTCACTTACGGTTCCTACCACGATGTCGACTCCTCGGAAATCGCGTACAAGATCGCCGCTTCGCAGGCCTTCCAGGATGCCGCTCGTCGCGCTAAGCCTGTTATCCTCGAGCCGATCATGAAGGTAGAAGTGGTTGTTCCTGAGAAATTCATGGGTGACATCACTGGCAACCTCTCCGGTAAGCGCGGTCAGATCGAAGCGATGGAAGACAGGAATGAACTCCGCGTCGTCCGCGCCAAGGTGCCGCTCTCCGAAATGTTCGGTTACGTGACCGCTCTCCGCTCGATGACTGAAGGTCGCGGTTCCTCAACGATGGAATTCGATCACTACGCTGTCGTACCGACGAACGTGGCGAACACCATCATCGAAGCCCGCACGGGAGGGAAGTAAACCCTATTTGATTTCTTTCTCCAAAAAGAGCATCCTGTCGTGGGGTGCTCTTTTCTCCAAAGGAGACTGACTATGGCAGCGTTAGCTCGGTACTCGTATCTCGTAGGGGTAAGTGCTTATTTCAAAGCTGACAACAGGCAAGAAATCCTGAAGTTTGATCTGGACCTCGATTTCCAGATCACCAAGTCGTCGGAGGTGGAGCAGAAGGTCCTCGATCTCGTGCGCCAGAAGCTTCTTGGCAGCAAGGTCACACCCGAGAATTCTTGGTTAGTGCTCCTCAGCTTCAGCGAGTATCACCAGGACTAGGGCGGGGGTTGATTGAAACAAAGGGCGGGCTCTCCAGCTCGCCCTTTTATATTGCCGAGCTGTGGACAAAGGATAATCCTCTGCAAGTTTGACTTGCTCTGAGTGGCGGCGTAAGGTGCTTGCTAGTCGTGTTCTCGTAAACTTCTGGAGAAATGCCTGCGGGCAAGGAGGTTTTATGGCAAGAAGACGTGAAGAAAGTGTTGTGTGGAGTTCGCTCGCTCCACTAAGGTGGCTGGCGTTCATTTGCGCTCTCCTTGCGGCCGGCATGCTAGTCGCTGTTTCTGGGCTCGTGAGACCTGCGGATTGGAGATTCATTCTCGCTTTCGCGCTTTTCAGTTTTTGCGTTTGGCATCTCTTTTTTGTTGCTCACAGATCCAGAGACGCGGAACTGAAAACCGAATCTCAACTTCGGAAACTCGGCGTAGAACTTGCCGTAATGGACAGGGAGTACCTCATACTGAGAATGGCCTTGGAGAGGTTGGCCTATCAGCACTTTCAACAAGGCTGCTCCATTGAGGAGTTCTCCCCAGAGAACGGTTCTCTTCCTTTCCCGTGGACACAAAAGGAATTCCACAGGTGGGTGAGGCAGTATTTGGCCCGACAGTGTTTTCTGGCTCATGCTCAAGTCGTAATCGCAAACGGTCTGTCTGCCAAGAATGTACAGGCGGCAATCGAGGTGCTCGCAAAGGCTGTTGCGGAACATCGGAAGATGGTCATTTCTTCGACCGATGGTCCGCCTCCGTCAGAACAGGCGATCATCTGGACTCAAGATCTGCCATCTGATCTTCAAGAATAGGGCAGGGCGCATTCAACAAAAACCGAGGCTTCTGGCCTCGGTTTTCTTATGAGCGAGTTGTGGACAAAGGATAATCCTTTGCAGAGGTGGGGAAAATGCCTCTATATAAAGGTTTTACGTAAATTTGCTTGACAATTTATATAATCAGGTGTACAGTACATACGTGGGGCCGTTGAGAAAGACGCCGAGGCCAGTTCCGAGACCGGATAGGGCACGCTACCCTGCAATAATCCGATCCTCCAGGGATAGCTCCGAGCTTAGCCTGACTCAGGCCCCGCAACCAGAGCGACCACCCGGTCGCTCTTTCTTTTAGCCTTAAATTAGCCGTTCAATGGCTTAGCAGAGCCATATTTTAATCAAAAGACTAGAAAGTGCTTGACTTTTAAACTTAACTATGATATGATTAAGACAGTTAGCACACAGGCACTTCAGCCCATACATTTCGGCCTTAAGGGCCAAGGAGCTAGTCATGAAGAACTTCCATAAAGCTTTTTCTCACAACAATCTCCAGAAGGTTCTGGATTGGATGAATCTCAACCACCTGCTGGTCGGCCAGAACTGCCAGATCGTGCCGGTCATGGTGCCGGACCCGCGAGCGGCGGAAGGCACCCTGAAGCAGGAATTGACGGTGATCTATGCAGCCGAAGCGGAGATCGTCGGTTAGGGAGCGGACAGGGAACAAAAGGGCGGATCATCGCGATCCGCCTTTTCCTTTGCATAAAGTACTTGACATTTAGATTAAACTATGATAAGATTAAAAAAGATCACCAATTCGGTGCCTCGGGCACCATTTCGGGCCACAGAGCCTAGGGAGCACGTCATGAGCACACAGAAAACGCCACTCTTTCTCGCATTCGCCACCTCAGACCGGTCAGAACCGAGCCGGATCATCGGTAAGCCGGTGCCGCGGTCGGAAGCCGAGTCGGCCTTGAAGCAGAATGGTTTCAGGCATCGGCACGACGAAGTGAACGAAGACCTTTGGCACAGCAGCCAGGGGAGCCGGCACATTGGCTTCCTCATCGAGATGGACGAGGCCGGCCAGCCAGTCGATCAGGCCAAGTTCGATGCGCTGATGGCCCAGGCAAACATCATCCGGTAAGAGGCAGAGCAATCAGGCCGGAAGGGACAAGATGTCCCTTCCGGCCTTTTTCTTATCTTTGAGCCTATCTATTTGACTATTTTTCGCCTTTCCTCTACTATGTCGCGTACGCGTTAATGGTTTCTTGCTCTTTGAGATTCTCTCAATACGGAGGGTGATTCTCGTTAACGCGCTTCTGAACCGAAGAAAGCAAAGGTTCTCGCGCGCTTTCTTTGTTTCGGAAGGAGATTTCCTACATTCTTTAGCATTAAAACTAACTAAATTAATAATATGGCAGAAGGATTTGATCGTTCCAAGCCGCACGTAAACGTCGGTACCATCGGTCACGTTGACCACGGTAAGACCACGCTCACTGCAGCGATTTTGAATGTGCTTGCTCGCTCCGGCCAGAAGGCCACGGTGAAGGGTGTTGATGATATCGACAAGAGCCCAGAAGAAAAGGCTCGTGGTATTACCATCGCACTCTCGCACTCTGAGTACGAGACGGCCAACCGCCACTACGCTCACATCGACGCTCCGGGTCACGCTGACTACATCAAGAACATGATCACCGGTGCCGCTCAAATGGACGGTGCTATTCTCGTGGTGGCTGCGACTGACGGCGTTATGCCTCAGACTCGTGAACACATCCTCCTTGCTAAGCAGGTTGGTGTGCCTAAGATCATCGTCTTCCTCAACAAGTGCGACATGGTTCCAGACAAGGAACTCATCGACCTCGTTGAAGAGGAAGTTCGCGATCTCTTGAAGAAGTACGACTACGACTCTGCTGCTAATCCAGCTCCAGTTATCCGCGGTTCCGGTTTGAAGGCTCTCGAAGCTACCGGCGTTGATGACGAATGGTCTCAGAAGGTTCTCGAGCTCACGAACGCTCTTGACACCTACATCCCGGTTCCGGTTCGCGAGACTGACAAGCCGTTCCTCATGCCGATCGAAGACATCTTCTCCATTGAAGGTCGCGGTACGGTAGTAACGGGCCGCATCGAGCGCGGTATGGTCAAGGTTGGTGAAGAAGTCGAGATCATCGGCATCACCGACACCACGAAGACCACGGTTACCGGTATCGAAATGTTCAACAAGCAGCTCCAGGAAGGACAGGCAGGCGACAACGCCGGTATCCTCCTCCGCGGTACCAAGAAGGAAGACCTTCACCGTGGTCAGGTTCTTGCTAAGGTTGGTTCCATCAAGCCTCACACTGAGTTCACCGCTGAAGTCTACGTCCTCAAGAAGGAGGAAGGTGGTCGTCACACGCCATTCTTCACGGGCTACAAGCCGCAGTTCTACATCGGTACGACCGACGTAACCGGCGAAGTTTCCCTCGCTGAAGGTGTTGAGATGATCATGCCGGGTGACACTGCAACCTTTACGGTCAAGCTCGTTGCTCCGGTCGCTCTCGAAGACCAGCGCCGCTTCGCCATTCGCGAAGGTGGTAAGACGGTCGGTGCCGGTGTCGTCACGAAGGTGATCGCCTAATCGATCCAGTTCCTCGTTTCTCTCGCCCCAATGGCTACCAAACCTAAAGCTCCATCACAGAAGAAGAAAGCCGACGACGGTGTCAGCGCACGTTTGCGCATCCGCGTCATGGCTTACGAGTCCAAGATCCTCGACCTCTCGGTCAAGCAGATCATGGATACGGCTCTCCGCTACGACGCGGAGGTGCAGGGACCGATTCCACTTCCTACGGATAAGAAGATCTACACGGTGAACCGCGCGGCGTTCGTATACAAGAATGCGCGAGAACAGTTCGAGATGCGAATCCACAAGCGCCTCATCGATATCATCAATCCGACTCCGAAGGTGATCGAATCCCTCACGAATCTCTCTCTTCCGTCCGGTGTGAGCATTGACGTGAAAATGCTATAACTGTCTACTGTTTACCGACTACCATGCAAAAGATCAAAGCTACCAAGATCAATATGACCCAGATCTTCGCCGAAGACGGCCTCGTCGCTCCGGTGACGGTTCTCACGGTCGAGAACGAAGCCGACCTCGGCACGCTTGTTGAGGGTGCGCTTGTCACGGTCTCTGGTACGTCGAAGGGAAAGGGCTTCCAGGGTGTCGTGAAGCGTCACGGCTTCAAGGGAGGTCGCCGCACGCACGGTCAGAAGCACTCCGAGCGCGAACCAGGTTCCATCGGTGGTGGTGGTCGTGCCGGCGGTCGTGTAGCCAAGGGTATGCGCATGGCCGGTCGCATGGGCGGGGATCGTGTGACGGTCAAGAATTTGCGCATCGCGAAGATTCTTCCCGAGACGCACGAAGTTATGATCACTGGCGCGATCCCGGGTCGCCGTGGTACTAAGGTAGAGATCAAAGCCAACTAACATGGAAGCAACAGTCTACAGCTCTGAGGGCAAGAAGGCAGGGAACATCACGCTTCCTGAAGCAGTCTTCGGTGTGAAGTGGAATGCCGACCTCGTCAAACAGGTTGTGGATTCCCTCATGTCGAGCAAGCGCAAGCCTGTTGCTCACACCAAGAGCCGCGCAGACGTCTCCGGTGGTGGTAAGAAGCCATGGCAGCAGAAGGGTACTGGTCGCGCTCGTCACGGTTCCTCTCGCTCTCCGATCTGGGTAGGCGGCGGTGTCGCTCACGGTCCGCGCAATGACAAGAACTTCGAACGCCTCGTTTCGAAGAAGATGAAGACCAAGGCTCTCTACACCCTCATCTCGAGGAAGTTCAAGGACGGCGAAGTGCTCTTCGTCGACCAGATTGCTCTCCCGGAAGGGAAGACCAAGCAGGCCGTGGCCACCTTGGGTACGCTCGCTTCGGTTAAGGGCTTTGAGATGCTCCTCAAGAAGAGGAACAACTCCGCCGCCATCGCGCTCGGCACCAAGAACAAGTCCATCGAACGCGCCTTCAAGAACCTCGGCAATGTCGAAGTGGTGGAGGCTCGCAATCTTAACCCACTCACGCTTCTCCAGTACAAGTACCTTGTGCTTGAGAATCCGGACGTCGCCGTAAAGGCGTTGCCAAAGATGGCTAAGGCTCGCGCCAAGTAACTTTTATGACTCTCTCTACTCGCACACACAACGTTCTCATGCGCCCTCGCATCACCGAGAAGGCTGTCGTCGGCGCCGACAAGCAAGGCGTCTACGTCTTCGAAGTGGCTCCTAAAGCCACGAAGAGCCAGATCGCCGCTTCCGTTAAAGCCGCTTACAAAGTCACGCCGGTAAAGATTCGCACCGCGAAGATCGCCGCTAAGGCCGTCTTTGTCCGTGGTAAGCACGGCGTTAAGAGCGGTGGGAAGAAGGCCTATGTCTACCTCAAGAAGGGTGATAAGATCGAACTCCTGTAAACCTGTATGAAGCACTATCGTCCGACAACCAAGTCCCGCCGCCAGATGACTGGCATCGACTTCCGAAAGCTTTTGACCAGCAGCAAACCGGAGAAGAGCCTCACCAAGGGTTTCCGCCGCGGCTCGGGTCGCAACAACACGGGTCGCATTACCACTCGCCACAAGGCTGGTGGCCACAAGCGCACCTTCCGCTTCGTTGATTTCTATTACGACAAGCTCGATGTGCCTTTCACTATTAAGACGATCGAATACGATCCGAACCGCTCCGGCTTCATTGGTCTCGCTCAGTACAAGGATGGTGAGAAGCGCTACGTGCTCCTCCACAACACCGCGAAGGTAGGGGACACCTATATCGTTTCCGAATCCGCTCCTCAGACTCCGGGCAACCGCACCCCGATCGGCAACCTTCTCGTGGGTACCTTCGTGTACAACGTTGAGTTCAAGCCGAAGGGTGGCGCGAAGATCGCTCGCTCCGGTGGTGACTATGCCGAGATTCTCGCTAAGGACGGCGGCTATGTCGACCTCAAGATGCCTTCGAGCGAAGTGAGGAAGATTCCAGCTACGGCGTGGGCTTCGATCGGTGAAGTGTCGAACAACGAGAACCGCCTCGTGAACCTCGGTAAGGCCGGTCGCTCTCGCTGGCTCGGTATCCGCCCGACTGTCCGCGGTACGGCTCAGAACCCAGTTGACCACCCACACGGCGGAGGTGAAGGACGCCAGGGTCGTGGTCGCCGCCGCGCGATCTCCGTCTACGGCAAGCCGACCGGTAAAGGTCAGAAGAGCCGCCGCGCCAAGAAATATTCAAACAAATTTATCGTTCGCCGCCGCAAGGTTGGCAAACAGTAAAACAAAAAACCGCCCGGAGTGGGCGGTTTTTTGTTACTATGAGTGTATGAAAAAGTATCTTCTCATTGGTCTCGTATTTGCCGCAATGCTCATAGGAGTCGTTCAACAAACTAACCTGTTTTCCCAAGTTGAGAAATCGGCTAGTCGGGCTGGATGGCTGGTCTATACCAATACCACTCATGGCTACTCTTTAGAATACCCGGCTGATTGGAAGATTGACACAGCGTATGCCAATGAGGCGGCTGGTATTAACACGGAACCGTCATGCAGCGTTTTTGGACCGAGTTTGGTTATCGAAAATGACCAGGCAAGTTGGATATTTTTTATCAATAACTCGGGTCCTGTATGGGGAGATTCCTCGTGTCCAAACGGCGGAATGTGTTCGCAGCACGAAAAAACTTTGTCATCATTAGGGTATCAAACTGAACGAAGGATAGAACAAGATGATATGACCGGGAAGATTTTAAAGGGCATAAACACGTTTGGAACGCTTGAGACAGATGGCTCCGCTGCTGCAGCTTGTTTCGGTGGTGATGCCAAGTACCGAATCGTGTATGAGGGTGAAGATCTCACGAGTAATATCCATATTCTGGATGAAATCACAAGCAGCCTGAAGCCTTTGAAGTAAGTCGAAGCTCGCTGGATGCTTGGCAAGCAGTAAAACAAAAAACCGCCCACTCCAGGCGGTTTTTTTGTTTTGACAATATCAGCCCCTCCTGTAGGCTTACGTTATGAAACAACTTGATCCAAAAGCAGTCTGGTTATTCTTTATTTCAAACTTAACAGGATTTGGTTTCTTTGGATTTATCATTGGTCTTTGGTTGGGGAGCGTTTTCTTTGGAAGTCTCAAAACTTTGTATGATCTTGATTCCGCGCTTTCTTCGAGCACGGGTGTTTATCAACCAATACCAGTATTTGATTGGACCACGCCTCTCATTATCCTTGTTCTCGTGCTTACGGCCTCATTTCTTGTGGCCAAACTTACATATCGCTATTATCGGTATGAGATGACCGACAATGTGTTTAAAAAAGAGCACGGTATCATTTGGAAGAAATATGTTTCTATTCCGTACGATCGTATCCAAAATGTTGATATCTATCGAGGGGTATTCGCAAGATTGCTCGGCTTGTCCGATCTTCAGATTCAAACAGCCGGAGGGATAACGGTCGGGAGTTACGGCGCTTATTCAGAAGGAAGACTCATAGGAATCTCAAAAGCAGATGCCGAAAAATTGAGGGATGAATTACTTCAACGTTCTCGCGGTTCGCGAGATACTCGGGGGCTCTAGATCTATTGACCAAGTAACAAAAAACCGCCCACTCCAGGCGGTTTTTTGTTACTATGAGTGTATGAAAAAATATTTCCTGGTCGGACTCATGCTGGTGGTTGCCGCAGGTTTGGCAGGAATAGCCTATAAGACTAACTGGTTATCCCAAGCTGAGAAATCCTCAACTCACTCAGGCTGGCTCGTGTATGCCAATGAGACCCATGGTTACTCGGTAGAGTATCCAGAAGGGTGGACTATTGAGGCCACACTTGCCGATACCTTGTCCGACTTCAGCCCCGTCGTCGATGAAGATGGAGAGTCGTACTGTCCTTCTGACTTGGGCGCTCATCTTTATATTCATAATGGTGACAAGGCGGGTTGGGGATTTACTATAAACCAAGTCGGTATCCAATATGGCTCTGATTCACCTTGTAAAAGCGAAGCATGCTTCTATACCAAGCAGGATATGTCCGTCCTTGGTTACTCGGTAGAACGTCTGCTTGTGAGTGAAAATACCCGCACTATTCTCCAAGGGGTAGTAAGAGAGAAGAATCGTAGTGGTGGATTCGGAGTGATTGATCCCACCAACCTTTCTTCAAACAGCTGCGTTGAGGAAGGCTCGCCTAAGTACCTTATCGTTTACGATGGCAATGACATTAAGGGGAATGTGGAAATTCTCGATGAAATAACCAAAAGCCTGAAGCCGTTGAAGTAAGTCAAAGCTCCCCGGAAGTGGGCGGTTACCTAAACAATCTGCTATATTGACCGCAGAGGTTTCTATGAAGCACGTGTACTTGCTCACGTACTATCTTGAGGTCGAGGCCGGCGTAGGGGAGGAAGAGGAGGATGATATCACCGTGTCTAGTTCGGGTTTTCAGGTTGAAATCATTGAGCTCGACACCCCCCTTACCCCAGAACTCTTGAAGGAAAAATGGAAGGAGATTTGGAGTAAGGCTAAAGATACTCGGTTCACGTATTCTCTCATCACATTCAGCAAGTTTCAGTGAAGTTTCTAGAAAAGGGTGAGCTATGTGCTCGCCCTTTGCTTTTTATACAAAATAAGGTACAGTATCCCGCGTAAGGTCTAAGACAGTCGGAGGCATTCGCTTTAATGGGATTAAAGCGAAATTCCTTAATTTTCCGGCCGAGACGAATCCCGATTTAATTTATCGGGCTCCAATCTCTACGACCTTATTGTGGGTCGTTTTCTTTTATCAGTTACACACAACTCACGATGGCCATTAGTAAAGCCAAGAAGGGGGAAGTGTTGAGCAAGCTCGAGAAGGCTTTCGCGGAAGCGAAGTCTCTCGTCTTCGTTAACTTCAAGGGTCTCTCGGTCGGGAACACCACCAACCTCAGGAGTTCGTTGAAGAAGGAAGGCGTGTCCTACGGTGTTGCCAAGAAGACCTTGGCCCGTTTGGCACTCGACAGCCAGAAGTACGAAGGCACGATGCCTGAGATGCCTGGCGAGCTCGCGATGGCCTGGGGCAGCGATCTTATCGCGCCAGCCCGCGAAGTCTACGGCTTCCACAAGAAGTTCCCTGAGAATCTCACGATTCTCGGTGGTGTCTTCGAAGGAAAGTACATGTCCAAGTCCGAGATCGAGGGGATCGCTACGATTCCGTCGACGCCGGTTCTCCGCGGCATGTTCGTCAACATCATCAACTCTCCGATTCAGCGTTTCGCGATCGCGCTCAATGAGATCGCTCAGAAGAAAGCTTAATAATCACGTAATTAATTACTCACATGGAAGGTGAAAACAAAGTAGTCAGCGTTCCCGCTAAGTTTGAAAAGATCGTTTCGGAGATCGAACAGATGTCCGTTCTCGATTTGAACGAGCTTGTGAAGGTGTTCGAAGAGAAGTTCGGCGTTTCCGCTACGGCTGTTGCTGCCGCTCCGGCTGCCGCGGCTGCCGCAGGTGAAGAGAAGTCTCTCTTCAACGTTGAGCTCACCGACGGTGGTGCCAACAAGATTGCCGTTATCAAGGTCGTTAAGGAAGCTGTAGGCTTGGGCCTCAAGGAAGCCAAGGACCTCGTCGACGGCGCTCCGAAGATGGTCAAGGAAGGCATGAAGAAGGAAGAAGCCGAAGCTTTGAAGAAGCAGATCGAAGAAGCAGGCGGCAAGGTTACGCTTAAGTAATTTCTCCCGATTCTTTAAAACAAAAGCCATGCATTTGCATGGCTTTTGTTTTTGTGGTATAATACAAAGTAGAGTAGCAGGTTCACGTTTCTCATTTACAAAGGAGGCCACATGGCCAAACGGAAGCGCGGTGAGGAGGCCTTGGTGCCTTATCTCACGCAACGGTTCGAAGTGAAGCTCCGCGGAGAGCGGCTTGAGCAGGTCCTCGCCATCGGCGAACAATTGCGACAGCTCTACAACGAAGCTCTCACGGAACGGCTCGTCATGTATCGACGCTTCATCGCGCCCTTGCGGACGAGGCTCAAGTTCAGGCCTGCAAGCACCCGTCTCAAGCGCAAGCTCGAGACGGCGTACCGTCGGCACTGGATCACGCTCTACGACCAGATCAACGCTCTGACGAAACGTCGGGCGGATGATCCGATCTTCGGCGCGATGATGCGCACGTGGCAGGAGGAAACCCTCGACGGAGTTGAAGCTGCATTTCGTTCACTCGCGACGCTCCGCAAGGAAGGGGATCCCGATGCTCGTCCACCAAGACCGCGACTCGATGCTTGGTTTCAAAAGATCCCAGGACGAAGCGGCTTCAAGGTGAAAGACGGCCAGTTCGTTTTGTCACTTGGCAGGAAGGTCGGGACAACCTTGGCCTTCACGATCCCGAAGTACCAACTTGGGATGCTTGCTCAAGCGGCCAAGCTCAAGAAGTTTGAGCTGACTCGCGACGAGCATGATCTTTCGAAGCCGGGGCGGTTTTGGATTTCGGTTTCTTACGAACTCCCGAGCCGGACGCCGACTGAGTTCTGCACAGACAAAGCGGTCTACCTGGCTCTCGGGGCATCGTCGATCGGTGTGCGCTCCGCGTGGGGAGAGGAAGTGATTCCGCTCTGGCGTTCGGACAAGTATTGGCAGCCGCTCATCGAGGAAGTTGAGAGGCGGATGAAGGGCCGTATCAAGGGCTCTGCCAACTGGGAGGAACTCAACGCCGCCCGGCGTCGGATGCAAGTCATCCGATCCAGGCAGCATCTCCAAGACGAACGTGAGATGGTGGACTATCTCTTCCGTCGGCACGGCAACCACTTTGTTGTGACGGACATGGTGGTGAGAAGCAAGCCGAGGAAACTCGCTGACGCGAAGAAGAAGGAGCGTGGCAGTTCGCACGGTCTCAACTGGGCAGCCCAGAACACCGGCAGTCTCGGGAGGCTCGTCCAACTCCTCGAGTGCAAGGTGAAGATCTTTCGGGGTTCGGTGCGTAAGCACAAGCTCCTACTTACCGAGTATCCGCCGACCATCGGGCACGGGGCGAAGCTCTGGATGGCTGGGAAGCTTCAAGAAAGCTATCTCAGTATCGAACAGGCGTTGGCCTGATACACGCGGCATCGCAGGTTCATCCTGTGATGCCGTTTTCTTGTATTATGTGGACATGAATGCGCTCTGGATCAATCGCATGTCAGCTTACAAACATTCTCCGCTTGCTATTGAATCCGCGAGGACGATTATCAAAGTAAAGATTTCCCGCCAGAGCCGCCTTATCGAAAGGTACAATCGAACCCCGCTGCCGACGGATATTGGTTTTAAAAATTCCATTCAAGATATCATGCTCGAAGAGGCGAGAGCGGCCAAACACTTCTGGCGTGAGTTCAAAAGGCTTCTGCCGTTCTGGGCGGCATTCCCCGGAAGACAGTCGCACGGGGAAGGAGAGGTAAATAAGCTTCTCGACGTGGGTTATCACCACCTTATGACGGTGTTACGGCAGATCCTTCTGAAGTACGATGTCCCCACAGAAATGGGTTTGCTCCACATGCCCCGTAATGCCGACAGTGCGCCGCTTATTTATGACCTCGTGGAAATGTTTCGCGCGGATATTATCGATGCGGAAGTTTTACGTTTCCTCCGTCTGAAAAAGAAGAAGATTGTGAGACTTGAAAAGGAGATCCCACACTTTCTGCACGAGGTGAACGAGCGCCTGAATCGGCGGTACTATTTGAAAGATTTTAATATGTGCCATGCGTACCGCTATTACATGGAAGTGCAAGTGCTCAAATTCGTCAAAGCAGTCAACGCTGGGGAAATCTTTGCGCCGGTCACGCTACCTACTCGGCATGAGAACCGATGTTTGACAGATGATAAAGAAAGTGATAAGGTGAGCGAAGTCGCTCTTTGACTTCTGAAGGTGAGAAAAACAGATTGGTCTTCGGGCCGGTTTGAGATATTTTTCTCACTTTCCGGAAATTCCTTGTGGCTTGGGCATTGTGTCCAAGTTATGCCCCGTAGCAGGGCCGCCTCCCTTCAGCAAGGAGGAAGAAGCCTAGGCACGACCTAGGCAAACCCCACCGCTGATTCTGGTAGCAGAACTCTCTCTGAGTTAAGACAGGGGTATGCTACT
>CAZXQA010000001.1:37532-433107 GCA_964642835.1 uncultured Candidatus Saccharibacteria bacterium | reverse complement strand
TGGTAGCAGAACTCTCTCTGAGTTAAGACAGGGGTATGCTACTATCTCGCCCTGACGAGTGGTGTTGCGACTTTGTAGCAGAACTCTCTCTGAGTTAAGACAGGGGTATGCTACTCCCGGCTCGATAAAGGCGCCAACCTCGTAGGTAGCAGAACTCTCTCTGAGTTAAGACAGGGTATGCTACATATCGCTTCTCTCAACACTCGCTTCAGCGGGTGTTTTCTTTTTATTTATATTGTCATCGAGGGTTAATGGGTCTAGAATACGCACATGTCAAAAAGTATTGCTCATATCTTCGGTGGGGAAGCCAAGGTGAAGATCATGCGGCTCTTCATCTTTAATCCCACCCTCGCCTTCACTTCGGCGGAGGTAGCTAGCCGCGCCAAGGTAGGGGGCTCGAGCGCTCGTCGTGAGCTTGCGACTCTCGTGAAGTCAGGCCTCATCAAAAAGGGGACGAAGACTTACTCACTTAACCGGGGTTATCGCTTCTTGCCCGCCATCGGCAACTTCCTCATCGATGCCACCCCTCTCTCGGAGAAGGAAATTGTCCGCAAGGTCTCGACTGCTGGCAATATCAAGCTCATTTTGACCTCTGGGGTCTTTCTCCATAACCCCGACTCTCGCGTCGATATCCTTGTGGTAGGGGATCATATCAAGCACGGCAAGCTTACGACCGTGATGTCAGCCATTGAGGCGGAACTTGGCAAGGAACTCCGCTACGCCGTCTTTGAGACCTCCGACTTCCAGTACCGCTTGGGTATCTATGACAAGCTCATCCGTGACATTCTCGACTCTCAGCACGAAAAGATCTTGAATAAGCTCGGCCTTCACACTCCGGCAGTCTCTCAAAAGGTTATCCACACGTAACCCCTCTTTACATACTTTCGAGATGATGAAAGAATGATTGAAGCCCTCATAGGTTTAGGAGGGAATTAAAGGCTAATCATAAACTTTTATGACAAACCTTTTGCTTCACTCCCCGAGTCGCTAGGCGCAGACTATGCCTAGACCAGGGGGACCTGTAACCTCGTTCTGTAGTTAATTTAAAAAAGAGAAGCGGACTTACAATCTGCCTATCCTCGCTGCCAAGTAAAGAGGCCTAGTCCGCTGAATGAAAGGTGGCCGTAGAAGTGATTCGATTCATAAGAGGTGAAAGAGAAGGCCGACCTTGTAGGGTCGGCCTTCTCCGTTCTGTAGTTTGCCTCGCTTGATCAAGGCTTGGCTCCCTAATTATAACAGGGTCACACACAACGCAAGCCATTTTTCTAATTTCAATTGTGGATTGGTTTGAGACTCTATTGACATGGCGGCCGAGCTGTATCTGGATCGCTAAAAAGAGGGTTATCCACTCCCAGGACCCCTTGAAAGATTTTATACTGTTCATTAACTATTCCTCGATTCTAGGTGGAAACGAGAAGTAGATAAATGAAAAAGCACCTCTATTGGATATAGAGTGCGCCCCTGATGGAATTGGTAGACATGTGAGTCTCCAAAACTCATGCTGACCGGCATACGGGTTCAAATCCCGTGGGGCGCACCCTGTATCTAAGGGCGCTTTTTCGTTTTGGTGGAAACGATGGCAACGGCGGCTGGCTGTTGCTTGCTTTAGATATTACTGACTTAGCAGAAGGAAGCAAGCCGGACCAGAAAAAGGTGTATCAGGTGTATCCCATGGGATACACGAAAATTTCCTTTTTCTAAGCCGCGAAATGCATGTTATCCGGCACAAAGTTAGTGTGAATAACCTGTTGATACCCCGACACCGACACCGGTGTCGTGATCGTCAGTCAAGTGGGTATGTTAGACTGAGAACTAATGAAGAAAGAAAGCTTCCTCTCTATTCTGAAGACTGCAATACAGCACCGACCAAAGCATCGAAACGATGTCTGTCGCTGTACCGCATGTTGTAGTGAAAGACAAAGCCGTCTAGGTAAGACTGGAGGTGCTCCGGGGAAACGCTCTTATGGGTCCCGCGCAAAGAACGCTTAAGGTGCGAGAAGAAGGTCTCGACACGGTTGATATGTACGTCCCCACGGACGAACTCGCCCTTGTTGTGCTGGACGCGGTAGCGGTCGTATAGGGAGCCTGATTTCCACGAAGCACCGTCAGTGAGGATAGTAGAGCCAGAGGCGACGTGCTTCTCAAGGAACCGCTGGTGCGTCTCGGCTGAGACATTCTTCACCACCTCGGCCCTGATCTCGCCGTTTCTCTGGATGGCCACGATCACCGGTACCTTATTTTCCATACGTACCTTGTTCTTCTTACCGATGCCGCCAATGTATCCGGCGTCCATTTCCACTACGTCTCTCAAGGTGCCGTCCGTACGGGCTACGGCCTTTCTGATCTGCATGAGAATACGCCAAGCGCATTTATACGTTACCCCGAGCTGACGCTCCATTTCCTTGGTCGAAATACCGCTCTTAGCGTTTGAGAATACAAAGATAGCGTGGAACCAAGAGGTAAGGGGAGTCTCGGATTTATGGAAGATCGTGCCTGCACAAGGAGAAATCTGGTACCGGCACATAGAACACTGGTACTGCTTGCGACCCTTGATGCGGGCGTACTTACCCCCACAAGAGCATTTTCGGGAGTGGAGAGTATCAAACATGAAGTCTAGGCACGCGTCATCGTCTGGGAAGGCCTTTTTGAGGTCTTTAATTGAGTACTTTGTTTCCTTAGCCATGTGTTCATCTTAGCAAAGCTAATTATGTTGTCAAGGGTTAGGTACAAGGTTATCCACACCGCTTAAACACTAGGGATTTTCGGGTATATACTTATTTCATACCCCTTTTAGAGTGGTAATTAATAAGTAGATTTACCGTTAAGAACATATGTTATTGCAAAATTGGGGAGATGTATTGACGCTTTCTTTCCAGAACCTCTGGGTTGGCGTTGTTAACTTCGTCCCGAACGTGGTTGTTGCGCTCATTATCCTCATCGTTGGTTGGCTCATTGGCGCTCTCTTGGGTAAGGCAATTGCCCAGATCTTCCGCTCTCTTAAGGTTGATGAAGCCCTTCGCCGCGCAGGCTTTGAGTCCTTCCTCCACCGTGGTGGCATCCGCCTCGACGCGGGCGCCTTCATCGGTGCTCTCGTTAAGTGGTTTGTGATCGTCGTCTTCCTCGTGGCTGTCTTTGATGTCTTGCGCCTCGCGCAGGTCAACATCTTCCTCCAGGATGTCGTCTTGGGTTATCTCCCTCGCGTTATCGTTGCCGCTCTGGTTCTCCTTGTGGGAGGCGTCGTCGGCGATGTGGCCAGCCGCACTGTAACGGCTGCCGCTCGTACGGCCAGCGTTTCTTCGGCACACTTCGCGGGTGCTATCGCTAAGTGGGCTATCTGGATCTTCGCCATCCTCGTTGCGTTCTCGCAGCTTGGCATCGGTGCTGGTTTCAGCCAAACTCTCTTCACCGGTATTGTTATCGCTATTTCCTTGGCTCTCGGCCTTTCCTTCGGCTTGGGTGGTCAGGAAGCGGCTGGTCGCTTCATCGAGAAGCTCCGCGGCGAAATGAGTGGTCGCTAGTCTCTGGTATTAGCTAGATAATACCAACTGGACGCAACAAGCCCCTTCGGGGGCTTTTTGCTATAATAGGGGAGGAGGGCGGCATGTTCGAGCTCGTTATCGTGGACCACTACATTTGGGAGAAGATGCCCAGGGTCCATCAGTTTTACTGGGGAATTTTCTCAAAGATAGCGGGATGGGGAGGGGCCAGGCAATAATGCCTGGCCCTCATTTGTACCCCTATTTGACTTATAGGCCCGATTTCTATACTATATTTCGCACAAGCGTTTCCACGCTTTTTGTTTTGAAACATGACACGCTCGTCCTCTAAAGGCCCATACGTCGACCCTCGCGTCTTGAAAAAGATCGAAGGTAAGAAGCCGCTCGAAACCGGCGTTATTAAGACGTGGTCCAGAGCCTGCCAGATTGCCCCTGAGATGGTCGGTTTCACCTTCGGCGTCCACAATGGCCGCGATCACATCGAAGTGCTCGTCACGGAGGACATGGTTGGCCACCGCTTGGGTGAATTCTCCTTGACCCGTAAGTTCAACCGCCACGGCGGTAAGATGCAGAAGGAGCTTGAAATCAAGCAGAAGGAAGGCGAAATCGCCGCCGCCAAGGCCGCTAAAGGGAGTGCTGACTCCAAGAAATAATCTTGTATGAATACCGTCACCGCCGAACTTAAGAATTACCGCCAGTCGCCTCGCAAGGTTCGCGTGGTTGCGGCGACGGTGAAGGGTAAGTCGGTGGCCGACGCGCTCACCATCCTCTCCTTCGTGCCGAAGCGTGCGGCGCTCCCTCTTCAGAAGCTGGTTGCTTCCGCGGCTGCCAACGCCAAGAACCTCGACATCGCCGTTGAGACTCTTATCGTCAAGGAGCTTCGTGTTGATGCTGGTCCGACTCTCTACCGCCGCCAGCCTCGCAGCCGTGGCATGGCCAACCCGCTCCGCAAGCGCACGAGCCGTGTTAAGGTTGTTTTGACCGAAAAGGTCTCCAAGAAGACCGCATAAATTTATGACACATACAGTTCATCCATATTCACACCGCCTTGGCATCCTCCGCGACTGGAAGAGCCGCTGGTTTAGCCCAAAGGGGAAGTACCAGGCCGCCCTCAAGGGTGATGTCCTCGTGCGCGAATACCTCGAAAAGAAGCTTAAAGGCTTCTTCGTGGCTGATATTGAGATCGAACGCAGCGTAAAGACCCTTCGCGTCATTGTTTCCACCTCCCGCCCAGGCATGATCATTGGTCGTGATGGTAAAGGCGCCGAGACTCTCCGCGAGGACGTGAAGAAGCTTCTTGCCAAGCACGACCTCCTCGACGCCAAGGTTGATCTCAAGCTCGACATTAAGGAAGTGAAGTCCGCCGAAGGCAATGCCGCCATCGTTGGTCAGATGGTTGTTGAAGGCTTGGAGAAGCGCTTGCCATTCCGCCGCATCATGAAGCAGACCGTTGAGAAGGTGATGGCGAATCGCGATGTTCTCGGTATTAAGATCGTTATGTCCGGCATGATCGGTGGTGGTATGGCCCGCACTGAAACCCACAAGAAGGGCCGCATTCCGCTTCAGACCCTCCGCGCCGACGTAGACTACGCTTTGACGGTCGCTCATCTTCCGCTCGGCACGGTCGGCGTGAAGGTCTGGATCTATAAGGGTGATATTTTCAATAAATAAACCACCATGTTCTTCCCTAAGAAAGTTAAATACCGCAAGTGGCACACGATGAGAAGGAATCCTTCCCGTGTCGGTGTTGCTAACCGCGGCATCACGGTGGCGTTCGGCTCCTTTGGCTTGAAGGCCATGGGTCAGGCTCGCATCAAGTCGAACCAGATCGAAGCTGCTCGTAAGGTGCTTTCCCGCTCGATCGGCAAGACCGGCCGCCTCTGGATTCGCATCTTCCCGGATATGCCGTACACGCAGAAGCCGGCTGAAGTGAAGCTCGGTAAGGGTAAGGGTGATCTCGCGGGCTACGTAGCTCCGGTTCTTGCTGGTCGCGTCCTCTTTGAAGTGGATGGTACCGACGAAGTAACGGCTCGTGAGGCTCTCCGCAAGGCGGGTACCAAGTTGCCGGTTAAGACTCGTGTCGTCGCTCGCTAAATTATATGAAGAAAACCAACTACACCGGTCAAAAGAGGGAAGAGCTCGTGAAGACGCTCGTCGAGAAGCGCGAAGCGTTGCGCAAGTTCCGCTTCGGCGAAGCGGGCTCGAGGACGAAGAACGTTAAGGAAGGCAAGCACATCCGCAAGGACATTGCGCGCATTCTGACCGCCATCAACAAGTAATATGGAAAAGACTCAACACACACAAGCAAAGGTTCTCAAGGGCACCGTCGTCTCCACCAAGATGAAGGATACGGTTGTCGTAGTTGTCGAACGCTACGAGAAGCACGCCAAGTATGGCAAGTTCGTGAAGATGAGGAAGAAGTTTAAGGCTCACGACGCCGGCAACACCAAGGCGATGGGGGAGAAGGTTTCCATCCGCGAAACGAAGCCCATTTCCAAGGATAAGCACTTTGTAGTAGTATAAGCCGCCATGATCCAGCCACGCTCAATCGTCCAGATCGCAGACAACTCCGGAGCCAAAATCGGCCGCGTCTTCAAGGTACTCGGCTCTTCCAAGAAGCGCACTGCTTCTTTGGGCGAGATCGTCGTGCTCTCGGTCCAGAAGGCTGAGCCTCGCAAGTCGGTCAAGAAGAAGGATGTGCTCTATGGCGTCGTCGTTCGCCAGCGCGCTCCTTTCCGCCGTCAGGATGGTACCTACGTTCGCTTCGACGAGAACGCGGTTGTGATCCTCGACAACGCCAAGAAGGAACCGATGGCTGGTCGCGTCTTCGGCCCGGTTCCAAGAGAGATCGGTGAGGCTGGTTTCCAGTCCATCATCTCGAAGGCCCCAGAAGTAGTATAAATACTTATATGCACGTCAAGAAAAACGATTCCGTTATAGTGCTCACCGGCAAGGACAAGGGCAAGTCCGGCAAGATTCTTCGCGCGCTTCCAAAGGAGAACAAGGTGTTGGTCGAAGGCGTCAACGTGAAGAAGGTTCACGAGCATCCGAAGAAGAAGAGTGGCAAGGGCGGTATTGTCGAGAAGTCCTTCCCGATCCACGTTTCTAATGTGAAGCTCGCCAAGTAATATTGATTGAAATTTATGAAAATTCAGACTCTTAAAGAAAAGACTCAGACTCTCCCGGGTTACAAGAACCCAATGCAGAGCCCGAAGCTTGTAAAGGTAGTCATCTCCTCAGGTGTCGGCTCCTTCAAGGATAAGAATAAGTTCAAAATCGTTGAAGATCGCTTGGCTCGCATTACCGGCCAGAAGGCGGCTCCCCGTGGCGCGAAGATTTCCATCGCCACCTTCAAGTCTCGCGAAGGCGACGTCGTAGGCTACCAGGTCACTCTTCGTGGCCAGCGTATGCATGACTTCTTGGAGAAGCTCATTCACGTCGCTCTTCCTCGCACTAAGGACTTCCGTGGCATCAGCCCAACTGGTGCCGATGAAATGGGCAACTACACGATGGGTATTAAGGAGCACACCATCTTCCCTGAAGCGGCTGACGAAGAGTTGAAGGACGTCTTCGGCTTCGCGGTAACGGTGGTAACGACGGCCAAGAGCAGGGAAGACGTGCTCGCGTTCTTGCGACACCTCGGCTTCCCGTTTAAGAAATAATGTGTTAACATAGCTCGTCTCTTATGGCCAAAACATCAGTCATCGCAAGAAGCAAGAAGACCCCGAAGTTCAGCACTCGGGCTACTCACCGTTGCTTCCGTTGCGGTCGTGGTCGCGGCTACATGAGAGACTTCGATCTCTGCCGCATTTGCTTCCGTGAACTGGCCAACGAAGGCAAGATCCCGGGCGTGCGCAAGGCTTCCTGGTAATACTATGGATACTATTTCTAACTTCATCATTAAGCTCAAGAACGCCGGCAATGCCGGTCATGAGAGCACGACCGTTCAGCACTCCGCTCTCAAGGAGGCTATTGCGATGGTGCTCAAGAAGGAAGGCTTTGTGAAGGAGGTAGAGACGGTGCTCGACGGCGGCAAGAAGAATTTGAAGGTCTCTCTCTTTGCCGAGAACCGCGTTCCGAAGATCAAGGGCGTGTCCCGCGTCTCGAAGCCGTCCAAGCGCATTTACAAGAAGACCGATGAGATCCGCGCGGTGAAGTCAGGCTACGGCGCTCTCATCCTCTCGACTTCCAAGGGAGTTATGACCGGCCGCGACGCCAAGAAGCACAAGCTCGGCGGGGAAGCTCTCTTCACCATTTGGTAATTTCTATACAGATATGTCACGCATCGGCAAAAAAATTATGACCCTTCCCGCCAACACTGAGATCAAGCTCTCAGCTGGCACTATCGCTGTCAAAGGACCGTTGGGCGAACTCTCTCGCACTCTTCATCCGATGATCGAGGTGAAGGTCGAAGGCAGTGAGGTCACCGTGGTGCCGAAGAAGCTCACCTTGGAATCTCGCGCGCTCTGGGGCACCTTCGCTTCCCACATTTCCAACATGATCAACGGGGTGAACACGCCGTTCCAGAAGAAGCTTATTCTCGAAGGTATTGGTTACCGCTCCGAAGTGAAGGGAGACAAAATCGTCTTCGCTCTCGGCTTCTCTCATCCGGTTGAGGTTATGATCCCGGCTGGTCTCAAGGTTACCGCCGAGAAGAACCTCATCACCATCGCTGGTAGCGACAAGGAAGAGGTGGGCGCCTTCGCCGCGAAGCTCCGCTCCCTCAAGAAGCCAGAGCCTTACAAGGGTAAGGGTATGCGCTATGATACGGAGACAATCCGCAGAAAGCAGGGCAAGAAAACGGCATAAACCACTATGAACTCGACTATCAAACAAGCCATGAGAGCCAGACGCCACAAGCGCATTCGCGCCACCATTTCTGGTACGGCAGAGCGCCCTCGCTTCTCGGTCTTCAAATCCAACAAGGGTCTCTATGCCCAGCTTATTGACGACGTTCGCGGCGTTACGCTCGCGGCGGCCAAGGGTAAGGATGCTGCTAAGGTGGGGAGCGAGGTGGCCAAGAAGGCCGCTACCGCGGGAGTGACGGCTGTTGTCTTCGACCGTGGCGGCTACATCTACACCGGCAAGGTGAAGGCGTTGGCTGACGCCGCACGCGAGGCTGGTTTGAAGTTTTAATAAACATTATGGACGAAACTCAGAACAAAATTGAAGAGAAGATCGAAACACCGGTAGAGGAGGTAGTTACTCCTGCCGCTCCGGCTCCCGAGGCACAGGCTCGCGGCAATTTCCGTGGCCGTGATTCTCGCGGCCCTCGCCGCGACAACAACCGCCGCGGTCCTCGTCGTGAACCTCGCGCCAAGCCTGAGTTCGACAACAAGATCGTGAGCCTCCGCCGCGTGGTCCGCGTCGTCTCCGGTGGTCGTCGCTTCTCCTTCTCCGTCGCTCTCGTTGCTGGTAACCGCAAGGGCCAGGTCGGTGTTGGCTTCGGTAAGGCTACCGACACGCCGCTCGCTATCGACAAGGCGATGCGTGATGCCAAGAAGAATATGATCACCGTCAACATGACGAAGGGGATGTCCATCCCGCACGAGATCGAAGCGAAGTACGCCGCCTCCGTGGTGAAAATGATGCCCGCTCCCGGGAAGGGGATCGTCGCCGGTTCTTCCGTGCGCACCGTCCTTGAGCTTGCTGGTATCACCAATGTCGGCGCCAAGCTCTACTCGAGAAGCAAGAACCATGCCAACAACGCGTTCGCCGCGGTGAAGGCCTTGCAGAAGCTTGAACACACGAAGATCCGCGAATCTAAATAACACCGCCATGCAATTCCACACTCTCAAACGCAAGACCCCGAACAAGAAGTCCAAGCAAGTTGGACGTGGTGGTACTCGTGGCAAAACCTCTGGCCGCGGCACCAAGGGCCAGAACGCTCGCGCTGGTCGCAAGAAGCGCCCAGAACTTCGTGATTTCATTAAGCGCGTGCCGAAGCTCCGCGGCCGCGGCAAGTCTTCTTTGAAGAGTCGCCGCGAGAAGCTCGTCGGCGCCGCTCTCAAGGCCCATCTCGCTTCGAAGAAGGCCTAACTAAGCCTCGCTCATGTCCACCCTTTTCCAGAAACTGCGTCTCGCCTTCTCGGACCGCGGCATTAGAAACCGCCTTCTCTTTACCGCGGGCTTACTCGTGATTGCTCGTCTCTTGGCCATTCTCCCGGTGCCGGGGATTGACGCTCTCCGCCTGCAGAGCCTTCTGGCTGGTTCGGAATTCTTGAACCTGTTGAACCTCTTCTCCGGCGGTGGCCTTTCCAATCTCTCGGTGGTGATGCTCGGCGTCGGTCCGTATATCACCGCTTCCATCATCATGCAGCTCCTCACGGTGCTCTCTCCGGCCATGAAGCGCTTGAACCAGGAAGAAGGAGAGGCTGGTCGCCGCCGCTTCTCTCAGTACTCACGCCTCTTGGCCGTGCCGCTCGCCATCATCCAGGGCTACGCCTTTATTAAACTTCTCCAGACGCAAGGCGCGCTTCCGGCTCTTACGCCTACGGCACTAGGCATCGATATCATCATGATCGTCGCGGGCTCCATGCTTCTTATGTGGGTGGGTGAACTTATTACGGAGTTCGGTATCGGCAACGGCGTCTCGCTCATCATTTTCGCCGGTATCGTCTCGCGCTTACCGGCGGCTTTGAGCCAGTTGCTTGTGACCTACGATCCGTCTCAGATCCCGGTTTACCTCCTTACCCTCGCGGTCGCTCTCTTGGTTATCTTCGGTATTGTTATTATTACGGAAGCTGAGCGTCCGATCCCGGTCACCTACGCCAAGCAGGTGAGAGGCGAGCGCGCGGCTGGTGGCGTCTCGACCTACATCCCGCTCCGCATCAACCAGGCTGGCGTGATCCCGGTAATCTTTGCCGCCTCGATTCTTCTCTTCCCGAGAATGATCTTCCAGTTCCTCGTCGGTTCAAGCATCGGCTGGTTGGCGTCTTTCTCTTCTTCTGCTTTGGCTCTTCTCGCCAATAACACTTTCTACACCTGCGCCTACTTCGCCTTCGTGGTGCTCTTTACCTACTTCTACACGGCCGTGACCTTCGACCCAGATACAATCGCAACGAACCTCCAGAAGTCTGGCGCCTTCGTTCCCGGTGTTCGCCCAGGTGCCCCGACCGCTGACTACATGCTCCGCGTTCTCACCCGCCTTACACTCGTCGGCGCCCTCTTCCTCGGCATTATTGCCGTCTTGCCGCTTGTCCTCCGCTCCGTCACTGGCATCCAGGCTATCTCCATCGGTGGTACCGCTCTGCTCATCGTTGTCTCGGTAGTGATTGATCTCATCAAGAAAACGGACGCTCAAGTTTCCGCGCGAGAATATTAATTCTCTTTTGCCTCTATAATAGAGGAATGCCTCATACGGTTATTTTCATTGGTCGCTCGGGTTGTGGGAAGGGGACACAGGCGGATCTCTTGAAGAACCGCTTCCATCGCTTGGATGGGAAGAAGATTCTGTATGTGGAGACGGGAGAACGCTTCCGCACCTTTATTCGCGGGGAAGGGTATACCTCGCGTCTTTCCCAGAGTATTTATAAACACGACGAGCGTCAGCCAGACTTTCTCGCCACCTGGATGTGGACGGATATGCTCATCGACGAGCTTGAGCCTGAGATGCACCTCGTCTTCGACGGGGCGCCGCGCGCCCGCTCCGAAGCCGAGATGCTCACCAACGCCCTTCACTTCTACGAACGGGAACGGCCAACGGTGATCTATCTCAATGTTTCCCGCGAGTGGTCCGAGAAGCGTCTCTTGGGCCGAGGGAGAAGTGACGATCTCAATCTCGGAAAGATCGACAAGCGCCTCGACTGGTTCGACAAGGACGTCATGCCGGCGGTCGAATACTTTAAACAAAATCCGTTCTACCGCTTCATCGAAGTGAATGGCGAGCAGAGCGTTGAGCAGGTCCATGCCGATCTGGTGGCCGAGTATGCATACGGTGAGTAGTTTGCTAGAGTGAGGTTATGGTGAACACCTTTGTTTTCATGGGGAGGCCGGGAGCGGGGAAGGGGGTACAGTCGGCACTTCTCTCGCAAAAGCTTAAGCTGCCCGTATTCTCCACCGGAGACAAAGTCCGCGCGGTATCACTCTGTGATACCGCGCTGGGTCGGAAGATTAAAAGCGTTCAGGAAGCTGGAGACCTTACGCCGCACTGATTCGCCGCCTTTCTCTTTGAACAAGCTCTCTTTACCGAAGGGTCGGATGGCATGATCTTTGAAGGCATGGGCCGGAAATTGCCAGAAGCGGAACTCTTCCACGAAGTGCACGAATGGCTGGGGAATGATTACCGTATTCTCTATCTCGAAGCTTCTGAGCCCACCGTCACGGAGCGCCTGGTGAAGCGTGGCAAAGAGTTCGGTCGCGCTGACGATGTCCCGGAACGCATTCCCGTACGCCTGGAGAAGTTTGATAAGGAAACTCAAGCATCGGTTGAATTCTTCCGCGCTCGCGGCAAGCTCATCGAGATTAATGGGGAGCCTTTGCCCGAAGTCGTTCACGCCGAAGTGTTACATAAAATCGGTTACATATAATCATGAGACTTAAAACACAAGAAGAAATTGAAATCATGCGCGAAGGCGGTCGTCGCCACGCTCATATTCTCAAAGAACTCGCCGCCATGGTAAAGCCAGGGGTCTCGACCTTTACCCTGGAAGAAGAAGCGCAGCGTCTCATTCGCGAGTACGGTGACAAGCCGGCTTTCTTGAACTATCGCCCTGCCGGCGCCACGCGTCCCTTCCCAGCCGCGCTTTGTCTCTCTATCAATAACGAAATTGTGCACGGTATTCCAAACGAAGTTGACCGCTTGGTTGAAGAGGGGGATCTTGTTTCCCTGGACCTTGGGCTCGTGCATGGCGGGCTTATTACGGATTCCGCCGTGACGGTGCCTTGTGGCGCGATAGACGACGAGGCACGGGAGCTCCTCCGCATGACGAAGCTCGCTCTCGAGCGGGGGATTGAAGCGGCCAAACCTGGCAACACCATTGGAGACATCGGCGCCGCGATCCAAGCCGTCGCGGAGCAAACCCCCTTCTCTCTAGCGGAAGACTTGGCTGGTCATGGTGTGGGTCACGCCGTGCACGAAGAACCATTTGTGCCCAACACCGGTCGCGCCGGGAAGGGGGTGAAGCTCGTGCCAGGCATGGTTATTGCCATTGAGCCCATGCTGAACGTCGGCACGGGCGCCATCAAGGTTCTCTCGGATGGCTGGACGATTGGCACCCGAGACGGCAAGCGGAGCGCTCACTTCGAGCATACGGTTGCGATCACGGATAAAGGCAATATAATACTAACCCTATGACTCATCCAAAAAAAGAACGAACGTTTGTCGCAGTAAAGCCGGACGGCGTGCAGAGAGGCCTTATTGGGGAAGTGATCGGACGATTTGAACGCGTGGGCTTGAAGCTTGTGGGTATCAAAATGCTCGTCCCAGCCGCTGACCATATCGAGAAGCATTACGAGAAAATCGATGAGAAGATCCGTAAGCACCTCATTACCTTCATGACCTCAGGCCCGGTAGTGGCAATGGTGTGGGAAGGCGCTCACGCGGTACCGCTTGTGCGCAAGCTTGTCGGCAAGACTGAACCGCTGTCTTCTGACGTGGGGACCATCCGTGGGGACTTCGTGCTTGACTCGTACGCCATGTCTGACGCTGACGGCCGCGCCATTCGCAATATTATTCACGCCTCTGGCAACGTGGAAGAAGCGACGTTCGAGATTGCTCACTGGTTCTCACCTCAAGAACTCACGTCCTACACCCTTTTGCAAGAAAAGATGCTTTACGACGTGAATTTGGACGGTATTTTGGAGTAGCCACGTTTCGTGGCTTAGGATAAGGGCGAATACGAACCATTTTCACCCGCTCGTCTAGGAGATTTCCACAGGGAAATCTCTTTTTCGTACGTTATACTCTGCTAAGGGTTGTTCGAGGTATTATCTAGCTAAAATTTTTTCAGGGAGTCTTATATTTGTGCATCCTTTGGGATACACGTGCGGACACCCACCTAGTTTTTGCAACTAGGGTGATACCAGGATGACCCTATCAGAGATCCCGACTTCGGTCGGGATTTTTGATAGAATAGAACCAATGCATTCTAAAACGATTCTCTGGCTTGGCTTTTGGCTGGCCGTCCTCCTCCTTGTCCTGCACGAAGCGGGGATCGTCTTCTACTTCTACTGGCTTTATTGGTGGTATGACGTCTTGGTGCATTGGGTGGCGGGGCTAACGGCCGGCTTCTCGACATACTGGGTGCTATGGTGCTCGGGGTGGTTTTTCTCGAGACAGGTGGCGCGTCTAGAGCTCGTTATGGCTCTAGTGGTTACCCCCATGCTCATCGTGGCGGTTGGGTGGGAAGTGTTTGAATATGTCTACAACATTGCCGACCCTTTGGAGGGGTATGCACTCGACGTAACGAACGACATCGTGCTCGGATGTTGTGGCGCGGCGTTAGCCGTTTTAATCGCGACTCGTAAAGGTAACCATAGTTCGATAAACTCACTATAAATGGCTAAACTCACATGCTTCGGAGGAGCGGGTTCGGCGACGGGGGCAAACTTCTTCCTCGAACTTGAAGAAGCGCGAATTCTCGTCGACTGCGGGATGGAACAAGGACTCAACGCCTTCCGTCACAATAACCGCCCCTTCCCGTACGATCCTGCCTCAATGCAGTACCTCTTCGTCACGCACGCCCACATCGACCATGTGGGCCTCATCCCGAAGCTCGTGAAGGCGGGGTTCAAAGGGCAGATCTTCTCCACTCCAGAGACGAAGGCCTTGGGTGAACTGCTCCTTCTTGATGCCTCAAAGATTGGGATCCATGATGATGCGATTCTATATACTCCGGACGATGTTGCGCATGCTCTGAAATATTGGCACACGATTCCATATCATGAGCCACGTGACTTGCCTGCCGGCAGGCAGGATTCGGCATTTACGGTCGAACTCTTCGACGCAGGCCACGTCCTCGGTTCCTCACTTATTAAGTTCACGTTCCCAAGCGGGAAGACAATGCTCTTTACGGGGGATATCGGCAACTCGCCATCACCGCTCCTTCGCGACGTGGAGAAGATCCGAGGCCTCGACTACCTTCTTATGGAATCCGTGTATGGTGATCGTCAGCACGAGGATCGGGAGAATCGTGATACGAAGTTCCTCGAGATCGCCAAGGCGGCCATCGCACGTGGTGGTACGCTTCTTATCCCGGCTTTCTCGCTTGAGCGCACGCAGATGCTCCTAGAGAAGCTCGATAATCTTTTGGAAAGTAAGCAGCTTCCGTCCGTGCCGGTGTATCTTGATTCTCCGCTCGCCATTCATCTCACTGGAATCTATGAGAAGGTTCGCCATCTTTACAACACGCGCATCGAAAAGGAGTTGCGTCGCGGGGATGACATCTTCGACTTCAAGGAATTGCGAGAGACGTTGCGAGGCGCCGATTCGCACCAGATCGATCGAACTTCCGGGCCAAAGATTATTATTGCTGGTTCTGGCATGTCGACGGCTGGGCGCATCTTGGGCCACGAAGCCCGCTATCTTCCAGACGTGAACTCCACGCTCTTGCTTACGGGATATCAGGCCATTGGTACGCTCGGCCGCCAGCTCGAAGAGGGGATGAAGAGAGTGCGTATCGACGGTCAGGATGTGAACGTGCGCGCGAAGATCGAGAAGATTGGTGGTTATTCCGGCCATGCTGACTCGGATGCCTTGGTCGAGTTCGCGAGCGCGAGCGCGGATACGCTCAAGAAGGTCTTTGTCGGTATGGGGGAACTTAAGTCAGAAATCTTCCTCGCTCAGCGTCTTCGCGACGAGCTCCATCTCGACGCCGTCGCCTTGGAAGAGGGGAGAAGCTATGATATAGATTTATAAAACATAAGTATACTGATATACATGGATCCGATTGCCCCTACTGCTTCAACACCGGTTTCATCTCCGGCAGCACTCTCCGCGAAACCTTTTTATACCTCAATTATCCTCGGTATTGTAGGATCTCTCGCCTTGGTAGGTGTGATTGTCTTTTTCGCTTTCCCAACTTTCGTGAAAGAGTTTCTAGGTGCCACTCAATCGCAAAGGTATTCCAATGATCGATATGGATTTTCCTTTCAATATCCAACGTATTTAAAATTAGAAAGTATTGATGAAGATGAAACTAGGCTGACATTCAAAGACCTTACCGCCAAGGATTATCCTGATAGCGCTTTCGATTTTGTGGAGGTGGCGCTGTTTGATGGCGACGCACGGGCGTACGGGTATGCTGCTCTCTACTCCGATATCGTTGAGCCTGGGACCACTCAAGACCTTAAGTTTGTTCCAGTTACGCTAGGGGGAAACGCAGGATATAAAATTACGAAGAATGAGGAGATTCTCCCGGCCCATTATGTGGTGAAAAATGGTAATTATATTTATGATTTTTATGCTAGTTATGGAGCCATGGAGACAAGTGGGATGTTGGAGACGATTCGGTTCTACGAAGCTGCCACTTCTACGACTTGGCGCACTTATACAAATGAACATTTTGGCATTAAGCTGAGTTTTCCTCCGGATTGGACGTGGGCTGATGATGGCCAGTATACAGGGGCAGAGGTTCTTGAGAAGTATGGAAATATCGCCTTCACCTCTACCTCGACCACTATCAAACGTGCGTACAACTACGAGACTCCCGCCGATATCACCGTCGCTATCGTTGATCTGTCTCATGTTCCGGCAAAGAGGGTTGTGTGGGGTTGGAAGGAATACAACGGGAAGAAATTTGATATCGTGAGTGATACTCCAGGATGCTTTACCTTTATTTACTCGATTCCTACCCACGTACCTTATGCGAGCCTTCATACCTATGAGTTCGGAACGTGTGAAGAGAGCATGCTTGAAGTATTGGAGCACATGATTGAGACGACAGACTTTCCTAAGGTGCCTGAGATGAAGCTTGTTACGTACCACCACAATCAATCTGGTTTAGAAGTCCTTATTCCCGAAGAATGGAGAGTGGAAGAAGGCCAGGGAGAAGATGCGAAGCCGTATACTCGCTTCAGCATCATTCCTGGATCAGAGTATGCGAATATCATCTTTGCAGAAGGCCAAGCTCCTCAGGAAGGGCCGTATCTTAAAAAGAAAGACTCGGTCACTATTGGAAGTAATAAGTTTTCGGTGTATGAAGACACTCTCCGAGATGAGTATCTCTACACTCTTGCAAAAAATAATAAACTATACCTCTTTAGGACTGGAAACTATGTTGGGTATGAACAAAGACTCAAAGAGATGCTTGCGACTCTCGCTTTCATAAAGTAACGAATCCCCTGAGGAGTAGATTTGCAGCTCGCAGTAGAGTATTCTAGGGTCTTCACAATTCTTATGACAAATAAATCCGAATTGGAAATTAAGCTTGCCTACACCGCCGGTCTTCGAGACGTGGTCTTGGGGGAACTGGCCAGCAATCCGCTCTTCCAGATTGTGAGAGAGGGGAAGGAAGCTATCTACCTTGTCGCGGTGAACGGTATCATCCCGTTAGTGAAAGAGTTGGGCAGCGTGGCGCGGGCCTATTTGACGCTCAGAAGTGAGATCTTCCACCCTGCCTTTCTTGTAAACCACAAGTCCATTCTTGGCGATCTCGTCGAGATGGTCTTGGAGGGTAGTGATGAGCCGTTCAAAACCTTTAAGATCAGTTGTGCTGGGTCGACCTCTTCGGAAGTGAGAAAGATTGCCGCCTATATCACTGACACGTATCACCTTACGGAAGCGGAAGAAGCGGACCTCAAAGTTCACATCACGAAGACGCGCGGCATTTGGGAAGTTGGTGTTCAAGTCACACCTCGCCCGCTCTCGGCAAGAAGTTACAAGGTGCGACACATGAGTGGAGCCATGGACCCGACCGTCGCGTTCGCTCTGAATTCTCTCTGTCATCTCGAACAGGCTACATCGTATTTAAATATATTCTCCGGTAGTGGCACGCTCCTCATTGAAGCGGGGTTACGGTATCCCAATCTCAAGACTCTCGTCGGCTTCGACCACGACAAGAAGCATCTCACTCTCGCGGTTCACAATATTAAAGAGGCCGGTCTCATTACGAAGGCGACAGTGAAAGAAGCCGATCTCTACGACGCACCCGACTTCGGCACCTTCGACGTTATCACCTCCGATTTACCTTTCGGCATGGTGGTAGGGAAAGGGGAAGATCTCGAGAAGCTCTACCGAGCCTTTATCTCATATTGCGAAACGAAGTTGAACCACGATGGCCGCCTCGCTGTCTACACGAGCGAATTTAACCTTTTCGAATCCCTCCTCGCTCATTCAAAATTTGAGATTCAAAAGACGCTCCCTGTCACCTCGATGACGAACGTGAATGCCTATCTCTCGACCAAGATTGTCGTCTGCGTGTTGAAATAGGGAATAGACGTGAATAAAATATGCCTCTTGTGGGAGCTTAGTTTCTTTTATTCACTAACATGTATAATTACAACATGGATCTAGTCTCAAATATTGTTTCTCCAGAAAATATTCCTCCAACTTCTAAAAATTCTTCTCATTGGAAAACGTGGTTTTTGGGCTCGATTGTTTTGGTGGCAATCATTATAGGTTTAGGTGTCGTCGCTTCGAGGAATCTTGGCATCGATAATGGTCCTTCTAAGAATTGGACAACATATCGAGACGAGGAGTATGGATTCGAATTCAAATATCCTGCCCAATTCTTCTCGTATCAAGAGCCTCAGGATTTCATTTTTTTTGTCAGTATTGATCGCTATGAGTCCCATGGTGTAAAGCTTTCTAAAAAAATTCCCGTAGAGAATTGTGGAGAGCAGGTTGGCTGTAAGTCGATGGCGCCCAATATGTCGATCGGAATTCATACAGCACGGGTGCTTTATGAAGATGTGCTTCGAGGCTGGAGGTTTAACGAGCGTCCAGTGGAAGAGGTGCAGGTGGCGGGTAGAAAGGCCTTTTTTTCGACCATTTCATACCGTGGGGGAGCAGTGTATACTAATTTTTTTATCTCGGTAGATGGAGGGGTTTTGATTTTAGATGTGATGTTTATGGACGAGCAGCGCGAGCTTTCTCAGGAGGAGGCCTCTCTTTATAAAGATAATTCCTCCTTCGCTTCCGTGAGAGAGCAGGAAGAAATTTTAACTCAGATTCTTTCGACATTTACCTTCTTTGATACAGGTAATGGTTTGGCGCCAAAAATATACCATAATGCAGAATACGGATTTGAGTTTTCCTACCCAGCTTTTCTGATTCCAAGTTCTCCTGATTGTTGGAGGAGTACTGATAAGGTGGATACGGTGGGGGAGCTTTGTGTCAACGTGATTGCGGGCAAACTTTCAAGGGCGGTGGCGGAAAACAGTGATGCCCAAGGTGGTTACAAAACGCAGGTAAAAGAAATGATTTTCTCAGGAAAAGTTGGTTATACATATGCATCGGGAGGTACGTTTGGAGGCGGAACAACGTATCTTATCCCTTTGAGTGAGACGGCTTATCTCAGAGTTAATTATTCTGCTACTGAAGGAGAGACTGGTGAAAGTCTCGACGTGGAATCGATACTTAAATCCCTTGTTTTCCTTCCATAACAAAAAGACCTCCCTGAGGGGAAGTCTTTTTGTTATTTGACCAATTCGAGAACCTTTTTAAAGGTATCAGGGTGTTCCTGAGCGAGGGTGGAGAGGATCTTTCTGTCGAGACCGACGTTCGCCTTCTTCAAGGAAGAGATGAGGCGGGAGTAGGAAGTGCCTTCAGCCTTGAGGAGAGCGTTCATGCGGACAGCCCAGAGACGGCGGAAGTCACCCTTCTTATCGCGGCGGTGAGCGAAGGCGTGCTTACCAGCGTGAGAGATAGCCTCATACGCCATCTTCTCCTTGGTGGAACGGCCGAAGCGGTAGCCCTTCACCGCGCGAAGCACATTGCGCCTCGTCTTTAATGCATTTGTACCTTTCTTAACGCGTGACATGGTGGATTATTTAAAGTTGACGAGGAAGCGGGAACGCTCCTTCATGGTCATGTGGAATTCAACGTTTCGGTGCTTGGCAGCCTTGGCTGAGCGGCGTTCCTTGGAGTTGAAGTGGCCCTGGCCGGTCTTGCGGGTCAAAAGCTTGCCGGTCTTTGTGACCTTGATGCGTTTGGCGAAAGATTTGTTCGTTTTGATGGCCATATTGGGGCTAGGCTTCTGGCTTGTACCCTGAAGCTGTTAGCAGGGTTCAATATTACTCATTATTAGAAATTTGTCTAGCGACTTGGGCGGGCGCGAAGCTGGGGAATCTAGGCCCTTTCAATCAAGGCGCTCATGCCCTTCGGGCTCTTCTTGGCTGGGTCGGCTACCTTATAGTCGACCGAAATAAGCTTCAGCATGCGGTCGATACGGAGCTTCAGGAAGGCTTCGTCGAGGTACTTGGCTCTCCCAGGAAGGAAGAGGTCGACACGCACTCGGTGGCCCTCCGTGAGCCATTCAGAAGCCTTCTTGGCCTTAAGCGCGAGGTCGTTCTCGCCGGTGGCGAGCTTTACCTGCACAGTCTTCACTTCGGTTGAGTGAGACTTCTTGGAGGTCTTCGCCTTCTTGTTCTCTTCGTAGAGGTAGCGGCCAATGTCGCCAATCTTCGCGACCGGGGGGATGGCATTGGGAGAGATCTCGATAAGATCGAGAGAGAATTCTTCTGCTTTCTTGAGAGCTTCGGAGAGCGTGAGGACACCAAGATTTTCTCCTTGTGGCCCGATGACGCGTAATTCGCGAGCCGTGATACGTTGATTAATGCGAGGTTGCAATGCTGTGTATAACTTATTGAGACCTTTACTATAAACTAATATCTGATGGAATACAAACACAATCCGCCCTCTCTCGCGGAGCTCCGCCGCAAGCGCCGGCCCGTCATGAACGCGCACGAAGAGCACATGATGTCGCTCTCCCTCTCAGAGCGTTTCGCCGTCTTTATTCATACTCACGTCGGCTCGATCGGCTTCTTCTTCCTTGTGCTCATCTGGACGATTGCCTGGCTCGGGTGGAACCTCTATGCTCCTCTCGAATACCGTTTCGACCCCGCTCCAGCCTTCGTCATCTGGCTCTTCGCTTCCAACATCCTCCAGCTTGTGCTCCTACCCGTCATTATGGTGGGGCAGAATATTGAGGGTCGCGCGGCCGAGTGGCGCTCCCAAATGGACTTTGAGATTAACCAGAAGGCTGAAAGGGAAGTGGAGGCAATCCTCGCGCACCTTGAGAACCATAACGAACTTCTGCTCGAAATTCTCCGAAAGATCGAGCGCAAATAATCCAGGACTTCAGAGATGAGAAAGCCCCGCATCGACTATCAGTCGATGCGGGGCTTGCCGGTGGTTTACCCGTAGATGTGACGCATACGTGTGCGCCGGGTTTTCCGTATTGCCACCTCGAGCAGCAAGCACTCCACCCCAAGCACACCAAGCCACAAAAGGGAGAGGAGCGGCTCTTCGTGCAGAGCCGCAAAGAAAGCAGCAGCAACCGAGAAGATGAGGAGGTTCTGGCTCTTCTCGTATGACGCTTCTGGGTTGCAGTAATCCTTCTTGAGGAGTGTGAACACGAGGGCCAGACTGATTCCGAGAAACAGAGTGATTCCCAACACAAATAATCCAACCAGCATGGAGTCTCCTTCTGGAATGAACGAACCTTTTATATACTATTCTTCGAAAATAAAATAAGCAAAAAATAGCCCCGCCGACACATGTCGGCGGGGCAGTGAGGATCGAGAGCCCTAGTGCTTAGGCAGCATTTTCTTGACCAGCGCCGCCTTCTCTTCATCCTTGGTGGTGGCCAAGGTGTTACGAAGAGTGAGGAGGTTGGCGATGAGCCACTTGCCGCCAGGCTTCGTCTTGAAGCTCTTCTTCTCTTCGTGCGCGAGGGCCACGACTGAACCGATGCACTCGGGCGCGAGGATGAGAAGTTTGTGCGCTTCTGTGCGGAACTGTGTCACTGAGCCTGTGTGGGTCAGCAGGTTCATGCGTCGCGTTTCCTCGGTATCCGTGCTTCCTGTCAGAGCTTGCAGTGCCGCTTGCGCCGCCTGCTCTTCTTCGAAGTTCTTGATGGCTTTCGTCGAGCTTGCTTGATCGGGCGAGACAACGCCTGCCTGTAGCAGGGCACTCAGTAGGTCGCTCATTTTCTCTCCATGCGCCGCAGGGCGCTCGAGGTTCTATTTTTATCTTATCATAATATAGTATAAAAGTCAAGTAGGTCTATTGTGTTCCTTTAGTTCGGCTACCGTATGGAGACCTAGGGCCCACATGGCTCCTTGGATAAAGCCAAGCCAGCGAAAGAATTTATCGAGCCGTTTTTCAGCGATAAATATATCCATCTGATCGAGCATCTGATAGCAGTGATTGAGCACAGCTTCGCGCCTCCCATTTTCCGGGAGAGGCTGTTCGAGAGGGTGGCGAACTCTCTTGGCTTTTAAGGCTTCTAATTCATGTCGATACAAAGCAATTGCCTCAAGGAGCTTGTGGGTGTTCATTGTAAACATGTTGCGGAGCGGCCGGGGAGAGAAGGCTACTTCTTGTATAAGAGAATGAGAGGCTCACTAATTATACCTCAAGAGAGAAAAATAAAAGCCGCGAGACAAGATATAATAAGCTCATGACAACTCAACACTATTCAATCCACATCAACGCGCCGAAGGAGAAAGTTTGGAACACGATGATTGGCCAGGACACGTATCGAGAGTGGGTGAGCGCCTTTAATGAAGGAGGACGTTTCGAGGGTAGTTGGGATCAGGGCGCGAAGATTCTTTTCCTCGGACCGGATCCAGTGACGGGGAAGGAGGGAGGCATGGTTTCCCGCATTAAGGAGAATAGGCTCTATGAGTTCATCTCTATTGAGCACCTCGGTATTGTGAAAGATGGCGTCGAAGACACGACAAGCGAAGAGGCGAGAAAGTGGTCTCCTGCGTACGAAAACTATACCTTCCTCGAAGAGGGCGGCGTCACTGAGGTGTCTGTAGATATAGATGTTGTTGAGGAATATGCCGATTTCTTTAACGAAGTCTGGCCGAAGGCGCTCGCCAAGCTTAAGGAAATCTCCGAGAGGCCTTAGACTGGATTTATAAAATAAATAAAAGCCGCGAGAGGCTGGAGACATGTGTCTCGCGGTTCTCGCGGCGGGATTACTTGTAGTACGTGGCAGTCGCTTCGTCGAAGAACGTTTTCGTTCCCGAGCATGTAGAAGTTTCCACGACCATGAGGGAGGTTCCCTGGGGGGCGACTTGAGAGAGCTGTTTGATGAGTTCTCCGAGATGGCTGTAGTACTCGCAGGTGTCGAAACACTTACCTTGAAACTCCCTGCGATCAGTGCCGATTGTCTCACGACCTTCAGTGCTCAGGCGTTCACCGGTGGTTTTGGACCACAGGAGACCGCTGCCGTCGGGGTCCTGACAGAGTTCGATTTTCTCAACCTTTTCCTTTACTTTGCGAGCTATCACGAGTTCTGCTGGGGCCATACTTTCTCCTTTTCCTCTAAAAACAAAATACCACTTTCGTGGTATTTTGTCAATTTGTGGAAATTGTTGAACTTACTTAGAACCGAAATAAAATAAATAAAAGCCGCGAGAGGCTGGAGACATGTGTCTCGCGGTTCTCGCGGCTGCGGTTTTGTTACGGTGTTCCGAGGACGTCCTGCCAGAGTTGGCAGAGATCACCACTTGCGAAGGCCATCTCTGTTCCGTCGGGTTGATGGTCCTCAGGCAGCTCGCTGTCAGACGTGATAGTCAGATAGCGTGGCACTGCTCGGGTAAGGAGAGCGTCCCGCTGGCCCACAGGGAGAGCCGCGAGCGCTTCGATGAGCGCAATCGTTTCTGGCTTGAGCACGGCGTCTGGTGTGAGCACACCCCAACCAATCGCCGGCGCTTCCAAGGTTTCTTCTGGGAGTCGCGGGTTGTGAGTGGCCGCTTGGTGAGCGATGAGCCGGCATCCCCAGCCCGGACGCTCGTGCCATGGCTTCTTGCATTGCGGACAGCGGTTGGTATCTTGGTTCATCTCATCCCTCTCTTTCTCGCGCCATACTATTCTGAGTGATAATAAAAAGCAAAATAAAAGCCGCGAGAGGGGAGTCTAGACCAATCTTTTATTCCTGAAAGCGAATCCGGAACTAGACTTAAGATACATCTCAAATTTAATCGCTACGGTTTTTGATTCGAATGCTCCATACCAGACAAGTTTAAAAGGAGCTCTGCTCGAACTATAAGTAACTTCTTTCCGATTATGTTTCTCTAGCCTTTTCCTCAGATCAGAAGTTGAACCCATATAGAAGCTTCCATCCTTTAAACTCCTCAGGATATAGGCGTAATACATGAAATTATTATAATCCCACTTCACCCCAACTTCGCTAAAGCTACGCTGGGCAAGTAAAGTTCCGCGGGACACTTCGCTCTAACAAAAAACCACTGGCTTATGTGCCAATGGAATTTTGTGGTGCTAGCACCGCGGAGCTCCGTTCACGGAGCGAAGTGGTGGAGATGGGCGGAATCGAACCGCCGTGCAAGGAGTAATCGATGTGAAGTCTACGCAGGGTAGGATGCTTCATTGGATTCGAGAAGCGAGATACAAAGCAAACGAAAGCTCTCGCTACTCTATCCTCTTAGTTTCGTCTTCGTGCGAGGAACACGGAGACAGGAGCCTCATGTAATGACACCAGCTTCTCTACCCGAGACATCTCAAGAAGTGGCGCAGACACCTACGCGAGCTTAAGCTCGAGCGTAAGCGAACTGGAAGTCGCTAGCCGCAAAATACGGCGAAACGATCTTTGCAAAAGTATTTTTTGCAGTTGTGTTTGAAGCGGATTAGAGAGTCACTTCGGCTCTCCTGCGCATCCACACCGATAGGCCCCTTGTCTAGGCCGATCATCCCCATATGAATATTACAACGATCGCTTGAGGTCTCGTTCCACGTCGCGCTTCTTGATGGATTCGCGCTTGTCGAAGAGTTTCTTGCCGCGGGCGATAGCGACCTCAACCTTCAGAAACCGACCTTTATTATACACCGAAAGTGGCACAATTGTCAAGCCTTTCGTCTCTTCGGCCGCCCTGAGTTCGAGGAGCTCGTTCTCGGTGAGAAGAAGTTTTCTCGCTCGTGTTGCGTCGTATTCTGAAGGAGTGTTTTTCGGCTGGTAGGGAGGGATGTCGGCATTGATAAGAAATGCTTCACCGCCTCTCACCGCTACAAACGCGCCGCGCAAACTCATCTTACCGGCGCGCACCGATTTGACTTCACTGCCGATGAGCTCGAGACCCGCGTCAAAGCGCTCGAGAATCTCGAAGTCGTGGAAGGCTTTGCGGTTGTCGGCTAGGGGCGCCATGCTGGGAATAATAGCAAATTTCGGTATAATGCGAACAATGATGAACTCCAAAAATCCTCTCGACAAGACGAAGAAAGTTATTCTCAAGAAGTCACAGGGTGGCGGCAAGACGCCACCAGGTCGCTCTCCAGGGAACCAGCTCGCGATCGCCATCACGATCTTCCTTCTCATCGCGAGCGTTTACTCGCTCCTCTCGAACAGAGCATCGGCGCCCATGGCTGTCTCGCTCTCCGAACTTTCTAAAGATGTTTCCGCGGGTCTTGTTGAGGAGATTGTCGTCCAAGGAGACAATCTTTCCATTACTTATAAGAGTGGCGAAGAGAAACGAGCCGAGAAGGAAGGAGGAACCGCTCTCACCACAACGCTCACGAACTACAACGTCGCGCCCGCTGCTCTCTCGGCCGTGAGAATTAGCGTGAAGAGTGACCAAGGCTTCTTCTACTGGTTCGCTTCGCTTGCTCCAATCATTCTGCCAATTCTCTTTATCGGACTTTTCCTCTGGTTTATGAACCGACAAGTGAGGGGGGCGGGGATGCAGGCCTTCACCTTCGGTCAGTCGAAGGCCCGTTTGACGAACCCGGGCGATAAGGGGAGTCGCGTCACCTTTAAGGATGTGGCGGGCGCTCGCGAGGCCAAGGAAGAACTCCGTGAGATTGTCGACTTTTTGAAAAATCCAAAGAAGTTCCTCGACATCGGTGCCCGCATTCCGAAAGGCATTCTCCTTATGGGTTCTCCTGGCACCGGGAAGACCTTGCTCGCCCGCGCCGTGGCGGGGGAGGCAGGGGTGGCGTTCTTCTCTATTTCCGGTTCGGAATTCGTCGAGATGTTTGTCGGTGTCGGCGCTTCGCGCGTGCGTGATCTCTTTGACCTGGCCAAGAAGTCCTCTCCTGCCATTATCTTCGTCGACGAGATCGACGCGGTCGGCCGTGTTCGCGGCACGGGTGTGGGAGGCGGGAACGACGAGCGCGAACAGACCTTGAACCAGATCCTCGTCGAGATGGACGGCTTCGAGCCGAATGAAAAGGTAATTGTCATGGCCGCCACGAACCGTCCCGACGTGCTTGACCCAGCGCTTCTGCGCCCAGGCCGCTTTGACCGTCGCGTCACGCTCGACCTCCCAGACCGCAAGGACCGCGAAGAGATTCTCACTATCCACGCGAGGAAGAAGCCGTTTGCCGAAGATGTGGATCTGGCACTTATCGCCGAACGCACACCGGGCTTCTCGGGTGCGGACCTCTACTCTCTTATGAACGAAGGCGCCATTCTCGCCGCGCGTGAGAACCGCACCAAGATTTCTCAATACGATCTTATCCGCTCGATCGAGAAGGTGATTATCGGTCCTGAACGCCGAAGCCACCTGCTCTCGAAGCGGGAGAAGGAACTCACCGCCTATCACGAAGCGGGACACGCGCTTGTCGCATCCATCCTCCCGTACGCCGACCCGGTTCACAAGATTACGATCATCTCGCGTGGGCGCGCTTTAGGATACGTCTTTAAATTGCCTCTGGAAGAAAACAAGTTGCAGAGTAAGAAGGAATTCCTCGACGACATTGCCGTCTCTCTTGGTGGCTACGTGGCGGAGAAGATGCTCTACAACGACGTGACGACTGGCCCGTCGAATGACCTCCAAGTCTCGACCGCGCTCGCTCGCGACATGGTCACGAAGTATGGTATGTCCGACAAGTTGGGGCCAATCGCCCTTGAAGGCGCGGGCGGCAAGCCGCTCTTCGGCGCTGGCGTTGAGGGGCGCGAGTATTCGGAGCGTGTCGGGGCGGAGATCGACGCCGAAGTCTCAAAGATTATGAATGAAGCTCAGGAACGGGCAGAGAAGATTGTAAAAGAGCATCGAAAGATTCTTGACGCGATTGCCAAGCGTCTCATTGACGTCGAAACCATCGAGCAGAAAGAGTTCGAGGAAATCCTCGTCGCGAACGGTATCCAACCGAAGCGCAAGAAGGATATTGAGCATCAGCCATAAATAAAATCCCCGCCGATGGCGGGGATTTTATTTCCCTGAAGGGAAGAGGACTACATTGCTTTGCACTCTCGGCACATAGCCTTGTGGCCGAAGATTTCAACGAGAGCGGCAACGCCGACGAGGACGTAAACAAGTGATTCAACAGTCGGCCAAGCGCCGAGAAGCATGTTGACGAGATTCCAGTCAGAGCCCATGAGGTTGCCCAAACCGACGAGACCCCAGTTAACACCGCCAATGACGATCAAGATAAATGCGATCTTGTGAAATTTCATACGAGTGGTTACTTAGTAACGGTTGATGATCAACCTCTCTTAATTCTAGCACTGTCGCGCTTCGACGCGTCGAAGTTGTGCACAGCTAAACTTCTGCTTGCTCAGGCAGACGGTGAGCGTTCGCGGCGCGCATGATGGCATCCTTCACGTATTCGGGGCGGGGAATATTGCGGAAGGTGAATTCCTTTTCGGCGGCGGCGGTTTGCACGATGATATTGCCGAAGGAGAGAAGGGTAGGAATGGTGCCCTCGAGATGGACGGAGACATCTTGCACGCGATAGAGATGAAGTTCGGAGACCTTGCGACTAAAGAGACCTTTCTGCTCGTTCTCGATAATGCGTTTGTCGGTGAGGATAACGGTGTTCAGCGCGTAAAGCATGAGGACATAGAAGCCCGCGATCCAGAGGAGAGCATAGAGGACGCTCGCGGCAAAGAGGAAGAGCGTGTCCCACCCGCGCAGAGCGATCTCGGCGCCGAAGGCAAGCTTGGCAAAGAGAGGAAGGAGAGCGGCGAAGAGGATGCTCACGAGCGGAGCGAGGACGGTGAAGATGTGCGCGCGGAGAATGAGAATGACCTTCTCGCCTTCTTCTTGATCATGGAAGGAGAGTTCGGAAGTCGCGAAGATGGAGAAGAATTTGTTCATCGCATGAGAGGGTTAAGGTCAATCTGAGTGAAGAAGAGAAGGGCGATCGAGAAGAGGGTTACCGCGCCGACGAGGAAGAGGGCGGCGAGGCGCTTCGGCAAGGTGCCGATGCCGAACCGAGTGAGATGGTAGAAGATAAAGAAGACCATGAGCCAGAAGAAAAAGGCTCCAAGGGCTGAGAAGGTATCGAGTATAAATGCCGCATCCATAAATATTATCGTACCACTTTTTCAGCAGCGCGATACAAATTTTGCTATATTGTTCCTGAGCCACCCTTAGCTCAGCGGTAGAGCAGGCGCCTTATACGCGCTTGGTCCGGGGTTCGAATCCCTGAGGGTGGACTAGTCTGTATGACAGAATATTGCTTCCCGCACGATTCTATTCTAGGTGTTATAATAGTTGTATGAAACTTAAAGCCATGGAAGCTGGTGCTCATCCTGATAGAGACTACGATAAGGTCGAACCAAATCGGCCTGCTTACTTATGGGATGCAAAGATTAAAAAGGTAGCAGCCAAAGTGGGTAAGTCTATCGAAAAAAGAGAGAAAGAGGATGGAACAGCTAAAAGATAAGTTCATTCTTCTTGATACGAATGTTCTCATACACTCCTCGAAAAATACGGAAGAGTACAGTTCTTTTTATTCAGCTCTACATTCCCATAACGTCAAAGCAGTTTTGGAAGAATGTGTCAGATTCGAGTTTTTACGATCGGTAAGTGATAAAAAAGAAAGAAAAGAATATGAATTGCTTCTCAGTCTTCTGACGGGCAGCGCATCAGATCCTTGGGTATTGCCAGTCTCTTCTGAAACATTTGCGACAGCAAAAGATATTGCTAATCTCTATACTCGGGATAATAAGCCAAAAATAGAATTTGGCGACTGTATGATTGCAGCACAGATGCATAAGTACGCCGGATCGGGGCTTTATTTAGCCACCGAAAATCATAATGATTTTCCTCGAATTCTTTTTGAGCTCGTCTGTACGCATGTAGTGGATGTTTCAAAGAGAGGAGAGCTTCACACGATCGGAATTTATAAATTCAGAATCGATAATTATAAAAAGTTGATGGAGAAATTTATCTCGTAATACTTAGCCGCGCTTGCGCTTGAACTTTTGTCCGAGGAGTTTGCGAGCACCGTGACGGAGGCTGAAGAGATGCATGTGCATGACGGGGGAGAAGCTTTTGATAGAGCCCGAGAAGAGCACGCCCGCCGTAAAGAAGGTATATCGCTGGACGATGCGGGAGGGGAGTTCAAAGCCGAAGAGCTTCGAGGCATAGTAGCTCGTGAAGCCGAGGGCGTCGATGTCGACGTGTTGGCCAGCTTGGTCGCGGAGCCATTGCTCGAGGATGGCGAGAGGGCAGTTGCCGAAGTAGGACCACATGACAACGATCGTGATGACGATCCCCGCTTCCCACGGACGGAAGCGTTTATAGCGGTAAGCCACAACGAGGCCTATGACCACGAGGATGAGAATAGAAATGTGCGCGACGGCCGTCACATCGGCCCAGAAAGCGTAATTCATGAAAAATATTTTAGCACGACTATCGTGGTGTTATTCAAAATGGATTTTTCTCTCCTGGGCCTCGAGACGTGCCTTGATGAGCGGATATTGTGCGAACTCGGCATCTTCTTCGACGAGACGGCGGGCTTCGGCGCGAGCGGCTTCGACCATTTTCAAATTCTTGATGGCTTCCATGCCGAGGTCTGAGATGCCCCACTGCTTCACACCGGTAAGTGCTCCCGCGCCACGATTCTTGAGGTCGAGCTCAGCGAGTTCAAAGCCGTTCTTGGCTTCGGTGAGAGCCTTCAAGCGCTCGCTCGATTTCTGGGACTCGCCGCCAGGGAAGAGATAACAATACGGCTGGTGAGTGCCGCGGAGCACGCGGCCGCGAAGCTGGTGAAGTTGCGCGAGGCCGAAGCGTTCAGCTCCTTCGATAATGATGACGGTGGCATTGGCGACGGAAACTCCCACTTCGACGACTGAGGTAGAGACGAGGATGTCGATCTTGTGCGCGTTGAAGTCGGCCATGACCTTGTCCTTCTCCGAGGGCTTCATTTTCGAATGTAAAATCTCGATGCGGTAGCCAGGGAAGACCTCTTTCTTGAGTCTCGCCGCCTCGGCCTTCACCGACTTCGCTTGGACAGCTTGTTCTTTGGTTGGATCAGGCTCGGCAATACGCGGACAGATAACATAGGCCTGTCTGCCGGCGGCTAATTCTTTCTCGATTTCTACATACGCGGCGGGACGGGCAGGGGGCAGTACTACTTTCGTAATAACGGGTTTACGTCCGGCCGGCATCTGGTCGAGGAGGGTGAGGTCGAGGTCGCCGTAGACGGTGAGCGTGAGAGTGCGCGGGATCGGCGTGGCGGTCATTGAGAGGAGGTGTGGAATCGTCGCGTGGTTTGTCACAAGCTTTTGACGCTGGGCGATACCGAAGCGGTGCTGCTCGTCAACGATCGCGAGGGCGAGGTGTTTGAACTTCACGCTTTTCTGAATGAGAGCGTGCGTGCCAATGACGACGGAAATTTCCCCAGAAGCCACCCACTTCAAGAGTTGTGAGCGGGAAATGTCAGTGAAGCCGCCCGGATTTACTTTGGAAGGGAAGACAAGACAGCCAGAGCCCGTAATGAGCGCGATCTTAACCGGGAGGTGTTGGAAATAAGTAATAAAGGAAGCGAAGTGTTGGCGCGCCAAGATTTCTGTCGGCGCCATGTAAGCCACCTGCAAGGTGCCGAAGGTCTGCCCTTTAGGGCGGCTTGTGGCGACGGCGTAGGCAGCGGTCGCGGCCACGGCCGTCTTGCCCGACCCGACGTCTCCCTCGAGGAGACGCGACATGGGGTAGCCCTTCGTGAAGTCCGCGAGAATGTGTCGAATGGACTTCTCTTGCGACTCGGTCGCCTTGAAGGGGAACCGACGTACAAAGTTTTGTACGTCGGTCAAGTCCTTGGTTATCACAAACGCCGCTTTCTCGCGCGCGGCATGTCGCGAGGCTTCCTTCTCGAGCTGGATGAAAAAGATTTCTTCGAAGGCGAAGCGCTTGCGGGCCATCTCGGCATCAGCCTCGGATTTCGGCGTATGGATCCAGACGAGAGCGGTCTTTAAGGAGGGGAGAGAATAGCGTTTGAGAACATCGGCGGGGATCGGATCTTCGATATGGTTCAACAGGCCGCTCGCGAAGATGGCTTGGAGTTTATGATAGAGCCAGTTCGAAGTGACGCCGCGGGTCTCGGGATAGACGGGGAAGAGGGAGTGACCCGCGGATTGAGTGAAGAGATCGGGAACGGATTCGATCTTGGGGTTCGAGAAGGCGAAGGAGCCGTTACGCTCGCTTACTTTACCTTCAACGCGGACAAAGGTGCCCTCACCGAGCATCTTCGCCAAGTAGGCTTGATGGAACCAGATAATCTTTACCGAACCTGTCGCGTCTTTAACCGTGCCTTCAGCCATGGGGACTTTGCCGCGGAAGGATTTCTTGGTCTTTAAGCCGGAGAGGGTGCCAAAGATGACCGCTGTTTGGCCCGCCTCGAGTCTTTCGATCGCCGTGACGGCGGCTGTGTCTCCGTATGAGCGCGGGAAGTAGTAGAGCAGATCTTCGACCGTTTCTAACCCCAATTTCTCCAAGGCCTTAACCTGATCTGTCGGGATGCGGAAGTGTTTCGTGAGGAGATCTGAGAGAATCATGCCGATATTGTACCCCTTCTGCGTCTGAGGAGTCCTTCCTTCTCCATGGCGATGATATTTTTCTTAATGTCCGGGGCGGGGGCTGCGAGAAGTTTGAGGATATCTTTCTCTACGCGTGGCTTCGCGAGAACAAGTTTCAAAATCTGCGAGCGGAGTTCGCGGTTCGAACCCTTAAAGGTACTTTGCTTCATATAGTGCGCGCTACGGCTAATGTTGTTGCCGCGCGTTTTCTTTAAGTGGGTGCCGTAATCCATGAGGGCGTAGTACCAGTCGCGCGGATTTTCTGTATCTAATGTTTTCTCAAGAATCGGGAGGAGTTCTTTGTCGTAAATTTTACAGGCTTTCCCATTGCGATCCTTCATGTGAGGGAAGAAATGATGAAAGAAAACTTCGCGAATATTGGTTTCTAATACAACCGCGGGTTTGTTCCAGGCGAAGGCCATGATGTCTCCGGCTGTGGCAGGACCGACGCCTGGTAACTTCAGAAGAGCCTGGTAATCCTTGGGGAATTTGCCTTTGTGCTCGGAGACAATGATCTCAGCCGCGCGCTTCAGGTGAAGCGCGCGGCGGTTGTACCCCAGTCCTTGCCATTCCTTAAGGACGGTCGCGTTCGAAGCTCGTGCCAAGGCCTCGAGGGTGGGGAAGCGCTTCAAGAATTGCGCGTATCTCCCTATGACGCGGTCCACTTGAGTCTGCTGGAGCATGATCTCGGAGACCAAGATCTTGTATGGGTCTCTTGTCTTTCTCCAGGGGAGATTGTGGCGCCCGTGCGCCGCGTAGAAATCCGTAACGGTCTTTATAAAGGCGGCATGCGAGAGCCTTTTCATTGAGGAGAAGTGTACCATAGAGAAACTCCCGTCCGCGGCTAGGCTACGGACGGGAGGTGTTACTTGGCCGCACAGTCGAAGGTGGTGACAAACCGGCTGTGCTCACCGCCTAGACCCCACAAGAGAGAATACTTGATCGTTGCTTCGACGAGGGGGCGGCCGTCACGTTTCTGGAAGTTGAAGGTGGCTTCCTGCGCTTCACCCAATTTGGCGAAGCCGCCGTAACTTACTCTTTCACTCAAGCGACCTTTGATCCTCAGAATCTCGTGGGTAGTGAGATCGATGAGGACGACGCCGGTCAAGTGATTGAGAGCTTTGTTGATGTACCCCTTCATGCCAGCGGTCTCCTTGGGTTGGAGTTTGGCAGGACGAGGTTTGAAGTAGATTGTCGCCCATCCGAGTTCTTCAGTGGGGAGAGAGGCGCCAAACGAGAGATCAAACCGATCTGGCCTGAACACCAACGGCAGAGTGAAGCCCGTGGATGTTTCGGTATCGTTCTTGCTTGTTTCCACCCTCCGTTCGCCGTTCTCTCCGATGATGTATTTCTCGGTATGAGATCGGCAATTCCTGACCTTGCCGATAGACTGAGCGAGCAGCTCTGCTGCCGCGGGGTCGCTTTGGGGTGGCGGGGTGGTGGAGATTTGTTGCACGAATCCTGCGAGAGCGAGAAATCCGGTAACCAGCAATGCTGTCCGCATCAATGCCTCCGTTCGGGGTGCTTCTGGGGACTACTATAGCGCATAATGTCCTTCTCAGCTCCCCGCAACCTATCTATTGACAATATTGCTATTATATGCTAGCATTAAAGATAGATGACCACAGGAGGTGTGCCGATGTCGGTATTTGTCCCAACTTTTCTGCAGATGTGCAACTGTAAGACCCACGGGCGATTCGTTTCGCCTGAAGGGGTGAAGAGCCTCGAGTTCGCTTCCAAGGAAGACGGGCTGGAGGTGCTCCGTCACCTGCGCGCTACCCGCGCCATCGACGAGCATGAGGAGAAATTCCTCGCAAGCGACGTCCGTGCCCAGAGCGGTCTGGGAGAGACGAAAGAAGACGAGAATTTGTGGGGACGTCTCGTGTGCGACCTCGCGAACGAGTCGTTCAATGACGACAAGAAGCCTCCTTTCGAGACCCCGTACGTGCACTAGGGGAGATCCCGTTTTACCCCCGCTTTGGCCAACCGGCTGAAGCGGGGCTTTGTTATACTTATATATATGAACGAACCAACCCGCGATCAACTCGACCTCCTTCTCCGCTTGGAGCGCGTGACCGAGGAACTCAACCGACATATGAGCCTGCGCAGCAAGTTTGTCCTCAAGCGTTACCCGCTGACCTTCGGCCTCTTGGCTCTCTTTGGTGTCGTCGCGGTGAGCGAGGGGGCGAAAGGTGTCCTCGAAGACCTAGGCTTCCTCCAGAGCCCGGCTTCTCTCCTCGTCGGCGGCCTACTCCTCCTTCTCATCCTCGGCTCGGTCTACAAGAAGCTGGATAAATAAACGGGGGAGGAGATAGAAAGTGGCTTAAAAATGTGTTAAATTGGCCCCTATTGGAGACGTGTCGGAGTGGTCTAACGTACCTCCTTGCTAAGGAGGCAGGCTTCACGGCCTCGCGAGTTCGAATCTCGCCGTCTCCGCCAACACATGTTCGAACAAGCATTCAAAAACATAGACAAAATACTTCGCAACGACAATGCGGGCGGTGCGATGGATTACATCGAGCAAACATCTTGGATTATCTTTTTAAAGTATCTAGATGATTTAGAAATTGAAAAAGAGCAGCATGCAAAGCTTGCGGGCAAGAAATACACATTTATTTTGTCTCTAGAATATCGCTGGAGTTCCTGGGCATGTCCAATAAATGAAGAAGGTAAAATTGATTACAATAAAGCACTTACAGGTAGCGATCTAAATTCATTTGTAGATCAAAAGCTATTCCCATATCTTAAGAAGTTCAAATCAGAAAACTCTAACACAATTGAATATAAGATTGGTGAGATATTTAGCGAGCTCAAAAATAAGGTAAAGAGCGGGTATGCTCTTCGCGATATTCTCGATATCGTCAATGGCCTGCATTTCCAATCAAGTGAAGAAAAACATGAACTTTCTCATTTGTATGAAAGCAAAATTGCTGAAATGGGAAATGCTGGTCGTGATGGCGGACAGTATTACACCCCTCGCCCTCTCATTCGTTCGATTGTTAAATTGGTAGACCCTAAGATTGGAGAAACTGTATACGATGGCGCATGCGGATCTGCCGGCTTTCTTATTGAGGCGTATGACCACATGACGGAGAAAAGAGAGAAACTTTCTTCAAAAGATTGGCAAGTACTACAAGAAATGACTTTTTATGGTAAAGAAAAAATAACTCTTCCATACATTATCGGTGTCATGAACATGATTCTTCATGGTATCGATGCTCCAAATATCATTCACACCAACACGCTGTCAGAAAATCTTGCAGATATACAAGAGAAGGACAGATTTGATGTGATATTAGCAAATCCACCTTTTGGTGGTGGAGAACGAAAAGAAGTACAGCAAAACTTTCCGATTAAAAGCAGCGAGACAGCCTACCTATTCCTACAACACTTTATAAAAAAGCTTAAGGCTGGTGGTCGCGCGGGTATTGTTATAAAAAATACATTCTTGTCTAACGACGACGCGTCGAATTTACGAAAAGAACTTCTCAGTAGTTGCGATTTATATACAGTCCTTGATTTGCCAGGAGGTGTATTTCAGGCAGGTGTCAAAACCGTTGTTCTCTTCTTTAAGAAAGGTAGTCCTACCAAGAAAATCTGGTATTACCAACTCAATCTCGATAGGAATCTTGGCAAAACCAACCCTTTGAACGAAAAGGACTTGTCTGAGTTTATGGAACTTTACAAGACAAAAGCAGATTCAAATAATTCTTGGACTATAAATGTCTCGGACATAGATGAGGGTGCCCTCGATCTTTCAGTAAAAAATCCCAACAATCAAGGTGACATCCCGCTAAGATCATCAAAAGAAATTATTAAAGAAATTTCCGCACTGGATAAAGATACCTCGAAAATCATAAATGAGATAAATGATCTAATTTAGAAATCACTAAAATTATGAATGAATCTTCAAACGATAAAAATATATACGATCGATTTAGAGAAATTGCGTGGGCGCAAGGATTTTTAATCGACGAAGCCACTAAAACCATAAAAGATAATGATCAAGAAGTTATTTTTCGTCAAAATAAAAATACATCAATTATTAAATTCCGCACATTTAACAGAGATACTCGTGATGTAGTCCAGAGGTCATGTGTTGATGAATTCGAATTTGATAATGATATTAACCCCTCGGAAATATTGGAGTTTTGGTCGGGAGGGCAAACAGGAGGTGGTTATTGCATTTCTTATAACTATCCTGTGTTTCAAAAAATATTACAAATAAGAGAGAGGAATATAAATAAAATTAAGGTCTCTAAAAAATGCACAAAAATTAGTAAGAATAAAACTATTTTATCTGTACCACTTCCTGTTTTTTTAGAGATAAAGCAACGTGCTGATTCAATTGAATCACAGGGGTCGACTTCAAAAGATTCATTGAAACGATACTTAATCAATAATGCAATTTTTGACTTTTTAAATATCAAGATTAGACCGACAACCACAATCAATAAAGGTGATTTTCAATTTTATATTGAAAGATCAAATCTCAAAAGTAAGAAAGAAAAAAAAGATTTCAATCAATTTTTAAATGATGAAGACATTGTCTCGTTAGGAGAGCTGTTTCTTAAAATGGTGAAAAAGGATGTTTTTCCTAGCGAGTATCTAAAGAAGCTTGATGCATATTTCATTAAAGAAAATTTAGAGAAAATAATAAAGATAGGTAGGCAAATTCTTTTATTGAAGTCAGAAGATATAAAAACTGAAAAAGCGGTAAGGGTGGCAAAAAAAATAAAAAATAGGGGGCCAATAGACCAATTAGAAACTTTGTGGCAAAAATATTTTGAAGAATATCTACTCTATTTAATATTTTCCTATAAAAAGATTTTTCCTAAGATTGAATTAAAGGATTTCAAAGATATTGAGAACAAACCAGACTTTGTTGGTATAAATCATTACGGTGGGGTTGATGTTATAGAAATAAAGACGCACCTTAAAGATATTTTGATATGGGATAATTCCCACAAAAACTTTGCTTTTTCTTCAGAAATGAGTAAGGCAATAATCCAAACTATAAACTATATGGAGGGTATCTCGAGAGAAAATTTCAAAAATCAGGCAGACAAGAAAAAACTTTTAGAAAATGTTAATGAGAAAGAGAATTTGCATCACCCTAGGGGTATCATAATAATTTCTTCGAAAGACAGGATATTCAAAGGTAGAAAAGAAATTGATACAGACAGGCTAGAAAGAGATTTTACGAAACTTAGAAATAGTATTCAAAACATACAAATATTAACATTTGACGAAATATTAGCCATGGCCGAAAGATATTCTGAAAATATCGCAAATAATTATGAAAAATAACTGGCAAACAAAAAAACTGGGAGATATATGTGAGGTCGTTGGGGGCGGTACGCCTAGCACCAGTATTAAAAAATACTGGGACAACAATTATTATTGGGTAACTCCTAAGGATTTAGGTCGATTAGGCGGTTTTGAGATCTCAAAAACAGAAAGAAAAATATCTAAACTTGGATTGAAAGACTCATCAGCTAAGTTGCTTCCACCAGGTTCGGTAATACTTTCTTCTCGAGCCCCAATTGGTTATGTATTTATAAATACAGTTGAGATGGCAACCAATCAAGGTTGTCGCAGCTTTATTTGTGGTGAGAGGATAATCAATAAATATCTCTACTATTTTCTTGTTTTCAATAAAGAATATCTAAATAAACTTGGTACCGGCGCAACTTTCAAAGAGGTATCAGGATCTGCTTTGAAAGAAATTGAAATTCCACTTCCTCCACTCTCTGAACAAAAAAGAATTGCAAAAACTCTTGATGAGGCTTTTGAAAAACTAGAAAAAACAAAAGAAAATACGGAAAAAAATTTACAAAATTCAAAAGAGCTTTTTGAGTCGTATTTAAATGATATTTTTTCTAAGCCAGAGAAAGATTGGAAAGAAAAAAGACTTGATGAGGTGTACGAAATTGGTTCTAGTAAGCGAGTCCTTAAATCTCAATGGAAAAAAAACGGAGTTCCATTCTATCGAGGTAGAGAAATAACAAAACTTGCAATTAACGGCTATGTTGAAAATGAGTTATTTATATCTGAATCACATTACAATGAACTTATAAAAATCTCTGGGGTACCAAAGCCTGAAGATATAGTAATTACTGCTATTGGAACTATCGGTAATAGCTATGTTGTTCGTGAGGGTGACAGGTTTTATTTTAAAGACGCCAGTGTTTTATGGATGAAAAAAAATACTAGTGTAAACAGCGACTTTATTAAATTTTGGATTAAATCGGCTTTATTTTTTGGACAGCTAGAAAAGGGTGGGGGTGCCACTGTCGACACTCTTACTATTAAAAAATTACAGAGTTTAAAAATTTCTGTTCCATCAATAACTGAACAAAAACAAATTGTAAAAAAACTTGACAAACTTTCTGAAAAGACTCAGAAATTAGAATCTCTCTATAAGCAAAAACTTGAGAGTATTGATGAATTAAAGAAGTCCATACTCAGCAGAGTCTTCTCAAGAGGACTATAATATTGTATAATGTCAAGTATATGAATGAATCCGAAACTAGAGCTGAATATATTGATCCAAAACTAAAAGAATCTGGTTGGGGTGTTATCGAAGGGTCCAAAGTCCTTCGAGAGTTTCGTATTTCTCCAGGAAAGATTGAAATGGGTGGTGTACCTCAAAAGCCGGAAATCGCTGATTATGTCTTGGTATATAAAAACAGAAAACTTGCCGTAATTGAGGCGAAGAAAGAATCTCTCGCCCCTACCGAAGGTATGCAGCAAGCAAAAACGTACGCTCTAAAGCTTCAGACAGCTTTTTCTTATTCAACTAACGGACACGAAATCCACGAGATAGATATGAAGTCTGGAAGTGAGGGTCCGGTTATTAATTTCCCAACTCCAGAAGAGCTATGGAATAAGATTTATAGAGAACACAATGATTGGAAGAATAAATTTGCAGATATAGTCTTTGAAGATCTAAATGGAAGTAGACCAGCTCGCTACTATCAAGAGATTGCAGTTAACCAAGTGATGGATGCTGTTGCAGAGGATAGACCTCGTGTATTGCTCACATTAGCAACCGGAACAGGTAAAACATTTATAGCTTTTCAAATTGCATGGAAACTATTCCAGAGTAGATGGAATATAAGTCGAGACGGTAAGAGGCAACCTCGAATTCTTTTCTTGGCCGATAGAAACATCTTAGCCGATCAAGCTTTTAATGCCTTCAATGCTTTTCCAGAAGATGCTTTGGTTCGTATTACACCGAATGATATTCGAAGGCGTGGTGGTGTCCCAATGAATGGAAGTGTATTTTTTGCTATCTTCCAGACTTTCATGAGTGGCCCTAATGAAACTCCTTACTTCGGTGAATATCCGAATGATTATTTTGATTTCATTATTATTGATGAATGCCACCGAGGTGGCGCAAACGATGAATCAAACTGGAGAAGTATTCTTGAGTATTTTTCTTCTGCAGTACAACTCGGCCTTACTGCAACTCCAAGGAGAGAAGACAACGTAGACACCTATAAATATTTTGGTGACCCGGTGTATATCTATTCACTTAAGGAAGGAATTAATGACGGATTTCTCACGCCGTTTAAAGTAAAGCGTATTAAGACGACGCTTGATGAATATATTTATACCTCTGACGATACTGTCATTGAAGGGGAGGTTGAGGAGGGGAAGGTCTATAAAGAGGACGATTTTGCTCGTGGGAATATTCATATTCGTGAACGTGAAGAAAATCGTGTAAAAGTATTTTTGAATGAAATAAACCAGAATGAAAAGACGATAGTATTTTGCGCTACACAGGGTCATGCGCTTCTTGTTCGTGATTTGATAAACAAGCATAAGAAAAGTACAGATCCAAATTATTGTGTGCGAGTTACTGCCAACGATGGATTTTTAGGGGAAGAGTATCTTCGCCAGTTCCAGGATAACGAGAAGACTATACCTACCATACTTACTACCTCACAAAAACTTTCTACAGGTGTTGATGCACGCAACGTCCGCAATATTGTCCTTATGAGGCCAGTTAATTCGATGATTGAATTTAAACAGATTATTGGACGCGGTACACGACTTTTTGATGACAAAGAATACTTTACAATTATTGATTTTGTAGATGCATATCATCACTTTCTTGATCCTGAGTGGGATGGAGAACCACTTGATCAAACAACTGAAGAAGAACCTAAAACGCCAATTGAACCTCGAATCTGTGAAGTGTGTGGCCAGAAACCTTGCGTGTGTGAAAAAATACCACCTCCGGAGCCAGTTCAGAAACTTAAGATCAAACTTCGAGATGGAAAGGAGAGAGAAATACAGCATATGATCCAAACATCTTTTTGGAGTGCAGAGGGAAGGCCGATCTCAACTGAGGAGTTTTTAAATAATCTTTATGGAACTCTGCCTGACTTATTTAAAGATGAAAAACAACTCCGAGATATTTGGTCAAATCCTCAAACCCGAAAGACGTTGCTCGAAAAACTAGGTGAGATGGGTTACGGAAAGGAGCAGCTCGAATCTATACAGAAAATTATTAATGCTGAGAACAGTGACTTGTTTGATGTGCTTGGTTATATCGCTTTTGCATTACAGCCCATCACTCGAGCTGAAAGAATTCAAAGTAAAAAGTATGACATCTTAGAAGGTCTAGATGAGAAACATCGTGAATTTATCGAATTTGTACTGGCTAAATATCAGGAAAGAGGAGTTGAGGAGCTGGATGAGGAAAAATTGCCTGTGCTTCTAAACTTGAAATACCATGCTATAGCAAATGCTGTGAGTGCACTTGGTGAAGTTGATTCTATCCGTTCAACCTTCTTTACATTTCAAAAGAATCTGTATATTAAGTAGTCTGATAGGATAAGACTACTAAGGTTGGAGGCGTGGATGAGTGGTTTAAATCAACGGTTTACTAAACCGTCGAACCTTTACCGGTTCCGTGAGTTCGAATCTCACCGCCTCCGCTCGGACAGTTTCTGTCGTGTCTTACGTTACAATAGACTTATAGCACCATAATTTATACACATCATGACCTTCTTAGTTTCTTGGCTTATTTCGGCGGTCGCGATCGGGGTGACCTCGGCCATTATTTCTGGCGCGTCGGTGGGTATCTTCTCGGCTCTTCTCGCGGCGGCGGTGCTCGGGTTCTTGAACGCGCTCGTGAAGCCTGTCCTCCTTCTCCTCACCTTGCCGCTCAACATTCTCACTCTCGGCCTCTTCACCTTCGTCGTTAACGGCATCATCATTTGGATCCTCGCGGCGCTTGTACCAGGCTTCCGGATTGCCGGATTGGGGACAGCGGTGTTCTTCGCCTTGGTGCTTGCCATTGTGAACATCCTCATTGCCATGGTGACGGGCATATAAGAGAGTAACTTGCGTAACGTCTTAGAGACTATATAATTGAAGCCATGGATACTAACTACGAAAACAAGGGCTTCGTGAAGAAGAACATGATTTGGCTCGGGCTCGCGGCTGCCGCTATCATCTTGGCACTCCTCTTCTGGGGTGGTTGGGATAAGGTGGTCAACGACACGGTCGACAACATGTCGACGATTACGGGGAACTTCAGCTGCTTGCCTCTCAAGGACGGCTCGTCCCCAACCGAGAACTGCATGCTCGGCGTGAAGAGTAAGGACGGTTCCTTCTACGCTCTCGACGTCTCGCACATTCAGGACGCGAACACCGACCTCAAGGCAGAAGACACCATTGCCGTGACCGGGTTCCTCCTTCCTGCTAGTGAAGTCGACGGTACTGCTTGGAAGATCTTCAGTGTCGCTGGGGTCATCAAGGTGAACACTCTCCTCCGCACTCGCTAGTGCGCTAAGGTGAGACACACAACATCACGGGTCCCTGCATCTCGCAGGGCCCGTTTTGCTTCTGCGTATGTTGCACCCGTCGTATAGACGTCGTCGATAAGAACGATACTCTCTCCGGCAACAAGAGAGGGGTTGGCTTGCATCGAGTGTTGGAGATTCCGCAGACGCTCTTCCTTGCCAGAGGTGTGCGTCTGGCTCTCGGTGTGGCGAACTTTGCGCAAGGCCTTGGGCGCGTAGGTGAAGCGCGCGGCGGAGTCCTGGGTAAGGAGAGCCTCGGCAAGGATCTCGGCTTGGTTCCACCCGCGTTCGAGGCGTCGCTCGTCGGAGACCGGCATGGGCACAAGGAGGATGGGACGAGCGCGATTAAGTGTGTGACGCTCCTCGAGCTCGGCGACCAGGGTGTCGTAGAGCAGGGGAGCGAACTTCCGCGCCAACTCCTTGCTCCCTTTGTACTTCACTTCCCAAACGGCGTCATGGACGAGGGGAGAGTGATAGGCGAAGAGGGAGAAGACGCCCGCGACGCCTGTGGGCGTCGCGGGCGGAAGAGCACTCACGAGATCTTCCGCGGAGAGACTATATAAGAGGGCGATGCGACCCTCGCGGGGGAAGAGGTAGTCGAGGAGAAGGTTCTTTATGTAGATGAAGAACGCCATCCTTCTATAATAGAGCATCGCAAGCGTGATATAATTTCTCTAATGGCACTCTTTTCAGGACTATTTAAAAAGGAAGAGGCACACGCTCTGGGGATCGACATCGGTTCCTCGGCGATTAAGATCGTCGAACTGCGCAAGAAGAACGGTCAGGCGGTGCTCGAGACCTACGGTGAGCTTGCTCTTGGGCCGTATGCTGGGCTCGCTATTGGTCAGGCGGCGCAACTCCCGGTCGACAAGATCGCAGCGGCACTCGTCGACCTCATGAAGGAGAAGGAAGTGGCCGTGAAGACGCGAAGGAGTGGTCTCTCGATCCCGTTCGCTTCGTCTCTCATGACTGTTGTGGAAATGCCGGACGTAGGAGCAGCGAAGCTTGCCACCATGGTGCCGCTCGAAGCGCGCAAATATATTCCCGTGCCGATCCAGGAGGTGATGCTCGACTGGTCGGTGATCCCGAAGGCCGAAGGTCGTGACAGTGCTCCCATGCAAGAGCCCGAGATGCTCGGCGCGCCGAAGCCCGTCGCCATGCTCCCGAAGGTGGACGTCCTTATCGTCGCGATCCACAACGACACCATTGCCAAGTATCAGAATATTGTGACGCGCGCGGGACTTGAAGCGGGGTTCTTTGAGATCGAAGTGTTCTCCACCATGCGCTCGGTCCTCGACGAAGGATTGAAGCCGGTGCTCATCATGGATATGGGTGCGGCGTCGACGAAGCTCTACATCGTTGAACGCGGGATCGTGCGTCTCTCGCACACGGTGAATCGTGGTTCGCAAGACATTACCGCGGCGATGGCAAGCTCGCTGGGTGTCACGGCGGAGCGCGCCGAAGTGGTGAAGCGCGAAGTGGGTCTGACGGGTCCCGACGCCTCCATTGCCGAAGTGGCGACCCTGGTCCTCGACACGATCTTTAGCGAAGCGGCGACCACGCTCTTCTCCTTTGAAAAGAAATACAATCGCCCCGTCTCGAAGGCGATCCTTGTCGGTGGGGGAGCGTCGCTTAAAGGTCTCATAGATCTCGCGAAGACGAATTTGAAAATTGAGGTCGAAATCGGTCTTCCATTTAACAAAGTGTCCGCCCCCGCCTTCCTCGAAAACATTTTGCACGAAACCGGTCCCGAATTCGCCGTCGCCATCGGCCTCGCCCTCCGCAAACTTTCGGAAGAGAATTAAGGCTATAGACAGGGCTATTTTGATGTACTTGACAAGCAGGTTAATTAGGTGTATGATTAAGAAAGATGATATGTGGCAATTTTGCCCCACTTGCTGAAAGCAGGTTCCCGTGAAAAAGTTTCTCGTTCTGCTCGCGCTCGTCGTTGTTGAATTGCCGCTTCTCGTTCTGGCTGCTGACAAGGGGAGCGTCCCCTTCCTGATGCAGGACTCAACGAAGCTCACGTTCTACGGGGATGTGGTGAAGGCCTCGGACGGCGGCGATTATCGCGTTACGGCGACAATCGTCGAAATGCCGAACGACGAGCCGCGCCTCATCCTCGACGCGTACTCCACGAACGGTCGCTACGTCAAGGTCCTCATCAATCGTCCGCAGCACGGCAAGGATACTGTCCAGAGAGCTTACGCCTGCACGGCAGCTCAGTTCAAGACGGAGGAGAAGTACTGCCCGCTCGACGAATACTCGAAAGCGCTTCTCGCCGAACTCACTGTCAAAACGATGCGTCGTGAGAACGCGATCGGGAATCACGAACTTCTCTGGTCGTGGGACCTCGGTACGAAAGAGCTTCGCACCCAAGTTGGTGAGAAGTAAACCAGCCGTTCACTGAAAGTCGCTCATCGCGCACTTCGGTGAGCGGCTTTTTGTTATCTGAAGTTATAAACACTTTGATCTGCCGCGCGGGGGAGTTGTGTTCTATACTTAAGGAGTACTTATGCCTCCGAAGTTTCAATCCACGTTCATTCCCAAAGGTCCCGCTACTCCGATGTCAGGAGGAGTGATGCCGCAGGCACCTCGCCGCGGTAGTCGAGACTTCGCGGGCTTTCTCGTGAAGACCGTCTTTGCTCTGACGGTGATCGGCGCGTTGGGCGTTACCGCGTACAAGTTCTATCTCGGGTATTCGCTCACGAGCATGCAGGCCGAACTTGAGTCGATGCGCGCCGAACTCGCGACGGGTGCCGTTGACGAACTCGTTGATCTCGACAACCGCATTATCTCGGCCCAATCTCTTCTTAAGAATCACCGCGTTCTGACGCCTTTCTTTACATATCTTCAGATCGCGACGCCTCAGACGGTCCGCTTCACTGACTTCGCGTACGCCCGAGGCGCTGATGGCCTGCAGGTTATTATGAAGGGCCAGGCCAAGAGTTACGCCGCGCTCGCCGTTGAAGCGGATGCGATTGAGAAGAACGCGAACTTCAAGAACGCGGTTTTCTCTGATTTGCGCCTCGACGACAAAGGGAATGTGACCTTCACGGCGAAGATGCAGATCTCTCCGGATTTCCTCTCCTATGAACGCTTCGTGGCGAGCGCGGCACAAGGGCCCGTGGCTGCTCCCGTTCTGACCGCATCCTCGACTCCGCGCACCACAGCCACTTCGACTGCCACCACGACACCACGCACCGCTACAACTACTCCGAGAAACTAATATGAACAAAACTGCCGCCACCATTCTGCTTCTCCTCTCGCTCGGTATTTTCTATACCTATATTTCCCCGCAGTACGGCGCGGCGCAGGAACTCGCGGCTCAGGCGGCCGAGTATCGCGCCATCGTCGAGAATGTCGCTCGCATCGGCGAAGCGCGCGCCAACCTCCAGACCGTCTACGAGTCGATCCCGCTCACCGAGAAGGAGCGCATCATGAAGGTCTTGCCGTCGAGCATTGACGCCGTGGGCTTGGCGCGCGATCTCGATACGATCGCCTCGCAATACGGGATCTCCATTAAGAGCGTACAGGTAGACACGGCTGCCGATCCTACCGCTCCTTCTTCTCTTACCTCGGACAGCGGGCGTCCGTACGAGAGGGCGAAGGTTTCCTTCAGTTTCGTTTCCAATTACGCCAATTTCACGAAGTTTCTCTCCGACGTGGAGAAGAGTCTTCGCATCATGGATGTGAAGACGCTTACCTTCCAAGTGACCGAAGCCGGCTTGTACGAGCACCAGGTCGTTGTGGAGACCTACTGGCTCAAATAATTTTCCGTCATGAAAGCTCTCGAACAGAACAAAAATATCCTCGTCCTCGGCGTCATCATCTTGATCGCTTTCTTTATGTATAACTCGTTCTTCGCCGACCTGGGGACGCCAGATGTCGCGCCTGCTCAAAGTGTCGGCGCCGATCTCGTGAAGCTCTCCGATAATCTCGCGAAGGCCACTCTCGATCAGAAGCTCTTCGGCGAAGGTCCGTACCGCGCGCTTGCCGACTTCAGCACGCCGCTCCAGCCGCAGCCATTTGGCCGCGCTAACCCCTTTGCTCCTATCGGGCAATAACACTGCCATGGCACCCATCGCGAAAAAAGGAAGCGCCGCCTCAAGCGCCCAAACTCTTCCGACGAGAAGTTTGGAAGGTCTTGATATCCCCGGGAAGGTGCTCGAGTACATCCCGCAGGATTCGGCGATGCATTATCGCGTCATGCCACTCTCCGTTACGGATGGCGTGCTTGAAGTTGGTGCCGTGAACCCCAATGACCTCGAAGCTCGCGATGCGTTGAACTTCATCTCCTCACGCATTGGCTTGCCGTACAAACTCTTTCTCATTAGCGAAGCCGATTTCCAAAAGGCGCTTGGTAAGTACGAAGGCCTTTCCGGAGAAGTGACCAAAGCTCTCTCCGAGCTCGATGCCGATGTTTCTCTCGACGAGCCACTTGAGGCTGAAGGGGAGAAGGGGGCGGATGGAGTGACAAAGATTGTCGAGGACGCGCCGGTGACAAAGATCGTCGCCACCATTCTCGACCACGCCTCGGACGGCAAGGCCTCCGACATTCACATTGAGCCTTCGCATGACAACGTGCGGGTCCGCTTCCGCGTCGACGGTACGCTCAACACTTCGCTTATCTTGCCACTCAAGGTGCATGCCGCCGTTGTCGCTCGCATTAAGATCCTCTCGAACATGCGCCTCGACGAGAAGCGCAAACCTCAAGATGGCCGCTTCTCCGCGCCAGTGGGGAATAGGAAGGTGGACTTCCGTGTCTCAACCTTCCCGACGTACTACGGTGAGAAGGTGGTAATGCGTATTCTCGACCAATCGCGCGGGCTCCTTGCTCTCGACAAGATGGGCTTCTCCGACGTGAATCTCTCTTTGATCCGTAAGGCGCTCGAGCGTCCGTACGGTCTCATTCTCATCTCGGGTCCGACGGGTTCCGGTAAGTCGACGACGCTCTACGCCATGTTGAACGAAGTCGACCGCGCTCACAAGAACGTGCTCTCGCTCGAAGACCCGGTTGAGTATTCGATCGACGGCGTCTCGCAGTCTCAGATTCAGCCTGAGATCGACTACACCTTCGCCTCAGGTCTCCGCACGACGCTGCGTCAGGACCCGGACATCATCATGGTCGGCGAGATTCGCGACAAGGAAACAGCTTCACTCGCGATCCAAGCCGCGCTTACCGGTCACCTTGTGTTCTCGACCATTCACACGAACAACGCCATCGGCGTTATCCCGCGCTTGATCGACATGGGCGTCGATCCGTATCTCATCGCGCCGACGCTCGTCCTCGCCATGGCTCAGCGTCTCGTGCGCCGTCTCGCGCCGGGAGAAGCGAAGCCGATCAAGGTCGAGGATTCGATCAAGATGATGATCGACAAAGAGTTCGCCGACTTGCCGGAAGAGGTGAGGAAGGGCTTGCCGCTCACAGGAGAGTTCTGGGAGCCGATGCCCTCGAAGGAGTATCCGACAGGCATGACGGGCCGCGCGGCGGTGACGGAAGTCTTTGAAATGGATAAGACTATCGAAGCGGCGGTGCTCAGGAACGCGACGGAGCCGGAACTCTACAAGGTTATCCGCCAGAAGGGGATGCTCACCATGAAGGAGGACGCCATTATCAAAGCGTTCCAGAAAGTCATTCCGTTTGAAGAAGTGAATACGTTATAATAAAAGAAATTATTTTCATGCCTCAGGAAACACTACTTGCCGAACTCGTCGATGTCATGGTGAAGGAGAATGCCTCAGATCTTCACCTGGCCGAAGGACGTCCGCCGGTGGTACGCGTTGGCGGATTCCTTATCCCGCTCGCGAAGTTCGCTCCTCTCGCGAAAGAAGACGTTTCTCGGATGCTCGCGCAGATGATGCCAGCTCCAGCGCAGACAGAGTTTGCCGCCGCCCAGGAAGCGAACTTCGCGTGGTCGAGTAAGGATGGTCGTCGCTTCCGTTGTAGCGCGTACACGGCGCTTGGTCGCACGAGTGTGGCCCTCCGCCTTATCTCGAAGGAGGTAAAGACCTTGGAAGAGCTCGGCCTTCCGCCGATTCTGCGCACTTTCGCGACGAAGCAGCAAGGCTTCTTCCTCGTCGTGGGTCCCGTCGGCGTCGGTAAGTCGACGACACTCGCCGCGCTTATTGAGACGATTAACCAGGAGCGCCTCGAACACATTATTACGATCGAAGATCCGGTCGAATATCTCTTTACGCCGAAGAAGGCGATGATCGACCAGCGCGAAGTGAAGATGGATACGCCGGACTTCCACACGGCTCTCAAGGGCGTGTTCCGCCAGGACGCGGATATCGTCATGATCGGTGAGATGCGCGACCCGGAAACGATCTCGACGGCGGTGACGGCGGCGGAGACTGGGCATCTTATCTTCTCGACCCTTCACACGAACACGGCCGCCCAGACGATTGACCGCATTATCGACTCCTTCCCGGCGGAAGCTCAGGCACAGATCAGACTCCAGCTCTCGAGTTCGCTCCTCGGCATCTTCTCGCAGCGTTTGGTGCCGCGTATCTCCGGCGGTCTTATCCCGGCGGTTGAGCTTCTCATCAACAACAGCGCTGTCTCGAACCTTATCCGCGAAAAGCGCACTCACGAGATCGCTTCGGTTATTGAGACGAGCTCGGGAGAAGGAATGATCGACCTCAACCGCTCGCTTGTCGAGCTCGTTCGCAAGGGAGAGATCACAGTAGAGAACGCCTTCCAGTTCTCGGCTAACCCTAAGAACCTTGAGCGGATGCTGTAAGATATCTATACATGCTTTTCAACTATCACGCGCTAGAGAATACAGGGAAGGACACGAGCGGTTCTATTGACGCCGTCTCACTCGATGTGGCCGTCGGGTCTCTCCAGAAGCGCGGACTTGTCATTGTCTCGATCGAACCAGCAGAGCATGAGCCGTGGTACGCGAGCATCTCCTTCGAAGCGAGTGTCTCGAACAAGGATATTGTTCTTCTCTCTAAGCAAATGGCGACGCTCTTTGAGGCGCAAGTGTCGCCACTCAAGATCTTTACCCTTCTCGCGGCCGAAACGGAAAATGTCGTACTTCGAAAGAGCCTCGAACAAGTCGTGGCCGACATTCAGGGTGGGGCCACGATTTCCAAAGCACTCTCGCGTCACCCGGAGATCTTCTCTGACTTCTACGTCAACATGGTGAAGTCCGGTGAGGAGACAGGGAAGCTGAACGAAACCTTCAACTATCTCGCCGAACACCTCGACCGCAATTACGAAGTGGTTTCCAAGGTGAAGAACGCCCTGATCTATCCGGCTTTCGTGGTCACCGTTTTCCTCTCGGTCATGGTGCTCATGTTTACCGTCATTATTCCGAAGATTAGCGCCATTATTGTCGAGAGTGGTCAGGAGGTACCTCTTTATACAAGACTCGTTTTCTCGGTGAGTGAGTTTCTTATCGGTTACGGTCTCCTCATTCTCGCGGCGCTCGTCGTCATGGGTTACTTTCTCTTCCGATATTTGCGTACACCGGCAGGCGCGGCCGCTTGGGCAGACTTCAAACTCGGGCTGCCGTACTTCGGCGAACTGTACCGCAAGCTCTATCTCTCGGTCATTGCCGACAACATGAACACCATGATTCTTTCTGGCATCCCGATGGTAAAGGCGATCGAAGTGACGGGTGCTATTGTCGAGAATGATGTCTACAAAGGAATTATGAGCTCGGCTCTCGAAGAGGTGAAGGGTGGTCGCTCGCTCTCACAATCTTTGGGTGATCATCCGGAAATTCCAAGCATGCTTACGCAGATGATTAAGGTGGGCGAGGAGACGGGGGAGTTGGGGAAAATCTTCCGTACGATGGCCCGCTTCTACCAGCGCGAGGTGGTCAACGCCGTCGACACGCTTGTTGCCCTTATCGAGCCGGTTATGATCGTTGGCTTGGGTCTCGCGGTCGGTATTCTTCTCGTTTCTGTTCTTGTGCCGATCTACAACATCGCAAGCTCCGCTGGTCTCTAGACCCAGTTATCCACACGAGATACGCAACAAAGGGGCGAAGAGGTATAATAAACGCATTCACCGCAGCGTGGATTTAGCATTAAACAATACCAATTAAACGACTCATGATTAGCACAGGACACAAGCGCACACGCTGGACCGGCGGCTTCACGCTCATCGAACTCTTGGTGGTTATTGCCATCATCGGCATTCTCTCTTCCGTTGTGCTTGCTTCCCTCAACACGGCGAGAGGCAAGGGCAATGACGCCAAGATTAAAGCGCAACTCGCTGGTCTTCGCGCGTCCGCGGAAATTTATTACGATACGAATGGGAGTTATAGCACAGCTGCCAATTGCAGCACTCCTGACACGATGTTTACTGACACGGCTTCCGGTATGTCGCAGTACACCGCTTCAGGAAACTATCCTGGTAGTACGACACTTGTCTGTAACTCAAACGGCACGGCTTACGCTGTCCAGGCCAACTTAACCACCTCCGGTCAGTACTGGTGCGTCGACAGTCTCGGCAAATCCAAAGCCGAATCAGCCGCTCTCGGTTCCGCTACCGTCTGCGCGCCGTAAATCTCGCTTTCTCTTGGTATACTGAAAGGATGACGACGGTCATCCTTTTTGTTTTAGGTGCCATCGTGGGGAGCTTCCTCAACGTCGCGGCGTTCCGTTTCCGCTCTGGCCTCTCCGTTGGCGGGCGATCGCGCTGTGGATCCTGTGGCAAAACCTTGTCGTGGTATGAACTCGTACCCGTGGTGAGCTTCATCGTGCTTGGTGGACGTTGCGGAAGTTGTCGCGCGAACATTTCCTGGCGCTATCCGGCAGTAGAGACGCTCACCGCTCTGATTTTCGCGACGGCGTATCATCCGGCCCATCTTCTGTGGGTGAACGCCTTGTTTCTCATTATCTTCTCGATCTACATCGTCATTCTTATCTATGACATGCGTCACAAGGTGATTCCGAACTCGCTCGTGTATCCTGCGATTCTTTTCGCGCTTGTCATTGCCGTCCTCGCGCGAGGCACGCTCCTCGACTGGCTCGCGGGACCGATCCTCTTTGCCTTCTTTACACTTATCTGGCTCCTGTCTCGGGGGCGGGCCATGGGCTTTGGGGACGGGAAGCTTGCTCTCTCTATCGGTCTCATGCTTGGTGCGGCGGGCGGATTCTCGGCGGTGATCGTCGCCTTCTGGGTGGGGGCGCTCTATGGTCTCGCTCTTATCGCCGCGGGGTTCCTTTCTCCTTTGTTAACACGAGGTAAACGGATTACAATGAAGAGCGAAGTCCCGTTCGCTCCGTTCCTCGTGCTGGGCGCCTGGCTCTCTCTCATCCTTCAACTTGATCTTCTCCATGTCGCTTTCCACTAAAGAACGTCAATCAGGATTTACCCTCGTTGAGATGCTTGTCTCCGTGGGCATCGCGATGGTTATCCTAGCGGTTATTGTCTTTAACCAATCGACGTATAGCGACGCGGCAGGTCTCGCGCAAGACGCCGACAATCTCGCCCTCGTGTTCTCCGAACAGCAAGCCTATGGTGTCGCGGTTAAGCAGGCGGGGAGCGTGACGCCCACCTTTGATTCCGCGTATGGTGTTGTCGTGAGTACCAGTGATTCGCCCACTTCTTACATCGCGTTCATAGACAGCGATGGGAATAGCCATTACACGGGCGCATGGTCCTGTGGGGCTCATCCAGAATGCGTCCAACTGGTGTCGCTCGTTCGTGGCAACACAGTGACGTCGGTATGCCCGCTCACATCTTCCGGAGTGGATTGCGGCTCGGTTACTCGGGTTGATGTTACCTTCCTGAGACCGAAGACCACGGCCGTGCTGCGCTTCTACGATGGCAGCGGGCAGGGAGTCAGCGTGTCGAATCTTGTTGGCGCGCAGATCACTATCGAGAGCCCGCGCGGACGTACGAAGGCCGTTACCTTCTATCAAAGTGGGCAGGTTTCGGTACAATAATGATGCATATGAACACTTCACGAGAACGCGGCTTCACACTCATCGAACTCATGACGGCGCTTTCTATTTTCCTTGTTGTTATGACGGTGAGCATGGGTTCGATTCTCGGCATCTTTGACGCCAACCGAAAGTCGCACACCTTGAAGGCCGTCATGACGAGTCTTAACCTGGCTCTCGAAGGCATGTCGCGCGAGATGCGATACGGCAGGAATTATCACTGCGGTGCTACGGGGACGATAACCACGCCGCAGAACTGCGCGGGTGGGGCGACATCCATGAGTTTCCTTGATGCCTACAACGTACAGGTGACCTACCGCTTGAACGGCACTATGCTCGAGCGTCAAGAGGGGACCGGTTCATTCCAGCCCGTGACTTCTCCGGAAGCCCTGATCGACGCATTCACCTTCTATACCGTGGGGGCGGGGACGGACAATCTTCTGCAACCCAAGGTTCTCATCGCGGTGAAGGCTCACGCGGGGACCAAACAGCGCACGGACTTTACGCTTCAAACGCTTGTGTCGCAACGCGCTCTCGATATATAACCTCTTATGATTTCCTTCACTCACACGACACATAAAGGATTCACCATTATCGAGAGCCTCGTGGCGATCGCCGTGTTGACGCTCGCGATCATGGGGGCGATGAGCGCGGCTCAGAGCGGTCTCTCCTCGTATATCTTCTCGAAGGAACAGATCGTTTCCTTCTATCTTGCGCAGGAAGGATTCGAACAGATAAGAAATATTCGCGATGAGAACCGTCTCAATGGGCGTTCATGGCTCACAGGCATTGCTTCTAACTCTTCGGACCCGTGTTACTTCGGCCAGGCGTGCGTCGTGAGTCCAGCCGAAAGTGGCGTTGCCACTCGCTGCCCGAGCGTGGGCGCGTGTCCGCTTGTGAGGCAGAGTCCGGCCGGTTTCTATGGATATGATAGTAGTTGGAATGCCACGCCGTTTCGTCGGGAAATTACGTTAAGCGCGGTGAGCGCGACCGAGATTGCCGTCACCGTGACGGTCAACTGGTCAAAAGGATCGGTCGTGAGACAATTTAAGGCCCGAGAGAATCTTCTTAATTGGTAATATGACACGCACCCCTTTCCATTCCCAGAGAGAGACAGGCTTCACGCTTTTTATCGCTATGGCGGTTACGGGGACGCTCCTTCTGATCGCTACGGGGATCATTACTTCAGCATATCGGCAGTCACTTATTTCTTCGGCGGGGAAGGATTCTCAAATGGCCTTTTACGCGGCCGATTCCGGCATGGAGTGCGCGCTCTACTGGGATATCGCGAACCCGGCCGGACAGAGCGCCTTTGCTACCTCGACGGGGGCCACTATTTCTTGCAACAAGGATGCGGCGAACTCGAGTAACCAATGGGTCGTGGGTGGAAGTAGTATTTCGACCATCTCCACCATATCTTTCCTCCCGGATCCGTATTGTGCTAGCGTGACAGTGACGAAAAACGATAACGGCACGACGCTCATCGAGTCTCGAGGGTACAACACGTGTGATAGCGCGAGCCCTCGTCGTGTCCAGCGTGCCGTTCGCGCCACGTACTAATTATGGCTATTCCGAACGACATTATCCTGCGAGCCCAAAAGCTCCGAGAGACGATCAACCATTATCGATATCTGTATCATGTTCTCGATAAAGAAGAGATCGCACCGGAAGCCCTAGACTCTCTTAAAGATGAATTGGTAAAGATTGAGGAAGCGTACCCGGCGCTTGTTACCCCCGATTCACCAACCCAGCGTGTGGGAGGAAGGCCTCTCGATAAATTTCAAAAAGTGTCTCACACAGTGCCGCAATGGTCCTTCAACGATGCCTTCTCGGTAGAAGATATGCAAGCCTTCGACGAGCGAGTGCGGAAGAGTTTGGGGGCATCGTACGAATATGTCGTCGAGTTGAAGATTGACGGCTTGAAGGTGGTGCTGACGTATGAGAAGGGTGTTTTGATCAATGCCGCTACGCGAGGAGATGGGCGTGTTGGAGAAGACGTGACGCAGAATGTTCGTACTATTGAATCGGTCCCGCTTGTACTTCAAAGCCCGGTCTCATGCGTTGTCGAAGGAGAGATCTGGATGGCGAAAAGTGTTTTTAAAAAACTCAATGACGAGCGCGCGAAGAAGGGGGAGGAGCTCTTCGCTAACCCGCGCAATGTTTCTGCCGGTTCGATTCGCCAACTTGATCCGAATATTACGCGCGAACGTAAGCTCGATGCTTTCGTCTATGACATGGCTTCCTTGGTAGGTGCGTCGCTTCCTGCTACGCAAGCCGAAGAGCTCGGGTACCTTAAAGAGCTCGGGTTCAAGGTGAATCCTCATTTCAAGATTTGCGCCAACATCGATGAGGTGATTCGTTATCGGAATTCTTGGGAGAAGAAAAAAGATGAGCAGGATTATCTTATTGATGGCGTTGTCGTAAAGGTTAATAGTCGAAGTGGTCAAGACAGACTTGGTTATACCGGCAAGGCACCTCGTTTTGGCATCGCCTTTAAATTCCCAGCCGAACAAGTGACGACCGTTGTCGAGGACATTACGCTCCAGATCGGCCGCACTGGAGTGCTCACGCCCGTCGCGATTCTACGCCCCGTGCTTGTGGCTGGATCGACCGTTTCGCGCGCCACTCTTCATAATGAAGATGAGATCAAGAGGAAGGATATCCGTATCGGTGATACGGTCGTGCTGCAGAAAGCGGGTGATGTCATTCCGGAAGTGGTACGTGTTGTCCCAGAAATGCGTACGGGGAAGGAGAAGGTGTTCGTCTTCCCGACGCACTTCCCACTCTGCGGCGGAGATGGCCGAGTTGAACGCGTGCCGGGGCAGGCGGCCTATCGGTGCGTGGAGAAAAACTCCTTCGAACAGCAAAAGCGCAAGCTCGCTCACTTTGTCTCTCGCGGGATTTTCAATATTGATGGTTTAGGTCCTCAGATTATCGTCAAACTCATGGAGGCGGATATCGTGTCGAACTTTGACGATATCTTCACTATTGAGCGTGGAGATCTGGAGCCTCTTGAGGGATTTAAAGATAAGTCGGTTGAGAATTTGCTCCAGGCGATAGAGAAGGCGCGAGATGTCAGCTTGCCGCGTTTCATTGCCTCGCTCTCGATCCCGCAGGTGGGCACGGAGACGGCACGAGACCTGGCGCTCGCTTTCGGCAGCGCGGAGGAGTTCGCGCGAGCGGACTTTGAACACTTGCAGCGGATTGAGGGTGTGGGCCCCGTTGTCGCTCAAGCAGTGGTGGCATGGTTCGCCGATGAGGAGAATCGCAAATTATATGAGCGTCTTCTCAAACACGTGCGGATCGAAAGGGTGGTGAAGAAGAGCGAGGATGAGTTGCCGCTTATTCATAAAACTTTTGTGCTGACTGGCACACTTGAGTCCCTTGCCCGTGAGGAAGCAAAGGAGAAAATCGAAGCTCTGGGCGGCTCAGTCAGTAGCTCTGTGTCGAAAAAGACCGACTACCTCGTCGCCGGGAGCGAAGCGGGAGAGAAGCTCGCTAAGGCCGAAGCCCTCGGGGTCACTATATTGAATGAAGAAGCATTCTTGAAACTAGTTGAATTGAAGTAGGATTTTTGGCATAGTTAGATGTAGAAGTGTTCTACCTCACCCCTCTAATCAACAACAACTGAATAACCGTGGAGTGAACCATGATTCGACGCGCGAGTGTGATTCCTGATGCTGGACGTGGAGATCTGGCCGACCAGGCGGCGTTGGCAACGGAGCAGTTCGTTACTTCCGCTATTGCGAAAGTCAGAATGGATCTTTCGGTTCAAGAGAATGCCGAAGGGACCGTTCGGACTTGCTCGGAATGCGAAGAACCGATTCCGTTGAAGCGCCTCGAGGCCGTTCCCGGCACCAGGTTATGCGTGAGATGCAAGCAATTAAGTGAAATGAACTGATCAAGTTCGGGAACAGGCGGCGCTCTCAAGCCCGCCTGTTTTTATGCTAAAATACGCCCATGGATAAGGAAAAAGTGCTCAAATTGGCCTCCTTGGCCCGCCTCAAGCTTTCTCATGAGGAGGCCGAACATCTCTCGCACGAGTTCGAGAGTATTTTGCAATACGTAGGTGAGGTGAAGGCTGTTTCGGGCGCTGCTACTCCTCGTTCGGCAGAGCAGTTCCCAGTAAGAAACGTTATGCGTGAGGATGTTTCTACCCATGAATCTGGTGCGTATTCGGAAGTCTTGCTTGCCGCCGCTCCCGCGCGCGAAGGACAATATGTGAAGGTAAAGAAAATTTTATGACCCCGCAAGAAATCAGAGAAAAGGATAAAGACATTCACGCCTTCCTCGAAGTGTTCGACGCGCCCGTTGTCGCGTCTAGCACGGGCCCCTTGGCGGGGAAGACGATCGCGCTTAAAGACAACATTCTCCTTGAAGGTCATACGGCTTCCGCGGGGTCTAAGATTCTTGAGCCCTACACGGCAAGTTATGACGCAACGGTAGTGAAGAAATTGAAGGCTGCTGGCGCGATTATTGTCGGGCGAACGAACATGGACGAGTTCGCCATGGGTAGCTCGACCGAGAACTCAGCCTTCGGCATGACAAAGAATCCTCATGATCTTTCGCGTGTACCAGGAGGAAGCTCAGGCGGATCGGCGGCGGCGGTCGCGGCAGACTTGGTCTGGGGCGCGCTTGGGTCTGATACGGGCGGCTCCATTCGCCAGCCAGCAGCCTTCTGCGGAGTGGTGGGTTTGAAGCCAACGTACGGCAGAATTTCCCGCTACGGGCTTATTGCTCTAGCGTCTTCTCTCGACCAGATCGGACCCTTTACTCATAGTGTCACAGACGCGGAGCTTCTCTACGATGTTATGAAAGGGAAAGACTCAATGGATTCCACGACGATTGATGACACAACATACCCTCGTACGAAGGAGTTTGCCAAGCGGATCGGCGTGCCTCGTGCTTTCGTTGAGTCCGAAGGCGTGGACCCGATCGTCAAGGCCAATTTTGCTGAGGCATGCGAGCGTTTCAAGGCATTGGGCTACGAGCTTGTGGATATCGAGTTGCCGCATATCGCTTACTCGCTCGCGGCGTATTACATCATTATGCCTGCGGAAGCTTCCTCTAACCTCGCCCGTTTTGACGGTGTGAAGTATGGTTTGCGCAAAGAGGGAAGTACGGGTATCGAGGATTATTTTGAAACAAGAGGGGAAGGCTTTGGCGCGGAAACTCGACGTCGCATTCTTCTCGGCACATATGTACTGTCCTCCGGTTATTCTGACGAATATTACGGGAGCGCATTGGCCATGAAGAGCCTTATTACAAAAGAGTTGCGCGAAGCTTTCCGGCAGGTAGATCTTATTCTTACCCCGACGACCCCAACCGCCGCATTCAAGGCCGGCGAGAAGACGGCAGATCCTTTAGCCATGTATCTTGCGGATATCTTCACGGTTTCCGCGAACATCGCTGGGGTTCCAGCTATCTCTCTGCCTTCCGGCTTCTCGGACACTTTGCCACTCGGTATTCAACTTCTAGCCGATCTGGGCCGCGAGGATAACCTCTTTACCGCCGGGAAAGATTTCATGCGAGAATAGAGGGCATGGCAGACGACAAGAAAAAGGCTCCGCCTTCGGTATTTCATAAGAACCATTTATACGAGACGATCTTTGTCGCGGTCGTTCTTCTCTTTATCAGTATCATTTTGAACCGCGTATGGCTCTATGTGGGTACGCTCAATACGACGCCCGTGACGAACTTCTGGGATCATCTTCTCTTGTTCTTCGCGCATGCGTGGCAGTGGTGGAAGCCTCTCGCGGTACTCTTTACGCTTGGCGTCGCGTGGTGGGGAGTCCAGAGCAGTCGCAAGCTCAAGGCGCTTCAGAAGGAAGAAGCCACGATTTATGGCCCGGAGATTTCGGACGAGCTCTTTATGAATAAGGGCGTGCCGGAAGAGAGGGTGAACAAGAAGTGGGAACACGTCATCTCGCTTCTGAACTCAGGTACTTCGGCCGGGTGGCGCCAATCCATCATTGAAGCGGATATCATCCTCGACGAGCTTCTCCGCGCGCAGCAGTATCACGGCGACTCGGTGGGGGAAATGCTCAAGGCGGTGGAGCCTTCCGACATGCTTACCCTCGACGATGCCTGGGAAGCCCACAAGGTTCGCAACCGTATTGCTCATGCCGGCAGCGCCTTCGAACTCTCGGAGCGCGAAGCCAAGCGCATCATTTCTCTCTTCGAGAAGGTCTTTAAGGAGTTTGAGATTATCTAGAAAAGCGTATCGATCGATTAGTGGTACTACAGCTTTCTTTTCTTCTTTTTATATAATTCAAAAATTAATCCTCCAGTAAAAATTACAGCAAGGGGTATTAATAACGACAAGCCGTAGGAAAACATCACAATCATTTCTAATACATAAGGTAATTCCTTGAGACTCTGCGTTGCTTCGGCGAACGTGCAGGGGTGGGTATCAAATCCTTCCAAGTTTGAGCAGACGCTTCCTGGAATAAGGGCGTGTATAAATACACTCAATCCAAAGATGAGATGCAAAATTATTGCTGTTCCTAAGGCTATCCAAAACCATCGGAAAATTACTTTCGTCATTTGGAAAGTATAGCTTACTTAAACCAATGCGCGAGTGGCGGGACTCGAACCCGTAACCTCTCCCGTGACAGGGGAGTGCTCTAACCAGTTGAGCTACACCCGCAATATTGCGGATCCATGAACGGATGTAATCTTATCAAAAAAATTACACCTTGTGTCGATGAGTGGAGTCGAACCACTGTCTAGGGCTTATGAGTCCCTCGTTCTAACCGTTGAACTACACCGACGCGGCCAGTTGTCACCTACCGGCAAAGGTGCAGAAACTATACCGTATATTGTTGCATTTCTCAAGAAACGCGGTAGAATCTGAGACGTCTACCTAATAGCGGGTTGGAGGAGCAGTACCTCGACAGGCTCATAACCTGTAGGCATCCGTGCAAATCGGATACCCGCAACAATAAGAATTTACACATATGTACAGTTCAGCAAAGAACGGTGCCATCGACTCCTTAAAGCGAGAGATCGAACAAGATAAGCGCGAGCACGATAAGCTCACAAGAGAGCTCCAAAAAGCTGAGGTTGAAGAGAGGAAAGAACACGCAGAGGTAGAAGCGCTGAAGGCAAAGATTGCCGAGCTCGAAAGCCGCAACACCACTCGTCAGGGCGAGATGACTCGTCTTGTGCGTGAAGCCGAAGAAGCGGCCAAGGAACTCAAGAAAGCACCGTAACACGGGTCTCGAAAGCCTTTTATTTTTGTGTCGTACTGCGTTGTCCACTGGTCGGTGAACGATCGTTCACTTATACTCATGACATACTCATTTAATGATTATTGCCATGACCAAACACCAGTATCTTCACATCGTTGAACAGGAGCTCGAAAGGCTCAATGAAAGTATTGACCGGAAGATTCTCTCCGGACTGGGGTATGGCAGTGAGGCTCAGCGCCACAAGCGCCTCCTTGGTCTCACGAGGGAGCTCAGGCACAAGCCGAAGTCCTTCCTTGGTCGCATGGTAGGATTGGTGACAAACGAATATGCACGATAGTCACGCCGACAAAATTCTCGGATTCTACCAGTCTCGGAAACGCATGCCGACGTATGCCGAGATGGCGGTGCTCCTCGGCTTCAAGTCCAAGAACGCCGTCGCCAAGGTCGTCGAGAAGCTCGTGGAAGCTGGAGTCGTGGCCAAGGATCACTTGGGCCGCCTCGTGCCGACGAATCTCTTTGATGAGATCCCGATGCTTGGCTTTGTGAAGGCAGGTATCCCTTCGGCGGTAGAAGAGCTCTCGGATACCATTAGTCTCGATGAGTTCCTTATCCAGAAAAAGGAATCTACCTACATGCTCGAGGTGGATGGTGACTCGATGATTGACGCTCACATCGCCCCTGGGGATCGCGTCCTTGCCGAGCGGACGAGCCGCGCGAAGGACGGACAGATCGTCATTGCCGAAGTCGATGGGGAATGGACGATGAAGTATTACCGGGAGAAGACGGGCAAGGTCTGGCTCGAACCGGGGAATAAGAAATATAAGCCGATCTATCCCACCGAGGAATTGCGGATCGCGGCGGTGGTGAAGGCGGTGCTTCGGAAGTATTAACGTTCTTCGATTGAAACTTTGACTGCGGTGTAATATGATTTCGAAGTTCGTTGGTGTGCCAACATAGCTCAGTTGGTAGAGCACTTCCATGGTAAGGAAGAGGTCATCGGTTCGATCCCGATTGTTGGCTCCGTGAGAAGGCTGCCTAGAGCGCTTCGCTCTCTTCGGCAGCGCTCGAAGCGTGTGATCAAGCGAGCTTTCTCACAGCTTCTCGCTTGCCGAAGTAGCTCAGTTGGTAGAGCGGCGGTATCGTAAACCGCAGGTCACCGGTTCGATCCCGGTCTTCGGCTCCATTTTTTCACACCTTGTCATGGCTACCAAAGAAGACATTCAGAAACAGATAGAGGTTATTGAGACCGCGATGGGCGAGGCTGACTTCTGGTCTGACAAGGACAGAGCGCAGACGCAGATCAAGGAATTGCAGAAGTTAAAGGATGAGCTCGAAGGAGTGGGGAAGTATGATCGCGGAAGCGCGGTTATGACCATCTTTTCGGGCGCGGGTGGGGACGACGCGGAAGACTTCTCCCACATGCTTCTCGAGATGTATCTCAAGCTCTTCCAGAACAAAGGCTGGTCGGCGAGCGTGCTTCACAAGAACGAGAACGATCACGGCGGATACAGGAACGTCACCCTCGAGGTGGAGGGCAAGAGTGTCTACGGTACGCTCAAGAACGAGTCAGGTGTGCATCGCCTCGTCCGCGTCTCGCCCTTCAATGCCAATGAGAAGCGTCACACCTCCTTCTCGATGGTCGAAGTGATTCCGAAATTTGATAAAGCCGAGGAAGTGAAGATCCCTCCCGAGGAATTGCGCGTTGAACTCTCCCGTTCTTCTGGTCCAGGAGGGCAGAATGCCAACAAGCGTGAGACGGCGGTCCGTCTCGTCCATATCCCGACGAATCTCGCGGTACACGTCGAGACGGAGCGCAGCCAGGCTCAAAACAAGGAGAAGGCCGAACGCTTGCTTGAAGCGAAGCTCTACAAACTCCGCGAGGAAGAACGTCTCGCCAAGGAGAAGGGGATGTATATTTCTAAAACGACCGAGAACCAGTGGGGGAGCCAGATCCGCTCCTACGTCCTTCATCCCTATAAGATGGTCAAAGATCACCGGACTAATGTCGAAACCTCGCAGGTTGAGAAAGTGTTGAATGGGGAATTGGACGAGTTCCTCGAAGCGGAGAAAAGCCTCTAAAATAAGGCTCAATTTTGATACTCAAGAAAGTGCTTGACAAGTTTTACAGAGTATGCTAAGATGGTTACAAATGATCGTGAGACGGGGAGATTCCCCGGTTTGGCTACACGGCCGCTCTCGCGAGTTAAGAGAGGTGAAATTCCTCTCGAGTCAGCGGGGCTCTCATCTCCGTTAGATTAGTTGGCTCGAGCCAACCCTGTACCTAGCGTGGTGGCCGAAACGGCTTGAGGGTAAAACATGAGAACCCTGACAAACTCCACACCATTCCGGCGCCTTGCTTTACAGGGCGCTTTTTCTTTGCCTGTATTTGACCTTGCTCGCCTTTATTGATACTCTATAGCCCATGTTAAAGATCAGATTACAGAGAGTGGGGAGAGCTCACGAGCCGGCGTACCGACTCGTTTTGACCGAATCCGAGAACTCGACCAAGTCCGGCCGCTTCAAGGAGATGCTCGGTGCCTATGATCCTCGCAAAACGAACGAAGTCATTAAGGCTGACCGCGTCACCTACTGGCTCTCCAAGGGTGCCAAGGCCACTCCGACCGTTCACAACCTCCTCGTGAAGAAGGGTGTTATCCGCGGCAAGAAGATTGCCGTCGCCCGCGTCTCCCCAGTCTCTGCCACTCAAGAGACTTCAGCCGCGGTATAATAGCGGCATAGCAGCCCCGGGCCTCTAACCTTGACCGATATGACCATGGTAGATGACGTCCAGTTCCTGGAATACGTGGTAAAAGCCCTCGTCAATCACCCTGAGGATGTAAAGATCACTCGCACCGTCGACGAGATGGGTGTTCTTATGACACTTGATGTGAACCCGGATGATATGGGGAAGATCATCGGTCGTTCGGGTAACACCGCCAAGGCGATCCGCATCCTTCTCCGTGTTGTCGGCATGAAGCACAACGCGCGCATCAACTTAAAGATCAATGAGCCTGCTGCCACTTTCGGTCGTCGAGCGAGTGACCGCGTCGTGCCTGCCAAGGAGCTCGACGACGTGCTCGACGATTTGAATCTTGAGTAGTTTCTAGATTAGAGCTTCTAGCTTACAGTCATGTATTTTCACCTTATCTCACTTTTTCCGCACGCGTTCGACTCATACTTCGGTGAGTCGATTTTGAAGCGCGCTCTGGAGGATAAGAAGATCAAGGTCTCTTTCTACAACCCCCGTGACTTCGTTGAGAATAAGTGGAAGAGGGTAGACCGCCCGCCGTATGGTGGTGGTCCTGGCCTTGTTATTGAGGCTGAGCCTGTAGTGAAGGCGATTGCCGCCGCGCAGAAAGTGGCTAAAGGTAAGGCGAAGATTCTTTTCTTCTCACCGCGCGGCGCGCAATTTACCAACGAGTCTGCTACGAAGCTCGCGAAGAAGTACAAACACGTCATCCTTGTCTGCGGTCGTTACGAAGGAATTGATGCGCGTGTGCGGAAGGTCTTTAAGATGGAGAGTGTTTCCGTCGGCCCTTTCGTCCTCACGGGCGGGGAACTGCCAGCTATGATCGTTGCCGATGTTATCTCGCGTCAGATTGAGGGTGTGCTTGGGAACTTCGACTCGCTTGAGGAGCGCCGCGCTTCGACCGACCAGGTCTACACCCGGCCAGAAGTCTTTACATATAAGGGGAAAAATTATCGTGTACCGAAAATTCTCCTTTCCGGCCACCAGGCCAAGATTGAGGAGTGGAAGAAGAAACAGAAGTAGTAATAAGTAAAGTGGTTGTCCACTAACACTCTTTGCGGAAGCGAGTACTATGGAGTGCAGGCTTTAGGAGGGTAATCATGTCTGCAGCAGCACTGATGGTAATGCCTGAACAGACCGCAAGCAGAGCGGGCGGGCTTGAGAAAAAAGAGTACGTAGGGAAGGTGACGAAGGTGGTCATTGATGGGGTTAACTCCTTTATCGTGATAGCCCGAGGTAATAAGGGTGAGCTCGTCTGGGCGCATACCTATGCTTCCAGAGCGAACACTCGCACCTTTGAAGAGACTGACCTCAAGGTGGAGGAGGATGGTTGCCCTGATTTTGTGGGCAAAACTCGCAAGGTCACTATCCAGGGGCAAAGCTACTTTGTCACTGTCGCCCTGACCCCCTCTACGAATCAGGTGGCTCTCATTCTGATTCACACCACGAAGATCGGTTCTTTCCAGAAGGATATGCACGTGGCGTTCTCAGAGTCAGTTAACATCGGACTCAAGCACGGCGCACCCGCAGAAGAGTATTGCGCTCTTTTCAACGCTCGTGTCAATGACGCACTCATGCCCACTGGTTACGAGGATGTTCCCAAAGTAACTTCAATCTTTGATTTCATTTCTCAGTGGTTGAAGATCGAGTTTTTCCCCCAGATTCAGTCTGGGCACACACCCGGCACACCCTCATAAGGTGTGCCGCTCTTGTATTTATGGACAACTATTTGACAGCTCTTAAAAGAGGGAGTATTATCTTTTCACTTCGACCCGATTGAGTTATGGCTGAAACGAAGTAGTTTCTAGGGGAAAACTACGTTCGGAAGGGTTCAGTTCTCACACTTTAATAGCTTCGTCACAAGCCTTAACCCGCTTGTGACCTTTTTCCGCTTTATCATGGACAAACACGCTGTTTCTCTCGTGCGCCCGAAGAAGTTCTTCAGCCGTTTCCGCGAGCCGTTGGCCGAAATGCCCAATCTCGTCGTGCCGCAGGTTAACTCTTTCAAGTGGCTCATTGAAAAGGGCTTGAAGGAAGTATTCGACGAATTTTCTTCGATTAAGGACTTTTCGGAAAAGAAGTTCCAGCTCGATTTCGTTTCCTTCGAACTCGCCGAGCCGAAGATCGACGAACAGACGGCCAAGGAACGCAAACTCTCCTACGAAGCCCCTCTCAAGGTCCGCGTGAAGTTGAAGAACCTCATCATGGGCACCGAGAAGGAGCAGGAAATCTTCATGGCGGACCTTCCGCTCATGACCTCTCACGGTACCTTCGTTATCTCCGGTATTGAGCGTGTTATCGTCCCTCAGCTCGCCCGTTCGACGGGTGTGGCCTTTACCGAACAGGAAATTAAGGGCAAGAAGACCTTCGGCGCGAAGATCATCCCTGGTCGTGGCGCCTGGATCGAGATCGAAACCGATCTCGACGGCACCTTCTACGTGAGAATTGACCGCAAGCGCAAGTTCCCGCTTACGACGCTCCTCCGCGTTTTCGGCGCCGCCACGAACGAGAAGATCATGGCGCTCTTTGCCGGCAATCCTGACGCGAAGCACTTCCTCGAGAAGACGCTCGCCAAGGACCACACTGCGACCGTCGACGAAGCCGCTATCGAAATTCACCGCCGCCTCCGTGACGGTGACCTTGCCGCGGCTGACAACGCCCGCGAGTTCATTCAGTCGATCTTCGACAAGGAGCGCTACGACCTTTCCCGCGTCGGCCGCTTCCGTTTCAACAACCGTTTCGGTATCAAGGAAACCGGTAAGGAGATCGAGAGGAAGACCCTTTCTCTTGAAGACCTCGTTCTCATCATTTCCCACATCGTGCACTTGAACGTGACGCCGGGCTCCAAGCAGGACGATATCGACCACCTCGCGAGCCGCCGTGTCCGCTTCGTTGGCGAGCTCTTCCAGCAGAAGATTCGCGTCGGTATGGCTCAGATCAAGCGAAACATTCAGAACCGCATGTCGACTATCGACACTGACGTCACGCTCCCGGTTCAATTTATTTCCCCGAAGCCGCTCCAGGCTCGTATTAAGGAGTTCTTCACGACGAACCAGCTCTCACAGTTCATGCAGCAGACAAATGCATTGGAAGAGCTTGAACACTTGCGCACCGTATCCGCCTTGGGTCCGGGTGGTTTGTCCCGCACTCGCGCTGGTTACGAAGTTCGTGACGTGCATCCATCTCACTACGGCAGACTCTGCCCGATTCAGACTCCTGAAGGTCCGAACATCGGTCTTATTCTCCGTTTGTCTTCCTACGCTCGCGTCAACGACTTCGGCATGATCGAAACGCCTTACGCCGTCGTGAAGGACGGTAAGGTCACCGATGAGGTTAAGTTCTTGAACGCGCTTGAAGAAGAGAATTACAATATTGCTCACGCCGCGACTCCAGTCACTGACGGCCTGATTACGGCGGAGGTCGTCGAAGTTCGCGCTAAGGGCGCACCGACCACTGTGTCGCGCTCTCAGGTGCAGTACATCGACGTTGCCACGAACCAAGCTTTCTCGGTCGCCACTTCGATGATTCCGTTCTTGAACCACGACGATGCCAACCGCGCGCTCATGGGTTCGAACATGCAGAAGCAGGGTACGCCCTGCATCGTGCCTGAAGCTCCGCTCGTCGCTACGGGCATGGAAGAAGTCGCCATTCGCGACACTGGCCGCGTTATTTTCTCCCCGGTGGCCGGTACCGTTTCCGCCGCGGACGCCAAGATGATTAAGATTAAGGATGACAAGGGTAAGGAGCACGAATTCCCGCTTGTGAACTTCTCCATGACGAACGGCTTCACCGCGCATCACCAGCGCCCAGTCGTAAACGTCGGTGACAAGGTCAAGAAGGGGACGGTGCTTGCTGACGCTTCCACCTCGGATCACGGTCAGATGGCCGTTGGTCAGAACGTTCTCGTAGCCTTCATGTCATGGGGCGGCGCGAACTACGAAGACGCCATTATTATTTCCGAGCGCCTCGTTGAGAAGTCCAAGTTCACCTCCGTGCACATTGAAGAGTTCACCGTGAACGTCCGCGACACGAAGCTCGGTCCAGAAATGACGACCTGCGATATCCCGAACGTCGGTGAGTCGAAGTTGAAAAACCTCGCTGAAGACGGCATCATCCGCGTCGGTGCGGAAGTGCGCCCGGGTGACATCCTTGTTGGCAAGATTACGCCGAAGGGCGAATCCCAGCTCACGCCTGAAGAACGCCTCTTGAGGTCTCTGTTCGGTGAAAAGGCTCGCGATGTGAAGGACACCTCGAAGCGCATGGAAGGTGGTAAGCGCGGTCGCGTTATCTCCGTGCAGGTCTTCTCCCGCGAGAAGGGTGACAAGCTCGACTCCGGTATCTTGAAGCAGATTCACATTCAAGTAGCACAGCTCCGAAACGTCTCGGTCGGTGACAAGCTCGCCGGTCGTCACGGTAACAAGGGTGTTATCTCGAAGGTGCTTCCGGCCGAAGACATGCCATACATGGCCGACGGTACTCCGATCGACGTCATTCTTACTCCGCTCGGCGTGCCAAGCCGCATGAACTTGGGTCAGATTCTTGAAATGCACCTCGGTCTTGCCGCCCACACTCTCAACTACCAGGCAGTCGTTCCTCCGTTTGCCGGCGCTACTGACGCTGAGATCAGAAGTGAACTCGTGAAGGCGGGCGTGCCGGAAAACGGCAAGGTCGCGCTCTTCGATGGTCGCACGGGCGAAGCCTTTGACCAGGACATTGCTATTGGTTACATGTACGTCTTGAAGCTTCACCACATGGTTGAAGACAAGATTCACATGCGCTCCATCGGTCCGTACTCGCTCATCACCCAGCAGCCGCTCGGTGGTAAGGCTCAGAACGGTGGTCAGCGCTTCGGTGAAATGGAAGTCTGGGCCCTCTTGGGTCACGGCGCCGGTCACACGCTGCGCGAAATGCTCACCATTAAGTCCGACGACATCTTGGGTCGCTCCGCTGCCTTCGATGCCATCGTGAAGGGTGAGAAGATTCCTGAACCGAACTTGCCAGCTTCCTTCAACGTGCTCTTGAACAACCTCCGCGGTCTCTCGCTTGATGTGGACCTTGAAGACGGCACAACTAGTGCGGATAAGAGCAAGCTTAATTAATACCACCATGCACAACACCAAAATTACGGCTGTCCCCGAGAATCGCTTCGACGCCATCTCGATCAAGCTTGCTTCCCCTGAACGTATCAAGGAGTGGTCCTTCGGCGAAGTCACCAAGCCTGAAACGATCAACTACCGCACTCAGCGCTCCGAAAGGAACGGTCTCTTCGACGAGAAGATCTTCGGTCCGGACCGCGACTTCGAGTGCTACTGCGGCAAATATCGCGGCATTCGCTACAAGGGTATCGTCTGCGAGAAGTGCGGAGTCGAAATTACTCGCTCCATTGTTCGCCGTGAACGCATGGGTCACATCGAACTCGCTTCGCCAGTTGCTCACATCTGGTACTTGAAGAACGTCCCGTCTCGCATTTCGCTCGTCATGGGTATCCCGGTCGCCGATCTCGAGAAGGTCGTCTACTTCGCGGGTTACATCATCACTTCCGTCTCGGCTATCGAGAAGGAAAAGGTCTTGAAGGATCTCGACTCCGAGTTTAAGTCGAAGATGAAGACCCTCCAGGACGAGAAGTCCAAGGAAGCGCTCAAGGAACTCGCCATGGCCACCAAGAAGGACATCGAGTCCTTGGTCCCTGGTAAGGTCTTGAACGAAGTCGAGTATCATCGCTCCTCCCTTAAGTATCCGACGGTCTTTGAAGCCGGCATCGGCGCGGAGGCCATTTACAATATTCTCAAGGGCACCGACCTCTCGAAGCTCTTGAAGGAGATTGAGGCGCAGCTTGAAAAGGCTCCTGCCACCGAGATTGGCCGCTTGAACAAGCGCGTCTCGACCGTGCAGTGGATGATTAACTCGAAGATTCGTCCAGAATGGATGTTCCTCGTTCGCGTCCCGGTCATCCCACCGGCGATCCGCCCGATGGTTCCCTTGGACGGTGGCCGATACGCGACATCCGACGTTAACGACCTCTATCGCCGCGTCATCAACCGCAACAACCGCCTCAAGAAATTGAAGGAGATTAACGCTCCGGATGTCATCTTGCGCAACGAAAAGCGCATTCTCCAGGAAGCCGTTGATGCTCTCATCGACAACACCATCCGTCACTCTTCGATCGCCGGCAATCAGTCTCAGCGCCGTCCGCTCAAATCTCTCTCCGACAACCTCAAGGGTAAGCGCGGTCTCTTCCGTCAGAACCTCTTGGGTAAGCGCGTCGACTACTCCGGTCGCTCCGTGATCGTCGTCGGTCCAGAATTGAAGCTCCACCAGTGCGGTCTCCCGAAGCACATGGCGCTCGAACTCTTCAAGCCGTTTATCATCGCTGAATTACTTAAGAAGGAACTCGCGTACAACATCCCGGGTGCTCGTCGCCTGATCGAAGACGCCATTCCTGAAGTGTGGGCCATTCTCGAAGAAGTGATCCGCGGCAAGTACGTGCTCTTGAACCGCGCGCCGACTCTTCACCGCCTCGGTATCCAGGCTTTCCAGCCGATCCTTATCGAAGGCAACGCTATCCAGCTTCATCCGCTCGTCTGTACGGCCTTCAATGCCGACTTCGACGGTGACCAGATGGCTGTTCACGTGCCGCTCTCCGAAGAGTCCCAGGCCGAAGCCCGCCTCATCATGGCGGCTGACAAGAACATCCTGAAGCCGGGTAACGGCGAGCCGACCCTCATCGCGAAGCTCCTCGACATCGCGCTCGGTACCTTCTGGATGACTCGCATCATTCCGGGTGAAAAGGGCGAAGGACGCTACTACTCGTCTCCGAACGCGGCCATTCTTGCTTACGACTTCGGCGTTGTTTCTCTCCGCGCCAAGATCCAGGTCATGCCTTCCGACACGGAGCGTTACAAGAGCTTCGACGGCAAGGTCTTCGAGACCTCGGTCGGTCGTCTCCTCTTCAACGGCGTATTGCCGAAGGACTATCCGTTCCAGAACCACGAAGTGAACCGCGGCAAGATGTCCGAGCTCATCGAAAATCTCATCGAACGCTACGGCATCGAGAACATCCCGGCTATCATGGACAAGATCAAGGAGTTCGGTTTCCGCTACGCGACGAAGTCCGGTGTCACCTGGGGTCTCACGGATGTAAAGATTCCGGAAGGGAAGCAGGCTATCCTCGACAGTGGTCGCGCTCAGGTTAACGAAGTGATGAACCAGTATCAGGAAGGTCTTCTCTCTGAACACGAACGCATCGCTCGCTCCGTCGAGATCTGGCAAGGAGTTAAGGGTGAAGTTGAGAAGCTCATCCCTGGCACGCTCGCGCCGAAGGATTCCGTCTTCGACATGACGTACTCCGGCGCCCGCGGTTCTCTCGGTAACATTAACCAGATGGTGGGTATGAAAGGTATCATTCAGAACATTTCCGGTGATGCCCTCGAATTCCCGATCGTCTCCTGCTACAAGGAAGGCTTGAACCCGCTCGAATACTTCATTACCACTCACGGTTCCCGCAAGGGTTTGACCGACACCGCGCTTAACACCGCGAAGGCCGGTTACCTCACGCGCCGTCTCTTCGACGTCGCACAGGACGAGATCATCACCGAAGAAGACTGCGGTACCAAGGAAGGCACCATCATTCACAGGAAGACCGCTTCCGGTATCGAGATGCCGCTCTCGAAGAACATCAAGGGCCGCTACCTGGCCGAGGACGTCCTCGACGAGAAGGGCTCCGTCATCTTCAAGAAGGGTCACTTCATCACGAAGCTCGACGCGGAAACCATCAACAACGCGAAGATTGACGCTGTTCACGTTCGCTCGCCGCTCGGTTGTAAGTCGATCCACGGTATCTGTGTTCACTGCTATGGCGCTGATCTTGGTACCAACAAGGTTGTTGAACTCGGTGAAGCTGTCGGTACCGTCGCCGCTCAGGCGATCGGTGAACCGGGTACTCAGCTCACCATGAACACGAAGCACGCTGCTGGTGCCGCCTCCGTCGGAGGTGACGTGACCCAGGGTCTCCCGCGCGTCGAAGAAATCTTCGAGAAGCGCAAGTTGAAGATCCCAGCTGCCGTCTCCCACATCGATGGTCTCGTCTCTGACATTAAGGTGGTAGGCAACGATCGCATTATCACGATCACGCCAGCTGCCGGTGAAGTGAAGGGCAAGAAGCTCGACACCGAATACCTCGTTCCGGTTTCCCGCACCTCGCTTGTCCGCGTTGGTCAGGAAGTGAAGAAGGGTGACATCATCACTGACGGCTCTGCCGATCTCGACGAACTCTTCCGCTACGCTGGTCGCGAACGCACCGAGAACTACATCATTCACGAAGTCTCGAAGCTCTACGAGCTCCAGGGTGCCGCCGTTTCCCACAAGCACATCGAGCTCATCGTGCGCCAGATGTTTAGCCGCCGCAAAGTGAAGGAAGCGGGTCAGACCCACTTCACTCGTGGAGACGTCGTCGAAGTAGCTGAACTAGCTCAGGCTAACGCCATCGCTCGCGAGAAGGGTCTCGAAGAAGCCAAGGCTGATCCGATCATCATGGGTATCACCGAAGTTTCGCTCTCTCGCGCTTCGTTCCTCTCCGCGGCATCCTTCCAGCACACGCCGCGCGTGCTCATCCAGGCTTCCATCAAGGGTGTGGATGACAAGCTCGTCGGTCTCAAGGAAAACGTTATCATCGGACGCCTCATCCCGGCCGGTACTGGTTTCAAGGGGGGTTATAAGGAAAAACTTATATGGGAGGCGACGTCGAAACAATCAAAGAACGGCTAGATATAGCCGAGATTGTTGGAGGACACGTCAAACTAGAGAAGTCAGGCACGAGTTTCAAAGGACGCTGTCCTTTCCACAACGAGAAGACACCATCCTTCTTCGTCTCGCCCGCGAGGCAGAGTTACTACTGCTTCGGGTGCGGCGCGAAGGGAGACATCTTCACCTTCGTTCAAGAAACGGAGGGTCTCTCGTTCCGCGAAGCGCTTAAGGAGCTCGCTGATCGAGCGGGCGTAGAGCTCAAAGGAAGGGAAGTGAGTACCCAGGAGAAAAGTGAGAAAGAGCGTCTCCGTGACGCGCTTGAGCAAGCCACGCTGTTCTTTGAAGCGAAGCTCGCCGAACACGCGGAAGCGCGAGAGTATCTCCAGACGCGCGGCCTCACCGACGAGAGTGTGAAGAAGTGGCGCATCGGCTACGCTCCCGCCGAGTGGCGCGCCCTCTATCACCACTTGCTCTCGCGCGGCTTCAACAAGGAGACGCTTACGAAAGCGGGGCTTACGAAACCTGTCGCGGGAGAAGTGAAGGAGCCCTACGACGTCTTCCGCGACCGCTTGGTGTTCCCGATTCTCGATCCCAACGGTGAGATTACCGGCTTCTCAGGTCGGGCGCTCGCGAAGGAGACGGAACCGAAGTATCTCAATACGCCGGAAACCGCGCTCTTCGCCAAACACGAACTCCTCTACGGTCTCGACAAAGCGAAGGGAGACGTGCGGAAAAAGAATTACGCCGTGCTCGTCGAGGGCCAGATGGACCTCGTGCTCTCGCATCAAGCCGGGGTGGGGAACACGGTAGCTTCCTCAGGCACTGCCTTCACGGCGGCGCATCTCGAGAGACTCAAGCGTCTCTCGCCGCGGATCATTCTCGCGTTTGATGGTGACGCGGCGGGAGAGAAGGCGGGAGAGAAGGCGACTGAGCTCGCGCTCTCCCTGGGGTTAGAGGTAAAGATCGCCAAGCTGCCGCCAGGAAGCGATCCGGCGGACGTCATTAAGCAAGACCCGGCGACGTGGAAAGAGATTCTCCGCCAGGCCAAACCGGCCATCGAGCATCTCTTGGAAAAGATTCTCGAAACCGAGAAGGAGAGCCGTAAAGCCGGCAAGCTCATTGTGGTCAAGCTCCTTCCGCTCCTAGCCCTCCTCTCAAGCTCGATCGAGCGCTCTCACTTCGTTTCTCTCATTGCTAAGCGCACGGGCGTCAAGGAAGAGATGATCTGGGAGGACCTTCGCAAGATGAAAGCGCCTACCCCGCAGCGCGTGTCCGGACAAGAGCGTGGAGCGGCTGTCATCGTGAACGAGGCGAAGGGGCGCAGCGAGAGGGTCGAGGAGCGCCTCACTGAAGTGCGCACCTGGCTCAAGGAGTTGCCGGAGAAAGGGAAGGAAACTGACGCCTTACGCGCGGAAGAGAAAGAGCTCCTCACGCACTTGGGTCAGGAGCGTCTCCGCGAGGAACTGGGCACACTCATGGTCGCCTTAGCGGGGTTCGAAGCCTCTAAAAATGAGGCACAAGTACTCGAACTCTCCGGCCAGATTCAGAAAGTGTTGAAAGAGATCCGCGCGCTCGAAGAGTAGTATTCCGAGAAGGTAATATCTGTTGTATAATAAAAATCCGTTTCCATAATGGCCAAGTCAAAAAAACAAAAGAATAGAAAGCCCGCCAAACCGGCAAAAAAGCCGGCCAAAAAAGTTGTTAAAAAAACTAAAGCCACCCCTAAGGCAAAGAAAATTTCTTCTAAGCAGGTCAAACATAAGGTCGACCAGGTTCTCCGCACCGAACGCCTCGTCACCCGCGGCAAGGAGCGCGGCTTCGTCACCTTCGACGAAATCCTCAAGGAATTCCCAACGATCGAGACTGACATCATGTTCCTCGACGAACTCTATGAGAAGCTCCATAACCTCGGTATCGACATTCTCGAAGGGGGTGGTCTTCTTGAGGTGCATGAGGAGCCGACGGACAAGAAGTATGGGTATTCTCGCGGCGACTCAAGCTACGACTCGATCCAGATGTATCTGCGCGAGATCGGTCAGTATCCGCTCATTGCGGGCTCAATGGAGAAAGAGCTCGCCAAGCGCATTGAGGCAGGGGACGTTGACGCCAAGAACCTTCTCATGAAGGCGAACTTACGTCTCGTGGTCTCCATTGCCAAGAAGTACGCCAACCGCTCTCCTGACCTCACGCTTCTCGACCTTATTCAGGAAGGCAACTTAGGTCTCCACAAAGCCGTCGAGAAGTTCGACTGGACGAAGGGCTTCAAGTTCTCGACCTACGCCACGTGGTGGATTCGTCAGGCGATTACTCGTGCCTTGGCCGACCAGAGCCGCACCATCCGCGTGCCGGTGCACATGGTCGAGACCATCGCTAAGTACAAGCAGGTGGTGCGTCGTTTGACGCAGGACCTTGGCCGTGAACCTCTGCAGGAGGAGATCGCCATGGAGATGAACCTTGACGTCGACAAGATCTATCAGATCGAGAAGATTGACCAGTCGACCGTCTCCCTTGAGACTCCGGTAGGTGAAGAAGAGGAAGGGAAGAGTAAGCTCGGCGACTTCCTAGCCGATGACAAGATTCTCTCTCCGGACCAGGAATCTTCGCGCCGTATTGTTTCCGACCAAGTGCGCGAGATCTTGAATGATCTGCCACCCAAGGAGAGGAAGATTCTCGAGATGCGTCACGGTCTCCACGACGGGATCCAGCACACGCTCGAAGAAGTGGGGAAGGTCTTCGGCGTCACGCGCGAGCGTATCCGCCAGATCGAAGCTAAGGCCCACGAGAAGATCCGTCAGCACGACAAGATCGACCGCTTGAGAGGGTATTAAAATATATAAGAGAGGTATAAAGAAAGGGCGGCCCGTGAGGGTCGCCCTTTGCGTTGTGTTACAGAAGCGTGAGGTTCGGCACCGTTTCTCTCAGTGCCTGGATTTGCGCCGGCGTGAGTCCTGCACAAACCACCGCGGCGAGAGCCTGGTGGTAGCTAACAGCCAGGTTCTTGAAGAGCGTCAAACCTTCACCTTGAACTTCGAGGTGGAAGGGTCGAGTGCCTTCCACGCGCACTCCCTCATGGTGGGTGCGTACTCTTTTTGAGCCCGGCGCTTCTTCCTCGTTTTCCCAAATAACTTCGACGATCTGCTTGTTGTCGATCCGTCGACCAACCCGAGTTGTCACTTTCATTTCTGTTCTCCTCTGTCTACTACATTACATATAATAATCCTATTTGTCAATGACCTCTTCGTATATAAAGAAAGGGCGACTCGTGAGAGTCGCCCTTTTGGCTTTCCTGGCCGTTTCTAGTTGCTTGAATACGGCTTGGCGGGGAACTGATACAGATGCTGCGCCCGCCTCCAGCTCTCGGGGTCATGGGAGCTCCAGGCGCCGAGGCGAGGCATCGGCGTGTCCTTTCTCGCATTTTCCATGAGATCGTGAGCGTTCGCGACGAAGTGCCTGGTGCTCTTCACGTTCAAGCGCAGTTGACGGTTCGGCATGGGTAAATCCTCCTACTTCTAATCATACACCTAAATAGTAGATTTGTCAAGTACTTTCTTAAACATGCTAAAATAGCTCTATGAAAGGGGGTATTTTTGAAACCGAATACGAGAAATTAAATCCCGCGCAGAAGGAAGCGGTCGAGACTATTGAAGGACCGGTGATGGTCATCGCGGGCCCAGGTACGGGGAAGACGCAGGTCTTGGCGCTTCGCATCGGGAACATTTTGAAGCAGACGGACACGCCGGCGGACGGCGTACTCTGTCTTACCTTCACGAACTCCGGCGTCGAGGCGATGAAGAAGCGCTTGCGCGCGTATGGTCTCGACGCCTCCAAGGTGACTGTCTCCACCTTCCACGCCTTCGGTGGCAAACTCATTGAAGAGTTCTACGCGCATCTCGACTTGCCCGAGCCTCCCGTGACGATGGACGAAGCCGACGCGGTAGGACTCGTCGACGACATTCTCGCCGGTCACGACTGGACGCACTTGCGTCCGCGCTCCGACGCGACGCGCTACTTCCGCGATTTGAAGTCGCTCATCTCCATCCTGATTCGCGAGAACCTCTCTCCCGCGGATCTTGAGCGCGAGATCGAGAAGGATATTGAGAAGCTTAAGCGTGATCCCGAGAACATTTCGAGTAAAGGCGCGCGCAAAGGGGAGGTAAAGAAGGAGGTCTTGAACAAGATCGAGAGCCTCGAGCGCACGCGCGAGGTCGTCACCTTCTACGCGCTCTACGAGGAGGCGAAGCGTGAACGCAATCTCTTTGATTATGACGACATCCTCCGCGCCATGGTGCGACTCGTGAGCGAGTTCGAGGACGTTCGGGCGACGTTGCGCGAGCGTCACCTCTACGTACTTGTCGACGAGCATCAGGATTCCTCGGCGGTGCAAAACGAGTTCTTGCGAGCGGTCTGGGGTCCCGTTGAGAAGCCCAATGTCTTTGTGGTCGGCGATGATCGCCAGCTTATTTACGGATTCTCCGGTGCCTCTCTCTCACTCTTCGAAGAATTCCGAGCCACCTTCCCGGGCACGAAGCTCGTCACCCTTACCGAGAATTATCGCTCGACTCAGACTATTCTCGACGCGGCCGACGCCTTCCTCGCGAGCGCGCTCGCTCAAGGTAAACTGTCTGCCAACCGAACCGGTGCTCATCCTATTCATCTCGTGGAATGCGATTACCCACGTGACGAGGTGCGACGCGCCGGGCTCTTTTTCCAGGAAAGGATTGCCGAAGGTGTACTCCCCGAAGAGTGCGCGCTCCTTGTGCCGAAGAATGCTCAGGTGCGCACTTCCGTGCGGATTCTTAAGGAAATGGGACTTCCTGTTTCTGCCCCAGGCTCACTCTCCTTGTTTGAAGCAGAAGACTTTACCTACGTGATGAATATATTGCGGATCATTGCCGATCCCCACGCCGCACCTGCCATCGCCGAGGTGCTCTTGCACCCTCTCTCGGGAGTGCCTGCTCTCGAAGCTCATGCCTTCCTCCACAAAACCTACGCGAAGCAGCTCTCCGTCGAAGCGCTTATGAAGGAGGATTGGCAGATTGGCCGGGCGTTGGCTGAGGCTCTTACGGAAGCGGCAGGAAGATCGGCGTATGAGATGGTTCAGGATGTCGGGCAACGATTCCTCCTTACGAACGCGACGGATCACGAGGCACTCGTCCGCCGGGCGGAGATCATTCGCACGCTTTTGCATCTGGCCCTGGCGCTCGAGGAGAAGTTTCGCAAGAGCAAGAAGACGGTCGCGCTCGCCGACTTTATCGCCTATGTCGAACGCCTGATCGAATACGGAGAAGACATGCCGCTCGCGATCTTTGGCGCCGAGCGGGGAGTACGCGTCATGACACTCCATCGCTCTAAGGGATTGGAATTCGAAGCCGTCTGGATCGCCCACATGAACGAGCGCGCGCTCATGAGTGGCAAGCGCATGGGTCTTAGCTTGCCCGAGCGTCTCGCGCTCCTTCAAGAGAAGAAGGACGAAGCGGCTGCTCGTCGCGAGGTGTACGTGGCGCTCACTCGCGCCAAGCTCTATGCCAATCTCTCCTACGCGCTTCTCTCGCACGCGGGCGGCGATGAGGTGCTCGCCTCCGTGCTTGAGAATATGCCTGAGGGCCACTTCATCTTCGAGAGCGGCGAGGAGAGTCGGGCGCGTTTGCTCGCGCAAGGCCCCGTGGAAGCGGTAAGCTCACGCGCCCTGCCGGAAGAGGCTCTCACCCGCGCCAATCTCCGAGAGCTGGTGTCCGTCGAATTTTCGAAGAAAAGAGTTTCGACAACCGCTCTCAACGCCTTCTTCGAATGTCCCTGGCAATGGTACTTCCGGACGTTTCTTGGGCTGCCTGAGCCCGAGCCGGAAGCGCTCACCTTCGGCAGTGTCGTCCACGGCGCCATTGAGCGCCTCGTGAAGCTCGAGAAGAAGCCCGGCGCTCAAGACCTTGAGGCGGCGCTCGAAGCGGCACTCGACGACTGCCACGTCACCGAGGAGAAGCGTCGCCGTCGCATGATGACCGAGGCGACGCGAGCGCTCAAGCGAGTAGCTAAGGAGTTCTTGCCGACGCTCTATGACGAGCGCGAGAGTGAGCGGGCTATTTCTTACAAAGATTCGCGTTTCCCGGAGCTCACCATTGCAGGCAAGATTGACCTCATGGAGCATGCGGGAGAGGGGAGCGTGCGCGTGACCGACTTTAAAACGGGGAAGCCTCGCACCGCCAAGGAGATCGAGAAGCGAGACGAGGAGGGCCGACTGTCCGGCTACCTGCGCCAGCTCGCGATGTATTCGTATTTGCTGACGAACAGTAGTAAGGGTCGTTACGAGGCCGAGAAGAGCCGACTCTATTTTGTGGAAAGTACGGACGAAGCGACGGCTCTCTACGAGACGGTGATCGGCGCTGATGAGATCGACCTTCTCGTGCAGGACATACAAGATTACGCCACCGCTCTTGAGAGTGGCGCCTGGACCGAGCGAGAATGTCATCACAAAAACTACCCAGGCGAGACGGAGTGTCCGTACTGCGCCCGGGCAGCTATGTATCAATAACCCACTGCCGTTTCCTGGCCTCTATCTACTTAAGTAACGTATCAATCTTGGCCTTCACGCTCGCGTAGGGTTCTGCGCCGTTTACGACAACCTGTGTTCCGTCCTTGGCGATGAGAATGGAGTATGGCGTGCCGCGAGCACCGATCTTGATGGCTTCTCCCACGCTGTCTTGCACCTTCTCCGTATGTCGGCCGCTCATGAGACAGTTAACGAATCCTTGGTGGTCGAGGCTAAGGCTGTCGGAAATCTTGTTTAATTCGAGCGGGTCGAGAGAATCGTTGGAGTTCGTCTTTTCAAAGACTTGGTCGAGATATTTCCAGAAGATGGCATTGCCGCCGAGTTCAGCCGCGCATTCCAGGGCCTCGGCTTCCTTGGGAGCCTTGGAGTGGAGTTGGACAATCGGGAAGTGGCGGTAGACCCACGCGACCTTGCCGTTGTAGTCCGTCATTATTTGCTTCAACGTATTGTGGAACGTTTTGCAGAACGGGCACTCGGTGTCCGAGTACTCGACGATCGTCACGGCCGCGTTCGCATTACCGAGGAGGTGGTCCTTCGAGGATACTTCTGGCACGGGGATGGTCGGGGTGGAGTCATTGAGGTTGTTCGCCACATTCGGCTTCGCGCCACCCGAGTAGATCGCGAGAGCAATAAGAGCACCGGCAACGACGATGGCAGCGGGCACTAAAAGCGGATTTGTTTTTTCTTGTTCCATAGATGTTCGATTATAGCATGGCCAATTCCGATCGAGGCGATGGCGATCCCGGCGCTCCCGAGGATGTCGGTCACGTGGTGGACGTGAGCCGCGACTCGGGCGAAGCCGACGACAAGAGCAATGAGCCAGAGGAGAGCGCTCCACTTTCTATGAATGCACATGACGATGGCCGCCAAGGTCGCCGCCAAGAGCATGTGATCCGACGGGAAGCCGTTATCGGCCACGTGGGGGATAAGAGGAGTGACATTTTCTACCACAAATGGTCTCGGATCGAAGTGCGCGTAACGAGCAAGGAGAGAGAGAAGATAGGCGATCGGCAAGCTCACAACACTGAGCTGAATCATGAGCTTTCTTTTCTCTGGATTCGCGAGGTAATAGGCGAGGAGGACAAGGAGAGGCGAGAGGACGATGAGGTAGGTAGCGCAAAAGATAATAAGGAGTTCCATGAGGTGAGGTTAAAAGGGCAAACTAAAGGTCAACTTATTTTCACTCGGTTTCTCCCACTCGCTCGTGTCCAGGGGAATTTCCTTGATCTGCGGGCCTTCTTTGAAGAGGAGCTTCTGATTCGTCATGGCGTAATCGTAAATCTCTTTCGTGATTCGCACGTCATCGAGACAGTACTGGCGGATTTTCTCTACCTCACCCGCTTTCCACCACTTCACTGCTTCAAGCCCGTGTCCCGACTTATTCGTGCCAAGCGTTCCTTCGGCCAGTTGGTCGAGCTTCATGCCGCGACCGTACTGTTTCTTCACTTCCTTCAAGATATCGAGATGCTTTAACTTCGAGAGATCTCCGGGGTAGTACTTATTCAAGAGTGGCAGGTCGAAGTGTTCGGAGTAATAGCCGATGATGAGGTCCGCGCGCTCAAGGATGGGCCAGAGTTGCGAGAGCTCTTCTTGTGAGTAGGACGTGTATGAGTCCGTTTCCGAATCGTGGATGCCGACGATCGAGATATCAAGAGCGGTCGGGTCGGAGGAACCGACTTCTTGGAAGATGTTCCGTGTTTCGATATCGAAAACTATTTTACGCATGAGGCGATGGTGTCCAGAGTGGCCGTTTGTTCCTCGCCGGTTTCTAAGTTGCGGACCGCGAAGGTGCCCGAGTTTACTTCATTCTCGCCGAAGACGAGCGCGTAGGGGATCTTGTTCTTGCCAGCGTTCCGGAGTTGATCGCCGAGTTTGTGGCCGGAGAAGTCGAGAGCGACGTTAACTCCATTCATGCGAAGTTTAATCACAAAGGCGACCGCTTGGTCCACGAGACTCATGTCCGCCATAAGGACGGCGAGATCGGTCGCGGGGCGATAGGTTGGGAGGAGATTGTGGGTCTCCAAGAAGTCCTTCATCGTCACGTCTCCCCAGCCAAAGCCCGCGCACGGGAGATCCTGATCTCCGAAGAGCTTGGTGAGGTTGTCGTAGCGTCCACCGCCAAGGATAGAGCGGTTGTTCTCGGGGTTCGTGTCGAAGAATTCGAAGACGATGCCAGTGTAATAGGCCTGACCGCGGGCGAGCGTCTTGTCGATGCGGGTATTCGTAATGCCGCTCTTGGCCAGGATGTCGATAGCCGTCTCGAGTTCCTCGGGAGAGCCGTGCGTGTTCATGCGGATCTCGTAGTCCGCGCTCGTGGCGCCGAAGGCCTTAAGCGCGCAGTCGGCAAGGGCGATAAGTTCAATCTCGGCGGACATGTTGGCGACGCCGAAGATGTCGACGTTCAACTGCCAGTGTTCGCGCAGTCTGCCGCGCTGGGTGGCTTCGTAGCGGAAGAGGTTCGGGATCGAGAAGAGGCGAAGAGGGAAGCCGAGTTCGCGGCGACGAGCGGCCACCATGCGAGCTGCTGTCGGCGTCATTTCTGGGCGCATCGTGACTTCGCGACCGCCACGGTCAAGGAAGCTGAAGCTCTGTTCGTTCACGATTTCCTCACCCGACTTCTCGCGGTAGATCTCGGTCGGTTCGAGCACGGAGGCATCGTACTCTTCGTAGCCGAAGACTTCAGAGGTTTTGCGCCAGATGTTGAAGATATAGTTCTGGATGAACTTATCTTCCGGGTAAAAGTCGCGGACTCCTTTGTAAGGCTTCGTATCTAGTGTGGACATGTGGCTATTATACTGAAATTACCTGTATATAAAAACGCCCGGCTCGTCAGAGCCGGCGCGTTGTGTGTTCTAGGCATTCACGAGAAGGGCGGAGAGTTCTGGAGGTAACTCGAAGCCCTTAGCCGCGGCATGGCCAAGGCTCGTGATTCGGGCCAGGCCACTCGCTTCGTTGTGAATGATCTGCATCTTATTGCGGAGCACCTTGAGAGCGGTCTGGAAACCCGGTGGATTCTCGAGATCCACTTCTGACTCAGATGGTTTGTCGCCCTTCACAAAGGCGGCGAACACCGGTGCTACCTTGGCGGTCCGTCGCCATCCACCTGGTTCTTCGCTCACTTGCATGAGCGCGCAGAGGACAACCTCACGCGCGTTACTACACGGTACGGGCATGTCATCTCCCTTTTCTAGAAAGTTACTGTCCCACGTACTAGAGTAGTAGAACTCGGAGTTTATTTCAAATCTTCTAACCCTTGCGGTTGGCTTTGGCGCGGTCGGTCTGAGTGAGGTAGACCTTGCGGAGGCGGACGAAGTTTGGAGTGATCTCGATGTATTCGTCTTCGTTCATGATTTCCATGGCGCGTTCGATGTCGAGCTTGTAGGCAGGGGCGAGGTACGCCTTGTCGTCAGAGCCGGAAGCACGCATGTTCGTGAGCTGCTTACCCTTGGTCGGGTTTACATACATGTCTTCGCCCTTCGAGGAGTTACCAACGACCTGACCGGCATACACTTCATCACCCGGTTCCACATAGAGTGTGCCGCGCTGCTGGAGGTTGTCGAGCGCGAAGGCGAGGCACTTGCCCGGTTCCATGGAGATCATGGCGCCCACGTCGTGTCTCTCAATGGCGCCAACGTGCGGCTTGAAACCGATAAAGCGGGAGGAGAAGATGCCCAAGCCCTTCGTCATAACGACGAATTCACCACGGAAGCCCAAGAGACCACGGGTCGGGGCTTCGAAGATAAGGCGGGTGGCGCCGTTCTCACTCTTCATATCCATAAGTTGCGCCTTGCGTGGGGTGAGAGTGGAGATAACGCTGCCGCTCATTTCTTCCGGCACGTCGATCACCACTTCTTCAAACGGCTCTGTCTTCTCGCCATTTTCTTCCTTGATAATAACTTTCGGCTGAGAGACCTGGAGTTCGAAACCTTCACGACGCATGTTCTCGCAGAGGATGGCGATGTGGAGTTCGCCGCGACCGTAGACGGTGTAATACTCGGAGGTGCCGAAGTCGACCTTCAATCCCACGTTGATCTCAAGTTCCTTTTCGAGGCGCTCGCGAATCTGGCGACCAGTGACGAACTTGCCGTCCTTACCGGCGAAAGGAGAGTTGTTAACGAGGAAGTTAAGGGAGATGGTCGGCTCATCGACGTTAATAGCAGGGAGAGCCTCGCCGTTCTGATCGGCCATAATAGTGTCGCCGATGAAGATTTCTGGCAGACCGGCCAACATAACGATGTCACCGGCGATAGCTTCTGGTGATTCTTTGCGCTTAATACCTTCGAAGGTGAAGAGCTTGATGATTTTGCCCTTGAAGCTGCCACCTTTCTGCTGCTTTACAAATACTTCCTGACCGTCCTTCAATACTCCTTCATACACGCGAGCGATGGCCATGCGTCCGAGGAAGTTGTCATAGGCCAAGTTGAAAGGCTGGAGGCGGACTGGGACAGTGAGATTCTGAGGAGCTGGTGGGACGTGTTCGAGGACGAGATCAAGGAGTGGGGAGAGGTCCTTGCGCTCGTCGTCAATCTTTCTCATGGCGACGCCTTCGCGGCCGATGGCAAAGATGGTAGGGAATTCGATCTGGTCGTTGTTCGCGCCGAGTTCGAGGAAGAGTTCGAGCACCGCTTCGTGCACCCAATCAGGGCGGGAGGCTGGCTTGTCGATCTTGTTGATGACGACGATCGGCTTCAAACCCAGTTCAAGAGACTTCTTCAATACGAAGCGAGTCTGCGGCATTGGACCTTCCTGGGCGTCGACGATGAGAAGCACGGTGTCGATCGAACGGAGCACGCGTTCTACCTCGGAGCCGAAGTCGGAGTGGCCCGGGGTGTCGACGATGTTGATCTTTGTGTCTTTATAGAAAAGGGAAGTGTTCTTGGAGTAGATCGTAATACCGCGCTCCTTTTCGAGGTCGTTCGAGTCCATACTCTCACCTTCGGCAAACATGCCGTTCTGACGCAAAAGAGCGTCGGTAAGGGTTGTCTTGCCGTGGTCCACGTGAGCGATAATAGCGATGTTGCGAATTTCCATGTGTGAAGAGATGAACGGCTATTAAAACACAATTTTAAAGCATTTACAAACAACAAAGCCCCGCACAACCGGAAGCACGAGGCTTCAGTTGTGCGGGGCCGAGTTCTACGTTTCGTGCATGCCCCATCCGAACATCATGACGAAGTCATGGCACCAGATGTAGACCTTCTGTTCGTAGGTCATGCCGAGGTCGAGTGTCACCTCGTAGACAACGTGGTTGCTACGGTTGTGTTGCCCGGCCTTCTCAACGAGCTTGTCCTCAAACTCCCGCATCATGTTGCGAGGAAGCGTGAGAAAAGGCTCTGTGACATAGGCTGTCCGGTACGGGTAGACCTCGACCTGAGCGTGTTGAAACGCTCCTTCGGTCAAGCTAAATTCCTGTCTTTTGTCAGCCACGAGCTAACCTCCTTCTTTAATACTAGCACAAAAGAGTATAAAAGTCAAGTAGCTCTAAATGAGGCTACTTTTCCACAAAGGCGCCGCTTTTGAAGATGAACTGTTTGGAAACGGAGACGGTTGGCTCGGCGGCGAAAGGTTCGTTCTCTTTGCGATCGAGGAATTTCACGGTGGCGACTCCGTTGGTAATAGAAACAGCCTGAGGGGCAATGCGGTCACCGAGGAAGATGGCTTCGCTTCCTTTATATGAGACAGGACCCGAGACATAGGCCGCGACGTAGATAAAGGTGCCAGAGCCGCCGCCGGACTGAGAGAGAAGGACGACGACATCCTCTTTGCCATCGTTATTCAAATCACCGAGAGCTCGCTCGTCGAGAAGTTTGGTCTCGGATACGAAGCCGTTGTCATCGGTCGTTTCGTTCTCGCCTTTGGAGAGCGTAATCTTGTCGCCCTCAATCGTGAAGGCTGCCGAGGAAGCATCTGGGTGGAAGGTGGTTCCCGTTGGGATCTCAATATTTTCCGCTTCTTGCGGCGCGCCCGCGTGCCAGAGATAGAAGAAGATAGCGAGAGCGATGAGAACGATGATAAGGAGGAATTTCTTCATGCCATTATTTTATCACCTTTGGCGCGGAAGGAGTTTGTCGGTCAAGCCACTCTGTCGAACAATTCTGTGCATAAGGTGGGGATTGCGGTGGATAACTTCTTCCTTGTCAGATTCCACCCCGCGCTCCGTCATTGTGTATATGCAAGACCAAAACAAAGACACAGAACAGAAGGTTCCGGGTACTCACGAAGACAAGCAGAAGCCTGTTGAGCCAGTGAAGAAGGAAGGAGAGGCTACACATGGCGCCATGAACAAGGAAGCGGGCAAATAAATAATTCAAAAAGGGCGCCTCGATATACTCGGACGCCCTTTTTGTTTGGAAAGTATTTAAAGTCCTCCTTCGTCTTATATAGTGTTAGTCCTTAACCAAATATCCATGTCCGACAAAGTCCAAGACGCTGAAAATAAGGCCGCTGATGCCCGCGAAGAAGCCGATGCCTCGGCTGCCGATGCTGACCGCAAGGAAGCTGACGCCGCTAAGGTGAGAGCCGACGACGCCAACGAAAAGGCCGACGCCTCAGAAGATAAGGCGAGGGCTTCCAAGAGTTAAGCTCGATCTAAAACTCCCCGCCATGGCGGGGAGTTTTAAGTTGGGGAAAGGCACGTGATACACTAGCACCAGGTCACAAGTTCCTTGGAGGTTTTGTGGAGCCAATCCCTGGAAGTAAGAATACCTACGTCGGGCAATTTTTCGAAGAACTAACGCACCGGATCATCGGCGGAGAATTGTTGCGGGACGAACATGGGGATCTGACGCTTTGGAATGAGTCCCTGGTGGTTGAGGTGAAGTCTTCGGGCTATCAATCCTCTTACGGATTCCGCTTAAGCACCGAGCAGATCGAGGGTTACGAGCGGATGGCCGCCTTTCCCTTCGATCGGGCCTGGTACTTCCTCTTCTCCTATGACAATCCAGGTGAAAAGGGTGAGGACGGCAAACGTCGCTCCGCCTTGAAGCCTCACATAGAAGCCCCAGATGTACACCAGTACCTGGCGGCCAGTGTGAAGTGGGGGTTGGCAGTCGATATCTCCCTCATTAAGGCTTGGAAGGATGTCCACCCACATTCAACCAAGAGTGTCATGGGGCACTTGGGTGTGGAGACGGTCAACCTGAAGTGCCGCGACGTGTATCCGCTCACTAACGGCGGGTTCAAAGAGGGACTCAGAAGTCTCGGTCTCATCCCTGACGAATTCACGCGACTGTCCGGACGTGTTGACACGACTGTGCAGTTTGATCTTTTCGAAACCTATCCGGTCAGCGTGCCGCTCACGGTCATCGTACCGAAGCATGAGCGCCAATTTGCCCGGAAGCTTCTCGGTAAGTACGCCGAGACGAAGTTCAAGTAGACAAAACCGCCGCGAGGCAGAGCTCGCGGCGGTTTTTACATACTTCTTAACCCTGATACGCCTTCTCGAGATCGGCAATGACGATCTTCTTCATGCCGAGCATGGCCTGCATGGCGCGAGCAGAGCCGGCTTTGTCTGCGCCGTTCAACCACTTTTCCATTTGAGGTGAGACCTGCCACGAGAAACCGAATTTATCCTTGAGCCAGCCGCACTGCTGGGCTTGCGGGTCGCCACCTTCGGTCAATTTCTCCCAGTAGTGGTCGATCTCGGCTTGGTCCGCGCATTCAATGAGCATGGAGGTGGCACTGTTGTTGGGAGAGAAGACCGGTCCGCCATCGAGCGCCATGAAGCGCTGGCCTTCGAGTTCAAAGACGGCCGTGAGGACTTTGCCATCGAAGCCTGCCATCGGACCCTCCGTAATGCCGCTTGGGTAGTGTTTGATCGTCACAATCTTTGAATTCTTAAAGACGGAGACGTAGAAGTTCACGGCCTCTTCACAATTGCGATCGAACCAGAGGAACGGGGTAATTTTTTGCATCATATAATTATTGTTGGCTTATGTTTCAGTATATAGCCACGTGATATAATGACGCCATGAACAATAAAATCGTACCCTTGATTGGTGTGGCCATCATTATTCTTATTGGTGTCTTCGTGTACATGCAGAAGCAGGACAAGATTAATGCTCCCGTTTCTGGCACACCAATCGCTCCTTCTATTCCTTCCGGCATGACGATGAGTGAAGTAGCGTCACACAACTCTCGCATGAGTTGCTGGGCAGTTATCAACGGCTCCATCTACGACCTCACTGGCTGGATTCCGAAGCACCCTGGTGGGGCGGGGGCTATTGCCCAGCTCTGCGGCACCGATGGATCGGCGAAGTTCAATGCTCAGCACGGCGGCAGCGGCATGGTGCTCTCCGTCCTTACCGGCTTTAAGATTGGCCTTCTCGCCAAGTAATTTCTCTCTATGGAATCCATCACACGCAACAGGGAACAGATCGGCATGATCGTGTTACGCCTCGGACTCGCTGGCGTCTATCTCTTCTTTGGCTTCTCGCAGCTCTTTGACGGTGCGAGCTGGGTGAGAATCGTCCCAGAATGGGCGACCACTCTCTCGCACCTCTCACCAGCCGTGCTCGTGCTCGCTAACGGAGTTATGGAAGTGGTCTTGGGCACTCTGCTCGCGCTCGGCTTCTGGGTCACGCCTGTCGCGGCCATTCTCTCCCTCCATTTGTTCGTTATCGCCTCTGGTTTCGGCTTTGTAGCGACGGGTATCCGCGACTATGGTCTCGCTCTAGCGACGGCCGCGCTCGCGTTTCTCGGAGGGAAGAGGGGATAGTTACATCGGCCGTTCAGGTTTCAGGATGCTTGCGCGGTTACCTTCCGTGTCGACGAAGCTCGCGTAGCGACCGATACCGGGGATGTCCATGGGTTGGTTCACAACCTTGCCGCCATTCTTTTCTATTTTTGTAATCGTATCCTCGACACTGTCGACGGCGATCACGACGGAAGGGACGTTGAATTCTTCCTTAGGCTGCTTCTTATAAAAGCCGCCGTTAATCATGCCCGGCTTCTGGATCATGCCCTTGGCGTCAGTCTCGCTCGTATGCGCGACAACGTATTCGCCCATTTCCGGACCAAGCATCTGCATGTGCCAATTGAAGGTTTTCTGATAAAAGAGAGCGACGCGGTCTCGGTCGGCGTAAGACATTTCAAAGTGGACAACAGGGTTCATGGTGGGTGAGTTATATGGTAAAACCGATTCAATTATAGACGGAATAAAAGATAAAAAGAAACCGCCGTAGCCTTTCGGCTACGGCGGGGAAACTCACGTCTCTGCGGGCGGGTACGCCCTCCGGTGCTCTCTCATGACGGCGTCGACGGCTTCGGCGAATGTTTCGCCGCTGCCGATGATGTCTTGGGTGAAGGGCGGCTGGGAAAGCTTGAGGGAGTCTGGGTAGGGCAGCAAGTCGAGCTTGCCCTGGCCCTTTCCCACCATCCGGATGAGGTAGGGGTGAGGGCAGTGCGGACTGTACTGGATGAGGTGCGTCTTTCCTTCGAGCTTCTGGAGTGCGACGCCGTTCTGAAGTGGCTCCATCAGGCCCTTGAGAATATCAACAACTTCTCGGTCGCTTCCACGTGACTTTCCGAAAATACCGGCTCTGGTGAGGAACTGGATGACTTGGTTGCGTGGCTCCAAATACGACATCTCAGCCATAAGGCTCTCCTTGTTGTGCGGACCTTGGGCCACACTACGCTGCGGGTTGAGGGTTGTCAAAGCAGGCTTTTTTGGTATGATTTCGAAGTATTCTGCGGTAGCTCAGCTGGTAGAGCGCCTCGCTGTTAACGAGGATGTCCTAGGTTCGATCCCTAGCCGCAGAGCCCCTAAAATCACCTTATTTAGCAAGGTGATTTTTTGTTACCATAAACCTGTTTCGAACTTGGTAATATATACATATGGAAAAACCAAAATTTACTATTGTAGGAATCGCCCCGCAACCTATACAGGAAGCTCTACTAAATTTGAAGAAGCAATTTAATTTGTCTTTTGATACTACAGAAATTCCCGAACATTATGTCTTGAAGGATAACGCACACTATGCAATCAAGAGAACTTTTTATCTCAAGCCGGGAATTTCTGAAGAAGATGTGGTGAAGAAAATTAAAGAGCTGTCTTTGAGTAAAAAGATTCAAATTGATTGCACAAGTACAGGAATTTTCCCTGGTACAGCATATGGAGATATCTTGTATATAAAGATAAATATGAATCAGGATTTAAAAAATTTACACAATGAGTTAATAACACTCTTGAGTGATTTAGTTGAAACAAAGAACACTGAAATGGAAGGAGAAAACTACACTCCCCACCTTAGTATGGTTTACAACATTCCCAAAGAAATTACTGATGATGTAAATATATTTGTTGAGAACAATATTCTCCCGATACAATTTGAACTGGAAGAGCTATTGTTTTTGAAGGACTTCGATACTCAAAAAGATGAAAGACAGCTTGTGTATCGACATCGTCTTGACTAGTAACTGGATAAAAGATTTTTCAGTTGCTCAAGCTCTATTGTTGGAAAAGGGTACTCTACTTGCCAATCTACCGTTCTAAAATCGTCTGCCAGAGTGAGCCAAATCAAAAAAGATCCACTTCGTGTGGGTCTTTTTTGATTTCAGACTTTGTCTGAGCTAGGAATCGAACAGGAGTAAATGGTATCTCGGGTGAATCTTTAAGAAACATATTTTATTTCATGTGATAATGGCAGATATGAGTAAAACCTTTACCTGTCGAGATTTGGGAGGGATATGCGATAAAAAGTTTTCGGGAGAGTTCTTGATCGAAATACTTGAGAAAGCGATGCCACACATGATGAGCGACGAAGCGCATAAGGTGCATATCCTCGATATGGAGAGGCGCACGGGCGAGAATCGGACGCAATGGATGGAAAGGATGCAACAAGAGTTCGACGCTAGGCGCGAGGATTAAGCTTCGCGTCCGATCTGGTATGATCATGGTATGACCACCATGCACCCCTGGATTAACTTCAACGGCAATGCCGAAGAAGCCTTTACCTTTTACAAATCCGTTTTTGGCGGCGAGTTTACAAAAATCATTCGTTTCAAAGATCTCGCGAGCGCCGAGTTCCCCGTGCCAGAAAATGAGGGAGACAAAATTATGCATATTGCGCTGCCTATCGGTACCGGCAGCGTCTTAATGGCCAACGATGTGCCCACGTTTATGGGTCCAGTAAATGAGCGCGAAAACCGCAGCAAAATTGTCATCCGTACGGAAAATAAAGAAGAAGCGGAGAGATTGTTTAACGGTCTTTCGGCCGAAGGGGAAGTAGAGGGTCCGATGGGGAGTAGCCCGTGGGGTACCTACGCCGGCATGTTCCGGGACAAATACGGGATCGAGTGGATAATTGAGTGTTCCAATGAAGGACAGTAACACCTCCTGGGGGAAGTCGGCTCAGTGGTATAACGCGTATCTTGAGACCACCGAAGATTCGTATCAGAAGCAAGTCATCTTGCCGGGGCTTGTGCGCGTGCTCGGGCTTAAGAAAGGGGAGAAGCTTCTCGATATTGCGTGCGGGCAGGGATTCTTCTCGCGCGAGTTTGCAAAGACGGGCGCTCTGGTCGAAGGGGCGGATATCGCCGCGGAGCTTATTGAAGAGGCAAAGAAATTGTCTTCCAACGAAGTGGTATACCACGTGGCACCAGCCAACAACCTTTCCTTCGCAGAAGAAGGCAGCTTCGACGCGGCCACTATCGTGCTCGCTATCCAGAATATTGAGGACATGGATGGCACCTTCGCCGAAGCGGCGAGAGTGTTGAAGAAGGACGGGCGGCTCGTCCTGGTCATCATGCATCCAGCATTCCGCATTCCGACAGCGACACATTGGGGCTATGACGAAGAGAAGCGCGTGCAATTCCGTCGTGTCGACTCGTACCTCTCTATGAGCCGCACAGAACTTCTCGTCCACCCAGGGCAAGTGGGAAGTCCGGTCACAGTCTCGTACCACCGCTCGCTTCAGGATTTCTCGAAAGCTCTTTTCAAACACGGGTTCGCTATCACAAAGCTCGAAGAATGGATTTCGCACAAGCAGAGCCAGAACGGCCCGCGCCGCGTTGCTGAAGACAAGTCTCGCAAAGAATTTCCACTCTTTATGATGATCGAAGCGAGGAGGGATTAGCGGTGTGGACAGCCAGCCCAGCAGCACGGGCGACGCATGCCACCTTTCATTTTCGAAAGGGCTTTTGTAATTCGTATATCCCGTGTCTCTGCCTTTTTGCCGGAAGTGACCCAGCAGATCCATTCGTTTCTGGCGAGGGGAGTGATGTCCTGCCACAAGGTAAGAACAGGCTTCGAAGCCAGAATGGCTTCCTTTAAGTCTTTCGGTAACGCATGGACCGTGCCGCCGAGGGGTTGTGGGGATGTCATGCGGATATTCTACTAAAGATGTATTAATGTTCCCCCTGTCTCGTCTTTTCTTGTATGGACTCATTCAATTCACCCAGTACGAAGCCTTTGTATCGCGGAACGCAGGTTGTGTGGTATATCTTGGGCGTGCTCGAAGCTTTCATGGCTTTCCGGTTCGTTCTTAAATTATTGGGCGCCAACTCAGGAGCAGGTTTTACGAGCTTTATCTACACCGTTTCCTACCCATTCGTCGCTCCATTCTTGGGCGTCTTCCGTATGTCTCAGATCACTTCTGGTTCGGTCTTTGAGTGGACCACCCTTCTCGCCATGGCGGTCTACTGGCTCCTCGCCATTGCCGTTATTCGCCTGTTCCTCATGGGTCGCAGTGTCTCTACTCCAGAAGCGGCCGTGAAGCTCGCCGAGCAGGACCAGTAGCTTCTTCCGCGGTCGTGTTACGATAAAAGCATGAGAAATCTCCTGCGCTTATCGGAGAAAGTCGGGAACTTCCGGTTCTGGTATTTCATGGTGAATTTCTGGACGCTTATGTTTTTTGGCGTTATTGCCTACGACTTCTTCCATCACAATATTCTCGACGAGAGTCATGTCGTCCTTGGTGTGGCAGCTATCTATTGTGCCGCGCTCGCGATCTACAGCGCGGAGAAGGAGTTTCGTCGTTGGCACCACATGCACAGCTCAATGCACCCGGGCGAAGTCTATGCCGTCCTTTGGACGCTCTTCGTGGTCGTTCTTATCACCGCGCAAATCGTTCTTCACATCGATTACCACATGCCGCCTGAGATCAGCGCCTCCTACATTGCTGTCATCTCGATCCTTGCTCTAACGCGTGAGTCGAAGAACCTATATAAACAGAAAGCGAAAAAGAAATAACCATGAAAGAACCTTTTTACGAGAAGTTGAATGGTTGGCCGGTGGCGATTGTGGGTGTCCTAGTCCTCGCGGCGTTCTCGTACTACGCTCGAGTGAACTATGTGCGGATCGAGGAAGAGAAGGCGGCCACATTGGCGGAACTGGAATCCGCTCGCAACATGACTTACGACTTCATGCGCGCAGTGGAGGACCGGCAGGCGATCATTGACGCGTTCCAGGGCCAGATCGGAGACATCGCTTCGACAGTTGGCACGCTCGACAAGCTCGCACACACCGACGAGGAGCTCTTGAGGAAATATTCGAAGGTCTATTTCTTAAACGAGAACTACACTCCTTCGAAGCTTGTGGATATCGATAAGGAGTTTCGTGGACCGGGCGCGACGAACACTCAGATCCATGGCGATGTCTGGCCGTATCTCAAGGACTTGTTGGAAGATGCTAAGGACGCTGACGTGGAGCTTCTCGTGCAATCCGCCTTCCGCTCCTTCGGCGCGCAGTCGGCTTTGAAAAGTGCTTACAAGGTGACCTACGGCTCTGGCGCGAATGCTTTCAGCGCGGATCAGGGGTACTCAGAGCATCAGCTTGGGACCGCCCTCGACTTCACGACAAAGAAACTCGGCGCGAACTTCAACCCATTCGCGGCGGACCCCGCATATCAGTGGCTTTTGAAGAACGCGCACCGATACGGCTTCGTTATTTCTTACCCGGAGAAGAACAAATTTTATGTTTTCGAACCTTGGCACTGGCGCTACGTCGGTATTGACCTCGCAACTGACCTGCACAAGGAGGGGAAGTACTTCTACGACCTCGACCAGCGAGAGATTGATACCTATCTCGTGAAGCTTTTTGACTAAGTTTCATATCAACAGCTCTTTTTGCCTATCTTGGTATACTGAGAGTATGAGAACCAATATCAAAGCGACGGGTATTGAGTTGACGCCGGCTATTACCAATTATGCGGAGAAGAAGATTGGAGGGATCGAGAAGTATTTAGGAGCGGCTGATCCGACCGTGCATATTGAGGTGGGGAAGACTACCGGGCATCATAAGCACGGAGATGTCTTCCGAGCAGAAGTACGTGTTACCGGAGCTGGGCTCGATATCTATGCCGTCTCTGAGCAGGCCGATCTTTACGCGGCGATCGATCTCGTGCGTGACGATGTGGTTAAGAAGCTTACTCATGATAAGGGTAAGCAAGTTTCCCTGGTTCGTCGTGGTGGCCGAGCCGTAAAGGATATGATGAAAGGTTTAAATTTCTTTAAAAAACGAACTTAGGTCCCATGAACACGAGCGCATACTGGCACCAGAAAGCAAATCCATGGGTTTCCGCTGCGGTTCTCTGTGGCGGTCTTGTCTCAGCTTGTCTTCTCCTCTTCATTTACCGAGTACAGTCAGATGCGGAGAGTTTCTCTTCTCCGGTTGCGGAACATCTTTTCGCCAACCTCGCAGAATAGTTTTTCTAAGCGTTGCCCCGAAGAAAGCTTTCCCAGTCCATTTCCTTTTTCCCGGCAGGAACGACGCGGAGGGGAGTAAAAACGCCATTCTCGATGGTGGCATCCTTTATGACAAGGCGAATGTCTTCGCCTGTTTTACGTTTGAAAAAGATATGAGCTCCCGGCCAGGTGCTGTAGGCCAAGACTTTGCGCCAGTTCTCTTCGGCTGAAGCAGCGAGGTCGACGAGGCCATCCTCTTTCTTGATGAGTTTGATAAAGGTGGCTTTGGTGTCGTCTTGGGGCACGGCTTCAATATCGCCTTCAATCCAGCTTGGGATGAGGTCTGCAAGGAGTTTCCCGCCAGCGCGAGCCAAGGCTTCTTCCACGACGTCGTAGTGGTTTGGGAATGGTGAGATTGAGACTGCTTCTTGGGCGAGGATGGGACCGTGGTCCATTTCCTCATCCATTTTAATAATAGTCACTCCCGGCAGACCTTTGCCAAGAATAATATTTTGAATCGGGGCGGGACCACGCAGTTCTGGAAGAAGGGAAGGATGCACATTCAGGGAGCCATGCGCTGGGATCTCCAAGATTTCCTTTGGCAAAATTTTCCCGAATGAGGCGACGACAAAAATGTCTGGCTTGAGCGCTTTCAACTCCTCGACTGTTGGGAGCGGAACCTTGCTCGATGTGATATCCAAAATAGGGAAGTAGTCGGCGTTCTTTAACTCATCGAGCACGTACTCGGAGAAGCGAGAGGAACCAAAGAACACAATGCGGGGGTTATTCGGCATCGGGTGGTAAGTTACGAACGTTCTCAGCCTTATCGATAAAGAGGACCCCGTCTAAATGGTCAACTTCGTGTTGGAAAATTTGTGCGAGGAGTCCAGAAGCGCCGACACTGAAACGTTTGCCGCCTTCGGTGGTTGCGGAGAGGGTTACTTTCTCATGCCTTTTGACGTTTCCATAGAGCCAGCGGACGGAGAGGCAACCTTCTTCCATGCGCTTCATTTTTTTAGAAACTTTGGTGATTTCAGGATTAATAAAGACAATGTCGGCGAGACCTTTTGCTTCCTCTTCTGGCGCGCCGCTCGCGAGAGCAAGGGTGGAACCTTTGACGATAAAAATGCGGAGACTCGCGCCTATCTGCGGCGCGGCAATGGCTACGCCGTCGTCTTCGCCGTGGAGGGCCTGCTTCATGGTCTCTAAGATTTTAGAGAGAGACTTCGAGCCGATCTCACTCTCCGGCACGGCTTTCGCGATAGCCCGAAGCACGGCCGCGTCGCGGTCGAGGATGAGGGTTTTCTTCTTAGGGGTGTTTATAAGTGGCATCTCTTTTGAAAGTCTCATCCCATGAGACTTTCTGGGTCCACTTTAATACTAAACTCGGGCCCGAGCAAAGAGAGTTTCGTGGTGAGCTCTTCGTCCGGCCAGGCGGTGCGTGGTACGCGCATGACGAGCGAGTCGCGGAAGATGTCCGGTTCCCACTGACGGAAGGTCTCGCGGAGGCTCTGGAGTGTCTCTCGCCGCTCCTTAGGTACGGTGATCTTAACGAAGATGGAGAAGGGCGGATAAAGAAGTGCTTCGCGCTCATCTATCTCCGTTTGGTAGAAGTCGCTAATGTTGCCTTGAGCAGCCCAGGCGAGCGTTTGGCGACCAATGTTTCTGGTTTGGATAAGGGTTTCGGTTTGAGTGGTTTCCCGCAGGCGGCTGACGAGATAGAACACGCGTTCGTTAATGTAGAAGTCTGGGATGGAAAAGAGCGCGTCGACCGAGACGACGGCGGAATAGGGAACGGGGTCAAGATAATAGAAGGCGTACTCGGTGCCGACGAGGATACCGCCGCCGTGGCGGAATTCTTCCGCCACGGCGGCGGCCTTCGCATCCGTGGGTGCGTGATCTTTATCAAGAATGGTGACCGGCGTGTCGGGGAAGAGGAGCGAGGCTTGGCGAGCGATCTCTTCGGTCCCGACGCCAAGAGGGACGAGCCGCCAACTCCGGCATGTACCGCAGAGGGTCGAAGGTTCGCGCGTGGCACTGCAGGCGTGACAGACGTAGAGGGTCATCTCGCCACGTCGATGCAGGACGACAGGCGCGCCGCAGTTCTCGCAGGGAAGGACGGTACCGCAGTCACCGCAGACAGTTGTTGGAGCGAGGCCCTTACGAGCACCGAAGAGAAATATTCTTCGGTTCTCACTCACTGCTCGCGCGAGTAATTCTTTAAGCTCGGGAGTAAAGATCTCGAACCCACCGTGGCTGTCTTGTTTGGTGCGCGCATCAACCACGCGAGCAGTAGCAGCCGGCAAGCGCCAGCGGATGAGACTTGTTTCGCCGAAGTCGCCTCGCTTCTCGCGCCACAATGTTTCAACTGGGAGAACCGAGTCACCAATAACAAGTTGGCGACCGGATGCTTTGGCTAGTCGTTCCGCTACCGCTCGCATGTCGAGGAAGGGGCGCGCAAGAGTGCGGAAGGCGCGCGAGTTCAGGCGCTCGACGATTATCGTGTCGAGATCTGGGCGAGAGAAGAGGATGCCTGCTGGGGTTGTAATAAAGAGAATGGGGTGCTTCTCAGTGAGGGCTGTCGTCCAAGCTTGTCGAGCGGCATTCCGGCCTTCGAGAGTGAAGACATGCACAAATTCGCTAATCCCTTTCGAGAGGAGAACGGCCGCCCGTTCAGCATCGAGGTGAGTTGGCACGATAAGCATGACCGATGTTTCTCTCGCGAAGGCTTGGCGCACGAGAGCACGATATTGTCCGAAGCGTTCCTCGCTTTCCATTTGGAGGAGGAAAGTTTCGCGCGGGGCCGGGGCGTTCGGTTTCTTGCGGGTATTCCCTAAGGGGAAAAATATCTCCGGTTTATCGAGCGCCACCTTTGGCAAGAGAGTGGTGAGAATGGTGCCGATGGGGGCGGCGTAGAAGCGGGCGAGACCTTGGGCCGCTTCCAGAATATACGGATCGAGGATGGCTGCCATGATGTCGGCTTTGCGGATCTTCTTTAAGAGAAAGCCGGCACGACGAATGTCGGATTTGGCGGAGCGCACATCCTTACTCGAGATAACGATGGCGGGGGTGAGTTTGTAGCGTACAGGGACACCGACAATCGTACCCGGAGTGAGTTTCTCACCCGAGAAATAGGAGAGGGAGCTCGCGAGTGGAGACTTCGATAAAGGGATCACCTCGACGAGATACATGCTGCCGTTCTTTTTTCCCTCTTTCATGGCGTTATAGTATCATTGGCTCCATGGCTAAGAAACTCGGTATCGATCTTGGTACCACCAATATTCTCGTCTTCGTCCCCGGTAAGGGGATCGTCCTCAACGAACCCTCCGTCGTCGCGATCTCAGATGACAACAAAATTCTCGCTATCGGTTCGGAAGCGAAGACAATGATCGGCCGCACGCCAGGCGGTATTCGGGCTTATCGTCCAATGAAAGATGGCGTTATTGCCGACTATCGCGTGACCGAAGCGATGCTTCGCTACTACATCGACCGCACGCTCGGCAAGTGGAATATCTGGAAACCGGACGTGCTCATCTCGGTGCCCGCGGGCGTGACCTCGACGGAGCGTCGGGCCGTGATCGAAGCCGCTCTCAAGGCCGGAGCCAAGAACGCCTACGTCGTGAAGGAACCAATTCTCGCGGCGATCGGCGCGGGAATTCCGATTCAGGAAGCGGCAGGACATATGATTGTCGATATCGGTGGTGGGACGACTGACGTGGCTGTTATCTCGCTCGGTGGCATCGTCGCTTCCACCTCGGTTAAGGTGGCCGGCAACAAGCTCGATGCCGCGATCGCGGACTACATTAAGAAGACGCACAATCTCGTCATTGGCGACAAGATGGCGGAGGACGTGAAGATTAAGATCGGCTCGGCGATCCCGCTTGAGGAAGAGCTTACTATGCAGGTGAAGGGTCGCGACTTCGTGTTGGGTTTGCCACGCACTATTGATTTGAAGACAAACGAAATCGTGAAGGCAATCGGCAAGGAGCTGCGCGAGATGGTCGCGGCGGTGAAGCATGTGCTCCAAGAGACTCCTCCGGAACTCTCCTCCGACATTATCGACAAGGGGATCATCATGACCGGCGGCTCCTCACAGCTTCGCCACTTCCCGGAACTTATGCTTCGTCGTACGGGAGTGAAGGCTGTCCTCGCCAAGGACGCCTACTTCTGTGTCGCCAAGGGTACTGGCGTCGCTCTCGAACACCTCGATACCTATAAGAAGAGTGTGATTGCGAAGAGGTAGACCTCACCCGGCTTCGCCACCCTCTCCTAGTCGCAAGGAGAGGGTTTTTATTTTCTCCCTTCTCCTTACGTCTAGGAGAAGGGCAGGGGATGAGGTTGTATAGGGCTATTTTAATGAACTGAAGAAAATGCTTGACAAATAGGCTGTACTATGATATGATGAACAGAGAAGGGTAGGTGTCCGATGAATCTCAACGATTACTTGGTTGTTCGCAAGGGTTTGCAGGAAAGCATCAAGTCAGTCACTCAGTTTGCTGAACAGTTTAGGAATAATGAACCCGTGTTCCATTCCTATACTCGAGTACTTCAGGCAAAACGTGAAAGGCTCAACGAAGTCGAATGGGAAATCAACCAACTCTCTCGCAAGTAACGGTAATGTGTGGGTCAGGTACCATCTAGTTCTCTCGTGAAGTTTTTGAGAAAAAAGAAGTTGATCATGAGCGACGATGCTCACCTAGCTGGACCCGCATGCGGTCCGGCTTTTTGTTTGTCTAAAAAATGCTAATCTGTCTTTGAATGCAGAAACCAATTACGTTTGAGATACACAAAGAGATCCCCGGCGAGATGGGACGAGCGGGGAAGATTGAGACGTTGCACGGAGTCATCGAGACGCCGGCGTTTGTGAGTGTGGGAACGAAGGCGAGCGTGAAGGCTCTCACACCTGAACAAATTTTGGAAACGGGAGCGCAGGTCGTTCTCGCGAATACGTACCACTTGTATCTTGAGCCGGGAGACGAGCGGGTGAAGAAGTTTGGCGGACTCCAGAAATTTATGAATTGGTATGGTCCGACGATGACGGACTCCGGCGGGTTCCAGGTCTTCTCGCTCGGAGCGGCATACGGCAAGGAACTTTCGAAAGTGGTTTCGATTACCGATCCGTCACAGCTTCTTGCCGAGCGCTCGAGCGAAGGTGAGGTGCCCCGCCTCGCGAAAGTGGGCCAAGACGGTGTCTCCTTCCGCTCGCATCACGACGGTTCTCTCCACTACATTACGCCGGAGAAGAGTATCGAGATCCAACACAACCTCGGCGCAGATATGATTTTCGCTTTCGACGAATGCACCTCGCCGACGGAGACTCGTCGCTATCAGGAGGAAGCTCTTGAGCGCACGCATCGCTGGGCCGAACGCAGCTTGGAGTATCACAAATCGAAGCCGAATCAGGAGACTCAAGCTCTCTTCGGTATCGTCCAAGGGGGGCGTGATGAGGAGCTTCGTAAGCGCTCGGCTGAGTTTATCGGCGCCCTCGACTTCGATGGCTTCGGTATCGGCGGCTCCTTCGCCAAAGAAGATATGGAGACGGCGGTGAAGTGGGTGAACGAAATTTTGCCAAAGGATAAACCTCGGCATCTGCTCGGAATAGGGGAGCCGGAGGATTTGTTTATGGGTGTGGAGAATGGCGTCGATCTCTTCGACTGCGTGGCACCGACGCGCAATGGTCGTGGGGGCACGCTCTACACTGCGAAAGGGAAGATCAATATTAAGGGTGCCGATTATCGCGAGGATATCAATCCTGTCGACGAGGCTTGCGGTTGCTCCGTGTGCAAACATTATTCCCGCGCGTACCTCTGTCACTTATATAGAGCACACGAAATGCTTGGCGGCACCTTGGGTTCGATCCACAATCTCTATTTCATCATCAATCTCGTGAAGAAGATGCGTGAGCATATCCTCGCGGGAACATTTAAAGAGTTTAAAAAAGAATTTCTCGAAACATACGGCAAGAGTTGATTTTCTCTACAAACGTGTTATTGTAAGAAAGGAGGTTAATAATGGTTGAGATCACGTATAAGGAGAAGGCGACGGGGAAGATTTTCTCGTTTGCCGATGTGCTCCGTCTCGGAGCGCATGGCCAAGTCTTTCACGCGGGGGATTCGGTAGAAGAGCTGTGGTTCCATACGGAGCTTCGGATGCTTCTCGCGGAGGAAGATTTCAAACTTCGTGGCTAAGAGATTCATAAGGACACAGGCGCACGCGTGGCGCCTGTTGTTTTATTTTGAGATAGCGTTATCATCTTTTCTAGTCCATTGTTCCTAAACTGTTTCCGAGGAGGATGCATGTTTTACCGATTTAAGACCGCGTTTCGCAATGGCAGAAAGAATGATCCAACGCTTTCGTCCGGCGAGTTCCGTCACGGACTCATCGTCTGGGTCGATGGTCCTCAAGGCCGCGAACAGCGTATCTGCACAGGCAAAGGTGGTGAAGTGATTTCTCCCGAAGAGCACAAGCGGCGCAAAGAGCAGCGTGCGGCCACGAATCGCGCCCAGCATGGCTCAAGGCGTTCTCATCGTGTTGCCCGGGATCGCTCGTCGCTCTCCGTGTTCTAAATTTTCAAGTGCTTTCTCGAGGCGGCCCTTCCTGGGCCGCCTTTCTTTTATATAAAAAACCAGCTCATTGAGCCGGTGGGGTGGGATGCCGGCCGCACACGTGCGGCCGGCAATACGTCTAGTACTGAAGGACTACCAGGGCACCTTCCTTGGGTTGGGGATTGAGAACAGGCGTACTTTTTTCATGATGCTCATAGTGCTCGGTCTCCTTTCGTAAGATCGAGGACACGCTGCCACATCTCGTCGTAGTCCATCCCGGACGCTACGAGTCCGCAATGCCGCCGCCTCATTACCCATTTTTCTTCTAACGCGGACATAAGTCAAATGTGGAGAAGGGGGAAATATTGTATAGTGAGAATCCTATGGGAATCTTTAAGATCAGAAATGAGTTCAAACCGGCCGGCGATCAGCCTCAGGCGATCAAGGAGTTGGTAGAGGGTGTCAAAGCTGGCATGCAGCACCAGACGCTTCTTGGTGTGACGGGTTCAGGCAAGACCTTTACCGGAGCAAACGTCATTGAGCAAATTGGCAAGCCGACCTTGGTTATTGCGCACAACAAGACCTTGGCAGCTCAACTTGCTCAGGAGTACCGCGAGTTTTTCCCGGACAATGCCGTGCACTACTTCGTCTCCTACTACGATTACTACCAGCCGGAAGCCTATCTCCCCACAACTGATACCTATATTGAGAAGGAAGCGATGATCAACGAAGAGATTGAACGTCTCCGTCATGCGTCCACTCAGGCGCTTCTCACTCGCAAAGACGTTATTATCGTCGCATCGGTATCTTGTATCTACGGCTTGGGGAATCCGGAAGAATACGAGAAGGTAAATATGAAAATTGCGAAAGGAGAGAGTCGCTCCCGGGCCGATCTTATCCGCGATCTTATCGACATACACTATTCGCGTACCAATTCTGACATGAAGCCGGGTCAGTTTCGTGCCTTGGGTAATGTCGTGGAAATCATCCCGATTTCCGAGCGCATGATATATCGCATCGAACTCGAAGAAGGGAAGATCGCCGTGATCAAAAAGATCGACGCCATTTCACGTGCAATTGTTGAGGAGGTGCCCGTCTTCTTCCTCTTCCCAGCGAAGCATTTTATCACCGGCGATGATGCTGCGGAGCGAGCATTGAAGAGTATCAAGCACGAGCTCGATGAGCGGCTTAAAGAATTTGCCGCAGAGGGGAAGATCTTGGAAGCTGAGCGCATCAAGCGTCGCACATCATATGATCTCGCAATGATCCGCGAAGTGGGGTATACGAACGGCATTGAAAACTATTCCAGACATTTCACCGGGAAGAAACCAGGGGAGGCACCGTATACGCTCCTCGATTATTTCCCCAAGAAAGCCGACGGGTCTCCTGATTTCCTCACTATTATTGACGAGTCGCACGTCACGATTCCGCAGATCGGCGGTATGTATGCCGGGGATAAGAGCCGCAAGGATACGTTGGTAGAACACGGCTTCCGCCTGCCATCCGCGCGCGATAACCGCCCGCTTAAGTTTGAAGAGTTTCAGAAGCGCATTGGTCAGACTATCTATACCTCAGCGACCCCCGCTAAGTACGAGAAGGAACACAGTCAGAAAGTCGTCGAACAGATCATTCGCCCGACCGGACTTATCGATCCCGTGGTGGAAGTGCGCCCGATCCAAGAGAAGGGTGCGTACAAGGGCCAGATCATAGACTTCATCGCGGAAGCGGAGAAGGCGATCAAGAAGGGGGGTCGCGTGATTGCAACAACTCTTACCAAGAAGATGGCCGAAGACCTCTCCGAATATCTCAAGGAGAAGAAGATTAAGGCGGAATATTTGCACAGCGACATCAAGACGATCCAGCGTATTGAGATTCTGACAAGCCTCCGTAGAGGGGAGTTCGATGTTATCGTCGGCGTCAATCTGCTTCGCGAAGGTATTGACCTGCCTGAAGTAACACTTATCGGTATTCTCGATGCTGATAAGGAAGGCTTCCTCCGCTCTGAGACTTCGCTTGTCCAGATCATCGGCCGTGCGGCGCGTAACGTCGACGGTCGCGTCATTCTTTATGCTGATTCCGTCACAGGTTCGATGAAGTATGCGATCGATGAGACGGCTCGCAGGAGAAAATTACAGTCCGAATATAATAAAAAGCACGGCATTACGCCGAAGACGATTATCAAGAAGATCAAGGATATTACGGATACTCTTCAGCGCGAGCATCATCAGGCAGTAAATCTTCTTCTCGAAACTGACGAGAAACTTTTCAAGAAAGCTCCTCAGAAAATGATTAAGGCGAAGACGAAGGAAATGGAAGAGGCGGTCAAGAATCTTGATTTCGAAACTGCTGCAATTCTGCGCGATGAAATCCTCGCCCTCACCAAGATGAATGCGCCAAAGCAGGAAAAGAAGGTGAAGAATCCGCGAAACAAAGATTTGTTGATGTAGTTTGACGCTTTTTGTACGGGGGAGTATTGTCTCAAGAGGCTCAGTTCTCATCTGGAGGTCTCAGTGATTAAACGTCTACTCGTAACCCTTTTCGTTATTGGTGCAGTGGTGATGGCGCTCGCACTCTTACCGTATTGGTTGGGTCCTTTTTTCGTCATTTCGGTAGGTGGCGGCATCGGAGTATTGATTGGAAGCATGAGTGAAAGCGGCCGCCGGATCGATCAGCCATTTCGGGCATTTATGCTCGCTATTGTCTTGGTGGCGGTTTGGTTCATGAGACCTGGGTTCGAGTATTTCGGCCGCACAACCAATGAGGATTTGCGGGACGTGTTTAATTACCCCGTTCTTTTTCCTGATTCCATCTTGTGGTGGCTCGGTATGATGGCACTTTTCCTTGGGTTTTGTTGTTTTGAAGGGCTTTTGCCGGGGGAAGAGGAACCACAAATTTCCCAACCAGAGTTGCCTTCATCCAAGGATTCTGTGTCTACAACATGAACTTTCCTGGGCTAGGGCCGCGCTTCGCGCGGCCCTTTCTTATTGGATAGAAAAAAGTTGTCTGAAATGCTATAGTTTGTTCGTTATACCCCCTATGGAGACATAAGGGGGCAAATACGTATGTCCAAAGATAAGAAACAAATCACCGGGGATAAAATCATCGTCAAAGGTGCCCGCACGCACAACCTGAAGAATATCAGTGTAGAAATGCCGCGCGGGAAGATGGTGGTCTTCACTGGCCTCTCGGGTTCGGGCAAGTCCTCGCTCGCCTTCGACACCATCTTTGCCGAAGGGCAGCGTCGCTACGTCGAGTCACTTTCTTCATATGCTCGTCAATTCTTAAAGCAGATGCAGAAGCCTGATGTCGACGAGATCATCGGACTTTCACCGGCTATTTCTATCGATCAGAAGTCACGCTCCAACAACCCGCGCTCGACGGTGGCGACGATTACCGAGATTTACGACTACCTCCGCATTCTCTATGCCCGTATCGGTCGTCCACACTGTCTTATCTGCGGGACGGAGATTAAAAAGCTCTCGAACGAAGAGATCAAGAACTTCGTCTTGGAAAAGATCAGTGAATACGAACCGACCCGTGTGAAGGGCAAGAAGATTGATCTCCCTGCTTATGCCGAAATCTGGAGTCCGATCGTCCGTGGCCGGAAGGGTGAGTATTACCAGTTGCTCTACGATCTCTTGGGTAAAGGGTATACCGATGTGCTCGTCGATGGTGCACGACACTCGCTTCGTGAACGCATCAATCTTACGAAGACGAAGAAGCACGAAATCTCAGTGCTTGTCGATGCGATCAGCCTCGATGAGGTTAAGGCTGATGAGAAATCAGCTCACGAGCGTCTTGCCGAGGCGATTGAGAAGTCCGTTCAGGAATCTGACGGTCTCTTGGTATTGCGCTTCCGCGACATGGCCGATCCGAAGAAGGAGTCTGAAGAGTTTATGATGTCGGCGAAGTGGGCCTGTCCGAAAGACGGCTTCTCCTTCCCGGAGATTGAACCCCGTCTCTTCTCTTTCAACTCGCCCTATGGCGCTTGTCCGACTTGTAACGGTCTGGGTACGAAGTTTCTCTTCGGTTCCGAGCCGTGTGAAGCCTGCGGCGGCAAGAGACTTCGCCCAGAAGCGCTCGCCGTCCTCATTGGCGGCAAGAATATCGTCGATCTTACTGCACTCTCGATCAAAGAAGCTGACGATTTTTTCAAAAAGTTAAAGTTAACTGTACGAGAAAAAGGGATCTCAAATGTCGTGACCAAGGAGATAGCCGCCCGTCTCTTGTTTATGTTAAACGTTGGTATCGAGTATCTCTCACTCAGCCGTCGCGCTCACACGCTCTCTGGCGGCGAGGCGCAGCGTATCCGCCTAGCTTCCCAGCTTGGCTCAGGACTTGTAGGAGCACTCTACGTGCTCGATGAGCCGACTATCGGTCTCCACTCGCGCGATAACGATCGCCTCATTAAGACACTTATTAATCTGCGCGACTTAGGCAATACCATCCTCGTCGTCGAGCACGATGAAGACACTATTTATGCTTCTGACTATCTTATCGATATCGGTCCCGGGGCTGGTGTGCACGGCGGGGAAGTCGTCGTCGCGGATTATCTCGAAGACCTCCTGACTGCGCCGAAGAATACGTCGGGCTCCTTAACACTCTCGTATCTGCGTGGTGAGACGACTGTGCCTGTGCCAGAAGAGCGCCGCGAATCCGAGAAGGGCGAGATCAAGATCCGCGGAGGACACATCTTCAATATTAAGAATCTCAATGTCGATATCCCGCTTCATCGTCTGATCGTCGTGACAGGTGTCTCAGGTTCTGGTAAATCTTCCTTTGTCTACGAAATCTTGCACAAGAATTTGCAAGCGCGTCTGGACCGTAAGTTTAGAAATGCCAATACGTACAATGCCCAGAGCTTTACCGGTTCGGAATACTTGGGTCGCTCGGTACTCATCGATCAGGGGGCGATTGGGCGCACACCACGTTCGAATCCAGCGACATATACCGGAGCGTGGACCTTTGTCCGTGAACTCTTCGCCGAATCCTCCGAAGCTCGTGCTCGCGGCTGGAAAGCGAACCGCTTCTCCTTCAATGTGAAGGGCGGCCGTTGCGAAACTTGCCAAGGCAACGGCATGATCGAAGTGGAAATGCACTTCCTTCCGACTGTCTACGTACCTTGCGATGTCTGCTTGGGTAAGCGCTTTATGAAAGAGACCCTGGAGGTCAAATATAAAAATAAGAATATTCACCAAGTGCTCAAGATGACGATCGAGGAAGCTCTCAATTTCTTCGAAGATATTCCGGCGATTTATGACCGTTTGAAGACGATGAACGATGTGGGCTTGGGGTACCTCGCTCTCGGACAGTCGGCAACAACGCTCTCGGGCGGAGAGGCCCAGCGCGTGAAGGTGGCGAGCGAGCTTTACCGCCCGCATGTCGAGAAGACGTTCTATATCTTGGACGAGCCGACGATCGGTCTCCATTACGAAGACGTGAGGAAGCTCATTGAGATTCTTCAGAAGCTCGTCGACAAGGGTAACACCGTGCTTGTGATCGAACACAACATGGACCTCGTGAAGAGCGCCGACTACATTATCGATATCGGCCCAGAAGGTGGCGATGGGGGAGGCGACTTGGTCGCGCACGGCACGCCGGAAGAAGTGGCAGGCACTGATACGCATACCGCGAAGTACCTGAGGAAGGCGTTGAAGAAAACTAAATAATAAAAAGCCGCCGCGACACTGGTGTGTCGCGGCGCAAGGTTGGGTCAGTGGACAGATTCTTTTGTCCACGTAATCTTGAACGGTTCGGGACGAATCTTGTTCACAATCAACCCGCCGGTTACGAGCGCGCTGATGTGCTCATCCTCGCTTAGGCCTAAGCGTTTGAGGTCAGCAAGGTTGTACGTCACAGCTAGTATGTACTTGCTGGTTTGAGGAGGGGTGAAGATCTTTCCATTGCAACGCCAGCGGTAGCTGACGCGAGCCGTTCGTGTTCCCGGAGTAATTGGCATGAGGTTCCTCCAGAGTAAAGACAGTGATCTCCAAGTATGATATAATAAATCTGTGAAAAGTCAAGACTTAGCTCAATTTAATTTACCCGACTCGCCGGGAGTCTATTACTTCCTTAATGCCAAAAGGGAGATTTTGTACGTGGGCAAGGCCACCTCGCTCAAGGAGCGCGTGAAGAGCTATTTCTCCAAAGACATTTTTGTCTCGCGAGGTCCGAAGATTGTGAAGATGCTTGAAGAGGCGGTCAAGGTCGAGTACAAGGCGACAGACTCCGTACTCGAAGCACTTATCCTTGAAGCGAACGAAATCAAGACGCACCAGCCCGTCGCGAACTCGCGCGACAAGGACGACAAGAGCTACAACTACGTTGTCATCACAGATGAAGAATTCCCGAGGATTATCCTCCGCCGCGGTCGGGAATTGATTGCAAAGGATAATCCTCTGTCCACAGGTGCTGCAAAGGATAATCCTTTGCATATGTTCGGGCCCTTCCCGCATGGCGGGGAACTGCGTGAGGCTCTAAAGATTATCCGAAGGATCTTCCCGTACAGAGATGAGAAGTGCAAATTGACGCCGAAGTTGAAGCCCTGCTTCAATGCTCAGATCGGCCTCTGCCCAGGGCCGTGCGGTGGCTGGATCACCCCGCAGGCGTACCGGAAGATCATTCGTCACATCGCGCTCTTCTTTGAAGGCAAGAAGGAAACGTTGCTCAAGGATTTGGAGCGAGAGATGAAGTCCTTTGCCAAGGCGCGCGAGTTCGAGAAGGCGGAAGTGGTGAAGCGCCAACTCTTCGCGCTTGATCACATCCAGGACGTGGCGCTTATCAAACAGGATCTACAAACGGCAAGTTCACATCTGGAAACTGGTTTTCGCATTGAAGCCTACGACATCGCGCATCTCTCGGGGCAGAACGTCGTCGGCGTCATGACGGTGGTGGAAGACGGAGAGACGAATAAGAGTCAGTATCGGAAGTTTAAAATCAAAGCGGATAAAAACGATGACGTGAAGAACTTGAAGGAGGTCCTCACGCGCCGCTTCAACCACCCCGAGTGGCCGATGCCCGCGCTCATTGCGGTCGACGGTGGTCCGGCCCAGCTGAATGCGGCAGTGGAACTTATTGCCACTCTCAATCTACCCATCGAAGTCGTCTCGGTTCTTAAGGATGCTCGTCACAAAGCGAAGGCCGTACTTAATTTGAAAGAAAAATCCCACGAAAAGGCGATTCTCCTCGCCAATGCCGAGGCTCACCGCTTCGCCATCGGATATCATCGCAAACTCCGCCAGTCAGGCTTCCGACTCTAGGGCACGGGCGGTGTATACTTATCTCTATGTTACGAACGAGAGTCGCCGTCGTGCGTGGTGGACCCGACGCGTATGAAGATTCTTTGAAGACGGGGAGCTACGTGCTCTCGCTTCTTAACGCGATGCCGGAGGAATACGAGACCACGGATGTCTTCGTCTCAAAGAGTGGTGACTGGCACCGAACTGGGCTCGTCGACGAGGCGCACGCGATTCTTGGTCGCGCGGATGTCGTGTGGAATGCGCTCCACGGAGAATATGGTGAGAGTGGGGAAGTGCAGAAGCTCTTCGAAGGGATGAAGATTCCATACACTGGCTCGGACGTTGTGGGTTCCGCCTTCGCGCACAACAAAGAAATGGCGAAGAAGCTCTATCGACTTCACGGTTTGCCAACCCCAACCTCGTCCGTGCTTCACCGCGACTCTTTCACCGATGACGATCTTATCGCGATTTTCCGCACGCACCTGGCTCCTGTCATTGTGAAGCCGGCCACTGGGGTGCGTGGCGTGGGGATTGCTCTTGCCCATAGTTACCAGGAATTGAAGGAAGCTCTCAAACACTGCTTCGTCCACGCGCCGAAGGTGATCGTCGAGGAATACGTGACCGGCACCGTCGTGACAACGACTGTGCTCGAGAAGGCGAAGGGAGAAGATCTCTACGCCTTCCTTCCGACTCATCTTGAGACGCATTACCGGCGCACGCGCCCACGCCCAGAGGAGAATAGGGAAGTTGAGCGTCTGGCCCGCGCGGCACACGAAGCGCTTGGACTCCGACACTACTCAAGCTCGGACTGCATCGTGACGCCGCGCGGGAAGACCTATATTTTAGAAACGAATTCGAATCCGGTATTCCACGCCGATTCTCTCATGCACCGCTCGCTCGAAGCTTCTGGTTGGCAGCCAGAAGACTTTGTCAGGCACTCTCTCGATCTGGCTCTTGGTCTTAAGAAGTAAAGGGGTCGTTATATAAAAATAGTCCAGAGCGCGCATGCGCGCTCTGGACTCGTCGATGCGTGAGAGTGCCGAGGACCGGCAGCCGTTGGTAGCGCGGGGATGTCCCGCGTTCTCCAACGGTGCCCCCGGAGAAGAACCCTCACGCGCGCCTCTTCTCCGGGTAACTAGAGAACAGATGACTCACCTGAGTCTACGTGAGGAACGATTGAAATTCAACAGGGTGGACCCTACCGGAGTCGAACCGGTGACCTCCTCATTGCAAATGAGGCGCTCTACCAACTAAGCTAAGGGCCCAAAAACTTGATGGGATCAAGTTTTTGAAACACTGACCATACTACTCGACAAAGTATGAAAAATCAATCAAAATAGCCAGCGAAGGGCCTATAGTTTAGCGGTAGAATGCGTCCATGGCATGGACGAGGTCGGAGTTCGACTCTCCGTAGGTCCACATATGTCACATCTCTGGTTCAAAGCAAAACGATATGGATGGGGTTGGTACCCGGTTACCTGGCAGGGGTGGGTGACGGTGCTTGCCTTCATTGTTCTCGCTCTCGGGAACGCGCTCACGATCGAAGAAGGGGAGACTCCCTCTCCTCTTTTCTTCGTGCGGATCGTTATTCTTGTTACGGGACTTATCCTAATTTGTTATAAAAAGGGAGAGAAGCCTCGCTGGCGTTGGGGGTAATCTCTGGTGAATCCAGAGATTACTCGTTAGAATATTTTCATTCGGGCTTATAGTTCAGTGGTAGAACGCGGCATTCGCATTGCCGAGACGACGGTTCGATTCCGTTTAAGTCCACAGCTATAGACAAAACACACAATATGTAGTATTGTGTGTTTTGTGGTTTTCAAAACTGATCTTTTCACAACAAACAAAAGGAGACCAAATGCCTATCTATGTTCCAAAACAAATCGTAACGCTTCAACCAACGATTGATTCGCCTCTACTGTTTCTCGCTGGCCCCATTCGTGGTGGCGGTGACTGGCAGTCGGAGATGGCGGATCAGATTCTCGCTCAGGAGCCGTCAGCGAATATCGCCTGTCCGTCACGTTGGGATGCTACGCACCGTTTGGCGCGTCACTTCTACAAGCCGTTCTCGCAGGCGGACAACCGGCAACTTGTGTGGGAACGGCACTACTTGAAGCAAGCTGGGCTTGAGCCAGGTGTGCCGGGCTGCATCATCTTCTGGCTCGGCCGCGAGAGCACCACCAAACCTCATCCGGGACCAGAACCATATGCAATGGACACTCGCCGTGAGATGGGAAAGTTCACCGCCTTCGCGGAAATGATGAATGTCCGCATGGTGGTCGGCGGCGACCGTGGTTTCTATGGACTCGATGTCATTCTTTTCGAGTTGGGCGAGGCATACAGAAAACCGTTCCCGTTCTACGAAACTATGGCAGATGTCGTCACAAACGCTCTTCTGACTGCAAGACAATGGCCTCAGTCCTCGTACGAACCCCGCGAGTAAAACAAAGGGGTTCTTTTTTATTTCCAACTAAAAACTTCTGAGCATTTCTCAAGATTCCGCATTTGTAAGGGTGAAATGCGTAGTTGGGTGAAGTATTCGAATAACGTATACTTAGGACCACAAAATTAAGGGTGGTTATGTTACCTTGACTTTTTCTATATATTGTGCTAGTATTAAGGAAGGAGGTTCTGATGAGAAAAGTTCTGATTATCGAAGACGAAGCACCGATCGCTTTGTTATTGGCGGGAGTGATTCGCCGTGCCGGTGGTGTGGCGGTTGTGGCGTTTAATTTTGACCAAGCGCGCCAGGTGCTTGAAGGCAAGGACGTGATTGACGCTATCCTTTCCGATATCGATCTCGGGCTCGGTCAGACTGGTATCGATTTCGCCAAGGAGCTACGTGATCGCGCAGGTTTCGAGAAGCTTCCGATCGTGTTTTTGAGCGGGAGCTACAATAACAACGATGGGAGTATCGAGGATCTTGAGATCATCAACAGTGTTACGCTCGTCCATGGGCGTGTATACTCGAAGCCCGTGACATACGGGTATGAGGGTATCCTCAAGAGTCTCGGATTCTAGTACCACTTCTCGCTTACAGCCCGGTTTCCATCTAAGTAAGATGGGGGACCGGGCTGGCTTTTTTTCTTATATATGGTATTTGTTAGATATAGTCATAAATTCAATAAAACGTACCATGGCAGCAGAAGAAACAGTGATCGGTTATTGCGTCAAGTGCAAAGAAAAGCGCGAAATGAAGGATGTGAAGAAGGTTGAGATTAAGCCAGGTCGCCCAGCAGCCAAGGGTACCTGCTCCATCTGCGGTACTGGTATGTACAAGATTCTCCCAGCTGCGAAGTAATTCGCTTCTCCTAAGATCCAAAAGCCGCTCCGAGCAGATGCGAGGAGCGGCTTTTGGATCTGGTACCATAGTCTCTATGTCTCAGGCCATTCTCAGCTTCTTCCTCTGGCTCTCGACGCTCCTCGGCTTCACGGTCGTGCCCTGCGCCGCCCCCCTGACCTACTCGGTCGTGAACGTGGACGCGCGCTTCGATCTCTCACGGGAAGAATTCATGGCCGCCATCGCTGAAGCCGAAGCTGTGTGGGAGAAGCCGTCTGGCAAGGATCTCTTCGCCTACGCGCCCGAGAAGGGCAAGGTCTCCGTGAATCTCGTGTACGACTACCGACAGGAAGCGACGGAGCGTCTCTCGAGCATTAGTACGGCTCTCACGGCCGGGCAACAGCAGTACGCTGATATGGAGAAGGATTACGTGGCCTTGAAGAGCCGGTACGTTTCTCTGCGCCGCGCGTATGAGGAAGCGGTGGCGAGCTTTAACGCGGCAAACGAGGCATACGCCGCGGACGTAGCTCGATGGAACGCTGGACCGCGCACGTCCAAGCGAGAGTTCGAAGCACTTGAGGCGGAACGAGTGCTCGTGGAATCCAAGCAGGCGATAGCAGAGGCCCGACAAACGGAACTTAACGCAGCAGTAAAACAGTTGAATGCCGCCGCCGAGAAGCTCAATGCCTTAGCGAAGACACTTAATCTTGATGTGAAGCAGTACAATGCGGTCGGCGCCTCGCGCGGGGAAGAATTTGCGGGCGGTCTCTATACGCAGGAAGGTCGTAAGCGTGACATCACTATTTATGAATTCCAAAACCACGAGAAGCTTGTCCGCGTCCTCGCTCACGAACTTGGTCACGCCTTAGGCCTCGAACACGTCGCGGATGTGGAGGCTATCATGCATGAAGTGAATGAGGGCACAGGTACGAAAGCAACCGTTGGTGATGTGGCCGCTCTCACGGCCCTCTGTAAGGTACAATAAGCGCATGAACAAACTCATTTTCCTCGACACCGAGACCACCGGGAACGATTTGAAGACTGATCGACTCTCGCAAGTCTGTTATAAGGTCGAAGGGGAGATCCGCATGGGCTACTTCAAGCCGCCGATCCCGATGTCGGTGAAGGCTATGAGTGTGACGCACATCACGAACAAGATGCTCGAGGATAAGCCGTCGTTCGAGGGCTCCGACTTCCAGAAGGATTTGCGGGCTATGTTGAAAGATAACATTCTCGTCGCTCACAACGCGCTCTTCGACATCGCTATGCTCCGTAACGACGGTGTCGAGGTGCCGCGCTTTATCGACACTCTCCGCATCGCTCGACACCTAGACCCGGAGTGTAAGATCCCGGAATACAATCTTCAGTTCCTCCGATACTACTTAGGCCTCGAGATTGACGCGCCCGCACACGACGCCGCGGGAGATGTGAAAGTCTTGGAAGCGGTGTTCGAACGGATGCGGGCTAAGTTCAACACGGTGGAAGAAATGGTCGAGATTTCAAGTCGCCCGACCCTCTTTAAGATAATGATGTTCGGTAAGCACAAGGGTAAGACGATGGAGGAGGTGGCGAAGATCGACAGCGCGTACCTCGACTGGCTCCTCGCGCAGAAGATGCAGGACGAGGAAGGGGAGGAGGATTGGATCTTTACTCTCAAGCATTATCTCGGTCGCTGATCTCGCCAGGGTGCTCATTTTTTGATACCATCAAGAAATGGGTATCAAAGATTTTTTCCTGGGCCAAGCCCTCAAATATAAATTAAAGGACGTTCCCGCCGATCAGCGGGAGAAACTGATGGCCCTCATGGAGGAGCATCCTGACTTTTTCAAAAAGATTGGCGAAGAAGTGCAGAAGCGGGTGAAGAGCGGGGCAAGCGAGATGGCGGCCACGATGGCGGTCATGCGCGAGCATCAGTCCGAGTTCCAGAAGATCATGACGAAGTAATTCTATCTATGAAAAAAGTATTTATCCTTCTTGGCCACCCTGACAACGACAGCTTCAACTTCACCCTCGCGAGCGAGTACGAACGTGGTGCCGCGGAAGCCGGACACGAGGTGCGTCGCATGAACATCGGTGAGATGACGTTCGACCCAATTCTTCACAATGGCTATCGTCTTGTTCAGGAACTTGAGCCAGATCTCGTCGCTTTCCAAGAGAATGTGCGATGGTGCGATCACTTCGTCGTCTTTTATCCGTCGTGGTGGTCGACAATGCCTGCTCTTCTCAAAGGACTCTTCGACAGGGCCTGGTTGCCGGGCTTCGCGTATAAGTTTACTTCCGAATTTTCTTGGAAGAAGTTACTGAAGGGTAAGTCCGCCCGCATGGTCGTAACCTCGGACACAGTGCCTCTCGTGCAGCGAATGATCTTTGGCGATACGACAAATGAGCTCAAGAATGGTATCCTCTGGTTCTCCGGATTTGCGCCTATTCGAGTCAAGAAGTTCGGCTATCTGAAACATTTTGGCTCCCCATGGCGACGCGAACGTATTAAAAGAAAGATTTATCGATTCGGTTCGAAAGCGAAATAACCTATGAAGACCAAAATCATTGCCACCATCGGACCGAAGTCCGAGGATAGGGACACACTGGCCAAACTGATTAGAGCAGGGCTCGACATCGCCCGTATGAACTTCTCACACTGCACGGAAGAGGAATTTAAAAATCGCGTCACCATTATCCGCGAAGAAGCAGCCAAACAAGGAAAGAAAGTTTCTATTCTGCAAGACCTTCAAGGCCCGCGTATTCGCGTCGGCACATTGCCTAAGGAAGGAAGGGAGCTTCATAAGGGCGAGAAGGTTGTGTTCACGACAGCCGGTGAAGCTGAGGGTAAGATCTTTATCGACCAGGCTATTCTCATGCAGTCGCTCGCGGCGGGGCATCGACTGTTCCTTGCCTCTGGTGATATGGAGCTGGTGGTGACCAAGATCGAGGGTGCTGACTTCGAAGCGGAAGTTGTGCGTGGCGGGATGCTCTTCTCGAGAAAGGGGGTAAACGTGCCTGAGACTCACTTAAACTTCGGCGGCCTTACACCAAAAGATTTGAAGGATTTGGAATTCGGCCTCGCGCAAGGCGTCGACTATGTCGCCGTTTCCTTTGTGCAGACGGCGGAAGATATTAAAGCGGTGCAAGAGATCGTTCGTGGCCGCGCTCGCATCGTCGCGAAGATCGAGAGCGCGCAAGCGTTAAGAAATATCGATGAAATTATCCGCGCGACGGACTCGATTATGGTCGCTCGCGGTGACTTAGGAGTGGAGCTCCCAATGGAGAAGGTGCCTTTCGTCCAGAAGCATCTTATCCGCGTGGCCCACTGGCACAACAAGGGCGCGATTGTCGCGACCCAGATGCTCCTCTCGATGATGGAGAACAAGCAGCCGACCCGCGCCGAAGTCTCTGACGTCGCAAACGCTGTCCTTGACGGCGCTGACGCAGTCATGCTCTCGGATGAGAGCGCGAACGGTAAGTATCCTCTCGAATCTGTCGAAGCCATGGTCCGCATTGCTTCCGAGACCGAGAAACTCTTCCACGAGACGGATAATCTCCTTTAGTTTTTCTTCGCGAAGATGGAGTAGATAATTGCAGAGACGAAGAGGAGTAAGCCGCCCGTAAGTTGGAGGCCGGAAAACTTCTCTCCTCCGAGCCAGTAAGCGAAGAAAGCCGCGAAGCCCGGCTGGAGCGATAAGAGTACGGCGCCGTGCGTGCCCGAAGCGCGTTTCAAAGAAAGCATTTGGACGAAGAAGACCGAGAAGGTAGCCAGAAGTCCGAGGAAGAGAAGCGGAGCAATTTGCGCCGGGGGGATAAGCGGGTGGAATCCTCCTCTGGCAAAGGCGAAGAGAATACTGAGAAGAAACACCATGATGAATTGCTGGAAGCAGGCGAGGACAGGATCAAGTTCTTGTTTCGAATAATACCCGACAAGCAAGAGGTGTACCGCAGTACAGATCGCGGAAAGAAAGATGAGGATGTCACCCATGCTTAAGTGGGTGAGACCGCCTGTCAGCAGATAGAGTCCGCCGAGAGAGAGGGTAATGATCGGCAGGTTGAATAGCTGGAGTCTCTTTTTGAATATCAGATAATCGACGAAAGGTACGAAGACGAAGAAGATGCCGCTGATGAACCCCGTGTTTGTCGCCGACGTGTACTCGAGACCGAGGCTGATCATGATGAAGACGAGCCATAGAAAAAAGCCCAGGATTGCTCCGGGCTTAAAGTTTGCGAAAGGATCTTTCTTCTTATAGATCAAATATCCGAACAAAGGAAGTGCGGCGATAAGGAAACGATAGGCGGTGAGAGTGGGTGCATCAACGGAGGCGGAGACCTGCTTCGTCACGATGTAGTGTGTGCCGAGGATGATCGAGCAATACAAGAGACCGAAGAGGGATGCGTATTCCTTCTTCTTGTCGCCCGCTAATATGTTTTTCATAACTATTTGAGTAAGGCTTTTAGGAAAGAACCCTTCGGCCCGGTGACAAGCTTCGCGGTGCCGTCGATTGTGTTGCCAATACGTACGTTCTCAGGATAGTGCCCGTATCCGGCTTCTGTGGCAATGAGAAGGCCCGGGGCAAAGTCGAAGATAAGACTCCCGCTTGAGATAACGGCATCAATCTTGCCCTCAGCGAGGAGGCAGAAGTCGAGGTTGGGAGACCAGTTGTTGAGCACGCGCTTGGTGCCTTGTTTGTAGAGGGAGTTAAACTTAGTGCCTTTCTTCGGCCACGTATCCTGGTGGCTGAAGTTAATGGCGACGTAAGAGAGGGAGATGTTGGGAGAACGCTTCTGCTTCTTCTTGTTGATAAAGGTTCCTTTACTCTTTTCTGCAAAGTACATTTTCTTCAGGACAGGATTGTAGACTGCGGAGGCGATGACTTCGCCGTTCCTGACGTGCGCAAGGGCGACGGAGAAGTGGGGAATGCCGAGGAGGAAGTTGCTCGTGCCGTCGAGCGGATCGACGATGATAGTGTCCATCGAACCACGGTCTGTGAGGCCGGTTTCTTCGCTTAATATATTAATACCGGGGAGGTTCTTCTTGAGGATTTTGAGAATCGCTTTCTCGGCCTGGAGGTCGGCTTTGGAGACGACGTCGTAGTAGGATCCGCCTGCACCCTTACTCATTTCTTGGGTCACACCTTTCTCAAAAGCGGAGCGCAGAATTTTTCCGGCGGCCGCCGCCGCCTGGAGGAGGCTCTGGTTGATGACCCTTTGCTTCATCATATTTGTGCCGCCACTATAACACAATGGTTTTGCTTATAAAAACAGACTGGTTTCGGCTTGCGCCGGAACCAGTCTTGAGGCTTGTTTCGCTATTTCTAGACCGCTCGTTTCTCCATGATGTCGTCGACGAGAGTGCCGACATCCCTGCCGTCGTTCTCGACGGCGATATAGCCTGGGTGAGCGTCTGGAAATTTCTCGAAGATCTCTCTGAACATCTGATGAATATTCAGAGCCTCTTCCGGGGAGAGGATGTGCCCCTTTCGTTGCTGAAGGCGCTCTTTTACCACGTGGTGTGGAGACCGCACTTCAACCCAGAGGACGTTGACCCCGCGCTCGGCGCAGAGCTTCTCGACCTTGCATCGCAAAGAGGCGAGATGGAAGACTTCGTCCATGATTACGGTTGAGGTCAGTCCATATTCGAAGAGTCCGAAGGCCGTGTTCAGGGCGAGTTGGTAGCACGCCCAGCGGATTTCCGGCGGATCGACTTGATCGCCAATAAGGGTGGGGTCGACGATCATCGCTTTGAAGACGTCGATGTCGATCACGCGCGCGTCTTTGATTTTTTCTCGGAGATGGCGGGAGATGGTTGACTTGCCAACCCCCGGCAACCCGGCAAGTAGCATAAGAGTCTTCATGGGCCTCCTTACGTCTCAGTGAAAATGTCTTGGAGCGTTACTTTCTGCTGAAAGAGTAATGTTTTATCAGGCGAGTGTCAATGTATTAAAAAGTGCATGGCTGGAGCCATGCACTTGTACGATTTCACATCATTCCACATCGACTCTGTGGTAGGTTTTCTTGCCTTTCCTCAGGAGGAGCGAAGATTTCTCTTTCAGAAATTCTGAGAGGAAAACTTTCTCGTCCGTGACCTTTACGTTGTCGACGGAGACGCCGCCGCTCTTGATGAGCTTGGTGGCTTCCGACTTCGACGAGCTGAGGCCGGTCCGCACGAGGATCTCGGTGAGTTTCAGAAGATCCGCTTCGCTTTTGGTGAGCGAGAGCGAGGGGACATTCGCCGCACCGCTTCCGCCGGAGGCGAAGAGGCGTTCGGAAGATTCCCGTGCTTCTACGGCTGCGTCGTAACCGTGCGTGATCTGCGTGGCTTCGAAGGCGAGGACCTCTTTCGCATGGCGCAAGAGGCTGCCTCCTTCAGCGCAGAGATCAGCAATGTTTCCGAGCGGCAGGAAGGTGAAGAATTTGAGGAATCTCTCCACATCCCGGTCGTCCGTGTTGATCCAGAACTGATAGTACTCGTACGGCGAGGTCTTCGCTGCATCGAGCCAGACGGCGCCCGTCTCGGTCTTACCCATCTTCTGGCCGCTGGCCGTAGTGAGAAGAGGAAAGGTGAGGCCGTGCGATGCACTCTGCCTTACTTTCCGGATGAGATCGATGCCGGCGAGGATATTGCCCCACTGGTCGTCGCCGCCCATCTGGATCGTGCAGCCGTACTTCTCGAAAAGGACGAGAAAGTCGTAGGCCTGCAGGAGCTGGTAGTTGAACTCGATGAAGGAAAGTCCCTCATTGCGTTCGAGCCGCGCCTTGTATGCTTCCATGCGCAACATTTCGTTGACGCGGAAGTGTTTGCCGATGTCGCGCAGAAACTCGATGTAATTGAGCTTCGTGAGCCACTCGGCGTTATTGACGAAGACGCCTGAGCCGTTTTCGAAAGAGAGATACTGCTCGAGCTGTGCCAGGATGCCCCGGCCGTTCGAAGCGATATCTTCTTCCGAGAGCATCTGCCGCATCTGCGTCTTGCCGCTCGGATCTCCGATGAGAGCCGTGCCCCCGCCGATGATGCAGATCGGAATGTGTCCAGCGCGCTGGAGATGCATCATGGCCATGATGGGCATGAGGCTTCCGACGTGAAGGCTGTCCGAGGTCGGATCGAAGCCGACGTAGAACGTCGTCTGGCCGCTCTTGAGCCTTTTCTCCGCTGAAAGCGTTTCGATGAGCTCGTGAGTGCCCAGATGGCGCACATCCACCGGTGCCGTTTCTTGCCTGATGAAGCCGCGGTCCTTGAGTTCCTGGTACGCGTCAGACATGTTAACCCCCCTTGGTTGTAGGTACAAATTCTGCCGAAAATGTACCACACATGTACCTTATTGCAATTTTCCGCTATTCTAACCCCATGTCCAAATTGTCTGTTGGCATGGCCTGAACACAAAAGAACATAGCCCTAAGGTCATTCCGTTCTCATTCACTATCAAACTCCCTCCTCCTCGCTGGGTAGTGCCTATCAGATAGCTCCTATTTACCCCACAGGGGCGCACACTATAGTTTTCAGGGGTAAGGGGCATACACCCCCCCCGAACTCACCCCCGGTATCCTTTATACGGGACGTTAGTATAAGTAAGCCATAAAGATCTAATTTTCAGATACCCACCCCCATACCCCCAGATTTCAAAAGGAAATTTAATTTCCCCATATCCTATAAAATTTTTTGGAAATTCATGAACTTGACAAAACACGCCAAAGGTGCTATGCTTAACCTAGCTAGTTCTTTTACTTATTCTTGCGTGTAGTCATAGCCAAAAGGCTCCGAACTCTCGGTACTTTCTGGCTATGACTACCATTCCGGTGGTCTAGCTCACCTCAAAGGAGGATGACGCCATGGCAAAGACCGTGACCCCATCCGTGGATACGCAGATGACCGACGGCCAGATCGACAAGGCCGGAGAGCTGTTCCGTTCGATTCTCAAGCGCTTCCGCGCGGAGCTTCCGACGGACGCAGTCCAGCAGGTGCTCGGCAACAACGACATCTGGCCGGAGCTCTACTCGGTCTTCCGCAAGCGCGTCGAGATGATCAGCAACATGATCGTTCGGCACGTGACCACGGACGGCCGCACCGGCGAGCAGTTCATCGAATCGCTCACGACCGCCAACTACAACGTCGGCGACTACGCCAAGCAGTTGCTCCGGAGCGACAAGTTCGTCTCCACCAACGGCAAGACGTACAAGCTGGTCGTGATCAAGGGCGACGAGTTCGAAGACAACGATCGCCTCACCTCGAAGATCCGCGAGGAAGCCAAGAAGCGCGGATACCTGACGCCTCCGGTCGAAGTCGCACCGCTCCTCCGGGAGATGGTCTCCGACGACGATCTCGAAGCGATGGGTTTGTGGTGGCTCATCGTCATGCACGAGCCCATCACCGGTTCGGGCGGCGGCCCGGACGTTCTCGGCATCGATCGCGACGGCCGTGGTCGCTGGCTGAGCGCCTGCAGCGGCTTCGCTGACGACAGGTGGGGTCGTGAGCTCGGTTTCGTGTTCCTCGTCCCGCAAGACTAGTACTTAGGACTTGGTCACTTGGATCTTCTTCAGATCCTTTGACCTTTGCCCTTCGGGCCCGGCATCCAAAAATGGGTGTCCGGGCCTTTCGTTTTGATATAATCTGCAATGGCAGTAGGTGAATATGTGGGGGATTAAGGTTCCCCGCTACCGACCCCAGTATCCATGCATCGAGATTATCCTTGTCTAAGGACAAGGGTAGGGTGGTGTATGCAGACACTTCAAAAAAATGAAGATACTTGGTATAGAGCACTATCGCATTACGATGCGGAATTCGATACAACCTGTGGATTGAGCGCGGAGGCTCTCTTGTGGGCAATGGCACTGAAGGTGCTTTATACAAACCGATTCGGACGGCAACCCGAACGTTCTCGGCATCAATCGCAACGACAATGGTCGCTGGCTGAACGCCTACAACGGCAACGCTGACAACAGGTGGAATCGTGAGAACGGTTTCGTGTTCCTCGCTTCGCAACTCTCTTCATTTCTCTCTGCTCAAGGGCAGAGAGTTTTGTTTTGAAGCGACCTGCCCGTTCCATCCTCCAAGCATTTTTCCAACTTCTTCCATTGGCACAGATAAGGCAACATATTTTTTATTATCAATACCCTTTGTTTCCCACAGCACCATCAGTAAGACCTTGAGGGTGTCCCACTTTCGAACTTGAGTTTTAGTGAGAAACGGGAGATAGTATTGAACACTGTTGAAAAGGTCGTAGGTAATCAAAAGGAATTAAAAGTCACTGGTTATATACCAATAATCAACGAAGGTAATGTCTTATTCTGCACTAAGTATCGGCATTGTCGGTCTGCCGAACGTGGGGAAGTCCACGCTCTTTAATACGCTCACCAAGAAGAGCGTTCCGGCCGAGAATTACCCCTTCTGTACGATCGATCCTTCCGTCGGTATCGTCCCGGTGCCTGACGAGCGCTTGGAGAAACTCTCCGCCATGAGTCAGTCGAAGAAGACGGTCCCCGCGGTGGTCGAATTCGTCGACATTGCCGGTCTCGTGAAGGGTGCTTCCGAGGGAGAAGGTCTGGGCAATAAATTCCTCCAGAACATCCGCGAAGTAGATGCCATCGCGCACATGGTTCGCACCTTCCGCGACGATGACGTCATCCACGTGGCTGGCACGGTAGACCCACTCTCAGACATCGCGGTCATTAACCTCGAACTTATTCTTGCCGATATGGAAACGGTCTCTAAGCGCTTGGGCGGTGTCGCTCGTGAAGCGAAGACCGGCAAGAAGGAAGCGGCCGCCGAAGAAGCCGCTCTTCAGAAAGTGGAAGCTCTGCTCAAGGAAGGGAAGCTCGCGAACGAAGCAGTGCTCACCGAGGAAGAGAAGAAACTCGTCGGCAACCTTCACCTCCTTACCATGAAGCCGATGCTCTATATATTGAACACCTCTGCCGCGGCAGAGAACTTGGCGGACGAGATTGCTTCGAAGATCCCCGGACCGTATGTGAAGCTCGATCCGGTCTTCGGCGAGGGCTTGGATAATTTAATTACGGAGAGCTACAAACTTCTCGACCTCATCACCTTCCTGACGACAGGCGAAGCCGAGACACGTGCCTGGACGACGAAGCGTGATGCCAAGGCGCCGTATGCCGGCCGCTCAATCCACACCGACTTCGAAGCTCGTTTCATCCGCGCGGAAGTGATTGCCTGCGACAAGCTCCTCGAAGCCGGCTCCTACGCCGCCGCGAAGTCTAAGGGCTGGGTGAGAACGGAAGGGAAGGAGTATGTCGTCCAAGATGGGGATGTGATTGAGTTCCTTGTTTAAATACGTTAGGGTGGGCCCAGAGCCAGAACCTTTCCAGGAGGAATCTTGTGGTACAGAGAATGAAATTCTCGCAAGACCCGGAGATGACAACGCGAGTAAGAAACGTAGTTTCTGAATTGGGTGGTGCAGCGTCGATCCATCTTTCGATTGCGAAAAGCAATGTGAGAGGTTATGCCTATGCGGGTTGGCGTGATCTGACGCCCATTTACCCCGCTTCACTCACCAAGCTCTACATCGCCGCGGCACTTCTTGAGTACATGAAGCGAACGCGCACTCGCTGGGACAGACGAATCTATGTGGTGAAGAAAAATGCCGTCGATGAGAAGCCGGAAGTGGCTAGTGATACGCGACCGTTGCTTGAAGGAGGCGCCTTCTCGACCCTCGAAGTTCTTCTCGATCTCATGATCACCCGGAGCGATAACACGGCAGCTAATGTCCTTATCGACTTCGTGGGTCGTGAGGAGGTCAACAAGCTTCTTCGTAAACATGGTTGGGAGAAAAGTGCTCTTACCAGGAAGTTTCTCAGCCGCAAGCTCGAAGATCTTCCGTATCAAGACGCTCCAATGGTCCAAGGATATACTCGGCACCTTGCAGAGTTCCTTTGTCTGGTCGACAATGGCACACTTCTTGGAGTTGACTCATCGCAAAGATTGTCTCGGCTTCTCCAGAAACAGCGGGATAACGGTAAGCTGCGGGCTGGGTTGCCATCTTCCACGCCGTTTTATCACAAGACAGGGTGGTGGACAGATCCAGGTAATCCTCACGTTGGTGTCGTGGGAGATTGTGGCGTCACCTGTTTCGACGGCAGTGATTCTTGCATCGTGGCGGTGATCGTCAGTATCCCCGGCGAAAAAGGTGAGCAAATCCTCACCGAGATCGGGCGACGGTTACAGTACATCGTGACAGGGAAGTAGGTTTCCTCAAACAAAATATGCGCGCGACCTAAGGGTCGCGCGCTTTCGGGTTATGTCCCAATCATTTCTGCGAGACGCATCATGGTTTTGTCCTGTACGTTCCATCTGCGTTCGTTGCCGAAGTTGATGAGTGCTAGCCGCACTTCGTCAGTCGTCGCTAGTTTGAGAAGCTTCCTCTCTTCTTTTTCGCTGCAGCCCTCACCGAGGTTTTGCTTGAGGCCGATGAAAATGAGGGCGTGTTCGGGAGTCGAGGCAAAATCGAGAAGGAGATACCGTGCCTCAGACCTTTCCCGTGTTGCGAGCATGCTGCGGGTGAGAGAAAGGGCGGAAGGGAAGTCGACAGCACTCTTGAGCTCGACTTTCGAAAGTTCCGACCAGCGTATGTACAGATTGTAGTACGGCACGGCGTCGAACTCCTGTTTGTCGAAAAACCCCCAGCTTTCAGACGGACCATGCTCCTCGTACCACGGTCCGATAATCTGGAAAATTTCCCAAAGTTGTTCGCGTGTCGGCGACGAGGCGAGTACACGTTCAATGAGAGCGTTCATCCCTTCAGCTGCAAAGAGGTTAAGATCGACGATGAGTTTGAAGGCGCTCAAGACGTTCTGATAGGCACGGTTTTCCAAGGTAGTTCTCCTTTGTCTGAGTTCTTTCTACAGTTTGGAGAGCGATTTGTCAAAGGCGGTTGAAACGGCGTATACTACTCCCTATGAATACATCACAGCGCATTGGTAAGTGGTCCACGATTATTGGCATCATGATCGTCCTCAATCTCTTCTTCAACTACGCCATCTCGCTTGTCTATAAGTCTCCGGAGCTCGAAGCATTTTGCCCGACTTCTCAGGTGGTAAATGTTCCTGGAACCCAGGCCGCATGCGTGGCTCAAGGAGGACAGTGGAATGAGAATATGTACTACGGTGAGGGTGCGAAGTCTGCTCCAGCCGGCTACTGCGACGTGCAATACACCTGCCGTCAGACCTATGACACCTCGCGTCAGGATTATGATCGCAACGTCTTTGTGATCCTCGTCATACTCGGGGCTCTCTCTGTCGCCGCTGGTAACTTCTTTGCGAAGAACGGTGTTATTGCGAGCGGTCTCTCTCTCGCGGGGGTCCTCTCCTTCATCATTGCTTCGATGCGCTACTGGGGTTCGGCGAACGATGTCATCAAGCTCCTTATCCTTGCCGTCGCTCTTGGTCTCTTGTGTTGGATCGCGGTGAAAAAGTTCAACAATGTCTCAGCTTAAATGTCTCAGGATTACGACCCGAAACAAATAGAACGCAAGTGGCAGGAGAAGTGGGAGAGTGAAGGCTTGTATCGCGCCCTGGAGAATTCTTCTAAACCTAAGTACTACGCGCTTATTGAATTCCCGTATCCCTCGGGAGACGGTCTTCATACCGGTCACGTGAGAAGTTACGCCGCGCTCGACGTGGTATCGCGCAAGCGTCGTCGCGAAGGTTACAACGTGCTCTATCCCATCGGGTGGGACGCCTTCGGTTTGCCGACGGAGAACTATGCTATTAAGACCGGCAAAGACCCGAGAGTCGTCACTCAAGACAATACTGATAATTTCCGCCGTCAGCTTAAGGCTCTGGGCATTTCTTTCGACTGGTCACGAGAAGTGAACACGACTGACCCCAGGTACTACAAGTGGACGCAGTGGCTCTTCCTCAAATTCCTTGAGCATGGGTTAGCGTACAAGGCGAAGATCCCGATCAACTGGTGCCCCAAGGACAAGATTGGTCTCGCCAACGAAGAAGTGGTCGATGGTTGCTGCGAGCGCTGCGGTACGCCGGTCGAGCAGAAGGAGAAGGAGCAATGGATGTTGAGGATCACGGCGTATGCCGAACGTCTTTTGAATGATTTGGAAACAGTCGATTACCCTGAGCGCGTGAAGACGCAGCAGAGGAATTGGATCGGGAAGTCTGAGGGAGCACTTATAAAGTTTGACGACCTCGAAGTCTTCACCACTCGTCCTGACACAATCCACGGCGCTACCTTCCTCGCGGTTGCTGGTAAGGAAGATAAGTTCACGGGTAGATATGTGACGAACCCAGCGACGAAAGCGCAGATTCCAGTGTGGGAAGCCGACTACGTTCTCTCTGACTACGGCACCGGGGCCATTATGGGCGTCCCAGCGGATGACGAGCGTGACCACGCCTTTGCCTTAAAGCACGACCTGCCGATTATCGAAGGGTATCCTAAAGCTTCGGTTGAAGAATTCGGAGAAAAGGTGACGAAGTACAAACTGCGCGACTGGGTCTTCTCGCGTCAGCGTTATTGGGGTGAGCCGATTCCCGTCGTGCACTGTGAGAAGTGCGGAATAGTGCCGCTTTCAGAAAAGGACCTGCCTCTCGAATTGCCTAAGGTAGAAAATTATCAGCCAACCGACAACGGAGAGTCGCCACTTGCCGCTATTTTCGACTGGGTTAACACGACGTGCCCTACCTGTGGTGGTGCGGCCAAGCGAGAGACCGATACGATGCCTAACTGGGCAGGTTCTTCGTGGTACTTCCTCCGCTATGCTGATGTACATAACGACGAGGCCTTCGCTTCGCCGGAACAGTTGAAGTATTGGATGCCCGTCGACTGGTACAACGGCGGCATGGAACACACGGTGCTTCACCTGCTCTACTCGCGCTTCTGGAATAAGTTCCTCTTTGATATTGGATTGGTGCCGACCCCTGAGCCGTACAAGAAGCGCACCTCTCACGGACTTATCCTCGCGGAGGGTGGGGAGAAGATGAGTAAGTCAAAAGGGAATGTCGTGAACCCAGACGCCATCGTCGAGCGCTTCGGTGCCGACACGCTCCGTCTCTATGAGATGTTCATGGGTCCGTTCGAGCAAGCTATTGCCTGGAACGAGAGTTCGCTCGTGGGGCCGCGCCGGTTTATCGAACGAGTTTGGAAGTTGCGAGAAAAGGTGGTCGCTGGCACGCCAGTTACCGATGTCTCTCTCATGCATCAGACGATTCAGAAGGTCTCCGAAGACATTGAAACGCTCGGCTTCAACACGGCAGTCTCGAGTCTCATGATTTACACGAACGCGCTCGAGAAGCAGACCGTCATAGGTGAGGAAGAATACGAAACCCTTCTCACTCTTCTCGCGCCTTTCGCGCCGCACGTGGTCGAAGAACTCTGGCAAGCGCTGGGGCACGCCGACTCTATTCACACTACTCCTTGGCCGACGTATGACAGGGCGAAGCTCGTTTCCGCCACGGCCTTGATTGTCGTCCAAGTAGATGGCAAAGTAAGAAGTAAGTTCTCTGCTTCGTCAAGTATAGGAGAGGCTGAGGCCTTGGAGATGGCCCGGGCCCTCCCTGAGATGGGGAAGTGGTTGGAAGGTAAAACGGTTACGAAGGCCCTCTGGGTGCCGGGGAAATTGGTCAATTTTGTCACCGGGTAGCCTGGCCTTGACATAGGTTATGTCAAGTGATAGAAATAGGTATATGAACGAAAAGATCACCCTGAATTTCAAGCCTAAAGAGATCACCAAGCGCCTCCTTTCGGTGTTGGCAAAGCGCGCGCAAGACGTGCTCGTTTCGCGTTACGGATTGGGTGCTAAGTCGAACAAGTTGACCCTCGACGCCATCGGCAAGAAGTACACAATCACCCGTGAACGCGTTCGTCAGATCGAGAATCACTCTCTCGCCGCCATCAGGAAGTCTAAGGTCTACAAGGATTCCGAAGCGGTCTTTACCGAGCTCAAGGCGATTCTCATTGGCCTCGGCGGACTTGTCTCTGAGAAGGATTTGCTCGCGCATCTCTCTAAGGACGCGAGCGTACAGAACCATCTCCACTTCCTCCTTGTGATCGGTGAGGAATTTAAGCGTGAGAAGGAAGATGAAGAATTCAAGCACCGCTGGCATGCTGACCCAGAACTTTCTCAGAAGATTCAAGGCGCTCTGCGCAAGCTCTATGCCAAACTCTCCGACGACGAACTTGTCATGGAAGGCGATCTCATTAGCTCGTTCCTCGAAGAGGTGAAGGATATTAACGAAAAGTATAAGAACGAAGAAGTCATCAAGCGCTGGCTCTCGATTTCCCACAAGATTGGCAAGAACCCGCTCGGCGAATGGGGCCGCGCCTCCTCCGCGAACGTGAATGCCAAGGGGATGCGTGACTACGCTTTCTTGGTTATTCGCAAGCATGGTTCTCCTATCCACTTCAAGGAAGTGGCCAAGGCCATCTCGCAGTATTTCGATAAAAAGGCTCACGTCGCGACAACTCACAACGAGCTTATTAAGGATCCTCGCTTCGTCCTCGTCGGCCGCGGTCTCTACGCTCTCGCCGAGTGGGGATACATGTCTGGTGTCGTGAAGGACGTGATCAAGAAAATCATCGACAAGGAAGGTCCTCTTACCAAGGAGAAAATTGTGGAAAAAGTTCTCAAGGAACGTTACGTTAAGGAGAATACGATTCTCGTCAATCTCCAGAACCCGAAGTACTTCAAGCGTGACAAGGAAGGCCGCTATTCGAGCGTCGGTTAATCCTCGTTTCCACATACTGTCTCTCGTGGGGTAGTGTAGAATAAGGGCATGTTCGAAGAATTCCTCACGCTTTTCAAATACGATATTTTCCCTCGCGCGGCGCACATCGCGCTTTTGCTCTGGCCCGTGTGGGTGCCGTGCGCCGCGCTCTATTTCGCTTTCCACTCGTGGATGGCCTTTAAGCGTCAGGAATGGATCAAGGCGCAGGGAAGCGTCCTCCTTGAGGTGAAGTTGCCCAATGAGATGTTGAAGAGCCCGGCGCTCATGGAAGTGTTTATCCAGAGCTTGAGTCAGACGGGGGTGGGTACGGTGGCGGATGCCTATCTGAAGGGTCGTGTTCGTCCGTGGTTCTCGCTCGAGCTCGTCTCGACGGGAGGGCAAGTGCACTTTTATATATGGATGCACGCCAAGTTCAAAGGTCCGGTCGAGACGGCACTCTACGCTCAGTTTCCCAATATTGAAATTCACGAAGCGCCCGACTACGCGCTCGGCATTCACCACGATCCGGCGAAGTATAAATTCGGGAAGTTCTCTCATATTGTTCTCACGAAGGCTGACGCCTATCCGATTAAGACGTACGTAGATTACGGCCTCGACAAGGATCCGAAGGAAGAGTACAAGAACGACCCCATGACGCCCTTGCTCGAGTTCTTGGGTTCCTTGCGCCCCGGCGAACATGCCTGGATCCAAATTCTTCTCCAAGGTCATGTGAAAGAGACCTTTAAGTATGGTCGTTTGACGACGAAACCAGACTGGAAGGCAGCGGCGAAGGCGGAGATTAAAACCATTATCGAGAAGGAGGCGCATGTGAAGCCTGAGAAGGACAAGCCGGCGACCCTCCAGGCTCTCACGGATGCTCAGAAGGAAACGATTAAGGCGATCGAGCGCTCCCTTGAGAAGACCGCCTTCGACTCCATGATCCGCGTCGCTTATTTTGCCGAGACGGCCGCGTTCGATGCCAATAAGATTGGCGGCATCCTCGGCGTCTTCAAGCAGTTCAGCTCGCAGACATTGAACGGCTTTAAACCATCCGGCTATGACTTCGACTATCCGTGGCAGGACTTCCGCGATATGCGCAAGAAGGAGAGCGAGCGCAAGATGCTCGAGGCCTACAAGCGCCGCGCTATTTTCAACGAACCGTTCAAACATTTGCATGACGACAAGCCCTACATTCTCACGACCGAAGAAATTGCCACGCTCTATCACTTCCCAAGCGCTATGGTGGCCGCGACCCCAACCTTGAACCGCATCCCGTCGAAGAAGGCCGATGCTCCAGCCAACCTTCCTGTCTAATGTTTGAGAACTTTCCCCACGACCGGCGCCCCCTTATCGCACTTCTCGTCATCGTGATAGCGGTGGTAGCGTGGAGTGTGACGGCCCCCGCGGCCTTTCCCAAGGACACGATTGTGACGGTACCGAACGGCGCGGGTCTTCAGGAGATTTCGCAGACGTTAGAGAAAGGGCACTTTATCCGTTCGAGTTTCTGGTTCCGCAGCTTTTCCATTGTGCTCGGTGGCGAGCGGGGGATGAAGGCGGGGCAGTACTACTTTGAGAAACCAGAAAGCGCCTTCACCATTGCATGGCGGATCTTCCGTGGTGATCATGAGATTGAGACGATTAAAGTAACCGTGCCGGAAGGCTTCACGAGCGCCAAGATTTCCAATCTTTTCAAAGAAGAGTTTGCCTTTTTCGACAACGCGATGTTCCTCGCCACGGCACCGGAAGGATATCTCTTCCCGGACACCTACTTTATGCCGGTGACTGCTACCGCCTCTTCGACAATCCAGGTGATGCGTGAGAACTTCACTCGTCGAATTGCTCCGCTTATGACGGATATCGAGGCTTCAGGTCATACGCTCGAAGAAATTGTGACGATGGCCTCACTTCTCGAAGCGGAAGCGAAGACGGCAGAGGACAGAAAGGTGGCCGCCGATATTCTTTGGAAGCGTTTGAAGCTTGGCATGCCGCTCCAGGTCGACTCCGAAATGGGGACCTATGAATTCCAAGGCTTGCCGAAAAAGCCTATCAACAACCCTGGTCTCGTTTCCTTGAACGCCGCTCTTCACCCTACCGCGACGCCGTATCTTTATTTCTTGACAGGGAAGGATGGGAAGATGCACTATGCGAAGACCTTTGAAGAACACAAACAAAACATCATCAAATATCTCCCGAACTAAGGCAAAAGTATTTGTCGGGCTTTCGGGGGGAGTAGACAGCGCGGTCTCGGCCGCCCTTTTGAAAGAGCAGGGTTACGATGTCGCCGGTGTCTTCATCCGGGCGTGGCAGCCGGAGTGGCTCCCGTGCACCTGGCGGGAGGAACGTCGCGATGCTATGAAGGTGGCCCTCACCTTGGGGATTCCGTTTCTCTTTATCGACGCGGAGAAGGAGTACAAGGAAGCCGTTGTCGACACGATGCTCACTGAGTACCGCGCCAACCGTACGCCGAATCCCGATGTGCTTTGTAACCGGGAGATTAAGTTCGGGATCTTTTGGGAAAAGGCGAAGGCGCTCGGTGCTACCCATATCGCCACTGGTCACTACGCGCGCGTTCTAGAGGCTAAACCTCTCAAGTTATCCACAGATTCCCATGCAGAGGATCATCCTCTGCAGTTGGCGGAAGGGAAGGATGGGGATAAGGACCAGAGTTACTTCCTCTGGATGCTCACCCAAGCTGATCTTGCTCACACCATGTTCCCGGTCGGCGGCTTGGAAAAGTCAGAGGTAAGAAAGTTGGCCAAGAAATATAACCTCCCAGTGGCCGAGAAGAAGGACAGCCAGGGCATTTGCTTCATGGGGAATGTCTCGATGGAAGATTTCCTCTCGCACTATATCGAGAGCAAACCAGGTGAGGTGGTCGATACCCAAGATAATGTTATTGGCACTCACCGAGGTCTTGTGCACTACACGATCGGTGGGCGGCATGGGTTTGAGATTACGAAGAAGGATGCCGCCAGCGGGCCGTTCTACGTAGTGGCCAAAGAAGTTGAGAACAATCGGCTCATCGTTTCTGATAAATTAGCAGAAATTACGGAGTATTCACCAAAGAAAATTGCTCTCAAGAACGTGAACTGGATGCGCGAACCGCAAGACAAAAATGTTACCGCTCGCATTCGCTATCGTGGTGAGAAACTTCCAGTCATTGTGCGCGGCGATGAGGTCGAGTTTGCCGAATCGGTGCGCGGTCTCTCGCTCGGTCAGTCGATCGTCTTCTACGCTGGTGATGTCTGCCTGGGCGGCGCGGTGATGGATCGCATTATTGAATAAAGATATGGATACTAAAACCCCCGCGCTCAAACAAATCAAAGACGACGTGGTGGCGCTTGCGGATTCGCCTCTAGCTCTGTATCGCAGAGAAAATCATTACTTCCCAGTGATCGGAGAGGGAAGTCATGACGCGAAGATTATGTTTATCGGTGAAGCGCCGGGAGAGAGTGAGGCGAAGACGGGGCGACCCTTTGTCGGCGCGGCGGGTAAGGTGCTTGAGAAGCTTTTACACTCAGTGGGAATCAAGCGCGAGGATGTCTATATTACAAACATCGTGAAGGATCGTCCGCCCAAGAACCGTGATCCGTTGCCAGAAGAAATTGATACCTACGCCCCGTTTCTCGACAGGCAGATCGAAATTATTAAACCGAAAGTGGTGGCGACGCTCGGTCGGTTCGCGATGATGTATGTAATGAATCGATATGGGTTGGAGAAGGAAGTGGCCTCGATCGGCGCTCTCCACGGGAAGGTTCTAGAAGCCACCACCTTTAAGCTCCTTCCGCTCTATCACCCTGCCGCTACGATCTATAATCGCGAATTGCTCGTCACTCTTGAGAGGGATATGCAGGTGTTGAAGGATTTGTAAGAAGTGGTATTATTAGGTCTGGCCTGTTCCTGAATGAAGGGGGTTGTCATGAGTTGTCCGCATCCGATTGCGTCGCTTAGGGCAACTGGTTTCCCTGGTGACGTGTTTTGCGACACGTGCAAGAGTGTTGTCGCGTGTCCTCACCCGCATCGCTTTGATCATGCTGGAAATGTGCTTAAGTGCGGCATGTGCCAGCAGCCACTTCCCGAGCTGCCTCTTTATGGCGGCATCCGGGCCCCGATAATCAAATCCGAGATTATCAGGAAGTACTGTCACTCCTAGATTCAGAACCCGGCGCGTATAGCGCCGGGTTTTCTCATTTATGCTATATTGCTTTTTATGAATTCTGCGGAAATCAGGCAAAAATTCTTAGAATTTTTCAAATCGAAAGGCCACACGATTGTGCCGTCTTCCTCGCTCGCGCCTGACGGAGATGCCTCGGTTCTCTTTACCACTGCCGGCATGCAGCAGTTCAAGTCTTACTATATTGGTAAGAAGGACCCGATGGTGGATTTTAATTCCAAGAACACGACTTCAGTCCAGAAGAGTGTGCGTACTTCCGACATTGAAGAAGTGGGCGATGAACGTCACCTGACCTTCTTCGAAATGCTCGGCAACTTCTCCTTCGGCGGGTATTGGAAGAAGGAAGCGATTGCGTATGCATACGAATTTGTGACGAAGGTGATGGGGCTGAAGATCGACTACGTGACGGTTTTTGAAGGTGAGCCTGGCGTACCGGAAGACATAGAATCGGCCGAGATTTGGAAGTCGCTCGATCCGAATATTGAGATCAGGAAATGTGATCGCAGTGACAACTTCTGGGGCCCGACAGGCGAAGAAGGTCCGTGCGGTCCGACAACGGAAATTTATGCCGGTGGGATTGAAATTTGGAATGTTGTCTTTAACGAGTTCTATCAATCGAAAGATAAGACGCTCACGCCGCTCCCAACGAAGGGGATCGACACAGGCATGGGTCTTGAACGCTTGGCCATGGTTTCTCAGGGAGTAAAGACGGTATTTGATACTGATCTTTTTGCATTTGCTCACAACCCCAATACGACGGGGGAAAGAGTGGTGGCTGATCATGTTCGAGCGGCCGTCTTTATGATTGCTGACGGAGTCGTGCCTTCTAATACTGAAAGAGGATACATTTTGCGTCGATTGATTCGCCGCGCTTATTTTAGGAACAAGGATTTGTTGTCCGTGGCCCGCGCGATCATGAAGGATTATGCTGTTTTCTACGAATTTAATTCGCAGACAGAACAGATTCTGCTTGAAGAAGTAGCGAAATTTGAGAAAACTCTTGATGAAGGTTTGAAAAAGTTTGAACAAGGGGTTGATCCGTTCGTGCTCTTTACGACCTATGGTTTCCCATTTGAGCTCACTGAGGAGATTGCCAAGGAAAAGGGACTCGAAATTGATCGCGCAAAATTCGAAGAAGACTTTAAGAAACACCAGGAACTTTCCCGCGTTGGTGCGGACCAGAAGTTTAAAGGCGGGCTCGCCGGTCACTCAGATATGGAGGTGAAGTATCACACCGCGACCCATCTTCTCCATCAAGCGCTCCACGATGTGTTGGGTGATGGGGTAGGGCAGAAGGGTTCGAACATTACGCCGGAGCGGCTTCGTTTCGACTTCTCCTTCGACCGCAAGATGACCGATGAAGAAAAGCAGAAGGTAGAAGAGATCGTGAACGAGAAGATCGCGGCCGCGCTTCCGGTCCATAAGGTCGTCATGCCGAAGGCAGAGGCGGAGGCGACGGGCGCGCGCCACTTCTTCGGTGAGAAATATCCTGACGAGGTGAGCGTCTATTATATTGGGGACACACTCGAGGGCGCTTACTCGAAGGAATTCTGTGGCGGCCCACATGTGGAAAACATTTCTTTGCTCGGTCACTTCAAGATTGTGAAGGAAGAAGCAGTCTCCGCTGGTGTGAGAAGAATAAAAGCAGTATTGGAATAATCATAAGTCGAGGTATAATTTCTACATGCCCAAGAACATTGACGGCGTTTCTCTACCCGAGAGACGCAGAAGCATCAGGAACATTCCGATTCCCGAAGGCCGCCGTCGCACCGATCGCGTCGCGATGCCAGCCGCTCCCGTGGGGATGGATGGCGTAAGACGCCCCGCTCCCATCGTGCGCCCTCTCGCCGATGAACCCGAAACGCGAGAGCCGGTAGAATACAACACGCCGCTCCCGCCTCGCCCGCACACCACTTCTCGAAAGACGATCTGGCTTTCTCTCGGTGCGGCGCTCATTATCCTTACCTTCGCCATCCTCTCCCTCTTCAAAGGGGCGACACTTGCCTATACGCCCAAGAGTTTGGCGCTCGCCTTTACCGGTCAGACCTACTCCGCGTACAAGAGTGGAGGTACGGGTCTTCTCTATAGTGTCGTGAAGCTCTCTGGGGATAAGGGCGTTGCCGTCCCGGCTTCCGGAGAGTCAGATGTCAGTCGTAAGGCCTCGGGGACGATCATTGTTTATAATGATGCCTCTGCTGATCCGCAGAAATTGGTCGAGAACACCCGTTTCGAAAGCGCTGACGGCAAGGTCTACCGTATTGCTCAGGCGATTACGATCCCGGGCAAGAAGGGGACAACGCCGGGTTCTATCGAGGCCGTCGTGACCGCGGATCAACCAGGTCAGAGCTACAACATTGGGCTCACCGACTTCACTCTCCCGGGTCTTAAGGGTACGCCGCGCGCCGCCACAATCTATGCTCGCTCGAAGACTCCTATGACGAACGGCTTTATCGGCAAGGAGCGCACCGTGAACGGCGCTGATCTCACCAAGGCCAAGGGCGATCTCAAGCAGAACATCCGCCAGGACCTCCTCGTGAAGGCTGCCGCTGAGGTTCCAGCTGACTTCATCCTCTTCCCATCACTCTCGACTATTACCTATGAGGATTTGGCTCAGACGCCCGCCCAGACGAGCGGGGATGCGATGGTCAACATGCGCGGCACGCTCTATGGCGTCATGTTCAAGAAGACTGACCTTGCCACCGCTCTCTCACTCGGGCAGGATGGGGTCTCTGCGACTGATGCCGTCGTGATCGAGGGCCTCGATAAGCTCCAGGTGGCCTTCGCCGGAGAAGTCCCGACCGATGTCCTTGGTCTCAATAAGATCGACTTTACGGTTACAGGCTCCGCGCTTCTTGTCTGGCAGACGGATGAGGTGGCTCTCAAGGCCGACCTCGCTGGCCGCGGCACCTCAGACCTTCCGCAAGTATTAAAAAATTATCCAACCGTTAAGACGGCTACCGCCACGATTCGTCCGTTCTGGAAGAGCACCTTCCCGACCAAGGCTGCCGAGATTACCGTTAAGAAAACCGCCATACAATAATGCCCGCTAACAAAGACCTCGAACGTACCGCTACTGTTATTGAATCTCTCCCGAACATTATGTTCCGAGTGACGCTTGACCCCGTGGAGGGCCAAGAAGCTCAGGAAGATGCCTCGCTTCTCGCCTATCTTTCTGGTAAGATGCGCCTTCACCGCATTCGCGTTTTAGTGGGGGATAGAGTACTTTTGGAGCTCGAACCGTATGGCGGTAAAGCCCGGATTATTAAGAGGCTCTAGACAATAAAACCCGCTTGGGTTAGAATACGGGTTCCTTATGAAAGTAAAGGCTGCGGTCAAGAAAATCTGTGCCAAATGCCAGGTAGTCCGAAGAAAGGGCTACGTGTACGTCGTGTGCAAGGCCAACCCGCGTCATAAGCAAAGACAAGGATAAATGAGAATTCTCGGCATCACCATTCCAGACGAAAAGCGTCTTGAGATCGGATTGACCACGCTCTACGGCGTTGGCCGCTCTCGCGCGCAGGAGATCTTGGTTCAGGCCGGCATTGCTGGTGCTACCAAGGTCAAGGAAGTGACGATCGACCAGGAGAACAAGATCCGCACCATCATCGAGACATTGACGCTCGAAGGTGACCTCAAGCGTGAGACGGCTGCCAATGTGAAGCGCTTGAAGGATATCAAGGCTTACCGTGGTGTTCGTCACATGCGCGGTCTCCCGGTTCGCGGTCAGCGCACGAAGACCAACTCCCGCACTCGTCGCGGTAACGTCCGCAAGACGATGGGTACCGGCAGGAAGATCGCCGAGAAGAAGTAATATTTCTATATGGGAAAGAAGAAACTCGCTACAACTGAAGAGAAGGTCGTCGAAGGAGCCGAAAAGGCTGCCGAGACTGTCGTCGCGCCGAAGGTTAAGGGTCGCCGCTTTGACTCTGGTATTCTCTGCGTTGAGTCGACCTACAACAACACTAAGCTCGTCTTGACCGACCCGAAGGGTGGCACTCTCGCGTGGTCGACCTCGGGCTCGCTCGGTTTCCGTGGCGCTAAGAAGGGGACTCCCTTTGCCGCCGCGAAGATCGGTGAGACCCTCGCCGCTAAGGCTGCTGACCTCGGTATTAAGGAAGTGAAGGTCGTTATCAAGGGCGTGGGCTCCGGTCGCGAGTCCGCTATCCGCGGCTTTATCTCGAAGGGTATTAACCTTACGACCATTCAGGACCTTACCCCAGTGCCGCACAACGGTCCTAAGCCGCCGCGCGCTCGCCGCACATAATCTTTATATATACGTATGAAAATTGGACCTAAGTACAAAATCGCACGCCGCCTCGGAGCCCCTGTCTTCGAGAAGACGCAGACCGCCAAGTTCGGTCTCTCCCTCGCGCGCAAAGAGAAGACCGCCAAGTTCAAGAAGCAGAAGTCGGAGTTCGGCCAGGCTTTGAACGAGAAGCAGAAGGCTCGCTTTACCTACGGTCTCTCCGAAACTCAGTTCCGCGGATACGTCGACAAGGCCAGTAAGAATGCTAACCCGACCGGCACCCTCTTCGCTCTCCTTGAGACCCGTCTCGACAACGTTCTCTTCCGCTCCGGCCTCGCAAAGACTCGCGCCCAGGCTCGCCAGGCCGCGAGCCACGGTCACGCGACGGTCAACGGTCGCCGCGTGACGGTGCCTTCCATTCTTCTTTCCGAAGGCGACGTCGTGGGCATCCGCGCGGGTTCGGCACAGTCTCCGCTCTTTGCTGAGACGACCGAGCGGATGAAGGGTCAGACTGCTCCCGCTTGGCTCGAGACGAATCCGGAGAAGCGTGAGGCAAAGGTCGTGGGCGCCCCGGTGTACGATCGCGGTGGGAACGTGTTCGACCTCGGTATCGTTATCGGATTCTATAACAGATAAATTTAACAGTTTTCAATAGCTAATTTTATGGCCGACTACACCATTCATCTTCCGAGCAAGCCTCGCGTGATTTCTGAAGAGGGCGAGACCGGCGTTTTCGAAATTGAGGGACTTTACCCTGGCTACGGTCACACGCTTGGTAACTCCTTGCGCCGCATTATCCTCTCGTCTCTTCCGGGCGTGGCTATCACAGCCGTGAAGATCTCGGGCGTTACTCACGAGTTCTCCGTCATCGAAGGCGTTAAGGAAGACGTCATCACCATTCTTCTTAACCTCAAGAAGATCCGCATGCGCATGACTGTCGACGAACCTCAGACTATCTCTCTCAAGATCAAGGGTGAGAAGGTTGTTACGGCTGCTGACCTCGAAGTCCCAGGCCAGGTTGAAATCCTCACGCCGGACCAGGTGATCGCTACCCTCACTTCGAAGAACGCTTCGATCGAGATGGAGATCAAGGCCGAGAAGGGCTTGGGCTTCATGCCGAAGGAAATGATCGACAAGAACCGCGTTGACATCGGTTCGATTGCGCTCGACGGTATCTTCACTCCTATCCGCCGCGCTTCCTACGAAGTAGAGAACATGCGCGTCGGTGATCGCACGGACTTCAACAAGCTCCGCATGTTTATCGAGACTGATGGCACCGTTTCTCCAACCGTCGCTCTCTCCTCGGCTATCGAGATCATGATTAACCAGCTCAAGGCCGTTGTCGGCTTCAAGGAAGATGAGCCAGAAGTCGCTCCGATGGCCATGAAGGAAATGAGCGCCAACGTCACGAAGTCGGAAGTTGATCCGGAAGTCTTGAAGACCCGCATCGAATCTCTCGACCTCTCCGCTCGCACGCAGAACGCGCTCACGAGTGCCAACATCCGCACCGTTGGTGGTCTCGCTCGCAAGAAGGAGAAGGATCTCCTAGAAGTCGAGGGCTTGGGTGCCAAGGGTATCCAGGAGATCAGGAAGGCCTTGGGCGAATTCGGTATCACTCTTAAGTAAACGACTATGGCGCACCAAAAGACTTTTAGAAAATTCGGCCGCGAGAAGAACCAGAGAGTGGCTCTGATGAAGTCTTTGGCCTACGCGCTCGCGACGGAAGAGAAGATCAAGACCACCGAGGCCAAGGCTAAGTCCTTGCGCCCGATGATCGAGAAGCTTATCACCTTGGGTAAGAAGCAGACGCAGGCCTCCCGCCGCCTCCTTGAGTCGCGCGTGGGGAAGATCGCCGCGGCAAAGATTGCCACAGACCTCGCGATCCGCTATAAAGAGAGGGCTGGTGGATACACGAGGATCACCAAGATGGTCCGCCGCGCCTCTGACGGTGCTCCGGAAGCGGTTATCGAACTCGTTTAAATTTATGGAAAAATACGTCATCGACGCTACAGGTAAGGTTCCCGGCCGCATTGCTACGGAAGTGGCAGTTATTCTCATGGGCAAGAACCGCACCGACTTCGCGAGGAATGCTATCCCAACCGTTTCCGTCGAAGTTCGCGCTGCTGCTGCTATGTCTCTCGGTGCCAAGAAGCTCCGCGACAAGAAGTACGCTCGTCACTCGCTCTACCCGGGCGGCTTGACGCTTGAGAGCATGCAGCACGTCGTTGACACCAAGGGCCCGAAGGAAGTGCTCCGCCGCGCCGTCTATGGTATGCTCCCCAAGAACAAACTTCGTCCTCGCATGATGAAGAATTTGACTATAACCGACTAACATGACTGCTACCAAAGACGCCACTCGCTATATTGAAACCGTTGGTCGCAGGAAGACCTCCGTCGCTCGTGTCCGCATCACGCCGGCTGCCAAGATGGAGCTCACCATTAACAATCGCGAGTTCGAGAACTACTTCCCGGTCGCTCAGCTCCGCTCCGACATCATGTCCGTCTTTGCCGATACGGCCGAGAAGTTCACGGTCACGGCCAAGCTCGTCGGTGGTGGTGTTTCCTCTCAGGCTCAGGCTCTCCGCCACGGCCTCGCCCGCGCTCTCGAGAAGAACGAACCAGCTCTCCGCACGAAGCTCAAGGTGAAGGGCTTCCTCAAGCGCGACCCTCGCGCCAAGGAACGCCGCAAGTTCGGTCTCAAGAAGGCCCGCAAGGCCCCACAGTGGAGCAAGCGCTAACGCTCTCGAAAAATCCGACCTCTGGTCGGTTTTTTCTTTGCGCTTGCTCGGCCGCAGGCACGACGGTGCCGAGGCGGGGCCGAGCAAATTTTTAGCAAAAATTATGAGTGACCCAAGCGCTAGTTTCAAAAAGAGAACCGGCCCGCATGGGTCGGTTTTGTTTTATATAAAAGAAACCGCCGATCGACTGGCGGTCCAGTGATCGGCGGCGGCGTGGGGTTTTACTTGGGTGTCTCCCTGGCCCTAGTGCACACGATCACGCTGAGCATTCTACCGGCAAAGCCCAGCAGCGCAACCGCGATTGCCACCAACACGCTCTGGCTGTGAATCCCTAAGAGAGTGGTGGCCATAGCCACGCTACCCCAGTACGACACTGCAGCCAGTTTCACTGTTGTCTCTGATTTGTTGAAGCTATCGGCCATGTCCAAACCTCCGTTTACTATCATACACCCAAATAGACTATTTGTCAAGTATGCTTGATTTGCCCTTCCAATTTCAGTATTCTATGTGCACTATGAACGATGAAAACGATATCTCGATAGAACAAGATGACGCGCTCGATGATTCAGTGCTCGCTGAAGAATCCCAAGGCGCCTCGATCAAAAAGTTGAAGGACAAGTTGAAGGTGGCAGAGGAGAAGGCGAAGGAGAATTTGGACGGGTGGCAACGCGCGCAGGCCGACTTCGTCAACATTCGCAAACGTGACGAAGAGGCGAAGATGGAGTTCTTGAAGTTCGCGAATCAAGGCCTCCTCGAGGAATTGATTCCCGTCCTCGATAGCTTTACTATAGCTATCGCCGCCGGCCAGACGGGACTCGAACCCATTTATAAACAGTTTCTCTCCGTCTTAAAGAGTAAGGGTCTCGAGGAAGTGGAACCTCTCGGAGAACCGTTCGACCCCCGCTTCCACGAGGCAATCAGCATGGAGCCCGTGACGGAGAAAGAAAGAGACCACACGGTGATCCAAGTTCTTCAGAAGGGATACAGCTTGGCGGGGAAGGTGGTGCGGGCGGCGAAGGTGAAGATTGGGGAATACCAGGGTTAACTGTCTACCATTTACTAACCACTATCTACTACACATATGGCAAAAATCATCGGTATCGACTTGGGCACGACGAACTCGGCAGTGGCGGTTATGGAAGCCGGCGCTCCGAAGATCTTGGAGAACGCGGAAGGCGCTCGCACAACGCCTTCTATTGTCGCGGTTTCAAAGACGGGTGAGCGACTCGTGGGTCTTCTCTCTAAGCGTCAGGCAGTGACGAATCCGAAGAACACCGTCTTCGGCATCAAACGCTTCATCGGCCACACCTTCTCTGACCCGGCCGTGCAGAAGGACAAGGTGACGGTGCCGTATGAGATGAAGCCTGCCCGCCCTCACGATAGTTCGGGAGCAGGCGGGGAAGGGGTTTTAGTAAGAATGGGGGAGAAGGAGTATCGCCCGGAAGAAATTTCCGCCATGATTCTCCAGAAGTTGAAGGCCGACGCCGAAGCTCGTCTTGGTGAGAAGGTCACTCAGGCCATCATCACCGTACCGGCTTACTTCAACGACTCGCAGCGCCAGGCGACGAAGGACGCTGGCCAAATCGCCGGCCTCGAAGTGCTCCGCATCATCAACGAGCCGACGGCCGCCGCGCTCGCGTATGGCTTTAATAAGAAGAAGAACGAGAAGATCGCGGTTTTCGACTTCGGTGGCGGAACCTTCGACGTCTCGATCCTCGAAGTGGGTGATGATGTTGTCGAAGTGAAGTCGACCGACGGCGACTCCCACTTGGGTGGTAAGGATATCGACCAGAAAATCCTGAACTATATTGCGGAAGAATTTAAGAAGGAGTCCGGTATCGACGTGCGCTCCGACGCCTTGGCCCTCCAGCGCTTGGATGAGGCCGCCGAGAAGGCAAAGATTGAGCTCTCTACTGCAACGGAGACCGAGATCAATATCCCATTTATCACTTCCGACGCCTCTGGTCCGCGTCACCTTCTCATGAAGATGACCCGTGCCAAGCTCGAGGAACTCTCGCGTGAGTTCGTTGACCGCGCCATGGAAATCACGAAGCGCGCCATGGAAGCTTCGCCCTTTAAGGTGGGAGATATCGACGAAGTCATTCTCGTCGGTGGTCAGACTCGCATGCCCGCTCTCGTCGAAGCAGCCAAGGCCTTCTTCGGTAAGGAGCCAAACAAGAGTATTAACCCCGACGAAGTGGTGGCCCTCGGCGCCGCGATTCAGGGTGGTATTCTCGCTGGTGACGTGAAGGACGTTCTCCTCCTCGACGTTATCCCGCTCTCTCTTGGTATTGAGACGATGGGAGGTGTGGCAACGAAGCTTATTGAAAAGAACACGACGATTCCTTCCGCGAAGTCGCAAGTCTTCTCGACCGCCGCCGACAACCAGACGTCTGTCGAGATCCACATCGTCCAAGGTGAACGCGCTATGGCCTCGGACAACAAGTCCTTGGGCCGCTTCATCCTCGATGGTATCCCACCGGCTCCACGCGGTATGCCGCAAGTCGAAGTGACCTTCGACGTCGACGCGAACGGCATCCTCAATGTGAAAGCCAAGGACAAGACGACAAACAAGGAACAGAGTATCCGTATCGAAGCTTCCTCAGGTCTCTCGAAGGATGAGATCGAGAAGATGCAGAAGGATGCTGAAGCGAACGCCGGCGAAGATGCGAAGAAGAAGGACTTAGTTGATGCTCGCAATATGGCCGAGCAGCTCACCTACACGGCCGAGAAGTCCTTGAAGGATGCCCCGACGCTTCCGGAAGATATTAAGACTGCTGTGCAGGGTAAGATCGATGCACTGAAGAAAGAGAAGGATGGAGGCACCATTGAATCCTTGAAGTCCGCGACCGAAGCCCTCTCGACTGAGATGCAGAAGATTGGTGAGTGGATGAGCAAAAATCAGCAAGCGGCTCCTGCCGACGCCGCAGCTCCTGAACAGAAGCCGGAAGAAAATCCTGACATCAAAGACGCGGAGACGAAGTAATGAAGGACTATTACAAGATCTTAGGAGTCGAGAAGAACGCCTCGGAAGACGAGATTAAAAAGGCGTTCAGGAAGCTCGCGCACGCGCATCACCCCGACAAGAAAGGGGGAGATGAAGCGAAGTTCAAAGAGGCTTCCGAGGCTTACGCCGTTCTCTCCGACAAGGAGAAGCGCGCTCAGTATGACGCGGGCGGCATGGGGGCAGGAGGTGGAGCGAGCGGCTTCGGCGGCTTCGACCCAAATGGATTCGGTTTCGACTTCTCGGGCTTTGGCACGGGCGGCTTCGATAATGGAGACTTGGGAGACATTCTCTCTTCGATCTTTGGCGGTCGACGCATGCGTCGCGGGCGCGATATTGCCGTCGACATCGAACTCTCTTTTCAGGAATCTGTTTTCGGTACGGAGAGGAAGGTTGTTATCAACTCGAAGCTCGTGAAGCAGAAGGAAGTGGGTATCAATGTCCCACCTGGTATCGACGATGGTCAGATGATTCGTCTCACCGGCATGGGCGAGACACTCGAAGGTGGTGTGGCTGGTGACCTCTACGTGAAGGTCCACGTACGGAAGCATTCACACTTGAGAAAGGAGGGTTACAACCTCGTCATGGATCTCCCCGTGAAGCTTACCGAGGCCCTCTTGGGTGGCGAACGCCCTATCTCGACGCTCGATGGCGAGATCACGCTTAAGGTACCCGCTGGCACGCGCCATGGCACGATTCTGCGCGTGAAGGGGAAGGGCGTGCCATACGAAGGAACTCCAACCGGCAAGCGCGGAGACTTGTACGTGAGAACACTTATCGATATTCCCGAGAAATTGTCCAAGGAGCAGAAGAAGCTTGTCGAGGAGTTAAAGAAACAGGGGATTTAACACATATTCATGAACATTAAAGAAACCTGGAACCTCAAGCTTCTCTACAAAAGCGACACTGACCCGCAGATTGAGAAGGATATCAAAGCCCTTGAACAGGCCGCCGCAGCTTTTGAGAAGAAATATAAAGGAAAAGATTTTACGAGTACGCCGGAGAAGCTTAAAAGAGCTCTTGATGCTTACGAAACTCTCCTTCGTGTCGGGCAGGATAATAAGCCGTGGCGCTATTTCCATTTGAAAAATGATACGAACTCTGCCGATGAGAAAGTGGCGGCGAGACTGGTGCAGATTCGGGAACGTATCGTGGCGGCTGGTAATCGCACGACTTTCTTGAAGTTGGCGTTGGGTCGGGTGCCAGGAACCTTGCAGAAGGCGTATCTCAAGCACCCTCTTCTTAAGGATTACGCGTACATGCTCAAAGTACTCTTTGAGGGAGCGAAGCATCACTTACCAGAGGGTGAGGAGCAGCTTGCGAGTCTCTTGTCACAACCAGGGATGACTTCCTGGACCACTGGTCAGAGCAAGCTTCTCAATGCTCAGTCTGTTTCCTATAAGGGCGAAGATTTACCAATCCCTAAAGCTACGGCGATGATCAATGAGTTGCCGAAAGGGGAGAGAAAGGCGCTCAATGATGCTCTCAACACCACCGTGAAGTCGGTAGCCCACTTCGCCGAGGCCGAGATAAACGCCATCGTGACGTACAAGAAGATCATGGACGAGCGCCGTGGATACAAGAAACCATATAGTGCCACTATCGCGAGCTACGAGAATGATGAGAAGACAGTTGAGAACCTGATCGCTCTGGTGTCAAAGAACTTTCGTATCAGTCAGCGCTTCTTCAAACTTCAGGCCAAGATCCAGAAGGAGAAGAAGATTAATTTTGCAGACAGGAATGCGAAGATGGGAGAGGTAAAGAAGAAATTCACCTTCGCCGAGACGTGCGAGCTTGTTATGCAAAGCTTCGCCGAAGTAGACCCAAAGTATCCTGCTATTTTTAAATCGTATCTTGAGAACGGCCAAGTAGATGTATATCCTCGACGCGGCAAGCGTGATGGGGCCTATTGTTCGGGCGGGGGAGACATGCCGACGTACATTCTTTTGAACCACACCGATAACATGCGCTCGTATGAGACCTTGGCGCACGAGATGGGGCACGCTTTCCACACCGAGCTTAGCCGCGTGCAGCCGTTCCATTATCGCGACTACACGATGTCGGTTGCCGAGGTGGCCAGCACCTTCTTTGAACAGGTGGCTTTAGCGAAGCTTGAGAAGGTCTTGGATGAGAAGGATTATCTTATTTCCCTACACAACAGGATTAACGGAGATCTCTCAACCATTTTCCTTCAGACCACTCTCTTTAACTTCGAAACGGAGCTTCACAACCGCATCCGTATGGAAGGAGCGCTCTCCGGAGTTGATATGGCGAAGCTTATGAAGAAGCATTTCAAGAGGTTCCTTGGCGATGCCGTCGAGATGTCGGATGACGATGGATACTTCTTCGTCCGCTTGCCTCATGTGCGCTATTTCTTCTACGTATACTCATATGTGTACGGTCAGCTTATAAGTCGCGCTCTTTTTGAGAAGTGGAAGGCTGATCCGAGTTACATTAAGAAGATTGAGCAATTCCTCTCCGCCGGTTCCTCCATGAGCCCGAAGGATATCTTCAAGAAAATCGGGATTGATACCTCAGACCCCGCCTTCTTTGCCACGGGTCTCAAGGCTATTGAGCGTGATATCGCGAAGCTTGAGAAATTGGTCTCGCGAGCAAAGTAGCATGGTTTCCTATAACAAACTTGTGAGGGACAGGATTCCGGGGATCTTGGACGCAAAGGGGATTGCGTACGAAAAGAGAATCGCCTCTGCCGAAGAATACAAAGCAGAACTTATAAAGAAATTGCAGGAAGAGGCGGCGGAATTTGCCGAGGCAGGAGATGCTGCGGAGCTGGCTGATGTGCTTGAGGTTGTCGAAGCACTCAAGCGCTTACCGGAGTACGCGGACGTCGAGCGGATTCGGTTAGAAAAGAGGGAAGAGCGAGGCGGCTTTGAAGAGCGGATTATCCTGAAAGGCGAAAAATAAAGCAAAGAAAAAGAGCGCTGGTCAGGCGCTCTTTAAACATGTTTAGGGACCGATTTAGTTAATGTACAGTTTCAGTGTCAGCCGTCTGGAGACCCCAGAGTCGCTGATAGTGACCGTCCTCGATTTTCAGCAGAAGGTCATGTCGGCCTTCTTCGACGACGCGTCCGTCTTTCACGACGACGATGCGGTCCATCTTCTGAATGGTCGCAAGCCGGTGGGCGACGGCGATGACCGTTTTTCCCGGCATGAACTTCGAAAGCGAATCCTGGATGAAGAGTTCGGACTCGGAGTCGAGGCTTGAGGTCGCCTCGTCGAGGACGAGGATCGGGGCATTCATGAGAATGGCCCGGGCGATTGCAACGCGTTGTTTTTCTCCACCTGAGAGCTTCACACCGCGTTCGCCGACGAGGGTGTTGTACCTTTCAGGGAAGGAAGAGATGAACTCGTGGCAGTGAGCAAGTTCGGCTGCCTTGAGGACTTCTGCGTCCGTCGCTTCGGGCCGCGAGTACCGGATGTTCTCCATTAAACTGCGATGGAAGAGCATCGGATCCTGCGGCACGTAGGCGATACTACGGTGGAGACTGTCTTGCGTCACCATCGCGATATCCTGTCCGTCGACCAGAATGTGTCCTTCCTGGATGTCGTAGAGGCGCACGAGTACCTTGAGGACGGTGGACTTGCCGCCGCCTGAAGGACCCACCACGCCCACTTTCTCTCCCGGTAATGTCTTGAGAGAGAAATCCTTAAGGATGATCCGATTGCCGGTGTGGTAGGAGAACTGAATGGCGCGAAACTCGACTTCACCTTTCGCCACCTGGAGCACTGCTGCGCCCGGCTGATCGATGATCTCATGTTCTGTCATGAGGATTTCAGTCATCTCGTTTGCATTGGCGAGGGCTTCGTAGGTATTACGAATGTTTCCGCCCAGAGCGCGTACCTCTTCTTGTAACTGCTCGAGATACGAACGCAACATGACAAGATCTCCGATAGTGAGCTGGCCCATACTCCAGTATTTCACTGCGACGAGGAGCATGATGATTTCCATCGCTCTCCCCGAAAAGCCTTGTACGGCTTCGTAGGTCCATCCAACCATCCAAGACTTATAGCGAGCCCGCTGATGTTCACCGGTGACTTTCTCGAACTCTCCGATTTCCCGGTTGGTACCGGCGAAGAGCTTGAGATTCACTGCGTTGGTAATCGTATCTGCCAGACGAGCCGTCACCCTCGTATCGATTTCTGCTCTTACCAAGTCAAACTTCATTTTGTACTTGGAAAAAGAGTAGTTGAACGTGGTGAGAATAAGTGCCCAGACGAGGAAGATGCTCCCAAGTACTTTGTTGTACCAGAAGAGCACCCCAAGAACGAGCACTACTCGGAGAATCGTTTGGCCCAGATGCATGAGAAACTGTTCCGCGATCACTTGAAATCCTCCCGTGAAGCGATTAACTCGCTGGACGAGAGCTCCTCCGAACGCATCACTAAAGAAGCGCGTGGAGTGTTTCTGCAGGTAGGCGTAGCTCATGTCACTCATATCTTTCATGGCAACACTGAGGAATTTCGAAAGCGCCCACATGATCGTCCGCCAGCAGAAAAACGTCAGGATCTTGATCGCGGCGATCGGAAGGATTGCCCAGTAGATCGCATTCACCAACTGAGCACTTCTTGTGTCTGCAGTCGCATTCGCGAGCATGTCGAAGAATTGCTTGAAGATGATTGGTGAAGTAACGTCGAGTCCGATGACAAGCGTGACTCCGACAATACAGGTGCTTGTGAGCGACCAGTATTTTTTAGAGTGTTGCCAGTAGAGCCTGAGCGTCTCTTTGTTGAGGTTTCTTCGTTGTTTTCGCAATTAGCTTCTCCCTTCGAGAATTGTGAACAGTCCACTCCTAATAATATCATTTTTGTGGCTAAAGTCAAGTGCTGAGGAAGGGAAGAAACCGTTTCAAACAAAGGCTTTTCTTGGTACGATAAACCCATGTCAAAAAAGATTCTGCTCTCGGGAGTAAAGCCAACCGGGCGGCCGCATATCGGCAACTATTTCGGCGCGATGAAGCAATTCGTCGACCTTCAGAATGATTACGAGAGCTACGTCTTCGTTGCTGACCTCCACGCGCTTACGAGCGTTCAGAATAAGCAGGAGATGGAGGAGGCGACACTCGGGGTGCTTCTCGACTACATGACTATTGGCCTCGATCCCAAGAATGTCACCCTCTTCAAACAATCCGATGTGCCGCAGGTGACAGAACTTGCGTGGATCTTCAACTGCCTCACGACCATGCCGTATCTCATGCGCGCTCACGCCTTCAAGGATGCCGAAGCCAAGAACAAGGAGATTAATGTCGGCGTCTTCGACTACCCGGTCCTCATGGCCGCCGATATTCTTATCCAGAACCCGGAGATCGTCCCTGTAGGCCAGGACCAGAAGCAGCATGTGGAGATCGCGCGCGATATCGCGGAGAAGTTTAACCGCGTTTTCGGCGAAACGTTCACTCTTCCCGAGCCCATGATTGTAAAAGATGTGGCAACGGTGCCGGGTACCGACGGCCAGAAGATGAGTAAGAGCTATGGCAACACGATTCCACTCTTCGCGACTGATGAAGAAATCGAGAAGGCGGTCATGGGTATCGTTACGGATTCTGGCTCGGAGATTCCGACGAACGTCTATGCCATCCACGCGCTTCTGCGCAACAAGAATGATCTTGAAGTGATCTATGCCGAGAACAAGGGCCAGTACAAGAAGTTGAAGGAACTCTTGATCGAAGACCTCAAAGCTTTCATTGGTCCCATGCGCGAGAAGCGCCAGGCGCTTGAGGAAGATAAGGCCGCCGTGCTCGAAGTATTGAAGAGTGGTGGCAAGGTCGCTTACGAACGCGCAGAGAAGAAGATGGAAGAGGTGAGAAAAGCTGTTGGTCTAAAGCTTTATTAAGAACAGCCAAGTTCCTATGACTGATTGGCAAACTTATTATAGTAAACACCTCTCCCGCCCTCCAAGGCCTATTTTAGTTAGAGCCCTCTCTTTTTGTAAGAATAAAGGTTGTGCTTTGGACCTGGGTGCAGGTACATTGGTAGAGTCTAAATTTCTACTCGATTCAGGCTTTGAGAAGGTGGTTAGTGTTGACAGCTCTCCAGAGATTAAAGAATTTGCAAAGGGAATAGTAGATAGCAGACTTGAAATCAAAGTATCATCTTTCCAAGACGTAGAGCTTCCGGAAGAATATTACGATCTTATTACTGCTCAATATGCTTTACCTTTTTACGGTAAAGAAGGTTTCAATAATTTTTTTATAAAATTATTATCCTCTCTCAAGAAAGAAGGAGTAATAGTAGGACAATTTTTCGGAGAAAGAGATGGATGGAACAATGCGGATAAAAATATGACATTTCAAACTAAAGAAGAGGTATTGGGGCTTTTGCATGGTCTTACCCTGGAGGAGTTTGTTGAGGAGGAAAAAGAGGGTCTTATTGCCTCAGGAGCTCAGAAACACTGGCACGTTTTTCACTTCGTAGGAATTAAATAACTACGAATCTGGAAGAGCTCAAAATTAACGTTTCGATCAGCTTTAATTTGTGTTAATATCGCCTATATGAAAAGAACCTATATTAAGGATTTGAAGGACTATGTTGGTCAGGAAGTCTCTATTTCTGGCTGGGTGGACGTCCGTCGTGACCAGGGGAAGCTCATCTTCCTTGATATTCGTGATGTAACGAGTCGCACGCAGTCGGTCGTGTTGCCAGGTTCTCCTGCAATGGAAACGGCAAAGACGCTCCGCTCAGAGTGGGTGGTGGGTGTGCGTGGCAAGGTCAACGAGCGACCCGAGAAGAACCGTACTGAAGGTGAGAACGGCTCGATCGAGCTTGAGGTGTTGGAGATCATCGTCCTTAACGAGGCTGAGACCCCAGCTTTCGACGTCCGTAGTGATGGTAAAGAGATTGGTGATGAGAATCGTCTCCGCTACCGCTACATCGACCTTCGTCGCCCACGCTTGCAGAGCAATATTAAAATACGTCACAAGGTGGCTAAGATGGTCCGTGACGAACTCGACAAGCAGGGATTCTTCGAGATTGAAACGCCGTATCTTACCAAATCGACTCCTGAAGGCGCGCGTGACTATATTGTGCCAGCTCGTCTCTACCCGGGTAATTTCTACGCCCTTCCGCAATCTCCTCAGCAGTACAAGCAACTTCTTATGGTGGCCGGTTTGGAACGTTACTTCCAGATTGTGCGCTGCATGAGAGATGAAGATACTCGAGGTGATAGACAGCCTGAGTTTACTCAGATGGACTTGGAAATGAGTTTTGTGACACAGGAAGATGTCATGAACTTAAACGAAGCACTTCTTATAAAAATTGTGAAGGAGCTTTACCCGGAAAAGCGCATCCAGCAAATTCCGTTCCCGCGCATTTCATATAAAGATGCCATGGAGAAATATGGCAGCGACCGTCCGGATATCCGCGAAGACAAAACCGATCCCAACCTTCTCGCGTTTTGCTGGGTTGTCGATTTCCCGTTCTTTGAAAAGGCAGAGGGGGAACGAAGCGAATGGACTTTCACCCACAATCCGTTCTCGTCCGCTATTCCAGCCCATACTGAATGGCTTCGCAACAAGGAGAGAATTGGTGAGATTGTGACTGCTCAGTACGACATCGTGCTTAACGGTTACGAGATTGGCGGTGGCAGTATTCGCAACCACGATCCCAAGCTTCTCAAAACCGTCTTTGAAGTACTCGGCTATCCAACAGAAGAGATTGAAGCAAACTTCGGCCACATGCTGAATGCTCTCGCATCTGGCGCTCCCCCGCACGGCGGCATTGCTTGGGGCTTCGACCGCCTTATCATGCTTCTCCAAGGTGAGCCGAATATTCGTGAGGTGATCGCATTCCCAAAGACAGGTGAAGGTAAAGATCTCATGATGGAATCTCCCGCTCCTGTTTCCGAGAAACAGTTGAAGGAACTTGGCATCAAACTCTCGTAAAGCAAAAAAGCCCCGTGAGGGGCTTTTTTGCTATTCGGCACACGGGGTGGTTTATCGTAGCATTTTTTGTTACTATCTCACTCAGAAAAAAGGGGGTGTGAGATGTCGATCTTATCAGATTTGAGAACACTGGCTACCACGTCTTACAAGCGGGGCGAAACAATCAAAGCTCTGCGGGATGCAATCTCAAAAGAACGAGATGAGGCCAATCAGCAGATGCGGCGCGTCGATGCCCGTGGCCAGCTTGTTGACGCTCTCATTAGGGCGGCTCAAGAAGGTCGAGATCGCGTCGATTTCAAGTATCGAAAAGACCGAGTCGACGAAAAGGCAATTGAGTGGTACGCCGAGTTGAGTCAGGAACAAGGCCTTCAATTCGAACGGAAGGATGTGGTTGAGACTGAGAGTCTTGATCATGGCATGGGGGACGAAGGAAGTGTTGACGTTCCATATATCTGTCTGTCTGTACGCTTCCTGATTCCGTGAGTCTGAGAGCGCCGGTCCTTCTGGATCGGCGCTTATTTATTTGGGGAAACTGTTCAAAAACGCTATAATAAGCCTCAATTATGGAAGGCACGTATCAGGTGAAGACTCAGGTGTTTGAAGGGCCGCTCGACGTCCTCTTGGAGCTTGTCACAAAGCGCAAACTCTTCGTCAACGACGTGTCCTTGGCCCAGGTGACAGATGACTTCATCTGCTATATCGAAGAGCGAGAGAAGGAGAGTGGTGGGTTCCCGCTCTCGGAGAGCGCGGAGTTTATCCTCGTCGCCTCGACCCTCATGCTCATTAAGTCGCGCTCGCTTCTGCCGAGCTTACAACTTACGACTGAAGAGGAGAGTAGTATCGATGATTTGGAGAGCCGCCTCGTGATCTACTCGCGCGTCAAAGAGCTCGCCGCCCTCCTGAAGGGGCGCTATGGCACGCAGGTTATCTTTGAGAAGGAGCCGCGCAAGTTTGTGGGGAACATCTTTGCTCCGGACTCAAAGACCGATACGACGAATCTCCTCGCCGCTCTCGAGCGTGTCATTATGACTCTCCCGAAGAGAGATATCTTGCCGAAGGTGACGGTGCGGAAGGTGATTAGCCTCGAAGAAATGATCGAGCGACTCTCCGAGCGCGTGAGCAAGGTGAGCCGCATGTCCTTCAAGGATTTCCATGGATTGAACTCCCTGAACGGGAGTTCAATGGGAGAGATGACGCAAGAGAAGAAAGTTTCGATTATCGTCGGCTTTCTTGCTATGCTTGAACTTGTTAAGCGCGGAGCCATCAGAGTGACGCAGGAGAACGGGGGAGAGATCGAGATGGAAACCGATATCGTGACGACACCGACCTATGCCTAACCTCGAATCATTGCTTGAATCCGCCCTCTTCTACCAGAGCGAGCCTGTCTCGGTGAAGACTTTGGCCGCGCTCACGGGTGCGAACACGGGAGACGTCACGGCCGCGCTCGCGAGCCTCGCCGAGGCCTATCGCGAGCGCGGCATCGTCCTTGTGACCGACGGAGAGCTCTGGAGCTTCGGCACGAGTCCGGCCAACACCGCGCTCATTGAGAAGCTCCAGAAGGAGGAGGTCTCCCGCGAACTTGGTCGTGCTGGGCTTGAGACCTTGGCCGTCATTCTCTATCGAGGTCCGGTCTCGCGACGCGAGATTGACCAGATCCGTGGGGTGAACTCGGGATTTATTTTGCGCAATCTTCTTATCCGCGGACTTATCGAGCGGACTGACAGCACGACGGGGGAGCGCAGCTTCACCTACAAGCCAACCCTCAAACTCTTTGAACATTTGGGCGTGACGAACAAGGAGGCCTTGCCGGAATACGCGACCGCCTGGCAGTCGCTCGAAGCCTTTGTAAAAGCGGAAGACGCGTCTCAAGAAACCAATGGATAATATTTTCCCCAACAGAGAAACGGAGACGAGATTCTTTTTCATCATCGCGGGAGCGCTCGCCTTCTTTATCCTCGTCTCTTTTGTTCTGGGAACGCGGGTAGAACGGGGGAGCGTCTCCGTGCCGACGAGACTCGCCGCGACCTTCCCGACCGTGACCCTCGAAGCCAAGAGCGCGTATGTGTATGACTTGCGGACCGGCAAGGTGCTCTATGAGAAGAACCCGGAGACTCGTCTGCCGCTCGCCTCAATCGCTAAGCTCATGTCTGCGGTGGTGGCGCTCGATCTCTCTCCCACGTCATACGGGACGGTGAAGGTGACCAACAAAGCGCTTGAGAATTATGGTGACAGCGGGCTTCTCTCCGAGGAGAAGTGGACTCTCAAGAATTTGCTCGACTTCTCGCTTCTTACCTCAAGTAATGACGGGATCCGTGCCGTGGCGCTCTCCTTGGCCGCTCTCGACAAGGCGATGGCCACCGACGACGAGCGTCTGGGAGCATTTGTCCTCAAGATGAATGAAAAGGCTTCCGAACTCGGTCTCAAGAACACCTATTTCTGGAACGAAACCGGCCTCGATGAGTCGAGCGTCAAGAACGGAGCCTATGGGAGCGCGGAGGATGTCTCGAAGCTTCTCGGATACTTTCTGGAGACGCACCCTGAGGCTCTCGAAGCCACGCGCGAAGTGGCGACTACCGTTGCCTCCATGAGTGCCACTCATGAGGCCAAGAACACCAATATGCTCGTGAGCGGCATCCCGGGCGTCTTGGGGTCGAAGACTGGCTTCACCGACATCGCGGGTGGTAATGTGACGTTTGCCTTCGACCCTGAGTTGGGGCGGCCAATCGTTATTACGGTGCTCGGGTCCTCGGCGGAAGGACGCTTTGCCGACGCGGCGAAGCTTATCAACGCGACGATGCAGTATATTCATACCCAATAATTATGTGTGGCATCACCGGCATCACTGATTCGCAAATAGAAGGACTCGAGGAAGCTATCCAAAAGATGACGCGTTGCATCGCGCACCGCGGCCCCGATGACGATGGCTTCTTTGTCGACGACCACGTGGGCTTGGGGATGCGTCGTCTCGCCATCATCGATCTTGAGAGCGGGCGCCAACCGATGACCTCCGCGAATGGGCGTTATGTCATCTTCTTTAACGGTGAGATTTATAACTATCAGGAACTCAAGGCGAAGCTCGAGGCCGCGGGAGCGGTATTTGCTACAAAGAGTGATACGGAAGTGATTCTCCAGCTCTTTGAGCGTGAGGGAACAGGAGGCTTCAATAAACTGCGAGGGATGTTCGCGGTCTCGATCTATGACACGGTGGCGCATAAGCTCGTCATCGCCCGTGACCCCTTCGGCATTAAGCCGCTCTACTACTGGAAGCGTGGGAACAAGATTGCCGCCTTTTCCTCCGAGATCAAGAGCATCCTTTCTCTTAAGGCCTTTAAGCCGGAGGTCAATGACGCCGCGGTTTATAACTATCTTTCGTATCAATACAATCCGCTTGAGGAAACCTTTTTCAAAGGCGTGTACAAACTCGCGCCAGGGCACTTCCTCACCATCGATCTCACGACCAGTGTCTTTGAAATCACGAGGTACTTCAAGTTCGCCTTCCATCCTCAGGAGCGACTCGACGAAGAGGAGACGAAGCGCACCATTTTCGAAACGATGGAAGACTCCGTGGCGCACCACATGATCGCCGACGTGCCGGTTGGTTCCTTCCTCTCGGGTGGCATTGATTCCTCCATCATCGCGACGCTCATGCAACGGATTCGTGGTGAGAAGAAAATCAAAACGTTCACGGTCGGCTTCAGCTCTCTTACTGAGGGGAAGGAGGCCAAGGAGACCGCAGAACCTCTAGGGACGGATCACACCGAGCTGACCGTATCCGCGGACGAGTATTTCGAAGCTTTGCCTAAAGCCGTATATCACTTCGACGAGCCGGTGGCTGACCCTTCCGCGATTGGTCTCTACTTTCTCGCTCGTGAAGCTCGTAAGCACGTGAAGGTGGTCCTCTCCGGAGAGGGTTCTGACGAATTCTTTGGCGGCTACAACATTTATCTTGAGCCGTTTGCCCGCCAGAAAGTGGCCTGGGTGCCCTCCTTTATTCTAAAGATTATTTCCAAACTGCCGTTCCGTGGCCGCAATTTCGCGAACCGCCTGCTCACGCGTCTCGAAGAGAGATATATCGGCAACGCCTCCATCTTCAAACCATCGGAAGTGCGCGCGCTTTGGAAGGGGGAGAGTGAAGACACCTTCTCGCTTAAGAAACTCTATGCCGATGTCTCTGGCCAGAGTGATTCCGTGAAGATGCAATACATCGACATCCACACGTGGCTTGTCGGAGACATTTTGGCGAAGGCGGACAAGATGACCATGGCTCACTCGCTTGAGCTTCGCGTGCCCTTCCTCGATGTCGTCGTGGCCAAGCTCGCGGCGACCTTGCCGGACCGCTTCAAGTGGAGAAACGGCGTGACGAAGTATCTCTTGCGCGAAGCTTTCCAGAGCGTTTTGCCGGAGTCGACGCGCACGAGAAAGAAGCTCGGTTTCCCGACGCCGGTACGTACGTGGTTTACCCGTGAACGCGAAGATCTCTACGAGGTCGTTGTGGAGAATTCCTATATCAAGGAGCATCTCGATGTGGGGGAGATTCGTGAGCTTATCGCCGCTCATGTTTCTGGCCGGGCCGACAACTCGCGCAAGATTTACCTCCTCCTCATCTTGGCCATCTGGTACAATACCTTCATACAAAAATAGGTCATGGATATTCTCAAGATTATTGCGCCGACGGCTCTCTCCTTCTTTATTGGCTTTGGTATTACGCCTTTCTTCACTCGTTACTTCTACAAATATAAAATGTGGAAGAAGAGCGCCCGCATTCACAACGCGGATGGCGTCTCCGACACCTTCGCGAAGATCCACAACACCGACCACGAGGTCTCGACCCCGCGCATCGGCGGCATGATCATTTGGGTAGGCGTCGCGCTTACCGTGGCGATTATCTACGCGCTCTCGTATTTCTTACCCACCGAGTTCTTGGGCCAGTTGAACTTCTTTAGTCGCTCGCAGACGCTCGTGCCGCTCGGCGCGTTCTTTATGGCGGCGTTTATTGGCTTGGCCGATGACCTCTTACAGATCTTTGGGCAGGGGAGTTACGCCAAGGATCCGCTTATCTATCGCAAGGTGAAGGTCGTCTTCGTGACGCTTATCGGACTTGCTGTCGCGTCGTGGTTTTACTTTAAATTAGGCTTTGTCTCGATCCATATTCCGTTCGACGGAGAGTGGCAGCTCGGGATCCTCTTCATCCCACTTTTCGTGCTTGTTGTTTTGGCCACCTTCTCGACCTCGGTCATCGACGGGATCGACGGCTTGGCGGGCGGTGTCCTCGCCTCGGCCTTCACTGCCTTCGCGGTTATCGCCTTTATCGGCAGTCAGTATGACATCTCGGCTCTCTCGGGAGCGGTGGCGGGAGCTATTCTCGCCTTCCTCTGGTTCAATGTGCCGCCCGCGCGCTTCTACATGGGAGAGACGGGCATGCTTTCCTTAACAGTGCTTCTCGCGGTTATTGCCTTCCTCACGAACGCAGTGCTGCTCCTTCCGATTATTGCCTTACCTCTCGTAGCCACCTCCTTCTCGGTCATTGTCCAGGTTAATTGCTATAAATACTTCAACAAACGTCGCGTCTTCCGCGTCGCTCCGCTCCATCACCACTTCCAAGCCTTAGGCTGGCCGCGCGAGAAGGTCGTCATGCGCTACTGGATCGTCTCGGTCATTTGTGCGATCACCGGAGTTATCCTCTACGTTGTGAGCTGATTTGGTTTACTATTAAGTGAAATGGGAAAACGAATCAACAGTCTCAAGCACTGGTACGAATACAACGAGCGGAAGATTTCCGTTTCCTCGCTTATTGTGGGCTTCATTATCGACTCGCTCACGCTCCAAGGCATTGATAACTTCTATGATAATCTCTGGATTGCTTCGAACCTTTGTATCGCGGCACTCTGCATTATCCTCTTGAGTCGTCGTTCGGATGAGGATGAAGGATTCTGGACGCCGAACATTTTGCAGTTCAGCTTCGGTGCCCTCTTAGGTTCCATCTTCGTCTTCTACTTGCGCTCAACAACGATCGCGGTGACGTGGCCCTTCCTTATGCTGCTCCTCTTCGCGCTTCTCGCGAACGAATTTTTCCAGAAGCGGTACGCGCGGCTCGCATTCCAGATTTCCTTCTTGTACTTCTCGTGTTTCTCTGTGAGTATTTTCCTCGTACCCTTGGCCGTAGGGAAGATCGGTCCTTCCGTCTTCATTCTCTCCGGCGGGGCGAGCCTCATCGCTATCTGGTTCTTTATTAAACTCCTTAACAAGTTTGCTAAAGAGAAATTCCTTGAGAGTCGTACGCACGTGTGGAGCTTCATTGTCGCAATCTATATTTTGGTAAACGGTCTCTACTTCACGAACCTCATTCCACCCATTCCGCTCTCGCTCCAGGAAGCAGGCGTCTATCATGATCTTTCCAAGGATAGCCGCGGGAATTACGTTCTTACCGAAGAGGTGAGGGGAGTGGAGAAATACTTCACGCTTCGCCCCACGATTCATTGGCGTCCCGGAGATCCGCTCTATGTCTATACGGCCATTTACTCGCCAGGCGCCTTGTCCTCGGCGGATATCGAACATGACTGGCAGTACGAGGATGCCGAAGGGAAGTGGGTCACGGCAACGCGCATTCCTCTTAAGCTTGTCGGCGGGCGCTCTGGTGGCTTCCGTACCTACTCGAGCAAATTTAATTTCACACCCGGCAACTGGCGCGTGGATGTAAAGACCGCGAGCGGGCAAGTTATCGGTCGCGTCAATTTCAAAATTGTGGAGAGCGCCAACGCGGTGCCCCTGGTAACGAGTACCCAATAAGATGAGCAAACTCAAAGTCGACAAGACATTCCTCGTGATCACCGTGATCCTCATTGTCATGGGGTTCTTCATCTTCTCCTCAGCTTCTCTCGGTCTCTTGGCTAAGGAGAATTCCAATTATTCGAGCGTCACGTTCTCTCAAACCTTCCTTGGTCTCTTCCTCGGTACGCTCGCGATGATCGCGGTCTCGCGCGTGAACTTCACCTTTTGGAAAAAGTCCGCGTTCTACATCTTCATCCTCGCCATCATCCTCAACATTCTCGTGCTCATTCCGGCTATTGGCTTCGAACACGGCGGCGCGCGACGCTGGATCATGGTGGCAGGGGTCTCCTTCCAACCTTCGGAGATTCTCAAGTTCGCTTTCGTACTCTACTTCGCCGGCTGGCTCGCGAGCGCCAAGGATAAGGTCAAAGACATTAAAGGCGGCCTCGTGCCCATGCTCGCTCTCCTGGGTGTTTGTGGCGGACTCCTTCTCCAGCAGCCGGACACTGACACTTTTCTCATTATCGTCATCACCGGTTTTGCCATGTACATTGCCGCGGGCGGACAGTGGCGCTGGATCCTTATCTTGGGCTGCTGCGGTCTCTTAGGTTTGGGTATTCTCGCGTTCACTCGTCCGTACGTCATGCAGCGCATTCAAACCTTCCTCAACCCAACGGCCAACGCGCTCGGCTCCGGATATCAGATCCAGCAGTCGCTTATTGCTATTGGTTCGGGAGAAATGTTTGGCCGCGGCTATGGCAAGAGTGTCCAGAAGTTCACCTACCTTCCTGAGCCGATCGGGGACTCTATCTTTGCCGTCGCGGCTGAGGAATTCGGCTTCGTGGGTTCCGTCCTTCTCCTTACCATCTTCCTCCTTTTTGCCACACGCGGACTTAAGGTGGCATCCCGGGTGCCCAATACCTTCGGTAGACTGGTGGTCATCGGAATTGTTATAATGATTATTGCCCAGGCATTCGTGAACATCGGTGCCATGCTCGGGGTCTTGCCGCTCTCGGGTATTACCTTGCCCTTCGTTTCGCACGGCGGCACCTCGCTCTTCGTTTCTCTCTTCGAGATTGGCGTCGTGCTCGCCATTTCCAAAACACAAAAAGTCTAATGCGCATCTTATTTACCGGTGGTGGTACGGGAGGACACTTTTACCCGATTATTTCCGTGGCGGAAGAACTCAACGCGTTGGCTAAGGAGAAACACCTTCTTAACCTCGAGCTTTTCTACATGTCGCCAACGCCGTACAACGAGGCGATCCTGTACGAGAACAATATTACCTACAAGAAGAACAGTGCCGGCAAAATTCGCTTGGGTGGAGGGGTGTTTAAAATGATTCGCAATTTCTTCGACCTCTTTCGCACAGGGTGGGGCGTCCTTGTTTCAGTCATTCAAGTGTATCAACTCTATCCGGACGTCGTCTTCGGTAAGGGTGGCTACGCTTCTTTCCCAGCACTCCTCGCAGCGCGTATTCTCCGTATCCCTGTCGTGATTCATGAGTCAGACACTATTCCGGGGAAGGTGAATGCTTGGGCTGGTAAGTTCGCGGCACGAGTGGCCGTCTCGTATCGTGACGCTTCGGCGAAGTTCCCGGCCGGCAAAGCGGTCCATACCGGCCAGCCAATCAGGAGGGAAATCGCCATGCCGACATCAGCTGGTGCCCACGAGTTCTTAAAGATCGAGGAAGGTATTCCGGTCATTCTTATCCTCGGCGGCTCACAAGGCGCCCGTCGGGTGAATGACACCGTGCTCGCCGCGTTGAAGAGCTTGGTAGGGAAGTATGCCATCATTCATCAGACCGGAGCCAATAATATTGCAGAGGTGAAGGCGACGGCGGAGGCTATTCTCTTTGACTCCCCGCACAAGGACCGCTACAAGCCCTTCGACTACTTAAACCATTTGGCGATGCGTATGGCAGCCGGAGCAGCCACGGTAGTCGTCTCACGGGCGGGCTCCACCATCTTTGAAATCGCGGCGTGGAGAGTCCCAGCTATCATCATCCCTATTAACAAGCGTACTGCTCATGACCAGCATACAAACGCCTTTGCCTTCGCGCGCGCTGGTGGATGTGAGGTGATTGAGGAAGATAACCTCACGCCAAACATTTTAGAATCCGAGATCGATCGTCTCGTTGGGAACCCTGCTGCTCGCGAGAAGATGCAGGAGGCGGACAAGACCTTCTATAAACCAGATGCCGCCAAGCTCATCGCCGGAGAAATTTTGAAGATTGCATTGGAGCACGAGGTGGAGAAATAGATCTAATCCTCTCCCAGCCTCTCCTTTATCAAGGAGAGGAGCGAAATGCCCAAATATCCTTACATTCCTTACGATAAGAATCTCGTAGCTCGAGCCGGAGAGTTACGGAAAAATCAGACGGAAGCGGAGAAGTACTTTTGGAAACATATCCTTAAGCGTGAGCAATTTTCTCATCTCACGTTTCTTCGACAGAAGCCGATCGGTCATTTTATTATCGACTTTTACTGCGCGAAGCTGCAATTAGGCATAGAAATTGACGGTGAAATTCATAATACTCAAATCGAGCGAGACGAGGAGCGTGATGAAAATCTTAAACAAGAATTTGGAGTCAAAATTCTGAGATATAGGAACGAAGAAGTGCTCAATAATACAAAAAAAGTTCTCGAAGATTTTATAGAAAAAGTGAAAGTATTAACCCTCTCTTGATAAAGGGAGGGTAGGGGAGGGATTTAAGGCTAATTATGCTAAAATACCCCCTATGTCAGAAAAAGTGATCGTCAGATTTCCACCGTCTCCAACCGGCAATCTCCACATCGGCACAGCGCGCACGATGCTCTTTAACTATCTCTTCGCCAAGCAGAATAATGGCAAAATTGTTTTCCGTCTCGAGGACACCGACAAGGAGCGTTCGAAAGGGGAGTATGAAGCCAATATCGTCGAGAGCTTACAATGGCTCGGTATTACGTATGACGAAGGTCCTTTCCGCCAATCTGAACGCACCACGCTTTATCGCGAAGCGCTGGGAGAACTTATCTCAAATGGTAAAGCTTATGTTTCTAAAGAGCCCGCTAAAGATGACCCGAGTAGGGAAGTGGAGGTGATTAGATTAAAGAACCCAGGCCAGGTGATTACCTTCACCGACGTTGTGCGTGGAGATATTTCCTTCGACACCACGGAGCTTGGCGACTTCGTCATTGCCAAGAGTTTGGAAGAACCGTTGTACCACCTGGCAGTCGTTTTCGACGACCATGCCATGGGAGTGACGCACGTTATCCGCGGGGAGGATCATATTTCGAATACACCTCGACAAATTCTCATCCAAGAAGCCTTGGGTTATGAGCGCCCTGTCTACGCGCACATTCCACTCATCCTCGCTCCGGACCGCTCCAAGCTCTCGAAGCGTCATGGTGCGACGGCGGTGACGGAATATCGCGAGCAAGGCTATTTGCCAGGAGCCGTTTTGAACTACCTTGCTCTTCTTGGCTGGAACCCAGGTACCGAGCAGGAAATCTTCACGATGGAAGAACTCATCAAGCAGTTCGATTTGAAAAAGATTCAGAAAGGCGGCGCTATCTTTGACCAGAAGAAACTCGACTGGGTGAATAAGGAGCACATCAAACTCCTTCCCGCCGCTGAGCAGAGAAAGCTTGTTTTGAAATCAATCGAGCATGAGCCCTACATGGTAGGGGAGCCCGCACTCGACGCGGCCAGTATTGTGTGGAAAAAGGAGACGAAAGAAAATACGATTCTTCACCTCGAAAAAGTTTTGGAAATGATTAAATCAGAAGAAGGCGAAGTGCTGAAAAATACAATCATGGCTTATGCCGATAGCGGGAAGGCCCGCCCGACTGAACAGTCGTTCGGGCGGGGGAATGTGCTTTGGCCGTTACGCTACTCACTTACCGGTGCGCAGGCGAGCCCTGACCCCATGACTATGCTGGATATTTTAGGCAAGGAAAAGTCCCAAAACCGTCTCGAACACGCTATAATGGTGCTTAAGAATGCCGCGCTTTAAACATGCTGCGTTTCTGCTCATTCTCCTTGTTGCGCTCCCGCTCGTAAGCCGGGCGGCGACGAGTTCGAGCCTCAACTCCCAGATCGAGAGTATTCGTCGTGATCGTGATGCCTTGGTGGCCGAACAGGCCCGTCTCCAGGCCGAACTCGACAAGATCACCGCGGAAGGGAAGACCTTGGGTACGGCCGTGAAGAGCCTCGATGCTTCGAAGAAGAAGCTCGCCGCCGATATTAAGGTTACTCAGTCAAAGATCGCTTCGACCGATCTCAACATTAAGCTCCTGGGGCAGAATGTGAGCGAGACCGAGCGGCAAATTACCTTGCATCGTTCGGCGGTCGGCGAGGCGCTCCGCTCGCTCTTCCAGAGCGACTCGAGGCCTATCGTCCTCGACCTCCTCGCCTCCGCGAATTTCTCTGATGCGTGGCAAGACACCGCGCAGCTCGCGGGCTTGAGTGACTCTCTCGATGAAGAAGTGGCGGAACTACGTGACACGAAGACGGCACTCTCGCTCCAGAAAGCCGCCAAGGAAAAGGCACGCGACCAGGCCGCCGCGCTCGCCAAGGATCTCTCGAGTCAGAAGAGTGCCGTCGAAGAGAGTCAGAAGGCCAAGGAACAACTCCTCGCGGAGACCAAGAGCAAGGAGGCGGCGTACCAAGCCCTCCTCGCCGAGAACGTTGCTCGTCAGAAGCAGTTCGAAGCAGATCTCTTCCGTCTTGAGTCGAGCCTCGACCTCAACATTGACTCGTCGCTCGTCGCTGCTCCGCGTCACGGCGTGCTCTCGTGGCCTTTGGCGAGTGTCTATGTCACCAACAACTTCGGCGCGGTCTCGGGCGTGAACACGCGCATCTACGCCTCGGGTAGTCACAACGGCACAGACTTCCGCGCCTCGCAGGGCACGGCCGTGAAGGCCATGGGAGCGGGCGTGGTAGCTGGCACTGGTAATACGGACGAGCAGAAGGGATGCGGCTCCTATGGCCGCTGGATCGTCATTTCCTATGATAACGGCCTCTCAAGCGTCTACGGACACCTCTCATCGCTCTCGGTGCAGAAGGGCGCTCGCGTGACCGCGGGGCAAACCGTCGCTTACTCGGGCGGCACGCCAGGAGTCTTCGGCTCCGGTTACTCAACCGGCCCACATCTCCACGTTGGCCTCTTCGCCACGCAGGGTATGGAGATCCGCCAGTTCGTCGAGAGTCGTGGCTGTAAGCAGGTGGTGGTCCCGATCGTCGATGTGAAGGCGTATCTCGACCCGCTTGCATACCTTCCGTCGCTCTAATAGACTTTCCCTATGAATAAAAATCGCGGCTTCGTCACCTTGGCCGTCCTTATCCTTATCGCTCTCGTCGCCCTCAAATATTTCTTTGACTGGTCGGCTTTTGAGGCGGCAGAGACCCCAGCAGGGAAGTCGGCTCTCCAATACGCCAAGGATATTCTCGTGTGGTTGAAGAACTTACTTGTGAGCGTCTGGTCTTATATCCACTAAGATGAAGTTGCCGCGCCCCATCAAGGTGCTCCTGTTCTTTATCCTTCTGCCTATCTACGCGCCAGTATATCTCCTCATGCACTGGACCTTTAAATGGTGGAGTAGTTTGTTGGACTAAAAAACGGTGCGAGGATGATCCTTGCACCGTTTGATTCCTTGCTTGCTAGGCCTTTGCTGTTGGGATGAGAGCCTTGTTGATCGACTTGTTGATGTCTGTGAGCCATCTCGTGCCATTTCCGCGAAAGTTGTAATCGGGAATGTTGATGAGACAGTGCACTCCAAAGATCCTGACCGATGTCTCGATAGCGGGGTGAGTTACCGCTCCGGTAATGAGCGTCATCACGTTCGGCGCTTCTGTTCTGATGAGCCCCATTTCTTCCTCGCTACACCCCGCACTTACCACGAGGCCTAACGCCGACACCTCGTTCATCATGGCAACTCCTCGTGCCACTCGCACATAGAGAGGTTCGAATCCTGGTTCCTCTCGATGCATGTGTGAGGGTGAGTCCGGGGTGATGAGAACAGAGGTTGTCTGGAATGCATCGGCGTAGCCGCTACCCTTCGTACGGCAGTTCACGAAGACCATTGTGTCGTCGGGCGAGCCTTCATAGTCATACAGGCTTACGATCACTGCGTCGCTCCATTTGTCCTCGAACTTTGTAACGACTGGCACCTCGGGGGCGATGATATGTGCCAGCATGAGTGCTTGTGGATCGGCGATCAAATAGGCGGCCACGAGATCTTTTGTTTCTCGTATGTTTTTTGCCACAGCTTCTTCTGTAGCATGTCTCACCTCAGGAAGTGAGACGCACGTGAACTGGCCCTTGCCGAATCGAGCGTGAATTCTTTCTGTGAACGTCATATGCTACTCCTTGGGCCACGTGGCCTGGGTTACGGGTTTGGAAGATGGGGTAGGGAACTTGTATTTCTGCCAGTACCTTATCAAATTCAAAATTTCTTTGCGACTCCCCTGCTGAGACCCGAAAAAACGGGGGAGTGGCGCTTAGTGGTATTTCTGGCAATTAATTTTTGAGTGATTGGAGAGAAGTGGGGGAGAAATATTTTTAGAAATAATAGAGAGATTTTGGGACAGGGAAGTTAGTTATTTGGAAAAGGCTCAAGAACCAGATATCCACACATAAGCCTTGGCACCCGGCCTCTTCCTGCTATAATAGTGAGTATTAGAGATATTATACTCAGTTAGGTATCCACAAAGCTGAAGCTAAAAAGATTTCTTTCCTCACCCCTTTCTCATTGCACTCTCTCCTCTTTATGATTTCGAATTCTTCTTACAAAATGAAAAAGCTAGTGGTTGAGTGGCAATGATTGCCCGCTCCTCCACTAGCTCTGTTACTTGAGAATCTCAAAACGGTCCACCGATACTTGTGTGAACGTGAACGAGTTGCTCGGGTCTAATTGAACCCGTACAAAGCGTTGCGGCACTCGCCCATCGCAACTCATCGCTCCCTGGGTGATGAAGGCAGCTACGGCCCGCAACTGCTCATCTGTTGAGCTCTTGTCCATGAAGTTTGCCAGTTTGCTTGTATCTTGGCCGCCTCCGAACACGAAGCTCGTGATGGCCCGGAGCTTGGCGTCGCAGTCGATGACGAGGTCGCCATAGTAGCTCGTCGCGAGCTCACCGGTGCGGTGTTCAAACATGGTGACCGAATTGATCTTCCGCACCCGAGTCTTTTTGTTAATTGAGTCGATGGCGGACTGGACGAAGCTCGGCATTTCAATTTTCCGATCTGCGTGAGCAGCCAAGCCAGCGGTCAACATGATCACGCAAATACTTAAACTCAGAACTCGTTTCATCTATTCCCTCCTATATGGATATTAGCACATTTATAATAAAAAGTCAAATAGCTCCTGTAACCACTCCGCATCTGTTCCGCTGGTATAATCAACACGTCTCCATACTCTATGTATAACGTTAAAAAAGTTTCTGAAAACACGGGCCCTTTGCCGCTTATCGATGATTTCCTCTTGTTCATTCAGGCAAATAATTATTCCAAGGAGACACTCTATAACTATGAGCGCGATCTCGAAACTCTGGCATATTTCTTAAGCAAGGAAGTGGATATGAAGTTTGAAGATATGACGAAGCGCACAGTTGAGCAATTTAAGGCATATCTCAATTCGAGCGACCGCAAAACCGCGAAGGGTAAGCAGGCGGAGAAAGATCTATCGAGTGGTTCTATTAACCGCACGCTCACCTCTCTCCGACGCTATCTCACATACCTCATCGACATGGACCAGCCCGTGCCTGTGGTGCCTGGCTCGGTAAAACTTCTTCGTATGGGTAAGAAACATGGCCAGGTGGCGGAATTGAACGAACTCCAGAAGCTCATTGAGTCTCCGATGCAGTTTGAGAAAAATAAATTAACGGCGCTCAGGAACCGCGCCATGCTTGAGACGTTGTTTGCTTCTGGGATGCGTATTTCGGAACTCATCAATCTTAAACGGGCTCAGCTCGACAAGACGGGGCGAATCTTTATCCAGGGTAAGGGGAAGAAGCAGCGCTTTATCTACCTCACCGAGCGTGCCAAGAAGCATATCGACAATTACTTGAAGGCGAGGGCAGACGACTTCCCTTACCTCTTTATTCCGGAAATGGGTCTCAATATGAAGGAGAAGAACAAACACATCTCCCCTAACTATCTCCAGATGAAGATCAAGAAGTATCGCGAGCTTCTGGGCATTAACGTGCCGACTTCAGCGCACTCCCTGCGTCACGGCTTCGCCACGTACTTAGCCGAGCAAGGCGCGAACCCGGCTGCGATCCAGATCCTCCTGGGCCATGAGTCTCTCGACACGACCACCCGCTACGTCCACGCCTCGGACAAATACGCCGAGAAGACGCATAAGGACTTCCATCCTCTCAAGGACTAGCTCTCCTTTCCTTTCAGGTTTACTATGGAATGACTGGTGGGTCGTTCTGGCCAAACCCCACTTGCTTACGAGGCAAAACAGTTGGCCGCTGCTCGGCTCAGGGGGAAGGACGCTTCCTTGTACGCAATGCCCTGAAATGTTTTCCGGGTGGCGGGTCGCTTTGCTCCACGCAGAGCGACCCTTTTTATTTATATAGATAGAAATGAAAAGCGCCGCAACCGAGAAATCGGTTGCGGCGCACAGGTGTGGAACGCTAGGGATTCAGGGGTCGGATGTTCTCGATCCGCCAGGTAGTTTTGACGGCGCGCAGATGCTTGCGAGGAGAGTTCTGGCGACGTTGCATGACAACGCGTACCCAAATCTTCCGATCGTCGACGAATTCGACCACGCGAGCGTGGCGCCCACTCTGCTTGTTCTGCACCCGCTTGCCCGGGATGATTTTGCTCACCACCTCGCTCGCCGACCAGATATATTCGGGTCGGATGTCGCTTCGGCGTACCGTCGGAACGAGATCATCGTAATTCATATCTCCCCTTTCCTAGAAACGAGTCTCAATATACTGTAGCACCTCCCTTCGTATTGAAATACAACAAACCCCGCCGGTGAGGGCGGGGTTTGTGTCGAGATTACCTCTTGGCAACCTCCGGGGAAGCGAACTTAGACCAACAAGGCGAAGAGGACATCCAAGGCTGGGCACCTGATTTCTCATAGAGGTAGCGGGCGTAGGCCACGTTACCGTCGATAGTGTTCAAGTCTATCCCGAGCTTCTTGGCAGTCTCCCCGTGATAGTACAGGTTGATCTGCATGACGCCGCGGTCGAGCGGGGTCTTCTCACCCTTCAGCACTGCTCCGGTGGAGTCGTAGTGACGGTTGTGGGACTCACACTTGGCGATCTTCGTCATGAGCGGGATATCGGCAAAGTAGTCCTTGAGGAACCTCTCGACGTTGTCAGGGTCAGTAATCGGCTGATAGTCTTCGGATACAATCTCCTTAGGGAGGATTGCCACCTTCATCGGAGCGTCAGCGGTCGTGGTGCCGGTAGCGGCAGGCATGACGGCCATCGCACTCGAAGAAAGGCTCATCAGAAGGCTAATGGTAGATAACTGAAGAATAACGGTGGGATAAACTTTTAATCTTAGGTGGCTGTGTCCGGATTCGGTGTGACCGGTAAGGGTCAACCGAGCTCTCCTAAATGAAAAACCAGCTCTCGCTGATTTACATACATCCTATCACATGCAAGCCTTGATGTCAAGGACTATTTGTGGTCGAGTTTAATAGAATGGCTCTGTTGAGCCATATTTATGGGGCCTTGCAGTTGGCTGCCAGGGTGTATCCAGCGGCTTCGGCGGCTTCCTTAGACGAGAACGTGATTTTGTTGGCTTCTTTGATCTGTTTAGCCCCCGGACAGGTGAGGTAATGGTACTTGGAGCCGCTTTTCGAGCCTACCACCGCTCCGTTACTACTCTGTAGCGCAGGCGCCGAGGCGGCCGCAGCCGCTGCCGAGAGGGTGGGATCATACTCGACCCGCACCGGCTCCCCTCTTCCCTGCCCTGAGAGGCGGCCAAGACCAAAGGAAAGAGCGGCCACGAGGCAGATGAGGAGGGAGAGGAAGAGCTTCCGGATAAGGCCCCGGGCTCCTCCTGGCGCAGCCTCCCCTTCCTTGTCAAAGCTAATAGTTTCTGCTATATTCATACGACTTAATTATAGACCAAGATGGCACATAAGAAATCAGCAGGCGTATCCAAAAACGGTAGAGATTCAAACCCGAAGTACCTCGGCATGAAGGTTACCCCGGGCGCTTTCGCCAAGCACGGCGCGATCCTCGTTCGCCAGCGTGGTTCCGACGTTATGGCCGGTCAGAATGTCTCCATGGGCAAGGACCACACCCTCTTCGCTCTCGTTGATGGCATCACCTCGATGACCTACAAGCGTAAGGTGAACTTCGACAACACCGTTTCCAAGAAGAAGGTCATGAATGTGACCCCGAAGGTCAAGGCTTAATTCGAAACCTTATTTAGCCGAGCGGCTCTGTTTGAACTGCTCAAGTTGCAAGCGCTTCTCCAGGCGCTTGTTTTCTTTTTCCTGCTGGATGGCTTCTTCGCGGGCGTGCTTCGCTTCGCTCTGAGCCTTGAGTTGGGCAGCCTTGGCTAACCCTTGCTTATCGGCGACGAGGGCGAGACCCTTCGGGAGAAGCATGTTCGCGGCATAGCCGTCAGAGACTGTCTTCTCTTCAAACCGGCGTCCAATCCCCTTCACGTCTTTGAGTAATATGACTTTCATAGACTTTGACTTTACCACACGGGAGGCATATACATAAAGGCAGGCAAAACTCGCTCAACGAGAGGAGAAAAGTTCATGCTGCGCATTGGCGTAAAGGTTCAAAAGAATAAAGGAGAGGAGTTGGTTCAAAGCCTTGAGAAGGCACTGTCTGCAGTTTTTTCGAAAGGAACAGTGCAATCTTTTTCTTTTGGTGAGTTTGATGTGATTTCTGACGCGCCAGAAGAGAAAGATCGAACATTTGAAAGAGAACTGGCTCTTGCTGAGTCGCTTCGTGACCATCTCATCGAAGTGTTCCGATCTCCCCGACCTCGGCTACGGGTGAGTGAAGATGGTTGGGTCACTTGTGCCTCCCTCGGCGACTACGTCGGTGCCTTGCAAGAGAAACTGGCTCAGTCTCAAGCCGCTGCAGTTTCCATCCCTGCGCAGAATGACTCCGACAACGGGCTTTCTCGGATTGAGGAGCTGATGCTTGAAAAAAGGCACGTTCTCCACGAACCCGAAGAACCTTATTAGTTACGAAAGCGCCGCGAACCCTAGGGTTCGCGGCGCTTCTTCTTTTATTTATTTACTGATTCAAAATCTCGATCGCCTTCTCGAGCTGGGGGTCGCGGTCGGCGGCTTGGTCGGCGGCGGTAAAGGGCACGACGTAATCAGGGGTCACGCCCTTGGCGGAGATGGAGTTGCCGAGTGGGGTCAGCCAGCGGGCGACCGTGATCTTTAGAGAGGTGTCGGCAGTGAGGTCGACGAGCTCTTGGACCGAGCCCTTACCGAAGGTCTGCTCGCCGACGAGGACGGCCTCACCTTGTTCTTGGAGCGCGCCCGCGAGAATCTCAGCCGCGGAAGCAGAGCCCTTGTCGACAAGGATGACGAACTTCAGTTTGTCAGTAAAGATATCGTAGCCACGACTTCGGTACACTTTTTCATCCTTAGTACCAGCGAAGTCTTCCTTCACGACCACCTTGCTTGCCGGCATGAACCAGCTGGCCATGTCGATGGCAGCCTCAAGATAACCACCAGGGTTGCCGCGCATGTCGAGGATAAGCTTTTGATCACCCGAGAGGATGAACTCGCGGAGAGCCTGGCGGAAGAGGTTCGGCGAAGTAGCTGAGAAGCTGTAGAGTGAGATCTTGAAGATTCCTCCCGGAAGGTGCTCCGTGTCAATGACAGGAAGATCGATGACGGCGCGGGTGATCGCGACGTCGAAAGGTTGCTTCACCCCGTCACGCGCGATGGTGAGTGTCACTTTGGTGCCGCCTTCTCCGCGAATGCGACTGACCGCGTCTTCTGTCGAAAGCCCGCTCGTTGTTTCGCCATCGATGCGGAGAATCTTATCTCCAGACTTCATGCCGGCACGCTCGGCTGGAGAGTTCTTGAGAGGGGCGATGACAGTCACGGTGCCGTTCTGCGCGAGTACTTCCATACCCACACCCTCGAAGTTGCCGCGGATATCGGCTTGGAACATGTCTGACTCAACAGGCGGGAAGAAAACAGTGTACGGGTCGCCGAGCGAGGCTGCGAGTCCCTCAATAGCACCATAGACTTTCTCCTGATCCCCTACTTTCTTCGCGGTGCTGGAAGCGGCGACATACTTCTCATTAATCAAATTCCAGGCTTTCCAGAACGGACTGAAGTCGATGCCGCTTGGCTTGTCGGTCTGTTCGTTCACAAGTCCGGTAGCGGCTGCCGAGAGAGTGGCCGAGCCTTTATGAACGCCAATCTTGTACGCGCCGAGGACGAGAACGAGGCAGACCGCGATGAGGCTACCATGTTTGCGGAGAGTATCCATAGATGCGATTATATCACCATGACGCTTGAAGTTCATAATACTCTCTCCGGAAAAACCGAAGCCTTCGTGCCACGCGAAGGGAAAAGGGTCAAGATGTTTGTCTGCGGACCGACTGTCTACGACCTCGCACATATTGGGAACGCGAAGACCTACACTCAGTTTGACCTAGTCGCCCGCACCTTGCGCTACCTGGGCTACGATGTCTCGTATCTTCAAAATATTACCGACATCGACGACAAGATTATTGCTCGAGCCGCGGAGCGCGGAGTGAGTCCGGAGGATATTGCCGCTGAGTATGCCGAGCGCTACCTCGAGGATATGGAGAGTCTCAACAACGTAAGCGTGTCGCAGTATGCTCTGGCGCATGACTATATTTCTCAGATTGAGTCTCAGGTGCGTCGGCTCGTCGAGAAGGGTTTCGCGTACCAAATCTCCGACGGCTACTACTTCGACGTGAAGGCCTTTGCGGATTATGGCCAGCTCTCTGGTCGCCACGCGCTTAAAGCCGATGACGCCGTTTCGCGTATTGATGAGAATCCGGAGAAGAAGAATCCGCAAGACTTCTGCTTGTGGAAGTTCAAGAAGCCTGCCCGCCCTCACGATAGTTCGGGAGCAGGCGGGGAAGGCGAACCATCTTGGGCATCTGAACTCGGCGAGGGCCGCCCGGGTTGGCATATTGAGGACACCGCTATTACCGAGACAGAATTCGGTTCCCAGTATGACCTGCACGGTGGCGCGGTGGACCTCATCTTCCCTCATCACGAGGCGGAGATTGCCCAGATGGAAGCAGTTTCCGGTGAGAAGCCATTCGTGAAGTATTGGCTCCATACCGGCTTCTTGAACGTCGACGGTGGCAAGATGAGTAAGAGCAAAGGCAATTTCTATACTATCCGCGATATCGCCGAGCGCGGTTACTCCCCTCTCTCGCTCCGCTACCTCTTCCTTATGTCGCACTACCGCACGCCGGTGAATTTCACCTGGGAAGCTTTGGACGCGGCGCAGAACGCGTTTGAGAAGCTGAAGCGCTTTGTAGGGCCTTTGAGTGCTGTCGGTGAGGTTGACCTCGCGTATAAGGCCGAGTTTATACAAAAGCTTGAGAACGACTTTAACACCCCGCAAGCCCTGGCCGTCCTTTGGACCCTCGTGAAGGACAAGGAGGTAACGGCTGAAAATAAGCTGGCCACGCTCCTCGATTTTGACAAAGTTCTTGGATTGGGTTTGAAGTAAACCTATTCACACGTTCTCCACGATTTTACGAGATTTTCTAGAGGGTGCTCGGTACAGAGCCTGATAATATTGAGGGATGCATATCACCGGCGCATCATCACTCACGAACGCGGGACTTCGTATCCCACCGCACTCGCTTGAGGCGGAGATGGCCCTCTTGGGTTCCGTCATGCTTCGTCCGGACGCGGTCTACGAGATCATCGACACCGTTGGTCCGCACTCTTTCTACTTCGAGAAGCATCGCATCGTCTTTGAAGCAATGCTCGAACTTTTCGGCAAGCACCAGCCGATCGACCTCCTCTCCCTCTCGACGAGGCTGAAGGAAAAGGAAGTGCTCGAGCGCATTGGCGGCGCCGCTTTCTTGACCGAGCTCTCTTCCTCCGTCCCTTCTTCGGCAAACATCAAGCACTACGCGGATATCGTTATGAAGAAGTTCATGATGCGCGAGCTCATTAGCGCTTCCGAACATCTCTCGCACTTGGGCTTCAACGAAGCGGGCGAACTCGAAGAAATCTTGGACCAGGCGGAGAAGAAGATCTTCGACATTACCGAGCGCTACGGTGGCTCGGCGCGCTTCAAGGATCTTATGCCGCTTCTCCATGACGCCTTCGAGCGCTTCGAGAAGCTCTCGAGCGCCGAGCACGAGCTCCGCGGCGTGCCGACGGGCTTCAAGTGCCTGGATGACATCATGGGAGGCTTCCAGCCCTCAGACCTCATCATCCTCGCCGCCAGGCCTTCCGTCGGTAAGACGGCCTTTGCTCTCGACGTGGCACGCCGCACGGCCTCTGAGCACAAGATTCCGGTAGGTATCTTCTCGCTCGAAATGAGTGCCGACCAGCTCGTTGACCGTATCGTGGCCGCCCAGTCGCGTACCGATGCCTCCGTGATCAGGAAGGGTGTGCGTACGCAGACAGGTACCTGGCGCGACGACGTCTTCAAGAACATTCGCGATGCGCTCGACGATCTCTCGCGTACTCCTATTTATATCGACGATCAGCCGGGCAACACGATTATGAAGATGCGCTCCGCCGCGAGGAAGTTGAAGATTGAAAAGGGTTTAAAGATGCTCGTCGTCGACTACCTCCAGCTCATGAGTCCTTCAAGTGCTCGCGCTTCTGACTCGACCGTGCAGCAAGTCACTGAGATCTCTCGCGGCTTGAAGCACTTGGCCCGCGAGCTCAACATTCCCGTCATCGCGCTCTCTCAGCTCTCGCGTAATATCGAGCAACGCGGCGGCAAGCCGAAGCTCTCCGACCTTCGTGACTCCGGTTCCATTGAGCAAGACGCCGACGTGGTGATGTTTATTCACCAGGAAGACAGTGATATCCGCGACGAGGCCGGCAAGGTCCGCGAAGTGCAACGCAAAGAGCTCATCATCGCCAAGCACCGCAACGGTCCTTTAGGCACAGCCTCGCTCGACTATCACTCCCGCTTCAACACCTTTATCGAAATCGATCACAGTAATTACGGCAAGATCGAGGAAGACTTTAACAGCTTCTAGCTTAGAGCTTAGAGAACCGACATGAACTCTTTAGATAAGCTCACGGAACTCTTTTCTAAGTTCCCCGGGATTGGTCCTCGCCAAGCTCGGCGCTTTGTCTACTTCCTCCTCTATAAGAACGAGCAGTATCTCGACGATCTGACGCGCGCTATCGCCGGTATCCGCCGGGAGATTAGCCAGTGTCGAGAATGTTTCCGCTACTTCCCTTCCGCGAGTGCGGGGCAGGCTCTGTGTCGCTTGTGCGCGGACGAACATCGCGATGAGACTCTTCTCATGCTCGTGCCTCGTGACGTCGATCTCGAAGCTCTCGAGAGAAGCGGGGGGTACCAAGGACGCTACTTTGTCTTAGGGGGCGTGGTGCCTATTTTAGAAAAGGAGCCGGAGAAACGGATTCGCCTCGCCGAACTCGAAGCGCGCCTCAATGCCTCACCTCGCATCACGGAAGTCATCCTCGCCATGAACGCGAATCAGGACGGTGAACATACGGCGGAGTTTATTAAAGAGCATTTCAAAGGTCGGCTCCTCACTTTCTCTATCTTGGGTCGTGGTCTTTCAACGGGTGCCGAGCTTGAATACGCGGATCCAGAAACCTTGAAGAGCGCGTTAGAGAATCGCACTCACTAGCTTCCAGTAAAAGAAAAGGCCCAGACAGATGTCTGGGCCTTTTCTATATTTTCTTATTTAACGGAGGTGACTTCGATCTCGAAGTACGGCTGGCGGTGGCCACGCTTCTTGAAGTAGCGGGACTTCGGCTGGTACTTGATAACGTCGACGGTCTTGTAGCGGCCGATCTTTGCGATCTTTGCGGTCACAGCGGCACCCGAGATGTAAGGCTTGCCGAGGGTAACGTCGGTGCCACCGTTGTCGGTCATGAGGACCTGGTCGAAGGTGAGGGTCTCGCCTTCCTCGTGTTCGCCCTGGAGGATCTCAATCTTCACCTTGCTGCCTGCCTGGACGCGGTACTGCTTGCCACCGGTCGTGAATACGGCATAGAGGCCGCTCTTTGGGGCGGTTTTGCGGGCTGGTTTCTTGGTCGTGGTTGCTTCAGTCATAGGGGTATTATTTTACATATTGAGGCTTAAAAAGCAATAGCGGCGCGCCCAGGGTGGGCGCGCCGCAGGTTACTCGAGTCTGTAGTGCTTGGTGATGTAGCTGATTCTGATCCGGAGGCCGTGGGTTTTTCGAATCATCTCAACGAACTTCTCGATGAGAGCCCTGCCTCCCTCGCCGTATTCTTTGCCGATCACCATGCCTTCGACGATAGCCTTGCCCTCACCATCCTTTGTCAGGACATAGACGGCATGCATCGTAGCCTTTAAGTGAGTCACCTCACTTGGTGAGTGCATCGTGATGATTACCAGCATGGGCTCACCCCAACTGTAGTTAGTTATTGAGGCAAGGTCCTTTGCTAGTCCATCGTCCACGCTGTGGTGTTCTTGGGGAAACAGTCTCGGTACGTTCATGTGCCACCTCCATTTCTGCGCAGAACACTACACTTCGCTACTCGGTTTGTCTAGGGTGAGAGGTTCAATCTCGGTCGTTTTCTCGGTAATCTTCACAATGTCCTTGTCGATACGCTTAAAGGCTTTACTCGAGTCATTGAAGTGGTTTACTGCCGTGCCTAAGGTCTTCCCGAGCTTGTTGTGGGACTCTTCATATGCGACAAGGTGTCGCTGGAGCTCGCCAATCTTTTTGATAATATCCTTCGCTTCCTCCTGGATCTTCGCCTGCTTATTGCCGAAGAGGACCGTCTGGAGATACGCCAAGAAGGTTGTGGGCGAGGTGATGATGACGTTCTTCTGCTGGTAGGCGTAGTTCATGAGGTCGTTCGCGTTCACCCCCACTCCGACATCGTTGTTTAAGAGGTCGTAGTAGATCCCTTCGGCCGGGATAAACATGAAGGCGTACGGCAAGGTCTCTTCGTTCGGGCGGATGTACTTCGCGGTTTCGTCAATCCTCTTTTTCACATCGTTTTTAAACTCTTTGCGATACATTTCCTTGCGCTCATCATCGACTTCATCCACGAGGCGCATATAGTTCTCAAGTGGGAATTTGGCGTCGACAGGGACAAGGCCGGAAGGCGTTTTAATGATGAAGTCTACCTTCTCACCATCGGCGAACATGTACTGACTCTCGTATTGGCCGGGGAGCACGTTTGAGAGGATGAGCTCGAGAGAGGCTTCCCCTAAGTTGCCGCGCTGTTTCTGGTTCTTCAAGACCTTTTCCAAATTCCGCAGCTGCTCCGCGATGGTGAAGACTTGTTTGGTCGATTCGCGCGTTTCCGTCACCCCCTTCACCACTTCGACGAGCTGGTCGGAGACTTGCTTTGTGATTGTGCTCATAAGCTTCTGCGCCTGACTCGACTGCGAGTCCATGAACTGGTGCATCGTCTTGTTGCCCTCTCCAAGCTTGTGGTCCAGGGTGTGAGAGAGGTTGTTGAGTTGAGTGAGAAGGAGATTCATCCCCTCGCCGCTCCCCTTCTCTTCCTTTTTCTGGGCGAGCTTCCAAGCGAGCCATATATTAACAAGAAGCACGGCAGATAAAATAATGAAGGTGAAGTTCATGTCTTCCATTATACCGTTTCTCCTTTAAACTCAGTAATTCGCACTTTATCGATACAGCCCCTATACTGAATGTATGTCAATACAAACTATGGGCCAGGCTTCGCGATTTATATTGTCAGTATTACTCCTTGCAGTGGTGGGAGCCGGAATTTGGTACCGATTTTATTTTGTTCCGCCTACCGAAATAACTTCAGAATGGAAGAGTTATGTAAATAGCGAATTGAATGTAAGCTTTGAATATCCGACAAGTTGGGGCGACGTAGTTTTGGTTCATCGGAACCTTGATTTGTCTGAATGCGTGCCTAGCGAATTTTCACATAAAACCTATTTCCCTTCCGCCATCGCTCCCTCGGACGTGCTGAACTTTACTGCTCGCCCTGATTATATCGATATTGGTTTAACGGGCTTCAATGAAAGCTCCCCGGAGATTTGTGTCGATGGGCAATTTCTAACAAAAATCTCTGAACGAAAAGAGAGCCTCTTCACACCAAATCCTGTGGTGCCAAATTTTAACATCTATGGTCAAGGAACCTTTAAAACGGAACAGGGATATCCTGTGTTTTATTACCCTAATCTATTTAATGCTTTGGGTTCTGCTGTTGTCCAGGATTATGAAGTATATGGGCCGCAGGTGGTAGTGCAAGGTTGGTTAATTTATCGATTAACTGCTCACTCCCCTGAACTCCTAGAAGCGGAAAAACAATACAACGGCAATTTGACCACATGGGTTCGCGAAGGGCATTACGCGTCTTCGTTGAGGCAAGACCTTTTCGATTTCGATCGACTCATGAAGACTTTCAAATTTATTGATAATAAGTAAGATAAACAACATGTCACTCCAAACCGATATTAAGGGCCAGATGATCGAAGCCATGAAGGCGAAGGACGCCGTCAAGCTTTCCGTGATTCGCGGTCTCATGTCTTCCTTTACCAACGAAGTGGTTGCCAAGGGTCGTAAGCCGGACGACGTCCTCACCGACGAAGAGGCTCTCGCCGTTATTTCTCGTGCCGTGAAGCAGCGCAAGGACTCGATCGAGCAGTTTGAGAAGGGGGGCCGTCCAGAGCTTGCCGAAGATGAGAAGGCGGAACTCGCTGTCCTCATGACCTACATGCCTGCTCAAATGTCGAAGGAAGAGGTTGAAGCCTTTGTGAAGGCGAAGATGGAAGCCGAGAAACCGGAAGCCGACAAGAAGAACCAGTTCATGGGCGCCGTCATGAAGGATCTCAAGGGCAAGGCCGATGGCACGCTTGTCAAAGAGGTCATTGATACCCTTTTTGCCTAAAGAGGGTTTGTGTGTTAATGTGGGGGTCAGAACCAGCACTCGCACTCGGCAACCAGTATTGATGGGAGAGCCAGATGGCCTTCAAATACCGAAGTCGACGCCGTAAGTCAGGTAAGAGCAAGAAGAGCGGTTCCGCCCAAGACGGACCACCTGTGCCTCCGCCATACGGAGAGCCGGCACACAAGGTGCTCCGGTACGACGAACTCGACTCTGCGACGCGGGCACGGCAGGACGCAGCGCGCGCCTCCGCCGGGTACGACAACTAAATAAGGGCAGCTACCGAACCGGTAGCTGCCCTTTCTCTATTTCAAACCCGCCTGCTCCCGACCAGCGGGAGGGTGGGCAGGTACCCTTCTTTTTTCAAAATCTTCACCTTCCCCGACTGACCTCCCCTATTGTAGTTACCAATTTTCCCATCCGAGCGAATAACTCGGTGGCACGGCACAGTAGAATCATAATTCTTCGAGAGCACGGTGCCCACGGCGCGAGAGGCGCCTGGTTTCCCAATCTTTGCCGCTACTTGTTTGTAGGTGAGAACCTTTCCGGCAGGAATCTTCTTCACCACCGCGTACACCTGGTCGCGGAAGCTAAGAACGCCCTTCTTCATGCTTACTTCTTAACCGTGAAGGCGGTGATGGAGACGAGACCTTTCTTGTCGACAGTGTAGGCGAATTCAGCACTGTAAGAGTTGTGACCATCTTCGTAGGAGACAGTGCCCTTGCCGTTTGCAGCCTCAATCTTTGTTACCTGGAAGGTGCCACCAAGAGAAGCGACAATACCTGCTTCGCCGGAGAGACCGGTGATGTTTCTCTTCACATATTCACTTGGGGTGACATTGCGGTCGCTGTTCTTAAGAGCCTTGGCAGCAGCTTGTCCGTCGAAGAGGATCACTTCCGGCGGTTGTTCGCTCGAACCACTTTTGTTCCAGAGTACTACGGCAAGACCAATGATAATGACGATTCCGGCGATATATGCTTTATTTTTCGTATTCATGATGCTGTAACGATACCATATTTTGGCGTGTTGAGACAATAACCACGTCGTTCTTTGCCTTGAAAATGGCTCCATATATAGTAAAGTGTCTGGGTTAGGGCCCTATCGTCTAGCGGCTAGGACGTGACCTTCTCAAGGTCGAAACCGGGGTTCGATTCCCCGTAGGGTCACACTATTGACAAATAGATTTTGATATGCTAGTATTGTGATAGAGACAATTTTGGCTTGTCGCCAACATAAACAGGAGAAATTCAAATGGCGCAGACGGAGGGTTTCGTCAACTTCGGCGATATCGCCCGAGCTCGACTGAGGCAGCAGTGTCAGTACGCGAGTCGTTATGTGGATGGAAAAATCCAGGGCTACCCCAATCTGGGCGAGGGTCTTCGATTCAGGGGCACTCCTGCCGATTACCATTCTCTCGAGATCCACCAGGACGATGTCGAGGAATTCGTCCGCAGAGTCGAACAACATCGGCTTTGCCGCGACGGAAACTGCAATTGTGATATGCATTAGCCCACCCAACAGGAATCCTACCTTAGGGTGGGCTTTCTGTTTTATACCCTAGCCAACTCTTTACCGAATTTCTGCCAATTGTATAATTCTGTTACCAACTGGTTCCAATTACGTCCCACTTGGGTCATGGCATACAAAAAGCTCCACCTTCATGGGTGGAGCTTTTTGACAAATAACTAATTTTATTACAGGATGCTAGGCAGAACACACATACGGACAAGGAGGTCCTATGCGTCACAACGTTTTTTCTGTTGTTGAATACGTGCCTGTTGAGAATTCATTCCTGTGTGGGATGTTCTCGAACATCCACGAGCGGGAAGTTGTCTCCCGTATCACTCTCCTCGCCCACCGGCATCCTTCCTCTCCGGTTACCGTTGAAGAGTTTGATGAGAGTATGGAAGCTGATGTGCAAGCTTCGCAAGAAGCACGCAGGCGGCATGAACATGCACTCCGACTAGCTCGCACGCGTTACGCGCGTAAGAGGGTTTGCTACTGGCTCTTGTGGTTGCCAACGCTTGGGCAGATGTCCAAACCGCGGCTGCGGAGTCTTCTGCCGCAAACGTTCATGGTCGGCGGCTTTACGTCGGTTATCCGCACGTACGAGCTTGCTGACGACGAGCTCGAGCAGCGAAGAAAAGAACTTCAAGGCGCTCTCCACAAACTCGTGTGGAATGGCTGGCTCATCTTTTCCAACTCCTCAGGAGAAAATGTGATTGAGATGAGCGAACGGCTCTCGTCGGCGCTCAAGCGTCGCCCGCGTACTGGGCAAGCTCCGATCGATTTTTCTGAACTCGACCTCCCTCCTCTCAAGGTGAAAAGAGGGTAGAACCTCGACGACTGCTGCAACCTTCATGGTCGCAGCAGTTTTTAATAATTTCTAAGAGTTTGATCAGGTTCTGGTGCCTTCTCACGGTCCGGCGGGATCTCGTAGTAGTTGATAAGGAACTTCGCAATATTAAAGAAAGAGTCCGTCAGTGTTTCCGAAGCGTATTGCACGTTCTTGGGGTAATAGGTATAGAGGAAGACGAGATACTCTGGGTTATAGGCTGGGAAGTAACCGAAGAAGGAATGAAGGTAGCGGTCCGCGTAATACCCACCTGTCGGCGCGGCGATCTGGGCGGTACCGGTCTTTGCGGCAATGGAGTAGTTCTCAAGACGCATATCGCCGAAGCGCAGGCTCCTGTCGACCACCTCGGTAAGCATTTGAGAAATAGCGGCCGATGTTTCCTCAGAAATGACACGCGTGCGCTCCTCGGGCGCAGGATAGGAAATAGTTTTGGCCGGACCGATCTTGTAGTCGATCTTTTTGACCAGGTGTGGGGTGATCAGTGTGCCGCCATTTGCAAGGACGGAGAGAGCACGCACGATTCCCACCGGAGTGAGCGCGATACCCTGTCCGAAGGAGGCTTGAGCGGCTTCGAGCTCGCGGTTGGTGTGGAGGTTCGAGACGAGCGAGTTGCCTTCGTTCGGCAGGTCGATCCCCGTCTTCTCTTCGAGGCCGAAGGAGAGCAAGTCCTCGCTAAACTTCTTCGTTCCTACCTTGCTCACCACGAAGGCGGCGCCAGTGTTGAGAGACTGGCCCAGAGCAGATTGCATGCTCACGCTTGAGCCGTGCGAGGCCCCGTCGTAGTTACAGAAGGTCTTTGTGTTTAAGGTAAGACAGCCAGGGTCGTTGTAGGTCGTCTTCGCGGTGATGGCTTTCTCTTGGAGACCGATAGCATAGGTGAAGGCCTTTACGATCGAGCCCATTTCGTAGCGGCCCTCAACGAGCTTGTTGGTAAAGACACTCGCGTTCTTGGCGCTGGCTGGAGAGTTGGGGTCGAAGGTGGGCGTCAGGGCCATGGCGCGGATTTCTCCCGTGTGCGGATCAATGATGATACCGCCCGTGAATTCGGAGGAATACGTGTTGGTCACCTCATTTAACTCCCGTTCCAAAAAGGCTTCTACCGAGGGCTCGATCGTCGTAACGATGTCTCCTTCCGCTCCCTGTCCTTCCGTCACGGCAGAGCGCAGGTTCGAGAAGATTTCGGCGAAGAAATTGACGAAGACTTCGTCGCCGTCGCGTTTGAGCGTGTCCTCGTAGAAGCGCTCGAGACCGTAACGCCCGGCAAGTTCGTTCCCGTCGCCATAGCCAATGAGGCCGAGCGTGTGGGCGGCCATGGTCTCTCCAGGGTAGGTGCGCCAGCGTTCGCGCGTGACGGAGACACCCGTGAACTTCAAGCTCTGGATGGCTTCGGCTGTTGGGCTGTCGAGGCGCTTGGCCAATTCTTCGTACGGGTCCCCTGCCTTCTTGGCTTTAGAGAGGAAGGTGGCTTTCTCCATAGGGACGAGAGCGTTGAGCTTCCCGTATATTTCATCGAGGTTCGGGAGAGGGGCAAGGATGTTCGGGTTCACGCTTAAGGTAAAGCCTGATCTCACAGTGGCTCCGGGGACAAGCGTCCCGTCCTTCGTGGTAAAGAAAATGGAGCCTCGGTCGAAGTAGTTAATCCCTGCCACGTACTGGTGCTCAGCCTTGGCGCGGAATTCTTCTCCTTGAATAATTTGCAGGAAGTACAGCTTGCTCACGAGCAAGAGAGCAAAGAGGACGAGGAAGAGCGTGATGACGCGGAGGCGATTTTCGAGACTAAGCATCGCGTAAGGAAGTGTTCCTTACTATCTTAACGGCTTTGCGTGTTGAAAGAAAGAGAATTGCCGGCAGTTTTCGACACATAGAGAGGTTCCTTCACTTCTTCGAAGCCGTATTCGGCGGCGCGAGTGAGAGTGACATCACCTTGGAGGTTGATGTATTGGAATTCGAGACTGGCGAGTTCACCGGTAAGCTCGGCTGCTTCGCGTTCGAGAGAGGCGCGCATGGCGACGTTGTGAGCGGTAGCGTTGACCGCGTAGACGTAGAGGACGAGGGAGAGGAGGCAGGCCGATGAGAGAGCCCAGAACGCTTTCGTGCGGTTTTCAAAGGAGAGAGCGGTGGCGGCGCGCCCTTCACCGAGCGGTAAGGAGAGCTGATTGTAGTTAAATTTTTGTTTTCTCATCATAATTTTTTGATAATGCGTAACTTGGCACTGCGGGAACGCGGATTCTCTGCCACTTCCGTTTCGCTCGCGGTGATCGGTTTCTTGCTAATAAGTTCACCCTCTTCGTCCTGGGCCCGTTCGCGGAAGAAATTCTTGACGATGCGATCTTCGAGACTGTGGAAGGAGATAATGGCGAAGCGGCCACCTGGCTTCAAGGCCTCCCAACCCTTCTCGAGTGCCTTTTCGAGGCTTGGGAACTCTTCGTTCACCGCGATTCTCAAGGCTTGGAAGGTTCTCGTGGCCGGATGGATCTTGTGATAGCCACCAGGCACGATGCCTTCGATCACCGCTACGAGTTCGCTCGTCGTCTCGAAGGGCTTCACCTTGCGACGCTGACCGATCGCTTGAGCGATCCGCCAGGCATGACGCTCTTCGCCGAAACCCTTGAGGATAAGTTCGATAGCGGACTCGTCCCAGGAGTTCAAGATGTCAGCAGCCGTGAATCCTTGGCCCGAGAGACGCATGTCGAGCGGTCCATCGTTCTGGAAGGAGAGACCTTTCTCGATGTCTTCAAGCTGATCGCTCGAGAAGCCGAGGTCGAGGAGGATGGCATCGACGTGAGCGAGACCGAAGGCGATGAGCGCCTTGTCCATCTCCGCGAAATTCCCCTGCCAGGTGTCGATCTCAAGTGACTTCCCTACTTCCTGTAAGCGCTTCGGGTCTCGGTCGATGCCGATAACGCGGAGGCCCGGGTTCTCTGCCAAGGCTTCCCGGCTATGGCCGCCAAGACCCAAGGTCCCGTCGATCATGACCTTGCCCGGGGCGAGGTCCAACCCTTCCAACACTTCGTGTAAAAGAACTGACCTATGCATATTCACTTTCGAGCTTCTTCCTATAAGCGGCCCACTGCTTGTCATTCCAGATTTCCACGCGATCGTGGACGCCGGTGATGACGAGAGTGCTACCCAGTCCCGCGTATTCCCGAAGGAATTCCGGAACGAGGATGCGACCGATGGCGTCAATCTCGATCTCGGCGGCACCGGCGAAGGTGAACCGAGCATATCGTGGGTCTCTCTCGACGTGACCGAGGTTCGCGACTTCTTTCGAGATCGCGGCCCAGGTCTTCGACGGATAGAGGGAGAGACAATGATCCTTACCGCGCGTCACCACTACTTTGCGACCGAGTTCCTTGCGGAACTTGGCCGGGAGCGAGAAGCGATTCTTCTCGTCGATCGTGTGAGTGTATTCGCCGATAAACATGATACAGATATCTTACCACTCCTTCCCACCTATCCACCAGTATATCCCACCATACGCCACATGAGTAGCCCAGTTGTCCACACCATTGCCCTAAAATACCGCTCAACAAAGGCCCCAAATAAAGCCAATATAAAACCGCGCGAGGAACCGAAATGGTCCTCGCGCGGTATTAAGAAAAGCGTTTTTAACGCTTAAATATCAAGGGTAGCTTTCTTCGCGTTCGACTGGATGAAAGATTTGCGGCTCGGCACGTCGGTACCCATGAGGACATCGAAGATGCGGTCGGCTTCACGAGCGTCGTCGACATTTACTTGTTTCAAAACGCGTTTAGCAGGATCCATGGTTGTTTCCCAGAGTTCGTCGGAGTTCATTTCTCCCAAACCTTTGTAGCGCTGGATGTCACCACTTTCTTCTTTACCTACCACTTTCTTTTTCTCCTCGTCGGAGTAGGCGTAGTGGACGGTCTTCCCCATTTTAATCTTGTAGAGCGGTGGTTGAGCGATGTAGACATGACCAGCATCGATAAGCGGACGGAAGAAGCGGTAGAGCAAGGTCAAAAGAAGGGTGCGGATGTGCGCGCCGTCGACGTCGGCATCGGTGGCGATGATGATCTTGTGATAGCGGAGTTTAGAAATATCAAAAGTGTCTCCGATCGCGGTGCCCAAGGCGATGACAAGGTTCTTGATCTGTTCGCTGCCCAACATGCGGTCGAGGCGAGCGCGCTCAATGTTCAAAATTTTGCCGCGGAGTGGAAGGATGGCCTGGGTGCGGCGATCGCGACCCATCTTGGCCGTACCACCGGCCGAGTCTCCCTCTACGATAAAGATTTCTGACTCCTCGGCGGAGCGGCTCTGGCAGTCTGCGAGCTTGCCCGGGAGCGTCATGCCCTCGAGAGCGCCCTTGCGAAGGACGGAGTCCTTGGCCGCCTTGGCGGCCTTGCGCGCCTTGAGCGCGAGCAAGGACTTCTGGATCATGGCACGGGCGTCTTCCGGGTTCTCCTCGAGGAAGTTCCCGAAGGCGTCGCCGAAGACTTCCGCCACCATACCCTGGGCTTCTACGGAACCGAGCTTCCCCTTCGTCTGACCTTCGAACTGGATCTCGCTTAACTTCACCGAGATAACTGCCGTGAGACCTTCGAGCACGTCTTCACCTGTGAAGTTGTCTTCCTTCTCGGAGACCAGGTTGTTCTTGCGGGCATAGGAGTTCAACATGCGGGTAAGAGTCGTCTTGAAGCCCGTCACATGCGTACCACCTTCAGCGGTATAGATATTGTTGGCGAATGGGAGGATGCGAGAGGAGATGTCGTCGACGTATTGGAGAGCTACTTCTACCACTTCATGCGCCTTGCCGTTGGCCGACTTCTCGACATAGAAAATATTGCGATGCACAGGCTTGGCGTGTTCGTTCTCGAAGCGTACGAGCGAGACGAGACCGCCTTCGAAGTAGAAGGACATCGACGGCGCGTTAAGGCCGAGTTCGCGGATATAGAAGCACTCCGTATCGGCGACGTCTGAGGCACCGCGGGCGTCAATGATCGAGATCCTCACGCCCTTCACGAGATAGGCCTGCTGACGCATGTGCGTGACCACACGGTCGAAGCTGAAGTCAGTAATCGGGAAGATGGTGTTGTCAGGCTGGAAGGTGATGATCGTACCTTGGTTCTTGGTCTTTCCTATCTGCTTAACGTTCGCTTTCTTCTTGCCTTGGTTGTACTCCTGCATGTAAATGCCACCGTCTTTGTGGACTTCGGCGCGAGCATAGATAGAGAGCGCGTTCACGACGGAAGCACCCACGCCGTGGAGACCGCCGGAGACTTTGTAGCCTGAGTCTTCCCCACCGAATTTACCGCCGGCATGAAGCACGGTCATAACCATCTCGAGAGCCGAGACCTTGGTCTGCTTGTGAATGTCGACCGGGATGCCGCGACCGTTGTCTGTGACGCGAACGCGAGCCGGCTCCCCTTCCTTGAACGGAGGTAAGAGGGCGATCTCAATGTCATTCGCGAAGCCGCCCATCGCTTCGTCGCGAGAGTTATCGAAGATTTCCGTAATGAGATGATGGAGACCATCGGGCCCGGTCGTGCCGATGTACATGCCCGGGCGCTTGCGGACTGGTTCGAGACCTTCAAGGACGGTGATGGAGTCGGCGCCGTATGAGGATTTCTCGTCTTTCTTGGCCATGTTTGGTACCCCGTATTATAGCAGATTTTAGCTCTACAAGAAAGCCGTATTTTGCCCCCATGCAAAGGATTATCCTTTGCATAAAATAGATCAAAAACTGGGGATAAGTATAAAAACAGCCGCCCGATGTTCCGGGCGGCGGGGTTTATTTCTTCTGCTTCTTCATCTGGCGACCGTTGAGTCGGTTGAGCCAGACAGCGAGCCTCTCTTCTTCTAAGATTGGAATCTCGATGGCAAAGTAAGCCGATTTCGCTTGAGAGACTTCTGGCGGGTTGTGAGCAGGTTGCACCACCTCAATCTTGCCGATTGGGAAGGTGTTTTGGAACATCCTGATGACTCGATCGGAACGCTCGGTTTTGACGGGCCGTTCACTGATGTATGTAGCCATGGGTCTCCTCGATGCGTCCTTCCTCACGATACCAAAAGATGGCTTCAAGTTGCAAAGGATTATCCTTTGCAGGAGGAGATGGGGATAAAAAAGCCGCCTAGCGTGAACTAGGCGGCTTGGTTTCGTTGTTCTACCGATGAGCGCAGGCGTCGCACCGGTCGTAGTTGTCGTCCCGAGGATTTTTCACCCAATGGTGTCGACGGTAGACCGTTTTGCCGCAGTCGCAAAGGCCTTTCCAGACACTGTTGCGTGCCGGGCGCCCTTTCTTCCAGAACCCTGTGATCACGATTGAACCAATTCTTTTACCCGTAAAGTTGGACATGTCGGTCGGCAGGGTCGCTGCCGTCGGTTCGATCTGCACCTTCGGCCTTACTTCCTGCGGTGGAGCACACCAGCGAGGTGAAGCTCTGGTAACCCGGGCTGCAACGGAATCCCGTGGGTCCGACGTGATTAACCTATCCCAATTCGTAGTGCGCACTCTGACCCCCGAATATGGTTAGTGGAACGCCTGGTCAGTAGATTACAAGGTATTTTGATGGATGTCTATACTCGGCGAACCTGGGCACTGAACTCACTTTCCGTCTTGTCTTCGAGTTTGGCGTGGACAATATTTACCTCATCGTTGGTGAGTGTACGCTCGAGGTGACGATAGGTAATGCGGAAGGTGTAGGACATCTTGTCGGCACCGAATTTCTCATCATTTTCATATTTGTCGGTCATCTTAACGTCTTCTACCATGTCGCCGCCGATATCACGGACGAGGTCGAAGTAGTCGTTTAGGATGAAGGATTTTGGCACGATGAAGGAGATGTCGCGGATAACCGGAGGGAATTTGGAAACTTCTTTATAGACCGTGCCCAGTTTGAGTTGGCCCTTCACGCGCTCGTCGGTGGACCAGAGGAGGCGAATGTCCGGAAGCTGCATGGAAATAATAGCGAGGCGCTCGATCCCGAAACCGAAGGCCCAGCCCTCGTACCCTTCAACCCCCATCTTCTGTAGCACAGAGGCTTTCGGCATGCCGGAGCCTAAAATTTCGAGCCACTCACCCTTCGCTGGGCCTTCGGCGGCAGTCCCCTTCACGTTGACCTCAACTTCGAAGGAGGGATCAGTGTATGGGAAGGTGTCGGTATTGATGCGGAAGATCTGCTCAGGCCCGAAGACAGTCTTCACGACCTCACCTAAAGCTGTTTTCAAATCTTCGACGTTCACCTGCCCTTTCGGCGCGATGAACCAACCGCCAAACTGATGAAAGATGTTCATGTGACGAGAATCGATCTCGTCTTTGCGGTAGACTTTGCCGTGGCAGAGCGCGCCCATGGCTTCTCCTTTGGCGATGCGAGCTTTCACCTCTGGGTTCTGGAGATAGTAGTACCAGAAGACGGTGTCGTGAGTACGCAAAACATTCTGTTCATCTACATAATACGTGTCTGACTTCGAGCGCGCGGGGTGATCGGCTGGGAAGTCGAAGAGGTCGAAGAGAATGGAGGTCGGGACAATTTCGGGAATTTCGATGAGGTCGAAGCCTGCGAACGACGGAGCCGCCTTCACGCGCTCGGTAATGTCATAGAGGGGACTCCCTGGCGTGCGGGAGAGGTCGGGCATGGCGAGGTAGCGCTTGATGCGTTCGGCTTCCGCGTCGGTGCGGAGAGCCAAATTAGCTCTCAAGGCACTTTCTTCTGGGGTTTCGATCGTGATCTTCATGGGTTGAAATTATAACATAAAACGTCTATAATCTATGAGCTTTTGGCTTATATGACCGACCTCTATTCAGCCATTCTCTACGTCTCGATTTTTACCACCTTGTTCTTCGAGGTGTTCCTCCTTATTACCTATCTTGAAGTGCGCGGAGACATTAAGCGCGAGAATGAAATGCTTGCGCGTGGACCGAAGCACTTCCCGACCATGACGGTCATCATTCCCTGCTTCAACGAAGAGAAGACGGTCGCCGCCACGATCCACTCCGTGCTCGCCCTCGATTATCCGCAGGACAAAATCTCTTTCATCTTGGTGGATGACGGCTCAACCGATAACACCCTCGCCGTGCTCAAAAGCTTCGAACATCTTTCGAATGTGCGTGTGGTGAGCAAGGTAAATGGTGGCAAACATACGGCCGTAAATCTTGGTATCGATATGACAACGACCGATCTCGTGGCCTGCCTTGATGCCGACTCCTTCGTTACACCCGAGACTCTTCGTAATATCGTGCCTTACTTCGATGATCCGGAAATTAAGGCCGTTGTGCCTTCCATTAAGGTTTTCGAGCCGACGAATATGCTTCAGAGCATGCAGAAGAACGAGTACCGCTGGGGCGTTTTCCTCCGCCGCATGCTCTCCTCGATGGGCGCTTTGTATGTGACACCCGGGCCGTTCTCAACCTTCCGTACTTCCGTATACCACGAGCTTGGTGGCTACAAGAACGCGCATCTCACCGAAGACATGGAGATGGCCATGCGTCTCCAGAAGAACGGTTACAAGTTCGTGAACTCTCACAGCGCTCATGTGTACACCGTGACGCCAGCCACGATTAAAACGCTTCTCAAGCAACGTGTCCGCTGGACCTACGGCTTCTTGAACAACGTTTTCGATTATCGCGAGATGCTCTTTAATCGCAAGTACGGCAATATTGGCATGTTCATTATTCCCCTCTCCATTTTCTCAATCTTCTTTACTCCGATTACGATTGGTAACATGATTTTCGGTAAAGCGGCCGATCTTTGGAAATGGGTTGAACGCGTTTCCACAGTAGGGTTGAATTGGCATTTCGCTTGGCCTTCCTTTGACTGGTACTTCTTAAACACTGGCGTCCTTCCTTTCCTGATGATTGGTACGACGCTTATTCTCTTCATCATTTTGTTCCTCGCTATCCGTCTCGCGGATGGGAAAGTGAAGCTTGATCGCGGTTTCTTCTACTACCTCGCTTTCTACGCCTTCATCGTGCCTCTCTGGTTGACGAAGGCCATCTGGAATACTATATTCAGGACGAAGGTCACCTGGCGCTAACTTAATCCTTTTTCTATTCACATGATCGATTCGAAGAAATATATCTACGCGTTCCTCATCACCGCTCTTATCTTCGGTACGGCAATCTTTGTGAGCACAAAGCTCACCGACAAGAAGGTCGAGAACGTCCGCGATATCGAGAACCGCGTGTCGCTCGACATCCTTTCCTCAGAAACGCAGTTCGCTCTCCTCGCTGAGACTTCCTGCAAGGATATTGGGCCCGGTTTCCTCTCGAAGGAACTCGGTCCTTTGGGTGAGAAGCTCTCTTACGCCGAGAACCAGGGCGGGTTTGATAGCCAAGACGTTGAGAGTCTCAAGCGCTCCTACTTTCTCCTCGAGATCAAGGATTACCTTCTCATGAAGCGCTTGACCGAGAAGTGCAACATTAAGCCGACCTTCATCCTCTACTTCTACTCGACTCGCGACAAATGCGAGGATTGCGAGAAGATGGGTTATGTACTCACCACTCTTCGCGATACGTATCCTGATCTCCGCGTCTATTCCTTCGACTACAACTACGACCTCGGTGCCGTTCAGACTCTTATCTCGATCTACAAGGTTAATTCTCAGGTGCCGGCAATTATTGTGAATGGAACACCGTATTATGGTTTCCACTCTATTGAGGAGCTTGAAGCTCAGATCCCAGCACTTAAAACATTGAAGATGCAGAAAGCCGCGACGAGTACAGTGCAGGTAAGATAATCTTCGATACCTTTAAACAAACGAGAGCCGCCTCCCAGATTCGAACTGGGGACCTTCGCTTTACAAAAGCGTTGCTCTACCAACTGAGCTAAGGCGGCGTATACGCGCACTGGATTCTACTCTCCCAACTCTACTACTTTCAAGCGACGCTTGCGGGGCTGGATTGGTTTAAAGTTGTGAGGCTGCGTGGGCACGGCCTCGATAACGGGGAGTACAGGGGTAGCCTCAGGTTCCGGGACAATAGTGACCTCGGGCACTACTTCCGTGACGTCTTCGGTGAAGACCACTTCCACTTTCTTCTTGCGAGGAGCGCGAGATTTCTTGGCTTTCGGAGACTCGAGAGGTGTGATTGTTTCTACCACTGCTCCTTCTTTCGCCCCCATTACTTCTGGAGCCGCCACTTCGACCACGGGTGTGGCGTGGAGAGATTCGTTTATTTCTCCAGCACCCTTTTCCATTTCGGAAATAGTTTTGAAGAATTCACTGATCCCGCCATCGCGCTTGATAAGGCGAGAGTTCCGCATATTGCCGAAACGCTCCTCGCCTTTCGCCTTTACGTACGAGACACCCTTATTCACGTAGCTCTTGGCCTTAAGTGGGAGTTGCTTCTTCACGAAGAAGGCGGCCCGGTGTTTGCCTTCAGAGTAGAAGTGAAGCGCCTCGTGATACGCTACGCGAGCGTGTTCGTCGCCCTTAGAAACAAGCTTCAAGAGGAAGGAGGGCCGCTTGCTCTTCATTTCCACTCTCTTGGCCAGAGTGAGGCTCATGAGAGCAACCCCGGAGAGAATGAAGATGATAAGCGTTGGCATTTAATTAAGTGAGAAGCGAGTGAACTTACCGATCTCCGTGCGCTCACCGAACTTCTGGATGAGGCCGTTGACCATTTCCCCAATCGTTCCACCGGAGCCCTTGATGAAGGCTTGCTCGAGGAGTTCGCCCTGGTCGAGAGGGTTCATGGCGGCGATGTGCATGGCCATGTCCTTGGCGGCGGCTTGGAATTCAGGATTCTTGGCTACGAAGTCGGTCTCGCAGAGGAGTTCCACCATGGCGCCTACTGTGCCGTTGGAATGAACGTAGGAGCCAATGTAACCTGAGCCCAAGGTGCGATCACTTTTCTTCGCAGCAATTTCCCCACTCTTCTCTTTAAGGATGGCGAGCGCCTTCTCCTTATCTCCCCCTGCTTCTTCGAGGGCGACGCGGATCTGCTGCAGAGAGAGGCCGGTAGCGTCACGGAGCTCTTTAATTTGGTCGGTGCTGATCATGGTACGGATGAATTAAGGTTGATTATTCAGTTATCAATTTTACATTACTTCCCAGAAAAACAAACTGAGAAAAGAAACGAGAGCGAGAGGTTACTGAGCGGCCGGAGTGGTGGCAGCCTCGGTAGCGAGAGCTTGGCCAGCTTTGAAGGCGGAGACTACTTCACTCAAGACGTAGGAAATAGTCTGGCGAGAGGAGTCGTTGCCTGGGATGGCGCGGTCAATCTGGTGGAGGTCGGTGTCAGAACCGCAGAGGGCAACAACCGGGATCTTCATGCGACGAGCTTCGGAAACAGCGATGTGCTCCTTCTTAGGGTCAATGATGACGAGGATCTTCGGGAGCATCTTCAAAGTCGAAAGACCGCCGAAGTATGTGGTGAGGTTGTCGATCTCGCGGTCGATGAGGAGGCGTTCCTTCTTGGTGTACTTACCGAGTTCACCCTTTTCGCGCTGAGTGGTAAGTTCTTCAAGTTTGGCAATGCGCTTCTTAATCTCTGGGAAGTTGGTGAGGGTGCCTCCGATCCAGCGACCGGCGACGTACGGCATGGAGAGCTCGGTGCCGGCCTTTACGACCGCCTCGCGAGCTTCAGACTTACCGCCAACAAAGAGAATGAGACCGCCTTCCTTGCCCTTACCTTCGACAAACTCAAGAGCCTTCGCGAGTTCCACGGAGGTCTTCTCAAGGTCGAAGATTTCTACCTTGTTCTTAGCACCGAAAATGAACGGCTTGGCAGACGGGTGACGGCGGCTTTTGACGAAGCCGAAGTGCGCGCCAGCGGCAAACAACGAATCAATGACACCTTTAGAATCTTTTTTCATGTGTGAGTGGTTTTGCTATCGCGCCTCTCTCACGAGGCGGACAGATCCGGGTCAGGGACCTTGTGCTTTTGGTTATTGATAAAGGCCGACCGAAGCCTTAAAAGCTAGAGAACTATAGCAGGAAAGTCCTGTTTAGACAAGGAAAAGGGCCGCCCGGTGTGTTGGGCGGCCCTATCGACGGGGTGGCTTCGTGCCACCCCCAGCCGGTTGCGGATCTACGCCGCAACTCGGTCTTCGGTCTTCTTCGCCATAACTCTCCTGTTCGGGCTGCATGCAGCCCTGTTGGATGCGCTATGGGGTACGGTCTGGGTGGAAAGGTGATTTGTCCGAACAGTGGCTGGCGCAATCACTGCCTCTTGCTCTTCTGAGCAGTGGCCTCGTGCCGGTTGGGTAGTATGCAGGTCGCTTAAATGCGCGTGCTCTCCCGTTGTTCCGGTCGTGTGAGGCCTTTATGTGAGGTCTGTGATGTAATTGCCTTCCCCTGGGAATTTCCCCTCCCCTTAAACCAGGCCGTACCCTATCTGCTCTTAACTTATCATATATACAATATATTGTCAAGCACATCATGCAGAGGTTAGACCTTTGCAAAAACTGGGGATACGGGAGAGGGAGGGGGTGATTTAGGGAAAAGCGGCAAAGATGGAGTAGCGCAAGACACCGTATTGATCGGGGTAAGAAGCCGTATAGCCTGCCTGTATCGAAAGCCACTCAACCTGTTCAGGCTCGTGTTCCAACCAAAGAGCGCCGCGAGGTTTGAGATGCGATGGTGCGGCAGCCAGAATGCGCGCGATGATGGCCGTGCCATGCATACCGCCATCGAGAGCGAGGTGAGGCTCATGGTCGAGCACAGAGTCCTCTACCCTACCCAAGTTCATATCGATGTAGGGTGGGTTTGAGAAGATTACATCGTAGGAATCTTGCACCTGTTCGAACAAATCTCCTCCAAAAATCCTTATTCGGTTCTCTTCAATACCGTTTTCTTTGATATTTTTCCGGATCGTTTCGTGATGCTTCTCATCGAGTTCCACGAAGTCGACTGTAGCCGTTGGAATTTCCTGCGCGAGAGCGACGCCAATCGCTCCCGAGCCGGCGCAAAGATCAAGAACCTTAAGAGGTGTAGAGCTTAGAGCTTGGAACTTGCAGATAAGTTCATGTGCCCAGTATTCAGTTTCTGGTCGTGGGATGAGCGGCTTTGAATCGAGCCAAATATGCGTGTGTATAAAAGGAATCCAGCCGAGGCGGTAGGCTTCCGGTTCTTCACTCTTAATCTTCGTCATCGGCAGCGTCACCAGCGTGAGCCTCAGGGTTCTCGAGCGCGTCCAAAATCTTATCAATATTGCCCGCCATGAAGCCTTCCATGTCGTGGACGGAGACCTTCACGCGGTGATCGGTGATGCGGTTCTGAGGGAAGTTGTAGGTGCGGATCTTTTCTGAGCGATCGCCTGTTCCGACCTGTGCTTTACGCTCGGCACCCACTTTCTTCGCTTCCTCCTCCTCTCGAAGCTGCTCGAGTTTGGCGGCGAGGATGCTCATGGCCTTCTCCTTGTTCTTGAGCTGGCTTCTTTCTGAAGTGCACTTTACTTCGAGCCCAGTTGGGGTGTGGACGATACGGACGGCTGTTTCCACCTTGTTTACGTTCTGACCGCCCGCGCCGCCGGAGCGGAAGGTGGTGATCTCCAAGTCTTGAGGGCGGATCTCGATGTTGAGCTTCTTTCTTACCGGGAGGATAGCCACTGTTACGGTGGAAGTGTGAACACGACCCATCTTCTCGGTCTCAGGGACGCGCTGGACGCGCTGGACGCCCGTTTCGTAGCGGAGACGCTTGTAGCAGTTGAGACCGCGGATTTCAAACGAGGCTTCCTTGTAGCCGCCGATCGAGTTCTCGGAGCTCGCGAGAAGAGTGAAGGACCAACCCTGAGTGGCGGCATAGGCCTTGTACATTTCGGCCAGCTCGTGGGCAAAGAGAGCGGCTTCGTCTCCCCCGGCACCGGCGCGGATTTCTAAAATAAGTTCGTTCGGGAATTCGTCCTCCTTTTCTTCGGCGGCGACGATGTCCTCAATTTCCTTCATGAGTGCTTCCTTTTGCGCTTCGATATTCTTCATCTCTTCTTCCGAGAGAGCGGCCATCTCGGGATCGGTGGCGAGAACCTTTAACTCCTCTTCTTCCTTGAGAAGACGGGCGAAAGAATCCGCGAGATAAGCGGTGCGAGGATTCGACTTATACTTTTCGAGATCGGGATTCATAGCTTACAGTTTACAGCTTATAGCTTGTAGCGGGAACTAGGAACAAACCTGTAAGCTACCAGCAGTCAGCTGTAAGCTCGTTACTTCTTTGCTTTAGCCTGCTTCTGCTTGAAGCGTTCAACGCGGCCGGCAGAGTCGAGAGTCTTTTCCTGACCAGTGTAGAAAGGATGAGTGGCGGAGGAGATTTCGAGGCGGAAAACCGGGTAATCCTTGCCGTCGGTCTTCGACTTCAAAGTTTCCTCGGTCTTAACCGTGGACGGGATAATAAACTCCGTGCCGTCGGAGTTGTCGATGAAGAGCACAGGGCGGTAGTTAGCCGGGTGAATTTCCTTTTTCATTGCTCGTCAAATATACCAGAGATTATAAATTCTGCAACGGGTCAATCATGGTCAACTGGATGGTCGAAGCGCGGCTCATGACAGAGTTGCCGTAAGAAGCGATATAGCTTGCCGCGGAGCAGTTTTTGCCGGAATAGTACTTGCAGGCAGCATTGCGCTCGGCATCAGCGCTACCAGCCGCGGCGCCGTTGCCTTGGAGAAGGATAGCGGCCGCCATGATGGCATCAGCCGGATTCCACGGATCAGGAGTCTCCTTGCCGGTCGCGGTCTTAATCTTCCCTGCCAACAGATTCCAAGTCGAAGGGATGAACTGGGTTGGTCCCATAGCGCCACCATAGCCTGCGACGCCGGCCACTGGGCAGGACACCTTGGTTGAGAGTGGATCTCGGCCGAGATTCTTCAAAATGCTCTGGAGAAGAGGGAGGTCACGAGTCGGATGGATACCATTTGAGAAGACGACGCCAGTGGTCGGGTTCTTGGTCTGACCCGTCGAGAGGTCGGTAATGACACAGCGACCGACGTTCGCGCCGAGGTTCGATTCTTGCTGGAGAATACCAAGGATAAGAGCTGGGCGGACGCCCGTCTTTGCGCTCGCGGTCTGCGCGTATTGGAGCGCGGTGCCGAACGGAATGGCACCGGAGTCGACGAGTGGGAAGAGAATGGCGCGGATCTGGGCGGCCTTGGCTTGGCGGTCAGCGACGAGCTGAGCGTAGCCCTTGGCGTTACTTTGCGTCACGGCCAGAAGGTCCTTCTTCTCGTTGTTGGCTTTCTCAACCTCTTTCTTGGCGGCTTCGATGGTGGCACGGGCGGCGGCTTCAGCCTCCTTTTTCTTATTGAGTTCGGCTTTCTGCGCTTCCGTCAAAGCGCGGGTATCGCGGAGGTCGGCAAAGAGGTTCTCGAGCGCTTCCTCCGTTGAGGCGTAGGTGTCGATGTCGACGAAGAATTCCGAGAGGTCTTTGTCGGAGAGGAGTGCCTCGACAAGGGAGTAGGAGTTAATGTCGTTCGTTTTTCTTAAAATTTCGGCGATGGCGCGCTTCCCCTTCTCGATCCGGGTGTTCAACACGCCGATAGTCGCCTCCTTCTCCTTGATGTCACTCGCGAGATTGGAAATGGCGATGTTCTTCGCCTTGATATTGGCCTGGGCCGCGTTGATCTTCGCGGTGAGAGCCTTCACGTCGTTCGCGTATGAGGCACTCTGCTGGTCGAGGGAGGCCTTCATCTTGGCGGCTTCAGCGGCTTCCTGTTCGCAGACAGCCTGTTCAGCCTCAAGTTGAGGGCGCGTTTTGCCAGCGGTCACTCCGGTGCAAGCGGTCTGAGCCACCACGACCATAGGAGAGACGCCGAGAGAACACATTAACAAAATTAAGAGCAGTTTTTTCATATGGAGGCGCACAGGCACGGTAAACAGAGAGACTGTTTACTTAGCTTCAGCAGGAGCGGCTTCGCCTTCAGCAGGCTCATCCTTACCCTTCTTCTCAACTTCGATGGCAGAGAGATCAACCGGAGCAGCTTCCTCTTCCTTCTCTTCACGAGGAGCGGAAACGGTGACAACAACTTCGTCAGGGTTGGCCTTGAGCTCAACACCCTTCGGGAGCGGAATATCTTTGGCGGCAATTTGATCGCCGAAAGCAGCAAGAGAGGAAATATCAACGGAAATATTGTGTGGGAGGTCCTTTGGCATGGCTTCAACCGCGAGTTCGTGGAGAACCTTCATGAGGGTGCCGCCGAGGTCCTTGACCGCGCCAGAGACACCGACGAATTCGACCGGGAGAGACACTTCTACCTTGTGACCAACTTCGAAAACGTAGAAGTCAGCGTGGGTTGGAGTGCCGCTTACGGGGTCGAGCACGACATCGTGGATAAGACTGTCCTTAGGACCTTGAGGAGTATTGAGGGTGACGACGGAGGATTCACCAGCTTCTTTCCAGACCTTCACGAAGTCGGTCTGCTTGAGGCTAATAGGCGTCGATGCTTCCTTCTTACCGTAAAAGACGGCGGGGATGTATCCCGCTTTTCTGAGTTCTGATGTATTGGTCTTCGTATCCCGAATATCTGCCTGTAAGGTAAGCATGGGGATCATTTTAGCAGGTTTTAGACAAAAGAAAAGGGCCCAGATTGCTCCGGGCCCTTCTACTAGCTCCACACGATGATCTTCATGGTGTGAACCTAGGCGGCGATCTGCTTGAGTCGACGCACGATCTTGCTGCTTCCCTTCACGAGCTTCTCGAGGAGTTCGCGCTCGAGGTCGTTGATGAGGACGCGCTTGTGGTTGTGGATGGTGTACCGCACGCCCTTCTCGCGGCGCTTCTGAATGTGCTTCAGCGTGGCGGCGATCTGCTCGCCGCGGATGGTTGCCTTGCGGTTCTTCGCGAGGAGCTTGTGGGCCTTCAGGCGCGCCTTCTTGGCGTTCTTGTTCATATAGTCTCCGCGTGGAGGAAGCCTGCCGTGAGGCGGGGTTCCACGTTCCTATTTTCTACCTTAGCACACTACTACCTATTTGTCAAGTATCTCTCGAAGTCTGCGAAAGAGCCTCCAATCTTCTTGCCGGGGTTAAAGATGTTCTCGGGGTCGCAGATATTCTTCACCTGGGTAAAGAGATCGAGCACCTCCGGGGAATATATTTTGGAAAGGAAGGGGGTGCGGACGATGCCGTCGTTGTGCTCCCCTGTCGTCGTGCCCTTGTACTTCGCGACGAGGTCATAAAACGCATGCGCCACAGGCAGAAGCTTCTCGCGTTCACTCGCGAGCGTGAGGTCCATGAGCGGAATAATGTGGAAGTTCCCTTCTCCGGCGTGACCGGCAATGTTCACGGGGATATCAAATTTCTCGAGAAGAGCTTTCATCTCCGGCAGGGCTTCCGGCACACGTTCGGGCGGAATGCAGAAGTCGTCGATAAGCGGCACTGTTCGCTTCCCACTCGCATGATGACGCAAGAGGTTGAAGGATTCTCGGCGCACGATCCAGAACTTCTCTTCCTCGCTGTCTTTCGTGATCGCGCGATGGAGCACGTCCAACTCTTTCAAAGTTTTGAGGAGGGCTTCGCGTTTACTATCGACTTCTTGAGGAGTAGTTTCGGCAATCTCAATTAAGATAATAATTTCTGGAAGACCACCCATCCGGAGACCCACGAGAGCTTCCGGCAAGAATTTGAAGAGGAAGGAGAAGATGTTGGTATGGGCTTTCCGCGCGATCTCAGGGAAGAAGCGCAGACCGAGTTTGATCGTTTCTTTATCAAAGGTCTCCAGACTCTCCGGCTCGTGCGGAAGAATGGCGTTCACTACCTTCGGCAACTCATCCCAGGAGGAGAGAAAGACAGCGATGAGGTCGTGATGCGTTTTCTCGGGCACGAGTCGCAGGGTGGCTTCCGTCATGAGACCGAGCGTGCCTTGGGCGCCGGTCAGGATTTTATTTAAATCGAAGGTCCGACCATCCCAGGCGTTCCAGAGGAAGTAGCCGGCTGAGTTCTTGGCCACCTTGGGCTTCGCGGCCTTGATAATGTCTTTGTGATGCCAAATGAGAGAGACGAGCGAAGCGTAGAGGCGACCTTCGAAGGTATTCTCGGCCATTTTGGCATCGAGTTCGCTCCCCGTGAGAGGCTTCACGACGTATTCGTTCCCGTCGGAGAAAATATATTTCGACTCAATGACGAAGTTCTCCATCTTCCCGTAGCGAAGCGACAATTCCCCACCGCAGTTGTTCCCTACCATCCCTCCCAGAGCGGCGAGATCCTTGGACGCCGGGTAGCACGGCAAGAGGAGCCCGTGGGCACGCGTCTTCTTCTCGAGATCCCGGTAGAAGACGCCCGGCTCTACCGTTACAGAGGATAATCCTTTGTCCACAGGGGTAATCTCTCCGATTCTGTTCATGAACCGCGTCGTGTCAGCGATGATCCCCGTATTCAATGGGCCGCCACTCATGTCGGTCCCAGCCGCGCGCATGGTAAGAGAGGTCTGGTGCTTCTTCGCGTAGGCCACAAGCTGCTTTAACTCCTCGGCGTCCTTGGGGAAAGCTACAGCTTCTGGCTCTACCTTAAAGAGGCTCGCGTCGGTCGAGTATGTCTCACGCGTCGCCTGGTCTCGAGTGAGGAGATTAGAGTCCATTAAAGACTTTAAGCTTAGCGGTGACGAGGGCCTTCATAGCTTCCACCCCTTCTGCCATAAATTTGTACGGCGCCACTTCGTCGGAAGACATGACAGATTTCTTCACCCCCTCTTTGTACGCTAGACGAAGCTCAGTGTTGATGTGGACGATGCGGATGCCAGCGGCAATGGCGCTCTTAATATCTTCATCTGTGTTCCCCGAAGCACCGTGGAGGACGAGAGGCACGGAGACAGCGTCGGCAATGGCCTTCACGCGTTCAATATTTAACTTTGGCTCACCGGTTTTGATAAGACCGTGGATGTTCCCGACAGAGGGCGCGAAGAGGTCGACGCCAGTCTGTTTGATAAACTCGATCGCGTCTTCCGGTGTTGTCTGCGTCTCTTCGGAGACGCCTTCGGGGATCTCGTCATGGAGAGAGGAGCCTTGGCCAATGAAGCCGAGCTCGCCCTCGACGAGCATGCTCGGGTGATGCTCGCGAGCATAGCGGACCACTTCTTGAGTCATGGCCACATTCTCGCCGAAGGGCTTCTCCGCGCCGTCGATAATGAGCGCGTCGAACTTCTGATCCACTGCTTCCATGGAAGCGGGGATGGTATATGTGTGGTCAGCGTTCAGAAAGATCGGCAGACCCTTACTCTGCTCGACAGAAACCAAGGCACGAATCTCGGCCACGCCGAGGAATGAGCGCTCTCCTTCGGAAACTCCGATAATAACCGGGACACCAAGCTCTGTCGCTGCTGAAGTCACTGCGTTGAAGCCTTCCGAGTCAGAGACGTTGAAGTGTCCGATGGCGACGTTCTTTTCTTTGGCCCAGGCGAGATAATCTTTGAGAGTTTTCATGTGCATTATTTTAGCATGATATAATTTCTCCACATGAACGACTTCCTTGCGATCGGAGAGACAACCATAGACGCCTTCATTCGTCTTGGAAAGGAGGCTCACGTCACGCTCGACAAAACGAAGGGCACGGTCTCTCTTCCTGCCGCCGCGAAAGTGCCCTTTGAATCCGCCGAAGAGATCCCCGCGGTTGCTAATGCCAGTAACGCCGCGGTGGCGGCTGCTCGTCTCGGTCTCTCAAGTGCCTTGGTGGCCAATGTGGGGAGTGACACGAATGGCGCGAAGTGTATTGAGCGCCTAAAGCAGGAAAATGTTTCTACCCAGTTTGTGAAGGTGAACGAAGGATTGGATACCAATTACCACTACGTGCTCTGGTACGAAGACGAACGCACCATTCTGCAGAAGCACAGCCACTTCCCCTATACCTTGCCAAAGATGGCGGCTCCCGCGTGGCTCTATCTCACCTCGCTCGGCGAGAATTCGCTTCCATTTCACATGGAGATTGCCGCCTTTCTTCGTGAGCACCCGGAGACAAAGCTCGCTTTCCAGCCTGGCATCTTCCAGATCACCTTTGGTGTAGAAGCGCTGAGAGAAATCTACGCTCGCACCGATATCTTCTTTTGCAATGTCGAGGAGGCGGGAGAGATTCTCGGCATGCAAACCTTAGGGGTGAACGAATTGTTGAAAAGAGTGCATGCCTTAGGGCCGAAGACGGTCGTCATTACCGATGGTCCCAAGGGCGCCTATGCTTACGACGGAGAGAATTTCTACACCCAGCTTCCCTATCCTGATCCGAAGCCACCGTTCGAGCGCACCGGCGCGGGTGACGCCTTCGCCTCGACCACGGTTGCCGCACTTGCGTTAGGGCAAGACCTTCAAACTGCGCTCAAGTGGGGGGCCGTAAACTCAATGTCCGTTGTTCAGTATGTGGGCGCTCAGAAAGGACTTTTGAATAAAGAAAAGATCGAGGAATACGTAAAGAATGCTCCCATAGGATTTTGATTTGACATGAAAAGTAGTGTGTGATAATTTTTACGTAGACACCGCATGGATCGGTGTTGGTACGAAAACCAACCATCCACAGAAGGAGCCTCACGATGAAACGCTTGCTTCACTGCTTGGCCATGATGGCCGTATTGATGATTGCTTCGACCGCGCTGAGCACCTCTGCCTCTGCTGCCACGTTGCCCACCTCTCTCATGACGACCGCGATCACGGCGCCGGCGCACCCGGTTCTCGATGTCAGCGTCGCCGACCAGATGGTTGGCGTGCTGACGTTCGAAGCCATTGCCGACATGAAGAACGACTCGATCGTCACCATCGCGCTCAAAATGAACGCCCAAGCCGCGATGACCGATACGACGTTCCTGACGAAGCTGCGCGCCGGCATGGCCGATCCGCATCCGCTCGACGACGACGCGCACCGCTACCTGCGTCAACGCTGACACGCCGGCCTCGGGCCGTTACAAGAGCGGAAGTCCTACGGGACTTCCGCTCTTTTTCTTGTTCTATTTTTTCAAAATTTTCTTGACTGCCACTTTTATACTTTCCGTGTTGAGTTCAAAGTGTGCGAGAAGTTCCTCGGGCGTACCGGACTGGCCGAATTCGTCGCGAATGCCTACGAATTGAACGGGTACGGGATAGTGTTCGGCGAGGTATTCTGCCACGGCGGAGCCCATGCCCCCCGCGACTTGGTGTTCTTCGACGGTGACGATTCTCTTATTGCGTTTGGCGAACTCGAGAACGGCCACCTCATCGAGCGGCTTCACGGTCGCGAGATTTAAGACCTCGACGGCGACGCCCTCACCTTCTAATTCTTGCGCGGCTTCGAGTGCCTTGTGGACGAGCGCGCCCGTGGCGATGATTCCTGCCTGCGCGTTCTCGCGCTCCCAATACACTTCGGCGCGACCGATGTGGAAAGGAGTTTTCTCCGTGGTGATGATAGGAGTCTTCTCGCGAGCGAGACGGATATAGACCGGAGTGTTGGTTGCCGCCGCGGCGATGGTGGCGCGCTTTGCCTCAAGAGCGTCGCAAGGAGAGATGACCACCATGTTTGGGATCACGCGCGTGATGGCAATGTCCTCCACGGCTTGGTGTGTGCCACCGTCCGGACCCACGGAGATTCCGGCATGAGAACCGGCAATCTTTACCGGCCGGTCGTTGTAGCAGATCGTGGTCCTGATTTGTTCCCAATTCCTCCCTGGAGAGAACATGGCGTAGGAGGAGATGAAGGGAATCTTCCCCATAGCGGCCATACCAGAAGCGACCGAGGCCATGTTCTGTTCTGCTACTCCTACCTCGATGAAGCGCTTCGGGAACTTTTCTTTAAAGAGGTTCATCGTGGTCGACTCGGTGAGGTCGGCGCAGAGTCCCACGACTCGGCTATCTGCTTCTCCCGCGATCACCAACCCTTCTCCGAAGCCTTTGCGGATCGGTACTTGCTCGACATCCGCGTCGAGTACCTTTTTATTTAATTTCTGTGAAGGGTTAAGCATGCGTTTAAAGCTATTGGTGTTCAGATTTAATTTTGCCACCGAGGGTTCTCAGTTCTTTAAGAGCGAGGTCGGCTTCTTGCTTATTCGGCGGTTTGCCGTGCCAGCGGTAATCACGCTCGAATTCTGGTACGCCTTTGCCAGCAATGGTGTGAGCGATAATGACGGTCGGTTTTTCAAGAATCCCCTTCGCCGCTTCGAAGGCGTCGGCAATCTCTTCGAGATTGTGCCCATCGATCTCGATGACATGCCAGTTCCAGGCGCGCCACTTGTCGGAGAGAGATTCGAGCGGCATGACGTCTTCGGTGTAGCCGTCGATCTGAATGTTGTTCCGGTCGACGACCGCGACGAGGTTTGAGAGCTTCTCCTTGCCCGCGAGCATGGCTGCCTCCCAGCTCTGTCCTTCCTCCAGTTCGCCATCCGACATAAGGCAGTAGATCCTGCGATCGTTCACGAGGCCTCTATCTATGCGGTCCGCCAAGGCCATGCCGACGGCTTGCGAGAGGCCAGAGCCCAACGGTCCGGAACTTGTCTCGAGAAGTGGCAAGAAGGCGCGGTGCGGGTGTCCTTGGAGGCGCGAGCCGAACTTCCTCAAGGTTTGTAACTCTTGAAGTGGAAGATAGCCCGAGTGAGCGAGTGTCGCGTAGTAAACCGGGCAGATGTGCCCGTTACTTAAGATGACGCGATCGCGCTCTGGCCATTCTGGTTTCTTCGGATTGTGTCTAAGTGTATGGAAAAAGAGAACAGTAAAGATGTCGGCCATGTCTAAGGGGCCCGCGGTGTGGCCAGACTTCGCCTCAAGGAGCATCTCAATGATGGAGATGCGGATGGCGTTCGCCCTTTCCGCGAGAGTAACTAGTTTTTCTTGAGAGAGTTCCATAGTTCGGTGAAGTGAGAACCCACTACAAGACGGGTAGCGCCGCAGTCGAGAAGCTTCTGATAATTCTCGAGCGTAATGCCACCGTCAACGGAAATGGGAAGGGTTGGGAATTTCTCACGAACGGCTTTAATTCTATCAAAGATTCTCTCATCGAGCGGATGATGTTGCGCACCTATTTCCGCGATACTCATAAGATGCACATAGTCGACGAAGTCGAGGAAGGGATACACTTCTTCGAGCGGCTTCTGGAGCACGACGGCGAGTCCGATCTCCGCCTGTTCGCGATATCCGGCGAGCTTGTGGTTCACCTCGTGGATGCTCAGGCGCTTGGCGCCACGACCGATCCACTTATCCATAATTCGTCCAGGTTCACGCACCATAAGGTGCACTTCGAAGTCGCGATTCGCCTCTGCCCACAAGTCTTCCTCGAGCACGTCGAAGTGGAAGAAGGTTATCTCGGGCGGCAAGTTCGCAATCTGCTCCTTCAGCTCTTCTTCGGTGCGAGCCAAAACGGCGGGAATAATTTCGTGCATGGTTATTGATCCAATTTAGCAATCCTTCTCACATGCCTCTCGTCTCCGGAGAAAGGCGTTTCGAGCCAGAGCTTCACGGCTTCTTTGGCTTCTTCTTCAGTTATAAAACGGGCGCCGAGGGAGAGAATGTTCGCGTCGTTGTGCACGCGAGAGAGTCTCACCACTTCTAGAGTTCCTCCGTACCAGACAGCGGTACGTACGCCAGGAGCATCTTCGGTGGCCATGGCCTCCCCCTCTCCGGAGCCGCCAAGCACAATCCCCTTCGCGTCTTTATCTTGAGAGACAGCTCCGGCTACCGGTTTGACGTAGTCTGGGTAGTCGTCTCCTGCCTCATAGGTAAAGGCGCCCTTATCTTCCACTTCATGTCCGAGCTCTTGAAGAAAAGGAATGAGCTTCTCCTTTAATTCAAAACCAGCATGGTCGGAACCAATATAAATTTTCATAGAAAGTTTATATCCACCTTCTTTTTATTCATGCATGATCTTACGCGAGAGCGCCCAGTTTCTCCACGTGGCTAAGAAGTGTATGGGCATACCCACTCTCGTTGTCATACCAGGCGAGAACTTTGACGAGATTGCCACCGACAACACGGGTCATCTGGAGATCGGCAATGGAGCCATAGTGCGAGCCTAAGATGTCCGAGGAGACGAGTTCTTCTTCGGTAACGGCAAAGATGCCAGCCCAGCGCTTCTCCTCCGCGGCCTGCTTGAGAATGTTATTTACCTCTTCGGCGGTTGTATTCCTTTTCGAAATAAAGGTGATGTCGACAATGGATCCGGCTGGGACCGGGACGCGCACGGAGATGCCATCAAAGAGTCCGGTGAGCTTGGGGAAAGCCTTCGTCACCGCGATGGCAGCGCCCGTGGAGGACGGGATGATGTTTTGCGCGGCGGCGCGACCTTCGCGCCAACCCTTCTTCGATGGACCGTCGACCAAGGCTTGCGTGGCGGTATAGCCATGTGTCGTGTTCAAGAGCGCCTTCTCTATTCCTAGAGCTTCGTCGAGAATGGCGATGAGTGGCGAGCCGGCGTTGGTCGTGCAAGAAGCGTTCGAGGTGATAGTGGAGCTCGCGAGCTTTTCCTCGTTTACTCCCATAAGGACTGTCGCGCCTTCAATACCTGGGATCGGATCGTCCTTCATCGGAGCGGTGACGACAACACGCTTGGCGCCGGCATCAAGGTGGGCCTTAGCCGAGGCATAACTCGTGAAGAGGCCGGTCGATTCGATCACGACGTCGACGTTGAGATCTTTCCACGGAAGTTTCGCCGGATCTTTTTCGGAGATAAATTGAGCATCAAAGGTGCCAGGCCAAGCGCCATAGACGGTGTCGTGGGCGAGGAGATAAGCGATGTTCTCCTTCTCTCCCAGATCGTTCACGGCGACGACTTCAATCCCCTCACGTTCCTTGGCCAACTTGTAGAAGGCGCGACCAATGCGACCCATACCGTTGATAGCAACTCTGATGTTTTTCATAGTCTCGATTGTATCACGCTAGAGAGCCGCCTCATTCTTTTTCTCCTTGGTGTGAGCGCGGGCATCTACTTCGTAGCTTGTGTTCTGACTTTCGAAGAAGTTTACCAACTCAAAGACGTCGGTCGCGGTGCCCATCCACTTGGCTGGGTTCGTGGCGCCGTAGTGCTTTGGCAACCCGAGCTCTTCGAGGCGGCGGTCAGCGACATACTGAACGTACTGGTTCACGTATTCGGCGTTGAGACCGAGAATGCCGTTTGGGAAGAGGTCCTTGTTGTAGGCGGTTTCCAAGTTCACTCCTTCGATAATGAGGTCGCGAATCTCGTCAGCGAATTCTTGAGTGAGGAGCTCGGCGTTTTCTTCAAGAACGTTGTGGACGAGGTTAATACCGAACTTGAGGTGGAGAGACTCGTCACGGATAACCCAGTTGATCATGGAGCCGAAGTTACGGAGCTGGTTTCGCTGGCGGAATGAGAGCGCTACCATGAAGCCCGAGTAGAACCAGATGCCTTCCATGACAATATTCGTGGCGACGAGGTTCCGGATGAAGTCCTTCTTGCCTTCTGGTGTCGTGATATCGAGCGACTCTTCCGTCATGCGCTTCAAGAACTTGTTGATATACGCTTCCTTGGCAACCATCGAAGGCACGTCGAGGTGAAGGTTGAAGATCTTCTCCTTATCGAAGGGGAAAGTCTCAAGTACGTACTCGAAGGAGACGCAATGATTCGCCTCTTCCCACATTTGCTTCGCGAGATAGAGATGACACTCAGGCGACTTTAAGTATGGATAAATCCCGAGCGCGATCGAGCGGTTCACGATGAGCTCGGCTGGGTTAAAGAAGGCCATGAGGAAGGTGACGGCGTGCTTCTCATCCTCAGTCATTCTCCCCCAATCCTGGAGATCTTCTTGAAGCGCGATCTCGTGCGGGAACCACGTGTTTCTCACGGCCTGGTTGTAAAGGTCGTATGCCCATTGGTAGCGAATGGGGTGAAGATTCATGTCGTCCGGAGTCGCTTTGCCGATGAGAGCCATGGGATTTTAAATTATCAATTTTTAATTTTACAATTTCCAGATTACTGGCAACTTTCACACAAGAGCGCGTCTTGCGGGTCCTCCGGACCGTGGATAGTCACCTTAGGGCGCGGGGCGGGAGCAACCTGAGCGGCTGCGACAGCATCAACGACTTGCGTCGGCTGAAGGAGCTCTGGCTCGGGCTTCACTTCCGTCATGACAATGGTCGTCGCGGGCGCGCTCATCTCAACGGGGATCACTTCGGGAGAGAGAACTGGAGCAGGTGCCTCGACCACTTCGATCTTAGGCTCCGAGCGCATGACGAGTTGTCCCGCGTCTCCCGCGCGCTCACCAATAGCACCGAAGCCGCGTTTGCCGGTCATTTCGGACTTATTAACCTTCACTGTCGACTGCTCAGCCGTGTGGCGCGGCTTCATGTGGAGGTAATACGTCGACTTCACACCCTTGTCCCAGGCGGCGGTGTAGATCTTCATCGTCTCGTCGATGTCACGAGTTTCCAGATACATGTTGCGCGAGATAGCCTGGTCGACCCACTTCTGAGCGCGAGCTGCTACTTCGATAAAGGCGTATGGCGAGGTGGTGAAGGAGGTCTTGTAGATAGCCTTCAAGTGATCTGGGATCTCGTCAATGTTGGAGATATCACCCTGGCGCTCAATAATCTTCGGCCCCACCGTCTCCCACAGGCCGAGGTTCCTCAAGTCCTTCACGAGGTTTGTGTTGATGTCGAGGTACTTACCGGAGAGCGTGTTTCTCGAGAAGACCTGGGCGAAGCGTGGATCCATGCCCGGCACGGTACCAGCCACGAGACCAATCGTTGCGTTCGGCGCTACGGCCATAAGGGTCGCGTGGCGCATGCCCTGCTTCACCTTGGTGCGAAGCATGTCCCAATCGAGACCCTTGTGCTTGCTGTCTTTGGCGACGGAGAGTGGGAGGCCACGTTCTTCCTCAAGCTTGTTCAAGGTGTCGATCGGTACCATACCCTTCGACCAGCCGGAGCCAGCGAAGTTTGGATACGAGCCGCGCTCGCGAGCAAGGTTGGCTGACTCGTCGATCGCCATGTAGGAAATAAATTCGAAGACGCGGTCCGTGAAGTCCCAGGCGTGCGGACTGTCATAGGCCATGCCGAATTGTTCCAAGACATCCGAGAGACCCATGACACCTAAGCCGATGGCACGGTTCTCCTTGTCGGACTTCACGGCTTCTGGGATCGGGAGCTGGTTAATATCGACGAGGTTGTCGAGTTGGCGAACAGCCAAACGAGTCGACTCCTCGAGGCGCTGCCACTTGATCTCTTTGTTCGAGACGTGAGCGGCAAGATTAATGGAAGCTAAGTTGCAGACGGCCACGTTGTCGCGGTCCTGTGGAAGAGTAATCTCCGTGCAGAGGTTCGACATGTGGATCGTGCCGGAGTTGTTGTTGAGAGCACGAACGTTGATGGAGTCCTTCCAGACGAGCCATGGGTGCGATGTGGTTTGGAGAGAGACGAGCATCTTTCTGTAGAGCTCCTTGGCTGGCATCTTCTTGAAGGCGCGCATCTTACCTGTCTCAGCCATTTCCACGTACTGGTTGTAACGCTCCGAGAAAGCGGCGCCGTAGAGCTCGTTCAAGTCCGCGGTCTCAGCCGGGTCGAACATGTACCAATCCTGTTCCAACTTCACGCGGTTCATGAATTCGTCAGAAATGTAAGCGGCCGTGTTCGCGGTGCGCATACGCATGTGGTCGTCACCGGCGTTGTGCTTCCAGTCGATGAATTCTGGGAAGTCGAGGTGCCAGTTCTCCATGTAGAAACAAAGAGCGCCGCGGCGTTTGCCGGCGCGCATGATGGCATGAATGGCGACGTCCATGATCTTCGCGAAGGGCGTCGGGCCCGAGGAGAGGCCGTTTGTAGACTTGAGTGGAGAGTTCGTCGCGCGGAGCTTGGTGAGCGCCACTCCGAGGCCGCCAGAGCCCTTGGAGAGCATCATGACGTCAGCCACGGACTTCGAGATGTGGGCCATGTCGTCGTGTACTTCCATAAGGAAGCAGTTGGAGAGCGCGGGATGCGTCGTGCCGGCGCCGAGGTTCGTCGAGGTACCAGGAATGTAGCTCAATCGGCTCATCTTGTCATAGAAACGCTTGGCCCAGAGCGTTGGCTCGGCTTCGTTGAAGGAGAGACCCATGGCGACGCGCATCCAGAAGATCTGGGGCGTCTCGAGGAACTTGTTGGTCATCTCATCCTTGAGAAGGTAGAGGCTCGAGAGCGTTGAGAGGCCCGTGTACTGGAGAAGTTCGTCGCGCTTTAAGTCCATGGCGTCCGCGAGAACCTCTAAGTCATAGACTTCGGCCATGCGCTTGTCGAGACGACCGTCCGCGACCGCCTTGCGGATATATTCCGGGAAGTAGGCCTTGTGCTTGAGATCCAAGTCCCCTGCCTTGTCTTCGTCATATTCCCCCACGGCTCCCTTATAAATAATCTTCGCGAGCAGGCGCGTCGCGATTTTGTCGTATTCCGGGTCGTCTTTAATGTTCTGGATCGCGGCGCTGATGGTCGCTTGATCGATTTCGTTCGTCGTAATGCCATCGTAGAGCGTGAGACGAGTCTCCGTCGCGACCTGAATCACCTTCGACACTGGGTCAAAGAGTCCGGCAGCGGCGCGTTCGATAGAGCGATTGATTTTATCGGCGTTGAAAGCTTCCTTAGTACCGTCGCGCTTCGTGATGTTGATGGGCATGAGTGATGGTTGGAACATGTCTAAATGGTTCCGTAAATTTTACAAAAATTTCACCCCTACCAGTAGTGGATAACCCCCTATTTAGCGATCCAGATACAGTTTGGTACCCACGTCAATATTGAAAAGATTCGCATCCCCTGTCGGAAGCTCCAAAACGTACGCGACAGGAGCTGCAGAAGTGAAAGTTTGCGGGTAACTCTCCGGTCGGACATCTCGCGTCACCTCGACAACCCGCCAGTCCGCGTCGATCCAGACGATATCAATCGCAAAGCGCATACCCTTCATCCAGAAGCCGTACTGACCAGACTTTTCAAAGACGAAGAGGAGCCCCTGTCCGCTCAAAGGCTTCTCGCGACCAGAGAATCCTCGACTCCGTTCCTCGGGGGTCTCTGCGATCTCAATGGGTAGGACGTATTCTCCAACGCGCAGGGTATGAGAAGTGGTCAGAGGGAGAGGTTCGTCACCAGAGGCATATTTTGCCGGCGCGCTCTGGTGTAAAACGACATAGAAAGACCATCCAACAAGTAGGAGGCCGATAGCAGAGAGAGTAATCGCGCGCAGGGTCTTCATATGGAACCAGTATAAAGCAAAAGCTCCCCGAAGGGAGCTTTTGCGAACCGGTGCCTTGCGGCAAAGATTACATACCGCGGCGGTCGTTGTTACGAGGCTCGAGCGGGCGAGCAACGTTTACGGTGAGCTTGCGACCCTCGAAGTCCTGGCCGTTGAACATGTCGATAGCCTTCTGAGCTTCCTCAGCGGTCGACATTTCTACGAAACCGAAACCCTTGGAGCGGCCCGTCATGCGATCAATAATGATAGCGGACGAGACGACATTGCCTGCCTTGGAGAAAGCTTCTCCGAGACCTGCTTCAGTCGAGGTGTAAGGAATACCACCGACGTACAACTTGGTTGACATTTACTTTGAATCTAATTTGCCCAGCCTATAGTAATTCCTGTAAGCGCTGGGCGGTTCTTCGAAGGCGTAACCTACGAGAAACTTACATTGCTCCTACTATACCACAGGAGTTATCCACATGTAAAGCTAGTGGTGACCTGAGACAATTTTCCCATCATCAAGCCGCACGATACGATCGGCGAATTTACTATACTCTTCTTCGTGAGTCACCATGATGATCGTTTGACCATCCTTATGCACTTGTTTGAAAAGCTCCATAACCGTCTTCGAAGATTCGTTATCGAGGTTCGCGGTGGGTTCATCGGCAAAGAGAATACGCGGCTTATGAGCCAGAGCGCGAGCAATGGAGGTGCGCTGTTGCTCCCCGCCAGACATTTGCGAAGGAAGGTTGTCGAGACGATGACCGAGACCCACGCGCTCGAGCGAGGTGCGAGCTTGTTTGTAGGCCTCCTCCTTACTTTTGCCCTGCATCATGAGCGGCACAGCCACATTCTCGGTAGCGGTGAGATCTGGTAGAAGCGCGTAATCCTGGAACACGTAACCAAGTTCGTTCAAGCGGAAAGCTGTTTTCTCGTCAGGGTGCATGGTGTGAGTATTTTTGTCAAAGACAGTGATCTCTCCGGAAGTTGGATCATCGAGAAGGGATATTTGATACATGAAAGTTGATTTTCCCGCGCCAGAGCGTCCCATGATCGAGATCCACTCCCCTTCTTCGGCCATAAAGTCGATCCCCTTGAGAACGTGTGTCTCCTTCTCTCCGTCTTTGAAGGATTTCTTAAGATTGGCGACAGTAATAAGAGTGGTCATAAAAGTTGATTAGCGGCCAAGAATGGAATCGAGCGTGTTCTTGCGGACGATCATGCGCGCTGGGATATAGCCCGCGATAACCGTGGTAAGAACAAGGATTGAAACTTTGAGCATCGTACCACTCACCGGCGCGACAAGGATGCCGTCGGAGAATGGGAAATTAATCGGATGTGCCGTGATAAAAGGTTTCAAGAAACCATAGAGAAGAAGGAGGCCGATCCCTGAACCCATAGCGGCGTAAAAGAAGGATTGGAACACATAGGAAGCTTCAATAGTGCGTCCAGAAACGCCAACTCCCTTCAAGATGCCGATGAATTTCCGACGCGTAATGGCATTGATGAAAATGACGATGAAGATAGTGATCGAGGCAACGACAAGGCCGATCGAACTAATCATGTTGCCCAAGAGAGCGAAGGTGTTCTTGATGTCGATAAGAAATTTAGGCTGGGCATCTTCGAAAGTCTGGACTTTGGCATAGGCACCGACGCCGGAGCGAAGAAGAGCTTCCTTCACAACTATCGGATCACTCCCCGGCTTCAAGCGCACGGAGATCTCGCCCACGTTGTAGTCGTTGCGTCCGATAAGGTCACGGAACTGCGTGTCCACAAAGTAAGCGCGGTATGAGATCTCGTCGACCTTGGACTGAATAATGCCCTTGACGGTCATTTCGCGCTGAATGTCTCCGATAGTGACGCGCACCTTGTCGCCCACATGGACATTGGCCAATGTTTGAATGGCCGATGACTCGACTGGGAAGTATTCCTTGAGAAGATAGGCGCCAATTAAGATTTGGTCATAGTCACCTGGCTCGAGATAGCTGCCCGCGATCACGAACTGAGAAACGCCAGTGAGATTATTTTCCGCGACGGGGTCGATACCAGCGAAGGACGCGCCAGCCGAATCAATCTCTTCCTCCTTCGCGGCCGTTTTGTAGTTCGCTTCGATGCGACCAGAACCGAGATAGCGCGGAGAAATGGCGGCTACTTCTGGCATCGATTGGATAATGTTCATGACCGTCGGTGTCTGCTCGATGTAATCCTTCTTGTTAAGTCTTGAGATAATGATATCCGACGTGTAGAACTCCTTGTTGGCTTCTACTGCTCCTTCGATAAGGCCAACCAGGATGCCGGAAACGACAACGAGGTTCAAAAAGGTGAGCGTCATCACAAAGATGATGAGCGCGGTGGTCCACTTGTTGGCCCGGCGTACCTGACGCCAGGCGAGGAAGTATCCGAGGCGGATAAACTGCGGCATGTTATGGATTAACGATGATCTTATCCTCGAGCGAGAGGCCAGAAAGAAGTTCGATATTGCCTTGGGAATCCTTCTCGCCCACCACAACGGTCTTCTTCATCTTCTTTTCTCCAACGAGAACGTAAACGAAGCTCTCCGCGTCTTCTTTGGTAATGGCGCGGGTCGGGATAAGAGTGGTGTCAGTCTTTCTCATAATCTCAATCGAGACGTTTGAGGTGAGGCCGGAGCGAATGCGCTCGTCTGTGGTAGTGAAGGAGAGCTTCACTTTATACGTGGAAACGCCATCACGAACTGTTTCGGCCGGATCGATGTGGTCTACCTTGGCCGGGAAGGTCACGTCAGGACCGTACGCGTCGAAGGTAACAGTGGCGATGTTGCCCACATTCATGCCTGGGATCGAAACTTCAGGCACGTAGGTTTCGATAATATAGTCAGGACTAATGACGGAAACGATCGAGGTGCCGGCGGTAATTCCTTGTCCCACCTTCGCGTCCTGGCGAGAGATAATGCCAGAAATCGGTGAGATAAGAGCGCTCTTGGCAAGCTGGTAGCGCAAATTGAGAAGTGAGGCTTGCGCCGCTTCGACGCGAGAGACTTGGATGGGCACACTCGAGAGAGTCTCGGCGAGACCATTCTCAGCGTTAATGAAGCCTTGGTTCGCGGTATTAATACTCTCGCGAGCCGAGAGGATGGCGCTCTTGTAATCGTCAATCTGCGCTTGGGTCGAATAACTCGTGACTTCAAAGGCATTCACGGCACGGGTGAGATTTGCGATGAAGTCGCTAATTTTAGAAAGATAGGTCTTCGAGATCTCGAGTTGGGCATCGGTGTAGGTTGAGGCGCCGAGCGAAGCGACAAGATTCCCCCACTGGTCGAGAACGGTGCCCGCCTCGACGCGACCTGTGTTCACTTTGCTGTGGAGATCATCGAAGTTCTTGAAGTAACCAATAATCTCAGGGTGGTCGGTATTGGCGTCGATGAAGACTTGGTCCGCTTTGTTGTGCACGGCATCACTCGCGGCCGTGTAAGCGTCGCGAATGGCCTGGACGACTGAGCGCTTGTCGCCCGTCACGTTGCTCTGGTAGATCTGCGAGCCGTCGAGCTTGTTGAGTTCCGCTTGAGCCGAGGCGAGCTCTGCTTCGGAGCGCTGGATCTCGGCCGCCGTTGTGCCGGCACCCAAGCTCACAAGAACTTGACCACGACTTACCCGCTCTCCTACGTCTCTATTTACGCCAGCGACCGTACCTGAGACTTCGAAGCCGAGATCAACCTTCTCACGAGGAGTCACCTTGCCAGAAATGCGAACAGTGCGAACGAGATCAGCTTGAACGGGAGAGACGGTTTCCAGAGGAGCCTCGCTACCACCAAACATAAACCATCCTACGAGCAACGCGCCCAGAATTCCGATAATCCAGTACTTCTTTTTCTTAAGGAACTTCCAGATTGAATTGATTTTTGACATTACCGCCTATTGTACCTAAAAAATGTTAATTCAGAAATAAACCTCGGCGCGCTTATTATCTCGGGATGGGAAGTTCGAGTGTGCGAAGCTGTTTGAATAATATGTACTTTCCAAAGTACCAATCCGGCGAATCTACTTTGACGGTCTGGCGTCTGGTGTATACGTCATAATTTTCGTTCGAATCATAGGAGACGCGTGCCCCACTCTCAGTTAATGTAGGGCTATACACAGGGATAAATAGCACATTGCCATCACCAAAGAGCTCAATAGAGCCATACGAAGGTTGGTAACCACCTTCTTCGCCTGCCGAGAGAAGTTGGATAAAGCTCTCTCCTTCAGGAAGAGTGTAGACGAGAGAAGCTGTATCCTTTGTTATATCTAAAACGTAGATTCCTCTATTTTTAAACGCGATTCCCGTTCTATCGTCATGGAAGATCTTTGTGTACTCGCTTGAACCATCTAAATAACCTGAAATTACAGGCAAATGAGTGAGGGTGTCATTACGAAGGTCCAGTCTATACACGCCGAGCTCATCACCTGCGTGCCAGGCGGCATAGTTCTCTCCAATGCCGACATAGAATATGCGCTCCCGGGAAAATGAAGAGAGGAGATGGAGATTGTCAAAAATACATTCAGGAAGCCCTTCTTGCTTGGCGAATACGGCGATAAAGCTAGGTAAGACTACCTCTCCGTCGTCTGTAACGAGACGATAATCCAGCGTATTTCTCTCAAGGCATTTAGGATTTAGGAGATTACGAGCCGGAGATTGACTTATATTAATGGACTCAACACGGTGCTCTACATACCCATCTCCGTAAAGAGTGGGGGTGGTTTCTTCTTCATGCCCGTCTGTGTAAACAATAGGTGAAGCCTCTTCCTTTTTGATAACGGTAAACTTACTCATTCCCCACCCAATCAAACCGAGCAATACTATAGCGCTTAGAATTTTGAGTGATTCTTTCATATTTCCAGTATACATGCCTTTAAATAGAGGGGGGTGCACGACCAAGAATAAAAGAAAAGCCGCTTAAGTTCGTGAGAACTTAAGCGGCCCGCCGACATCGATAGCGGGGACTATCGATGGGAGCGAACGTACGCCCGCAGGAGCACGGGCAGGTCCTCGGGCTTCGGCGCCTTCGGGTCGATCTTCGCACGCTCGGCACGAGTGAGCTGGCGCAATACAGGCGCCGTGTAGAGAGAGGCCGCAGCCTTCTCCCACGCCTTGACCTTGTCTGCCGGGGACAGAGGTGGTGGCGCCACTTCCTTCTTGAGTGAGATATCCGTTGCGGACATCAGGTCCCTCGCAATCGGACCTCGAAAGTCGCCCTTCTTGAAGAAGAACACCCCAGCTCCCAGCAGCACACCAGTAACGATGACGATCGAGATGATCTTTGAAAACGACCATCCTGGCTGATCCTCTTTGATTCTGACCATTTCCACGCTCCTCAGAAAACTAACGCCTTTTCAGACAATATCACGAAATAAACGATTCGTCAAAAGTTTAGCCTGAAATGGATGCGCACGTTCGACCATCAGGAGTGATGGTGACTGGCTTCTCTTCAACATTCACATGATCCGAGAAGAGGTGAACCATGAGTGTGAGACCGTGGGTGACCTCAGTGTCGAAGTATTGGTCGAAGATAAAGTTCCCCAGGGAGTAATACACAAGCGTCTTCCCTATCCATTCGTGCTCTTGGACGACATGTGGATGGGAGCCAATGATAAGATTCGCCCCGCTCGCAGCAAAGCGGGCGGCCATCCTCTTCACTTGCTCAGTAGCGGGCACATATTCCTCACCCCAGTGGGTGTAGACGATTACTTGTCGCCCTGTCTCGTGCTCTTGAGCAATCGTCTGAGCCACTTTCTCGACCGACTCGCCGCCGAACTGGTTGTAACTTACGAAGGAGAGTTTGAGACCACCTACTTCCGCGCGATAGATAGGCGCATCGCCTGCAAGTCCGCCGAAGTACGCGACGCGAGCCTCTTCCAAGAACCACTTCGTGCTCGCGATGCCACTGAGGCCGAAGTTCTCGATGTGGTTGTTGCCGAGATTGACGAGGCCGACACCATGCTTCGCGAGAAGAGGCGCGGTTGAAGTGGGAAAAGTGAATTGATAATTCCGCGGACTGCCGACCTCACTCCCCGCGCTTACCGAAGCCTCCTCGGTGATAGGCCCCTCCAGGTTGCCGACGACAAGATCAGCCTCTTCTAGCCATGGGTCAACGCACGCAAAGAGGAAATCCCCACCCTTCTTGAGAGCCACTTGGCGAATCCCTCGGTCAAACATCATGTCACCGAGGAAAAGAATTTTGGCACTTCTCTCGATAGGAGTGGCCGGCTCCACATTCTCAACCTGCGTTGATCTTCCTCGCATCACCCCATATCCTCCGCCGACCAAAACAACGGCGACGGTGATGCTAAGAAACGTTTTCATGCTAATACACGTATGATACCGGATAGGTTGTGGTAATAACCCACGTGTCTTCTTCGATCGAGAGGACATCACCGATTTCTTTCAGTTTTTTCCTCACTTCTGCTTTGAACTTCCTTTCATTGGGTGCTCCAGGGATGTCTGCATAAGCGCTAAGAATATTGTCTCTCGTGAGTCCAAGTTCGCATCCGCCCATTACAGGAAGGCCTCCGGCACAAATTGAGATGTACCCGGGTCTAACGTCATAGATCTTGTTTTGCGCTTTAAGTTTGGCCTCAATCTCAGCAAGAGACACCGGCTTAACCTGTACTTCGCCATTGTAAATAGTCCGAGCACCCGGCACAGCATCCGTGGTGATAATTCCTTTTGAAGCGAGGAAGTTCAAAGTCACGTATCCAAGAGCGGCTACGGTGACGACCGAAACTGCTATTTTGAGATATTTTTTCATAAGTTTTAACGTGTGAAGTTAAAGGTTGTAAGAATCTCCTTCGCAAGTTTTAGATCCCTATTTTCTCCGCCGTATTCGGGAAGATCACTTTGAGGAATCGTGATAGTAATCCTCACCAGCTTATGTTGCGCCTCAAGAGGGATAGAAACACTATAGATTCCGTACGGAGGATCACCGGAAAAATCGGCGGTAACGGGGACATTCAACCTCGTCTTTAAAGCAGCGATTTCTAACCTCTTTTCTCCTGTAGTTGATCTCAGATTATTTGTAGACGAATTTGCTTCGACGTATACCTTCATGAGGAAGGCGTCTTCATTTTTTTCAAAGTCGCTCTTGTCGCTTATTTGAATCAAACCATCATTTTGAGAACCATTCGTTAAAACGTGGAGGCGGGATGGGTATTCGAATCGGAAGCCATACTCTTTATTCTCATATGTAGACCACCCCAATATAAAATACCCCAACCCACCGAGAGCGAGAAGAGTAATTCCTACCAACGCGTATTTTTTCATAAGTTTTAACGTGTGAAGTTATTTGAATATAGTTATATACAGAATGCGGAGGTGAAGCCTTTACTTCCGTCTACGTGCCCGCGATGGCAAGCTCGAGTAACGATAGGCTCACTAAGCATCCAGGTACCGTTTTGGAAAGAAGCCCTCGAAACCTTTTTTGTGTGTGAGGTAGAATCATCCAACTCAGTAAAGATCGCCGTAACTACATACTGTCCTGTCTCCTGTTGAGTAACACTCACCTCAACATCAGCACAATTTCCTTGAGAACAATCGCCCCACGTTGTATGCACGAGATTTTGTGCTTGTTCTTGAGTTAAGAGTGCCTCAGTATTTTCACGAATACCGTACATAAATACCCCAGCAACAATAAGAACGAGAACAGCGATAGCTATAAGAATAAGTTTTTTCATAAGCTCAACTATAACATTAGTCCTTCACTCGAATTAAAAATTTCCCTGACAATCTATATCGGAGCGTTTCAGCTCGGTTTTCAAGATTAATACTGAGTATGCCATTCTCAATGTTCATGCTTTTGACATGGTCCTGGTTTGCGCTAGAAGTGAGAATCCCTTCAGGAGGCAAGGACGCAGGCAGTTGGAAAGCTCTAGGCTTCCCCGTTGAGTTTCCCAATATGACGACAAACTGGCTACCGCACGAGGCGCCACACCACGTCGCCCAGACGAAAGCGTCTTCCACCCCATCGTTATTTAAATCTCCCTGAGCAACGCTCACGATATCGAAGCCCGATTTCTTGTCGAGAGACACCCACCTCTGCCCGCTCTCACCTTCCTGCGCGTAAGAATCTTTATAGAGATCATTAATAGGGCCCACAATCCATGGGTAACTATAAGGAGCTCTCACATAGTAGAAAAGACCGGCGGCGATAACGAGGAGAGCAATTACGGGAAGAATAATTTTTTTCATCAGCTCAACTATATCACGCGCCCTTCTTTACTTTGGCGGAGGCGCAGGGATTCGAACCCTGGATACCTTGCGGTATACACGCTTTCCAAGCGTGCGCACTAGACCACTATGCGACGCCTCCGTGGAAACTCATTTATAGCACAGCTCAGGGTTTAGGTATAGAAAAAGACCGGCCTCTTGAAGAGAAGCCGGTCTAGGGTATTCCGAATATTACGGAGGTGACCTTGTCATAGGTTGCGCCACCAGGGGATGACTGACGGCCGCGCGGCCGGCAGCTACTGAGTCTGCGTGCCGGGCGTCGCGCCGGCGTGGATGACGGGCGCGCCGACGGCGGCCTTGTTGCTTCCCGAGGAAAAAAGGTTAAGGGGGAGCATCGCCCCCGCGCTGTCGTGATACTTGCGCATCCTGACTCCGTTTCTGGTTGGCCTCACAGCCAACGGTTGTTGGAAAGAACAATGGATCTCACCAATGGAACTATTTCATCATACACCCCCCATCTAATCTTGTCAAGCGGGTCAATACATGGCTCAAAAGAGGCGGATTTTCAATATAAATAAAGCGGGCCCCTTGCGAGGGCCCGCTTTTGGTACCAATCAACCTTAGGAGCGGGAGATGAGCCAGAAATAGGTTACCTCAATAGGGTACCTCCATGGATCGGTTAATGAACCGGAGCGCACGGCTCCGAGGAACGAGGCCTGAATTAACGATACTCCTCCCCTAATAAAGAAGCAAGAATTATTTACCGAGGAGAGCTTGGATGCGCTCATTGACCGGTGGATGGGTCATGAAAAGCTTCGCGAGGCCAGAACTCTTCCCCGCAAAGGGATTCGCGATAAAGAGATGCGCCGTGGCATTGGTAGCGGTGCGAAGCGGAGCGCCATGCATAGAAATTTTCCTCAACGCACTCGCCAAGCCTTCCGGATATCGAGTGAGAAGCGCGCCGGAAGCGTCGGCGAGGAACTCGCGCTTGCGAGAAATGGCAAGTTGGATAAGAGTCGCGGCCAGAGGAGCAAGCAGAGAAACAATGATCCCAATTACGAAAAGGATGCCATTCGCCTGGTTGTTTTCTCTATCACGATGCCCACCAAGGAAAGCTGAGCGACGGAACATGTCGGAGAGAATAGCGATGAAGCCGACGAGCACCACCACTACGGTCGAGAGAAGCATGTCTCGGTTCCCAATATGAGAGAGCTCATGAGCAATCACCCCCTCAAGCTCAGTCTTGTCGAGAATGGCGAGGAGTCCGGTGGTGACACAAACGACGGCGTGCTCCTTGTCGCGCCCCGTGGCAAAGGCGTTCGGCGCCGCGTCCTCCACCACGTAGAGCTTCGGCATGGGAAGACCGGCAGTAATGGCCAGGTTCTCGGTCGCGTTCCAGAGGTCGAAGTACTCAGCACGCGTAACGGGTTTCGCTTTATGAAGCTTCAAGACGATTTTGTCCGCATACCAGTAGGAGAAGATGTTCAGAAGAAGAGCGATCCCAAAGGCGATATACAAGAAGCTCGGATTATTCTCTACGGCGGCAAAGACGTATCCCACGAGTCCAATGAGCGCGAAGAAAAGGGCCATGAAGCCCCAGGTCTTCCAGGAGTTCTCTGCTTGATGCGTGTAGAGTGTCGACATTAAAACTGAACCTTGACCGGTTCTCGTTCGGCTTCAGATTCGAGCTGGAAGAATTCCATCTTCGAGACGCGGAAGAAGTTCGCGATCATGTTGTTGGGGAAGGTTTCGATCTTCGTGTTGAGATCGCGGACGTTCCCGTTGTAGAAGCGACGAGCGGCTTGAATCTTGTTCTCGGTGTCGGAGAGTTCGTTCTGAAGGTTCAAGAAGTTCTGATTCGCCTTAAGATCCGGATACGCTTCCGAGACGGCGAAGAGAGATTTGAGGGCGCCTGTGAGCATGTTCTCGGCCTGGCTCTTTTCCGCCAAGGTGCCCGCGTTCATGGCGGCGGTGCGAGCCTTGGTAACGTTTTCGAAGGCTTGAGCCTCGTGGAGAGCATAGGCCTTGACGGTATTCACCAGGTTCGGGATGAGGTCGTAGCGTCGCTTGAGCTGGATGTCGATATCCGACCAGGCTTCCTTACCGCGGTTGATGAGGCGGATAAAGGAGTTGTACGCAAAGATAATCCAGAGCACAAACACAGCCACGATGATCAAAATGATGGTGATGAATGACATGTCTCTATTTTAGCATAAAAGACCTCACTCGGCTTCGCTGCCCTCTCCAAGGCGTAAGGAGAGGGTAAAAGATAAGAGAAAGCGGGCCTTACGGTCCGCTTTCAGTATTTATTTCTTCTTGCAGGTCGCCTTGAGGAACTCGGCCTGATCTCTTTGAAAGGGCAAGAGCACCTCAAACCAGGAAACGTTTTGCGGTACTTCAAGAGCCTGAAAGGATATTTCATCGCTGACCGCGCAAAACTCGAATCCTTTTTCCCGCATGTAACCGGTGACAACTATGGAGAGACGCCTCTCGCCCACACGATCTTCGATGAGATATGTCGTATAAGTCGTAGAGTTGAGGCCACCCGACGAAGCAGAGAGAATGCTGAGCACCCTGCCTCCGCTGTAATCCTTCGCGAATTCCTGGACGTTCAGCGCGAGCTGTTTCCGTTCCCCTCCCAGCGTTACGTAACGAGTACGAGCACTCACGACAACGGACCAGAAAAACAGGCCGCAAAACAAAAAAACCAGAATTATCGAGATTTTACGGAGCACGATGGACCTCCCAATTGGTGAGAAACTAAGGAGCGAACTGGGGCAGATACTAGACCTTTACAGAATATCTGTCTAGTAGTCGAGATTGGATTGAGGAACATTCTTTCCCTTCTCCGGCTCATCGGCAATCGCCACCTCGGTCGTGAGGAGAATAGCAACGGCGGAAGCAGCATGCTCGAGAGCGGCGCGAGTGACCTTCACGGGGTCGATGATGCCAGCCGCGAACATGTCTTCCACGTAGACGTCCGCCAACGCGTCATAACCCGATTTCTCTCCACCTCGCATGACGGTGTTCACAACAACCCCTTCGTCCTTGCCAGCATTCTGAGCAATCCGGCGAAGCGGTGCTTGGAGAGCATCAATGACGATCTTGTACCCAGCGGTGAAGTCGGTTTCCTCCGTTGGTTTAAAGGCTTCACTCAGCTTCCCTGAAACTTTGGCCAAAGCGGCGCCGCCACCGGCCACAATCCCCTCCGCGATCGCTGCCTTCGTCGCGTTCACGGCATCTTCGATCTTCAATTTCAAATATTTCATCTCCGTCTCGGTGGCGGCGCCCACCTTGATCACCGCCACGCCACCCGCGAGCTTGCCGATGCGCTCATCGAGCTGTTCCTTCTCATATTTCGACGTCGCTCTCTCCCGCTCAGCTTTAAGCGCGCTGATACGAGCCGCAACGGCCGCACGAGTCCCCTTGCCCCCAACAATCGTCGTCGAGTCCTTGCGAGAGACGACGCGTGCGGCCCGACCCAAGGCAGTGAGGTCGGCTTTCTCAAAGGTGAGCCCAGTATCGTCCGAGATGACCTTACCGCCAACTGTCGCGGCGATATCCGCCAAGTAATCTTTCTTCTTGTCTCCGAAGCCAGGGGCCTTCACGGCGAGGATGTTAAAGGAGCCGCGCAGTTTGTTGAGGACGAAGGTTGTCAGAGCTTCGCCGTCGACATCATCCGCGATAAGAACGAGGTCCTTCTTGCCAGTGGCGGCCAGTTTTTCAAAAAGAGGGAGCAAATCCTTCACGCTCGAGATCTTCTTATCGGTAAGCAAAATAGCTGGGTCGCGATACTCAGCTTCGAGGCGCTCCGGGTTCGTCACGAAGTAGTGCGAAAGATATCCCTTGTCGAACTGGAGGCCTTCAACGACTTCGGAAGTAATGCCGAAGGATTGTGACTCCTCGACGGTCACAACACCATCTTTGCCAATTTTCTTGATCGTTTCCGCGATAATACCGCCGATTTCCTCCGATTCGGCTGAGATGGTGGCTGCCTGACGGATCTCCTCATCCGTTTTCGTCGGTTTAGCGAGCTTCTTTAAAGCGGCGACGGCGTCCTTAGCCGCGGCTTCGATCCCGCGACGCATACCCATGGCATTTATCCCCGCAGCTGCCTTCCGGAAACCAGCATCCGCGAGAGCCTGAGTAAGAACAACAGAGGTTGTCGTACCGTCGCCCGCCTTATCGTTCGTCTTCGTGGCTACTTCCTTCACGATTTCGGCGCCCATGTTCTCGAACTTATCTGAGAGTGTGATATCACGGGCAATGGTGACACCGTCGTTCGTGATCGTTGGCGCGCCGTATCCCTTGTCGAGGACGACGTTGCGTCCGCGGGGGCCAATCGTGATCCTTACCGCGTTCGCGACGGCATCAATCCCGCGCTTGAGCGCGGCCCGAGCTTCTTCACCATGCAAAATGTTCTTGGCCATATTATGTAATGATTGCGAGCACGTTTTCCTCCTTCAACAAATAGAGTTCTTCTCCGTTCACCTCCACTTCGTCATAGGCGTACTTACTAAAGAGAATGCGATTACCCACCTTTATCTTCTTGCTTTCCCCTACAGCGAGCACAATTCCCTGCCCGGACTTCTCCTTGCTCATGGATTCCGGGAGCACGAAGGAAAATTTCTTCTTACCTTCACCTTGAGAAAGTTCGGCTTCCGTGAAAGGACGAACAAGAACGCGTTCACCGAGAGGAATGATCTTTGTCTTCGCTTTTTTCACTACTTTCTTCATGCGTTGGCCAAAATTGTATAGAAATGGACGTCTAAGTCAACTTGGAGTATTATGTGTAGGTATCCCTTATGGCATACCTGCCTTACATTCAGGTCATCTTAAGCATCTTGCTCACCGCTGGAATCCTCCTTCAGCGCTCGGAAGCAAGCCTCGGTTCCGGCTTCGGCGGCGACGGCTCCTTCGGTGCCCGCTTTACTCGACGCGGTTTCGAGAAATTCCTCTTCAACGTCACGCTTGTGCTGGCGATTCTCTTCGGTGTTTCCGCTCTCCTGCCGCTTCTCGTCCGCTAAATTCTCCCCACTCTGGGGTTCTCTTGCATGAACTATTCTGATCTCCGTGCGCTGCTCCGTCGGCGCTACAATCTCCCTAAGGAACGCGCCGTCCGTCGGACGATACAATCCTTCACTCTGGCGGAACGCGCGGTCTTTACCGTGTGCGCGACGCTCTTTATCGCAAGTGGGCTTATTCTCCTCTGGAGCGTTTCGGACGCTTATCTTGTCAGCGTCCCGACCGAAGGTGGCAAACTTACGGAGGGTATTGTGGGTAATCCTCGCTTCATTAACCCCGTTCTCGCTCTCTCCGAGGCGGACAAGAATCTCACGGCTCTTATTTACTCAGGTCTTGTACGCGTCACACCAGAAGGTAAGGTGGAGAATGATCTCGCGAGCTCAATTACAATTGCCGAGAACTTGCTCACGTACACCGTCACCCTCGACACGGACGCCCGCTTCCATGACGGTACTCCAGTGACGGCCGACGACGTCGTCTTTACGGTGGGAAAGATTATCGACCCGCTTATCAAGAGCCCCCGCCGTGGTAACTGGGAAGGGATTACGGTTACCAAGATCGACGATTTGACTGTCGCCTTCACTTTAAAGAAACCGTACGCTCCCTTCATATACAACCTCACCATCGGTATTCTGCCGCGCCACATTTGGAAGAACGTGACAGCTGACGAATTCTCCTTTAGCCAGTTCAATACCTTGCCAGTTGGCTCCGGCCCGTACCAGATTGCTCGGGTCGAGCGCAATGAAGGCGGCATCCCCGATTACTACGAGCTTTCGCCGGCCAAGGACACCAAGAACGAGGAACCCTTTTTGAAAACGCTCGTCTTCCGCTTCTATCCCTCTGAAACGATGCTGATCGATGCCTATAATGGAAATCATGTTGAGAGCGTGGCTGGTATTTCGCCGGAGCGTTTGGAAGAATTGGAAGCTAAGGATCGTCAGGTGATCGACTCGCCACTCCCGAGAATCTTTGCCGTCTTCTTTAACCAGAGCCGCTCTAAAGTCCTTCAGGACAAGGCTGTCCGCCAAGCCTTAAACCTCACCGCACCTCGCCAGGAAATCATCACGGAAGTCTTCGGCGGCTTCGCCACTCCGATCGACGGCCCCTTGCCAGCTGGTCTCTATCCGTGGACAACCTATACGGCTTCCACTACCCCAGAAACAGCTCTGGAGGAAGCGCGTGGCGTCCTTGCGGCGGCAGGCTGGAAGCCAAATAGCGAAACGGGCAAACTTGAAAAAAAGATTGGAAACGATACAATGACTTTGTCGTTTTCCATCTCTACCGGTGACGCTCCGGAGCTCAAGGAAGTTGCGAATCACCTCGTCGCTGCCTGGGAGAAACTCGGTGCCACGGTCAGCGTTCTCGCCTTCGAAACGGGAGAGCTGAACCAGAGCGTTATTCGTCCGAGAGTTTTCGACGCTCTTCTTTTCGGTGAAATGGTAGGCCGCGATGCCGATCTCTATCCTTTCTGGCACTCTTCTCAACGCACCGATCCCGGTCTCAACATCGCGATCTACGCGAATTCAAAGGCTGACAAGTTGCTCGAAGAAGCGCGCAGCGCCGCTGACCAGAGTGAAGTAGAGGCAGATGACAAAGCCTTCGCTGCCGAAGTCGCAAAGGACGTGCCGGCCGTCTTTCTCTACACGCCAAACTTCCTGTACGTCCTTCCGGAGAAGGTGAAGTCCGTCACCGTTGGCGCTCTTCTTGCCTCCCAAGACCGCTTTGCCGGGATTCGTAACTGGTACGTCGAAACAGACAAGGTGTGGAGCATCTTCCTTAAATAAAAGTTAGGAGACATTGCACAGTAGGCGTGAAGCATCCCTTCGCTCCTAGTGCTCAGTGCCTCGTTAGCCATTACACATAATTATTCCGTAACGCATTCCATGAACCCAACTCACACCCCCGCTTCTACGCCAACCGTCGCGCCGGCTCGTTCGAACTTCACGAAGAGTCTTCGTCACAAGAACATGCGCCGCCGCACGCAGGCTCCACTCCCGGCCAAGAAACCGATCGACGTCATTCCGCCTCTCGCTCCGGAAACGATCCGCATCATTCCTTTGGGCGGCACGGAGGAAATCGGTCGCAACATGACCGCCATCGAGTATGGTGACGATATCATCGTCATTGATGCCGGCATTCTCTTCTCGAACGACGACACGCCAGGCATCGACTACATTCTTCCCAACACGAAGTATCTTGAAGAGCGCAAACACAAGATCCGCGCTCTCGCCGTGACCCATGGTCACCTCGACCACATCGGCGGTATCCCCTTCCTCATCGAGCGTCTCGGCAATCCGCCGATTTACACTCGCGAGTTCGGCGCCCTTCTCATTAAGAAGCGTCAGGAAGAATTCCCGCAGCTCGCTCCGCTCGACATCCGTATTGTCGATGCCTCTGACAAGTCCATCCCTGTATCTGCCAACTTAAAGATTCGCTTCTTCGGACTCACGCACTCGATCCCGGATTCGACTGGCGTCATTATCGAAACACCGTTCGGCGACATCGTGAACACCGGTGACGTACGCGTCGAGAATGAAGCCGGCGTCCCAGTCGACAAAGAAGTCGAGTACTACAGCATGTTTAAGGATAGGAAGACCCTTCTCTTTACCATGGACTCGACCGGTATCGACAAGCCAGGCTTCTCGCCTTCTGAGGCCTCGATCTTGAAGAACATCGACGCTCTCGTGAAGGATGCACCGGGCCGCGTCGTCATTGCCACCTTCGCCTCTCAGGTTGAGCGTATTATCGAATTCATTAATAGCGCCAAGCGCTACGGCCGCAAGGTTGTCATCGAAGGCAGGAGCATGAAGACGAACATCGAGATCATCAAGCATTTGAATCTCGTGAACACCGACCACCTCGCGCCGCTCGAAGAGCTCGACAAGCTCGCTCCCAACAAAGTCATGATGATCGTAACCGGTGCTCAGGGCGAAGAGTTCGCCGCGCTCGGTCGCATGGCCAACAAGACTCACAAGCAGATCCGTCTCCAGCGCTCGGACACGGTTATCCTTTCTTCCTCCGTCATTCCAGGTAACGACCGCGCCGTTGAGAAGCTCAAGGACAACCTCTTCCGCCATGACGCGCGCATCATCACCTACCTCGACTCCGACGTGCACACCTCGGGTCACGGTAAGCGCGGTGAACTTGAGTGGATCCATCGCCAGATTCCGTACAAGTTCTTTATGCCAATCCACGGTTCTCACTTCCGCTTGAAGATGCATGCCGAATTGGCCGCGAACCTCGGTACGCCTCGCGAGAACATCGTCGTCCCTGAGAACGGTTCCATCATCGAACTCCGCGACAAGGGTCAGACTCTCGTGAAGTTGAAGGAGAAGGCACAATCTGAAGATATGGTCGTCGAAGGCATGGTCGTTGGTGACATCCCAGATGTCGTCATTCGTGACCGCAAGATGCTCTCCGCGGACGGCATCTTCGTCGTCGTGGCTATCGTGAACGCCCGAAACGGCAGGTTGAAGAAGAGCCCGGACATCATTGCCCGCGGCTTCGTTTATCTGCGCGAATCTCAAGCTCTTCTCTCCGAAGCTCGCAACATCATCAAGCATAGTATCGAGAAACACACCTCGGTGCCCGGCAATCCGCACAACTTCGACAACGCCAAGAACGCCGTGACGGAAGACATTTCTCGCTTCCTCTTCCAGAAGACGGCCAAGAAGCCTATCGTCATCCCTGTCATCTTGGGTGTGTAGCTCGTAATACCCAGCATTCAAGATTAGGTATAAAAGACACCCGCCAGATCGCTCTGGCGGGTGTTTGTGTGTGGGACTCAAAACTTGAGGAACAGGGCCTCTACTGCAACAAGGTAGTCAGCCATGAGCCTCACATCGAGAGGGTCTTCCGGTGTCTGACGCAACTTCCCTTCAGCATCGATGCTCAAACTCTGCCCGAACTTGTTAGCCTCCTCGAGAAGCGGTACGAGCCGATGAAGGTTACCGGCGTGAAGACCACCCGCAACACCGAGATTGGCCTCGTAGTGCCGACTGCAGATCTCCCTGACCAGTTCGCGGGTGTCCTCAAGCACGAAGTCCGTGCCGAGGCCTCCACTCGCGTCGATGAGCGCATCTCGGATCACCGGATGAGCCCCGAGATACTCGCCAATCTTGTCGGCGATTCGCTTGGGGTTGCAGTCGAGTAGCTTCATGGCGCCGACTCCGATCTGGAGCACAATCCGCTTCTCCCAGTTCGTATGGGCATGGAAACGGAGCAGTTGCTTCGGATCCGGCCACGCCATGTTGAGTTGGAAGCCCTGACAGTGTGGCCCCGACTTCTTCGTCAGCTCATAGAGCTGTTCGCAGAGGCCGTCGCTGTTCCTCGTATTGTAGTGCACGAGATTGACGATGGCAGGGTGACCGATGAAAATCGAGGCAATGTCATCAATTTTCGGATAACGATTCACCCACCGTGCTCCCGTCGGCGAATCACCCCGGAGCGTCTTGTCGCTTGCTAGAACACCGATCATGAGTTGACGGCCCTCATTCCCGTCAGCATCCAGAGCAGCAATAGCTTGCGCCCTGCTCATAAATCCCGTGACCCCTTTATACAACGGCAGCTTCATGTAGCCTCCAGGCTCTGAAAGAGTTACATTCCGCCCTCATTTCTACCACGCGTACCGGCTTTGTCAAAGAATCGAATTTCCTTATTCCCATGAGGTTTGCTGGGGCGAAGTTCTTCTCTTCTTACCGCCGCAACCGAGAGTTGGATGAGAAGAAACCCGCACCAGAATACCTAGGGGCCTTCAGTGAGCTCTTGGAAGAAGAGTTTGTTTCTTTAAAAGACGGGATCGTCATTCTGCGGCCATCTGGAGTTGCTCTTGCGCACGCCCGCGAACTTCCGAAATTTCTCCTGCCGCTCCAGAGACTTGCTGAGCAAGCCTGTTAATCATCCCCGCTCCTCCGGCCCAGCTCGTGCCGGAGGAGCTTTTATTTCAAGTTATACTTAATAGATGTTCCAACTCCTACCAATCTTTATTTCAACCCTTCTCATTTCGGTGAGTTACGGGACCCTCGTCTATGTTAATGCTAGTTTCTTAGAAAGTTTTTTCTCTCGTCCGATCGTAACGCTTCTGTTCGTGGTTGGAGCAACCCTCAACATCTACCTTTTCCTTCGCACGCCTCACCTCATGAGAAAGTTCGGGAAGGAGAAAATGCTCTTTGCCTGCGTCCTCATTACCGCACTCTCCATCTTCGCCTTAGCCACAACCTCAAACTCTCTTGCTCTGGCTTTCGCTTTTATTACGTACCAAGGCTTTATTGTGCTTATTTACTGGTGTCTGGATATCTTCCTTGAGGAGAAAACGAGTGATGAATACACTGGAGAATTGCGTGGTATTTACTATACATTTTTAAATTTTGGCTTCGCCCTTGGACCACTCATCGTCGCTCTTCTATCTTCTTTCGATGGCTTCCGCCTGGTTTATCTCGTCGGCGGTCTCATCCTCCTTATTCCTCTCACGCTTTCTGCTAGGAACTTATTCAAGAAACGCAGCATACTCGAATATACTCCGGACAACCACCATCTTCCCTGGAAAACTCTTTGGCGCAAAAGGAATGTCCGCGCCGTCACCCTGGCCCGCTTCATTCTAGAAATCTTCTATGGCGTCATGGTTGTATACATACCTCCGTATCTCTTTAACATCGCCGGATTCAGCTGGAGCGAGATTGGAACGATCATGGCCATCGCTCTCCTCCCCTTTGTGTTCCTTGAGTGGCCGGCAGGAGAATTGGCCGATCGACTCTATGGTGAAAAAGAGATTATGAGTATTGGCTTCTTTATTACGGGAACAACTCTCCTCTTTATGCCATTTCTTGATGGCAGCTTCTTTTCTTGGCTCATCGCTTTGTTCATATCTCGAGTGGGAGCCGCGCTCATCGAAATCATGACGGAAGTCTACTTCTTCAAACGCATCACCGCGACGGAAACCGGTTTCTTGAGTATTTTCCGCCTTGGTCGTCCAGCTGGCTTCCTTGTAGGCGCGCTCTTAGGTGGCGTGATTATTCACACCATTTCATACCCGGCGATCTTCTTTACCTTGGGAGTTCTGGTCCTCTTTGGACTCTACGAAAGTTTATACCTCAAGGATACGCTTTAGACGCTTTCCTCCTCTGTCTTCTCCGTGTGAGAAGTATGCACCGGTGCTGGTGCTATCTTGCGAGGGATCATAATCATCGCCAAGCCGTAAGCCGCCAAGCCAGGAAACCCGCCTGAAGTGAAGAGAATCACGAGCCAGACGAGGCGCACAATGACTGGGTCGACGTTAAAATATTCTCCCAAACCGCCGCAAATGCCGGCAAAGACTTTGTTCGTATCGCTTCGATATACCTTTTTGTGGGTTGAGTGTTCCATATGTAATTTCATTAGATATTCTGTTGACTACCCTCTCTATGCTACCGCATCTTTCATCGAACGGATAAACCAAGTGAGGGATAGAATGGAAAGAACGGCGAAGATGGCAAGAGCTACAAGGACAACATCGTTACCAAGGTCTCCGTTCACCAAAGCCCTCGCTGCGTCTACCGCGTAACGGAAGGGGTCGAAGGCAGAGATATTTTGGATCACCTTTGGCGCGAAGGCGACCGGCAACATAATCCCGGAGAGAAGCATCAGGGGCAGGGTGAAGAAGTTTGTCATAGCGGCAAGTGTCCCCTCATCCTTCACGATAAGCGCAATCGTGTAGGAGATAGAAGCCATGGTGAGACCAATAAGGATCATGAGGAGAACAAGAATGTGCGCGCCCCAGAAGCTCAAATCCAAACCCATAAAGATGGCCGTCACTACAAGGATGGCACTCTGGACGAGAGTGACGAGCGGGCTTCGTAAGACAAGACCGATAACAATGGCGAGGCGCGAGACCGGCGTCACGCGAATGCGCTCAATAAAGCCGGAGCGAAGTTGGTTAATAAGTCCGAAACCCGCAAAGCCCGCTCCGAAGAGCACGTTCATGATAAGGAGACCTGGCACGAAGAACTGGATAGCCGAGCCACCCGGGAAGCCAGGCGCACTCGTGATCCCCGAGAGGAAGGGCGAGAAGAGCGTGAGGTAGACGATCGGCTGGAAGAGGCCGAAGAAAAGCCACAACGGATTCCTCATCTGAATGAGAATTTCGTTTTTGCCGATGACCCAGGATTCTGTCAGTAATTTTTTCATATCTGGTTATGCTCCCGGGTTCCACAAAATGTGTCCGGTAATCTTTAGAAACACTTCATCAAGCGTCTTCGCGCCGTACTTCTCCTTCAACACATCCGGTGTGCCAGCTTCGAGAATCTCGCCCTTGTCCATGACGGCAATGCGGTTGCAGAGCGCGTCCGCTTCGTCGAGGTAGTGGGTGGTGAGAAAGACGGTCGTCCCTTCTGCGTGCAATTTGCGTACCTGCTCCCACACATGAGCGCGGTTCTGCGGATCGAGCCCAGTAGACGGCTCATCAAGGAAGAGAAGCTCGGGGCGGTGCACGATGCCTGAAGCGAGGTCGAAGATGCGGCGCTGACCACCCGAGTACGTCGAAGTAGGGCGATCCGCGTAGGCCGTGAGGTCGAAGAGGTTCAAGAGTTCATTGGCGCGCTCGCTCGCCTCCTGCTCACTCATCCCGAAGAGACGACCTTGGAGGATAAGATTCTCGCGACCCGAGGCATCGCGAATCATGCCACCGACCTGAGAGACATAGCCGATCTTGCGGCGAATTTCTTCGGCTCCGTCGTTCAAATCGAGTCCAGCAATTTTCACCTCTCCGGAGGTGGGAGTAAGGAGAGTGGAGAGCATGCGCATGGTCGTCGTCTTACCGGCGCCGTTGGGGCCTAGGAAGCCGAAGATCTCGCCGCGTTCGACGGTAATACTGGTACCTTTTACAGCAACAACGTCCGTAGCGCCTTGGCCACGCCCGCGCTTGAAGACCTTTCGCAAATCCTTTGTTTCGATAATCGCTGTCATAGCCGGGCTATAATAGCAGATAAGACGCAGGAATGCAGGGTGGACTTACTTAGCGGATAAAGATGACGCGCTCGACTCCCGGCCGAGGAGGCGGGCTAAAGTGTCTATAGAAAGGCTCCGCCACGGGGATCTGACGACGCTCGACGAAGTCATAGAGACGCTCATGAGCTCGCAAACTCTGGAGAAAAGCCGCGACGCACAAGGCAAGGATGATAACGCCCCCCAAGGTATAGGCCAGAGGCTTCCCGTAACCGAACTGGTACTGGCGCAAGAGAACTTCAAAGGCCGCCACGAACGCGATGAGAATAAGGAGAAGCATGATCGGTAAGGAGCGCGAAAAGAAGAGGAAGCTCGTAAGATAGAGAACGACAAAGACAGCCACGAAGAAGGCCCAGACCGCGAGTATCGCCTTCACGACAAAGTGCCAGCGCGGACGCATCTTGAGCTCCCCCGCCTTAATGGCTTCCGAAATCTTCTCTTCGATGTGATGGTGTTCAATCATGGTCGGTGGTCACTATTTTCTTGAGCGCCTCGCGTCCTCGCTTAATCCTTACTCCCACCGTGGAAATGGGGATGCGAAGCACGTCGGCAATCTCTTTGTATTCTAAATTTTCGTAATAATACAACACCAAGGGCTCGCGATACTTGGCGTCAATCCGGTCGAGAGCTTGCTCGAGCATCGGTCGCAAGTCCTCGCGGGAAACTTCTTCCGGCTCCGGATGAGGAAAGATCGTATCAAGATCAAAGAACGGCAACGCCTCATGCTTGCGCTTCTTGAGCGCGTTCACGAACTCGTTGTGAGCGATGCGATAGATCCAGGGTGAGAAGCGACGCTTGCCGTCGAAACTTTGAATATTGGTAAAGGCTTTCACGAAAACTTCTTGCAGTAAATCCTCAGTGTCTTCAATCCCGAAGAGGAACTTCCGAGCATACCGCGAGAGTCGTGCTTCGTAACGCTCGACAAGAAGCGAGAACCAGTAGGTCTCGCCTGCTTTGACGCGTCTCGCGATTTCTTCGTCGGTAAGGTCGCTCATGAAGACTTCCATACTACTACAACGATATAGACGAAATATTTCATGAAATAAATCCCCTTCCTCGCTGTAGTAACTGGATGACAGGCTAGCTGTCTTATGAGTTAACCACACACGATGAAGAACAAAACAAGAATGATCGTCGCGGGCGCGGTCGGCCTCGGCCTTGCCGCGACCGGTGCGACAGCGGTCTTCGCAGCCGACGCGACACCGCAGAATCCCATGTCGGGCCTTGTGAATGCCATCGCCACCAAATTTAACCTCAATGCCGCCGACGTGGAAGCGGTTGTGAAGGCAGAATTTGAAGCCCGGCGTGCCGAAATGGAAGCGAAGATGAAGGAACATCTCGCCACTCTCGTGAAGGAAGGTAAGATCACCCAAGCCCAAGCCGACAAACGAGCCGCTCATAAACCAGGTGATCTCGGGGCCTTTGGTCCTCGCGGCCCCGGCCATATGAAGTTCGGTGAAGCACACTAGGATCAAGTAATTGATACCGCACGCCACTCTAAACAACACTGCCACCTCTTGGTGGCAGTGTTGTTTGTTTATTTCTCGACTCGGAAGGTCAGGCGGTAACTTGATTGCGTGGGAAGCGTCGTCTCATGACGCTCAGGCAATACTTCGATGAGGGAAATCTTCGAGCCTCCGAAGACATATGGTACTACCGGCTGAGAAGAAAGGTTCACTGTATTCGCCTCTGTTCCAGCTGCCAAGGTCACAGAAACGAGCGCGCGTCCGGCCTGGATACACTGAACGTTCGATGGGCAGCGACTGTCTTCGACTACTTTATTGACGGAGATAGAGACACCGTTAATAACTCTCGTTTGCCCCACTGAGAGTGTGCCCAGATCAACCTGACCAACCATAGTTGGGCAAGCACTAAATTCGCACTTCGGGCCCGTGCGACCCACATAGCTACCATCAGGACAAATTCTTGCTTCCATGGTGCAAGCTACTGGTTCAGCAGGAGCGGGTGGAGCGGGTTTCAAAGGTGTCGTGGGAAGAGGTTGGGCGGGAGTGGAAGTCGCGTTCGCAAGGCGCGCAGCATCGCAGTTGGTATACGCAAGATCCATGGTGTTATTTCTCATGACGAGTACGGTCGTACCCTTACTCCAAACTACTAAGGACTCATCGCTATTGGCATAACGAACACCATCTGCGGAAATCGTCTGGCGAAGATTCATGACAGGGCCGTTATCAAGAGAGACATCAAGCGTACCTGTAGGCTGAGGCATCTCGCCTGGAAGAGGAGCTTCCATTTCCTTGCCACTATAGAACTTTGCTTCGATCGATTTACCAGCGTCACAGAAGTACGTAGCCGAACCAAGGAGAGTGCGGGAGCTTCTCGAGACATGCACAAGGGCCCAGATCACGAGAATCGTTACAATCGCGCCTGCAATGACCCACACGTTCTTGTTGTTTTTCATATTCATATAGTTGAATCTTCGTATTATCCCCTACTCACAGAGAAAAATAAAGCCACCCTCACCTAGGGGATTAACCTTGGACAAACGTGAGAGCGTTGCCCTTCTTGCCCCCGCGGCCAGTGCGGCCGATGCGGTGAATGTAGTCTTCGTACGTAGCTGGCAAATCGAAGTTAATAACGTGAGAGACGTCGGCAATGTCGAGACCGCGCGCGGCGACGTCGGTCGCCACGAGGATCTTCACCTTGTTATCTTTAAACTGACTCAAAGCCTGTTGGCGTTTATTGAAATTTTTGTTCCCGTGAATGGATTCGGCACGCAGACCCATGGTAGTGAGAGCCTTAGCGAGCTTCTCGACGCCGTGTTTGGTCTTGCCGAAGACGAGCACCTTCGAGAAATCGGCGGTGCGAAGCAGATCGGCGAGCTTACCAATCTTATCTTCGTGATGAGCGACGCGAACAACATCCTGGTCGATCGAGCCAGAGGTATCGCGTGTTTTAACGGAAATGGTAACCGGCTGCTTCAAGAATTTGGAAATGAGGCCTGTGATCTCGGGCGTAGTCGTCGCGGAGAAGAAGAGGGTGTGACGGTCAGCCGGAAGCTTCCCGAGCATCATCTTCACGTCGTTAATGAAGCCCATGTCGAGCATGCGGTCCGCTTCGTCGAGGACCACAGTGCCGTACTCGTTCAAACGAAGGTAGCCCTGCTCCATAAGGTCCTTCAAGCGACCAGGCGTGCCGATCACGAACTGATTCTTGTGTCGCAAAGCCTTGATCTGAGGCACGATCGAGGTGCCGCCGACGCATACCACCGACCAGATGCTCATACCACTCGTGAATCCAGACAATTCGTCGCGAATCTGACCCGCGAGCTCGCGCGTCGGGACCATGATAAGCACGTTCTGATTGCCATCCCGAAGCACCTTGTCGATGAGAGGGATGAGGAAGGCGGCGGTCTTACCGGTACCTGTGTTCGCGATACCCACGACATCTTCGCGACGAAGAATGTGCGGGATAACCTTATCCTGAATCGGCGTCGGGAGCGTGTAGCCCTTCGTCAAAATGTTTTGTTTGAGCTTCTCGGCGATTAGGAAATCAGTGAAGGTGTGTTCGGGGACAAAGACTTCGGCCTCTTCGACGACAGAAACTTTATTCACGAATTTAGAAAGGTCGGAGAAAGACTTGTCCGCAAAGCGGCTGCGACCCGGGCGAGCACCACCACGACCACCTGGACGAGCACCGCGTGAGCCAGCACCAAAACCGCCCCTGAAGGACGGCTTACCGCCGGCGCGAGGAGCGCTCGAAGCGCGTCCGCTGTTGTTTGACCCTGGTCTATACATGCGTAACGTAGAGGAGATAACCCTATACCTCTATACAATATAAAAAATACGAGAAAGTGTCAAGTAGTCTCCCCTAGTCGACGAGGTGGTAGAGATGGTCGGCGTGGGTCTTAGGCTCTTCGGTGGAGTTCATGTTGAGGAAGGTGACCTTCTCTGGAGTAATCTTGTAGAGAACAAGGTTCTGATCCTTGAGATCATCAAGGGTACGGAGAGGCCAATTCTTCACGTCATTCTTTTCGAAAATATCCTTGAGACGAGCGAAAGCGCGCTCCTCCTCTTCACTTCCCGGAATGCTCGCCGTACCACGGATCATGACGCTGATGTATTCCGGCCCTGTACCAACCGAGAAAGCTACTTTGTTGTTTAACTCGATATTCTCGGCTTTGTGAGTGTTCTTACCAGTGAGGAAGTACACTTCGAAGTCGTTACCCATGGCGTAATAGACAGGCGAAAGATACGGTTGGGCATGCGCCCCTATCGTGGCCACCATACCAACACACGTGCGAGTTCTCATGTATTCAAGAGCCTCCCGAGTCGCTTCCGCAAAGTTTGTATTCATAGAGAAATTATACCACCAGGAGCACTAGGCGTTAAGTCCAAGGGCGCGGAGCAATGTTTCGCGTTCCTCACCTTCAATCTCACGCCAAGCGTCTTCCTTAAGATCCCCGATCTCGATATTCATGATACGAACACGGCGAAGTGAGACCACTTCTTGGAAAAGCGCGGCGCACATTCGTCGAATCTGGCGGTTCTTGCCTTCGGTGAGAATAATCCTAAAGGTCTTATCTCCCAAAATCTCTACCTTGGCTGGACGAGTCGTCTCTTCGCCGAGCTCAACACCTTCCTCCATCTTCTGTTTGAAATTGGGGCGCAAACGGTCCTTCGTCGTGACGACGTACTCCTTCTCGTGTTCATGACCCGGGCCAAGAAGTCGCTCCGTAACCCGCCCGTCATTCGTCAGAAGAATAAGGCCGTGGGAATCCTTGTCCAAGCGACCGATTGGAAAGACGCCCGGGACCGGCACACGGTCGGCGATGTCTTCATCTCCTTCGTCGGCTGAGTGCGTCACAACACCCCTCGGCTTGTTGTAAGCCAGGTAGACGAGTGCCTTCTTCTTACCGGCGCGGTAACGGACTTCGACGGAGTCATGCTCCTGGATCATGTCTCCGAGCTTCGCCGGCTCGCCGTTCACAAAGACAAGCCCCTGGCTAATAAGCTCATCGGCGCCGCGACGAGTTGTCTCCTTTTTCTCGGCGAGATACTTGTTGATCCGGATAGGATATTGAATAGTCATGAAGTCTTAGTTCTACCACGTTTCGAAGTAAATAGCGCTAATTTCTCTCCTCTCTTCATCCGCTTCAATTCCGCTTCTCGAGAGCGGGCTTTACTTAGAGTAGTTACTTTTTCTTGATACTTGAGCACAACCGGTCTCCTGATCTTCGTGTAGTGAGCGCCACTTTTCTTATTGTTGTGTTGGTCAAGACGGCGTTCCACGTCATTTGTCGAGCCAATATAGAGTGTTTTATCCGCACATTCGAGAATGTAGACAAAGAAAGGCATGTATAATAAAAGTATAGAAGTAATTTAAATATATGGCCAAAGGTAACAACCGCCAGCAAAAGAACAAGAAGAAGCCGAAGAAGGACAAAGCGAAGTAGTCGGTTCGAAAATACCCCTCACGGGGTATTTTTATTTCTCCAAGTCGAGCACGTCGTCGATGCGGATCTTCTCGACGAACTCCGGCACGTGGCTCACCATGACCATCGCTCCTTGGTATTGATCGAGTGCCTCCGCAATGATGGGTAAGTGACGGAAGTTGATATGGTTCGTCGGCTCGTCGAGGATAAGAAGGCCGGGCTTCTGGAGCACGAGACGAGCAAAGGCAACAAGCCCCTTCTGTCCTTCAGAGAGCGTACCGATCTTACTTTTAATGGCGTCAGCGTGGATGAGGAACCCCGCGGCCACGGAGCGCATCCCCTCTTCGTTCGGGTTTTGCATGACTGACATAAGCGACTGATGCACCGTGTCTTCGAAGTTAAGGGTTGAGAAGTCCTGCCGATAGTAGCCAACCGTCACTCCTGGAGCAATCTGGAGGCCGGGCGCCCTCCCCTCGGCGAGCGTTTCCAGAAGCGTGCTCTTGCCGATACCATTTGGACCCTTGAGGAGAAGGCGCTGGTTCTTGCGAAGGACAATAGTGGCCTTGCGCTTCACGGGCTTATGCGTTTTCAAATTAAGCACGCTAAACTCTTTCACCGTGAGGATGTCGCCATTCACTCCCTGGAACGGGATGGTGAAAGGGCGAATGGTCTTGTCTTCTTTGCGGGTCTCGACCTTACTCTCTTCAAGCTCCTCGGCCTTATCTCTCATGCGCCGCGCGACGAGACGCATCTGACCGCCCTTGTTGGCAAAGAAGTTCGACTTATCCTTGTTCGCCTGGATCTCCTTCTCGAGCTGGGCGTTCTTGCGACGCTCCTTCTCGACTCTCGCCGCGATCTGCTCCACCACGTCAAAGTAGTTACCGACGTATTGCTCCACCTTCCTCGTATGAATATCGAGATAGAGCACGCCGTCCGTAAACGAGTTCAAGAAGTCCGCGTCGTGGGAAATGACGATCACCGTCTTCTTATACTCCTTGAGGAATCGAGTGAGGTGCTCGATCCCGGCCTTGTCGAGGTTGTTCGTCGGCTCGTCGAGGAGGAGGATATCTGGGTCTTGAATGAGGGCCGACGCGAGCAGAAGCCGGGCCTGCTGACCACCCGAGAAGCTACTTATAATGCGCTCGTGCATCTTGTCGTGCCCCTTCAAATTCACCACCTCGAGCACCTCATCGATCTTCGGATCGATGTCGTAGACCTTCTCGGTAAACATCTTCTGGAAAAATTCTCGAACGCTGAGCGTGAGGTCGGCGCGCGGGATTACTTGGCGGGAAATGCCGACCGAAATACCGTGATTGATAAAGACGTGCCCCGATTCAGGTTTGCTCTGCCCCGTCATGAGGCTAAAGATAGTGCTCTTACCCGCCCCGTTCTGACCCATGATGGTAATCTTCGAATTCTCGCGCACGGTGAAATTCACCTCTTCGAGAATAGGTTTCTCCTGGCTGTATTCAAAGCTCACATCCTCAAAGCGGAGGATAACGCCGTCCTTGGACATAAGCTAAGAGATTAGCACGAAACAGAGATATTTCAGACCCGCCAGAGCATCACAACGCTCGACTGTCATACGCCCAATGGAGGAGAGCTTGGCGCTGGCGAGGTCGACACGAAGCGTCACCAGGGCGGCAATTCCTCTTAATCTGCGTGACGTGACGCCTGATGGATCGCCAGCGCTTGATCTGCCTCTCGTCTTCCTCTGGAATTCTTCTGCCCATGTAATAGCGGCAATACCACTGGAACCAGCCGCGTGGATCCTCTTTATATATCCATCCTTTCTTCTGCCAGACCGACAAGGGCTGTGAGGCATTCACCTTAAAGTAGTTGAGCGTGGCGTCATGCTTCTCGGGACTGAGCTTCACGCCCGCGTACCAGCTCGCCGGGAATTCTTTCTGGCAATCAGTCATATACTTGCCGCCGAAGACGCCGAGTTTAAGCATTTCTCGCGGCGTGAGGTCAGGTTTGAAATCAGGAGCAAATCCGCGTCCCACGGGCGCCGTAAGTTCGTAACGATACCCCCGCTGCATCTTGTCGTTAACGATAACCATGGGTTTTATCATTTACCTACCAAATACATCACCAACAGGGCCAAGCCGCCCCACCAGCCGATATCAGAAACAATTAAGCTCACCATGATCTTCTGTTGCCACGCGGCAGGGAGAAGTTCTGTTTGTCGTCCAGCTCTCTCGCGTTCGAGAAGGAAAGGGCTAACTTTAAAGGAAAGGAAGTACCCATTGAGCACAAGTGCCCCAGCGATCCATGTTTGGAGAAGCGGAATACCAGTAAGTCCCACCGAGCGATAGAAGATAGATCCGCCCACTACCGCGAGTGTGAGACCCGCCCAGATCATGGGTTTCGTCACCTTGTGAGTTCTTGTCGTGGCCTCTGTCCAGTAAGCCGATGTTCGACCAAGGAAACCATGGATGTCTACGACAGTAACCGCACCGAGCCCGATCACAAATCCAGACAGGAGAAGAAAAAGCCCGATGGCGTCTAAACTAGTTGAGGACATAAATCATGTAATTTAAATACGAGGCAAAGCTTACCCAGAGAATATAAGGCGCGAGAAGCCAAGCGGCTGTTTTGGAAACTTTGGCAAAGGCAAAGATGGTCGCCATGATAGCAAGCCAAAGACAGATGATTTCAACGAATGCCCAGCCCGGCGAGTGGAGACCGAAGAAAATAATTGACCACAACGTATTCAAGACCAATTGGAGAGCAAAAACAATAAACGCCACTCTCACGTCTTTTCGTTGAGATCCCTTTTCCCAGACAAGAAACAGAGCCACACCCATGAGCACAAAGAGGGTCGTCCACACCGGGCCAAAGACCCATGCGGGAGGATTGAGTTCCGGTCTCACAAGATCTGCATACCAACCTTCAATCGAAGGAGTGGTGAACAGAGAACCAATGCCGCCCGCCAACTGCGTGAGCACGATCGATACAATGAGCTTACGTGCGTTCGACATAACAGATATTCTAACACTACTGAGCGCTCTTTGTTCCCAGAAGTTTTACCTTAGCGCGAGTGACGGGACCAAAGTAGCCAACCGCGGGAGTAATGGCATTCGCCTTTTGGAATTCGATCAATGCTTTTTGCGTAAGTGGGCCAAAGTTCTTGGTCAGCCCGTGTTGCGCGAGAGCTTGAGCAGCAACTCCAATCTTCTGAGAAACCAAGAATTTTTGTAATTCGAAAACATCAATACCAGTCATACTTATACGCAAATCTCTGGTGAAGGCGTAGTTTGTGGACGTGGCCGTAGAAGCGATTGTGGCAGGTCCATGAGCATAGAGACAAAGGCCCGGGCGACTAGCGGCAAAGAATTCGTAGTTAAGAGCTGCAGGGTCCTTGCAACCATAGTGAGTTCCACCTCCTCCACGAGAACCAGAAGAGCCTCCTCCAGAGGAAGCGGTTTGGCCAAAGATTGAGAAGCTTGAGAAATGCGACGTCTGACAAGAAACTGTATGCGCAGTCGTGTTAACCGAGCAGTTGGTTAAAGCCGTCCACGTACCACTGTCATAGCGATAGATAGTAAGAGAAGAAGTATCAAGCCCAGACACATCGCCTGGTTCATAACCCATGGTTACCGTGAGAGGAGTATCGAAGGTGGTGATCGCGCTTCCGTCATCACCAAGGGCTTTGAGTTCGACGACGTAGTTGCCTACCGCAGTCTTACCGCTCGGCGTGCCAGCCGTGACAAAGAAGGTGGTGGCATTAAGTTCGTTGGCTTGGAAGGAAGCGTTGCTGTATGTCTCGCTAAAGTCGTTCGGAATAGTAAGGGTTGTGTCTCCGTTCGTGACCGTGCCAGAACCCGTGATTTCGGCCGAACTTGAGGAGAGAATTTCAGCTGATCCGGGGCAACCTTCCGTCGTGAACGTGTTGTCAGCACTCGAAACACTGTTAAGTCCTAGGTCTCGGGAACGAACGCTGTAGTGATATCGGGTGCAAAGGCTTAGATTCGCGAGGGTGACTGAGTGAGTAGTGGTGCGCGTGGTTGTCGCGTTATGAATCTCTGTGGTCGAGCTTGCGTAGGTAGACGTTAGACCGAAGTCCAAGATCGATGAAGCCACTGCGTCAGTATTCCACGTGGCGGTCACTGAGTTTGACGTGAGAGAGACGGAAACTGAGCTTACCTCCGTCACTGGATCAATGATGTAATCTTCAGCTAAAGCGGCGAGTTCCTCGCCAAGAATTTCGGAACCCGTATCGTCTGGATGGAGCCCGCCGTGCGCGTTGGTAGTAGCATATCCATCCGAACCCAAATCTAGGAGATACACCCGCGTGTCGCTTGGATGCGCGCTCTGGTAATCTGCCAAACCGTTGAGAAGAGCGGTTTTGTAAGCAGAGGCATCGGCATTACCGAACCTAAATGGAGAGATCACAAAGATTGCTGGCCAACTCCCCACTGTCGTACGAGCATCTGCCAGGAAACTAGCGACCTTTGTGCGCACATTCGTGGTATTGGTGGTATTTAAGTAGTCATTCGTACCCATGTTTAGGAAAAGGGCATTCGGCACCCCTCCAGCAAATCCAGCCGAGAGATCTGAGTTATTTGTTAAGCGTGTCGTACCAGAGTAAAAGTGCCTCCAAGAAGAATTCGCGGGAGTGGAAGAATCGTAGAATGGTGGGACTCCTCCGTTCCCGCTTACATCCCAACCGACGGCGCCGTAACCGATTTGCCCATACTCCACATCAAGAGTCTCCGCGAGAATAGCTGAATACGCGTACTCGGCACCGGACGTACCCACACCTTCTGTAATCGAGTCGCCAAAAATAATTATCTTCCTACTTTTTTCGGCAAGAGGCGTGCTTGCGAGAGACGCCACGGCTCCGGTACCGTCTGTGGCAAGCTGGATCTTCGTGATACGCAATACGTTCGCTGGCACACTCCAACGGTCAGCTGATTCGAGCGTATGCGAGAGATAGATTATGGCGTAGTGACTACCGCTCGAGAGTCCACTTGAGAACGTGAGGAGTCCCGTCGCCGACAAATCTTCGAGAGTTTTGGAGACAGGAGAAGCCGAACCGTCAATGTAGGCATTCACAACAACATCCCCAAGATCAATTCCGTCCATGGTCGAAGTGCTTACTCCGAGCGCCAGCGTGGAACCGGTAAAGCCCACTTTTACATACGCGCCACCCGGCGTCGTTTGCGCCCAGGTTGAACCATTGAACTTCCAGTTATACGGGCTCCAGATAAGTTCAGCATTATTCACTCGCACTTCGCCTGGTGGCAAAGTTGTTACGACAACCGAAATTGAAGCCGGATTCGTACCAAGCGTGGGGCTGGCGCTGACACTTAAGGTTTTTGTGCCAGTGCTGGCTGGTGTATACGTAAATGTTTGTGCTGTACTTGAGTTTGAGAACGTCAAACTGGAAGGGGTGAAGGTGCCACCCGCGCCGTTGTCGGAAGGTGTAATCGTGCCGGTATATAGCCCATCTGGAGTAATGGTGTAATTACTACTCGCGACACTCACCTGCGTTCCCGTAGGGCCAGTAAATGTATACGAGCTCGCAGGAGGGGTGGTGGTATCGTAAACTTTAAAGTCATCGAAGGTAATAGTCCCTACGGTAAAGAAACCGGGTACGCCCGCGCTCTGTAACTCACTGGTTGAATCCGTCGTCGTGTTCGTAGCCACCACCGTATCAGTCGTCTCATCAGTAACCGTTATCGAGAGTGTCGTAGGAGAGGTGCCTTCCACGGAAGCGTCGACCAAATACGAGTGACTGCTGTTGTAACCACTAATCGCAACTGTACTACCCAAGAAAGAGAGGGAGCCCCCGACTGATTTGCCGAAGCGAGTTTCCGCATGATCTAAACCAATGATATATTCCGTGCCTCGTGAATGAGTGCGTGGCGAAAGCCAGAAGGAATCACCAGAAACGTCTTCCCCTGCTGGAATACGGAACGTTATACGCTGATCGGTCGTCGATTCGCCAGCCGGACGCATGGAGACACCTTCAACCCAAGGATTGCCAGCGGTGGTCACTACAGCCTGGTTTGAAACGATGGTATACGTACCGGCACCCAAGTCCCAGTTGTTGCCGAGCGTCGCACTGTCGGCCCGGTTAAAGGTATCTGTGAAGTTAAGTGTCCAACCTAGCACTTTTCCGGTACCCCAGAAGAGGCTCAACGCGATGATGGTAATAGCTCCAATGTTTAAAAACGAAAATTTCCGGAAAAATGTACGCATATTGCGCACATTTTAACGCATAACCCCAGTAAAGCACAATAGATATTCCTAGCAGCGCGATGGGGAGTGTGGAGGGAGACGTTTTTTGTATTATTTTTAGGAAAAATGGTTCGTTCCCAAATCTAATTTCTGGTTTATCTCTATGGCGCGTCGCATTAGTATCTCCCCTCTTTCTCCCCAATCAAGATATTGTTTGTAATCTTGCGGATCAATCAATTCTATCTTGCTAATGTCTCCATCTGGATCAGATTCAAACACCTCCTCTTGCTCTACCCTACAAACTGAAACAGTTTGATAAGAAGGCTCCAAAGCAATATCTAAATTCTCCACAAAAGAATAGGATTGAAGAAAAATGAAACATTGCTTAACCACCTCCATATTGGTTTCTTCTCTCACCTCTCTCGTTACCGCCTCGCGAGGAGATTCACCTTTTTCAATTGAACCTCCTGGAGTGTTCCAATGATCTTTTGACCACACGAGCACCAGCTTATCCCCACAAAAGCAATACGCTCGAACATCTTTTATGTGTTTATTTTTAAAATCCAACTCGCTTTCAACGGGAGTGAGGGTAACCTCAATCTGTTTTCCCAGTTTATTATTAATTAAAGTTTTATAAATAGGATTCATGATCATTTTTTACCCCTGCATTTCTCGCACTTACACCCAATAGGTTGAATATAGTCGGCGAAATATTCGTCCCCATAATCATACCCAAGCTCCTCTCCGACCTTGATCTTCCTTGTGGCATAAATAAAGACCTTCCCGCTCGGGCCCTTAGCCTCACAGTTGGGCCGACAGGAGTGGTTGATAAATCGGGCAATATTCTCGCGGATGTTGCCGTCGATCATCTTCTTCCTCCCCGTCCAGAACAGGTACCGCCCCGTCACGCTCTCCTGCTGCTCGAGAGGAATATTTCTACCGACGTATTCGATAATTCTCTTGCCCTTGGGAATTACTTCCAGAGCGAAGATCCCCTTACCGGAAACACCTCGGGCTGTGCGGAGTTTAAATTGTGGCGTGGGAGTGATAATTTTTTCCATACTACATAGATAACCTGCTTAGACGCTATTATTTAGATTGTATCAGATTACGTATCTCCTCTAGAAAATAAAGCGCCCGCAAACACAATGTTCGCGGGGCTAGCTAAGAACGAGGCATGTCACTTGCCGATGTAGTCGGTGTTCAACCAACCCCACCCTCCTGGCCGCTTGCCGGGAACAGGCTCCCAAAAGCAGGGATTCTGGCCTCCACGCAAGACATGCTCATCACCTCTTTCAGTAATGATGGAGAGGTTGTGAGCATCTCTCCAATTGAGATGAATGCACCAGATGACGTCCTCCTTGTCCTCTGACGTCGGGTCGAGATTGATGATGTTGGGTTTCCCATACTCCGTTTCCTGGCGCAAGGAGACCCTGTATCCGTGTTCCCGTAGAATCTTCAGAACCTCCTCTTTCGTCTTCCCTCGCAAGTCGAGGTGCAGGCGTCTGGCCACCGAGGGTGCCTCGTAATCATCTGGCATTAAATACCTCCGACGACCATTATTCACCAAATGGGAATCGAGTCAATTGAACTCAGTTGTGTTATTTACTAGCTTAAAAAGAATCCATTATTAAATTTAAAACAAAGCCGCCGACGGTGCAGAGGATGTAGAATACAATACAGCTCTTCGATATTTATTGGCGTCATTTGCTCAGAGATTTCTTAAGCTCTTCGATATCAATCTCGATTCTAAAGTCCTTTAGATAATTACCTTTAGCATCCTTCTCTGCATCATTAACCCAGATTTGTTTTGGGACAAATCGGTACATTCGAACCAATCCCTCAACCTCATCTAATTGCTCTGCTTCACCTTTCATATATACTCCTTCGCCCATACCTGCTGGTGCGGTGGAATCGTATATAACTACAAAAACTCGTTTATCCCTTCTGATATTTTGAGAATGAATACTATCTTCAGTCGAACCCCAGTAGAAAACGAGATCCTTAAGGGGCGAATGAGCAACGGGAGAATTCCAAGGTGAGCCATCTTCGCAGACTGTGGCAAGAGTCATATATTTCAATTCTTTGAGAATCTTTATGGCACTGTTCAGATGTCGCTGTTCCATTTACTTACTTATTTATTTATTTATTGAGAGCTTCTTTCAGTTTCTCCACCGCAATCCTCCTCATACTAAACTTATTCTTTTCCTCAACACCCATCTCTGCGAAAGTTTTGTCGTACCCTTCAGGTTGAAAGATCGGATCCCAGCCGAAACCTTGACCTCCTCTTGAGGCTACGATCGTTCCTTTTGTGCTTCCTTCATAGAAAGAAATTTCTCCTGCAGGATCGGAGTAACCAATAACGACCTTAGCTTCAGCGTTAAAGTTTCCGAAAGCTTCAGCCATTTTATAAAGGCCCTCATTGCCAACTGTTTTTAGAAACCACTTGATAAGCGGGCCTGGCAAACCCTTAATACCTTCAAGATAGAGTGAGTTATCTTCTACGATAAATTCTCCAGTCTGGTGTTTTTGCGCTTCTAGGAGTTTAGCTTTGATAATCTCGTGCGCATCTAAACTTTGGATTTCAGGCAGATCAATATCAAGAGCTTCTATATCTTTTAAGACGCTTTGAACTTCGGCGAGCTTACCTTTGTTTCCAGTGATGAAATATAGCGACATATACGCACTATGATACATGCTTTACGGACTTAGAAAAGCGTTGTATCAACGCGTCTCGTGCGTCGCACGACTTGGCTGGCCGTCTCGAGATAGAACCATAATCAGTTAAGCCCTGCTTGGCGATTTTGTTATATCTTAGAATTCAATTTCGAAGCGTCTCGGGCGCTAGGTGTTTTTACTAAGATTGTCTCTACCTAACATTACCTCAAAAATTGTTATGGTTTTACCTTGAGACACCTCCTCAGCAGAAGGAGTCACAATTTGAAGGGCCGTGCTTTTGATGTCAGGTTCTACATCGCCATCATAATGTATTTTCACACCCGATAATGTCTCTGTCACAAGCTTGCGATCACCTTTTGAATAAAGCTGAAGCCATGATGCAACAGTTACAGTATCTGCGCCCAGCCTTGAATTATTTTTTATTGGAAATGTATATGACCAGTCTAGTTTTATATTATGTTTTTCAAAGTGTTCTTTTGGGTGAGAATTTCCAAGAGAGAAAAATAACATTATTACCCGCACCTGCTCAGAATTTGGTGGAATTAACCAAAATGTTTCTTTGGTATACGTATCAGGATAACCTAGAGGTAAATCTGCCTCGATGGGAGGAAAAACAATTGCTGGGCCTAGCACCAACGACTTGTAGATGGGATTTGGTCTATCCCATTTTTTAAGTGCCCTATCTTCTGCTTTGGACCAGTTTGAGTCATTGACCGCATAGCGCCATTTTCCTGAGTCATGCAAACTGAATTTTGAAATTTGCATTCCAGATCTTTGCGAAAAGTACACCTGCGAGTTTCCTACTACAACTGTCCACAAAGCTGATTTCGGTGAATCAATTGAACCAAGTCCAATCCGAATAGATTTATCTGCCATATCATATTTTAACGCCTCCCGTGTTCTTTGCTAAGACTATACAGAATTAGATAAGCGTTGCATTAACGCATCTCGAGCGTCGCACGACTTGGCTGGCCGTCTGGGATGATATTCGAACAGTTTTACGCCTTACCAAGTAAGGCAAGGAGAGACTTTGTGGTTTCTTCAAGACTTAACTCTGTATTGTCGATAATCTTACAGACTCCATTACCACAGCCTTCTCGTATATGCTTTGCCCAATTCATCATGCGTTCATCGGCCAATTCTGGCTGTCCTCTTCCGATAAGTCTTTCTTTCCTTTTCTCGTCGGAGCAGTCAAAAAGAATGATTTCATAATTATTGATACCCCTTTCTTTGCATGCCTCTTCAATGAAAGACGGTCTCGCCTGAGCATCAAGAATCACATCCTTGGCTGAAACCTCACTCATTTTTTGTACCCATTCATGTGTTTTCACACGCTGCCATTCGTCTGCACTCCCATATTCTTTCACCATGTCTTCAAATGGCGGAACTCCGATACTGTCAAAGTAGAAAATTTCTAGATCCTTGAGATCCATCTTCTCAACCTCCTTTATAACCGTAGTCTTGCCTGCGCCAGAAGCACCGATCAGAAAATATAACTTCATATATCTAGAATATCACGAGCTGGCCGTCTGGAACGATTAATTTCTTAAGAAGTTCCAGTGCTTCATCTTTGCTCTGAAAAGCCATATCCTTCGTTCCATTCCATCCATCTCTTTCTCCAAATAGCTGTCCGACAAAAACACCTTCTTGTTTAAGAGAAGATACGATCTTGGCCATAAACTCACTGAATCCCTCCTTACCATAGAAAGGTAGGGCATACTGAGCTGTTGTCAGATCGTAAGTTTCTGGCTCTAAAGTTAAATCCTTAAATTGAGATATTTTTACCTCCAACCTATTCTCATTTAGACCTTTAGCAAAAGTGGTTACTTCTTCAGAACTATCTATCGCTACAACTTTATTGAACCCAGATTTGATCAAGTAGTTAGATTCAACAAGAGTGCCGGCTCCAAGATCAAGAGCTATATCTTTTTCTTTACATAGGGCCACAGCCTTAACTAGTAAGTCCCTTGGCGGGCGACTCATATGCACTTTGTAGTATGTATCCCAATCGGTCATAGGTTTAAAAATTTGTAAATACGATAGTGTCTAATTCTCATTTTGGGCACTTCCACTTTGCAGAGCGTAGAGTTGCCCAAGGTGGGAATTAGGATTTGCCACCAAGCTATCATAAGTGCCTTCTTCAATGATAGAACCCTCTTCAAAAACAACTACCCTGTCAGTATCCTTAAGCGTGGAAATACGGTGAGCAATGATTATAAGAGTTTTCTCGTTACTAAATTTGGATAATAGCTTATCCATAATTTTCTTTTCAGTTTTACTATCCAGAGCGGATGTGGCTTCATCAAGAAGAAGAATTGGGGCATTTTTACAAACAGCTCTCGCGATACCCAACCTCTGTCTCTCGCCTCCTGAAAGTTTGTAACCCTTTTCACCAACCAAGGTGTCCAAACCATCAGGCAACTTCTTCAAAACATCTTTGAGTTGAGATATATCTATTGCGAGCTCAAGGATGTCTGCATCTACACTCTTTAATCCAGTGATGTTATCCCGAAGAGACAGGTTGAATAATTCAGTTTCCTGCAATACAACAGCTATGTTGTGAATTAAGTCATCATGAGCAATATCGTAGTAATTTCGATCTCCGATTCTAAATTCACCTCCTTCTAAGGCATACAGTCCAAGCAACATCTTCACCAATGTTGATTTACCGCTTCCAGACGCTCCTGCTATACCAAGCTTCTCATTTCTGCCCAAAGATAGATTTACATTACTAAGAGCTTTTTTGCCTGATGGATAAGAGAAATCGCCATTCCTAATCTCAACCTTATCCCATCTTCTAGGGAATTTTTGATGTCCTGTCTTTACAGTCGATTGCTCCAAGAATATAGGCATCATATTTGCTAAATCAGATTTAAGTCCGATTACTCTTGTAACGGCATCAGTGGCATCGCTGGCCGCCTCACGAAGTTTATTGAAATAAGTGTAATACACCATAATTGAACCGACAGTGAGGATGCCAGCAACTAATTGATGACCTAACAAAAAGAAGAATAAAATAAAAGAAATTCCATTTATGGTCTGGAATGTATACCATTTACGACTACCTGTATCAGCTATTATGTACTGGATATCTCTAGCAGATTCCTCAGTTTTCTTGATTCGTAAATTAAGATGTTTTTCAGAACCCATAGCTTTGATAGACAAAAGGTTGCCAGTGCTCTCTACATAAGCTCCCGTTGATTCTTGCTTAGAGCGATTGTGTGCCTCATTAAGTTCCGCAATTTTTCTATTGAAATACCATTCCGTTCCAAAGAATAAAGCAGTGTATCCGACAAGGAAAATAAAAAATATCGGGCTCAAGAAAATAAATACTGTTAAGACACCAATGAAAGAGACTGTGACGGGAAATAGCGTATTATTACTAAAACTAGCCCATTCTCTAAGAGCTTGGCTGCCTGAAAATACACGCTCAATCTTGTTCCCAGTATTTTCTTGGGCGTGCCATTGAAGGGGTAGGTTGATTAGATTCTCAAAACCAGATACTCGTGCACGACTTCTGGTAGAAATACTTATCTTTGAAAGTCTATTCTTAGTTCCTAATCTAATAAGAGAGATAATAGTATGAGCAACTCCTAGGAAAATCACATATGAGTAGAAAGTGCGGAGAGAATCACCTGCTTGGTATTTAGTAAAGAAGTCGATTATCTTACCTACTACAAATGCAGGAACTAGGTCATAAAATAAAATTACAAATAGCAAAACATTCAAGAACACCCACCTCGGCTTGTCTTTGTCTAAAAAGTGCCAGATTGAATTGGGGATGTCTAGCCAGCCAAATTGCTTAATTGTCTGCTGTTCCATAAAAGAAATGTTATCAGGGAACTGTATAAAGTTCTAACGACTCATATTTTTAAAGGGATATCTAAAAGCTTGCGATATGGCTCACCATCTTTTTCCTTTTGAAAGGCTCGAACAAAATCTACCTGAAACGGTGGGATACTATAGAACTCTATTTCTGCCTTCTTCTTCATTTCCACCAACTCCTCAGGAGTCATTCCTCCCCATGTTGTCTCTCCTAGAGTTAAATGAGGGTAGAATAAAGACCTCTCGTAAAATTTATTATCACTTTCAGTATTTGGGTAAAGCAGATTAACTAATTTCATATGTAGATCTAACAGTTCTTGAGAAAAAACAGGGTTGAGGAATAACACCCTATCCTCAAAACCGCCAAGTCCTTCTAGCTTGATCTGAAATCGAGGATAATCTCCGACTAGTGCCATGACGGGAGCAAGCCAAGACTTATCTTCTGTGAGACCACTGGGAGCTTTGAGGGTAATGTGTGGTTCGTGAAAGAAAGGAATTTTATTTGAAGGAAAACTTTTCTGGAATTCCAAGACTTTCTCTTTGGTTGCCAGAGGTGGAACAATGCCGATGAAGAATTTCATGTTTAGTAATTATACCAAAGTTCGATTCCTAAGAGGGTGCTCAGTTTTAGGAAAAACACGAATTTAAAAAATGGCTCTAAATATGAAGCTCCTCGGAGTCCGAACCTACCTCACGTTGGCTGTCCTTTGTGGACGTATTCAGAACTCTTAATTGGTCCAGAATAACACGAGAATTAGAGTTTAGTGGTATCCTTTCGCTTGCTCATTAAGCGGTCCATAGAAACAATCTTCTCGTGAGCTGTATGCTGCCCACATCCTATCTCCATAAGAATAATGCCACCATTCCAAAGGATAGTTTACGAACCCAGCCTTAGTCATAGCGTTATATAAAAGTTTCCTGTTGCTCCTCTGTTCTTCTGTAATCAAATCATTTTCTGTATGGACTTTTACTCCGTAGTCAGTCAAGGTTGTTCCCATATCTAATCTATTGCCAGCAGGGTCTATTACTGTTACATCAACAGCTCCACCATATTGATGAGATGAACCGCCTGGAGGTGAGGTATATCTATTAACCATTTTTCTCCATTTTGGATATTGGAAAATCATCAAGAAAGGATGAGCTTTAGCCATTTGCTTCTCTCTTCTTCTGTATAGCTCTTTCTGCATCCAAATAGGTCTATAGGCGGTTACAACAAGAAGTTTATGTCCATCTGGAAGATTATCAGAGGCTACATACAGAAGCTCCTGTGCTCCCTTCCTGAGATGCGGGTATAAGTATTTATGGTCTCTGAGTAGCTTAACTTTCTCGGTTTCGGTAATTTCAACTAAAGGCTCATTGGTCTCGTTTATTCTTATTTTCTTTATCTCTTCTAGAGGTAAACCATTCTTTATTTGTTGCGTCATTCTTCAGTAGTTATATCTGGTATCCGCCCTCTTGGTATCTTACGAACTGTTACTTTCTTTTGCCCCTGAATATATAACTTCATAAGTCTATGCAGACCATCAAGGATAAGCCAACGACCTTTATTTTCCATAATATCTATCGGATGCGAAGTATCAGCTTTCATTGTTCTTTCATATTCATCCTTATACTTTTCTGGGTTATCAATAATCTCTCTGGATTTAAGGTTATATACCTCTCCTCCGTGCCAGTGAAAAGGAATATTGAAATGCCAAACCAGCTCTTTAATATCCATTTCTTCAGATGGATACTCTAGAGCCCAGACTTTCTTTTCATCCCAACGGAAGTCAAAACCAACATCTTTGATTATTTGAGGAATATCTTGCTTCATTTCAACAGAAAGTTACAAACTTTTTCAAGCGATCCCTCGAAATCCTCATCTGAAATTTCAAAGTAGGGAAAGCCGTATTTCTCCGCTTCCGCCTTGAAATACAAACTCATCTCTCTTACAAAATTTGCCATTGCTTGAATCTTCTCTTCTCCATATCCCAATGAAGCCATCCAATCCTGCTCGGGGTTATTTCGGCTGTATTCAAGCATGTGTTTAAAGTGGTCTGGATTGGTGTTACCCACATATACAATATGAGAAGGTTTATCTTCCATACTTGCGACTAGTTCTGGAATAAGATGAGCACCTTCAACAATGTGAATTGCAGAATCTTCACAGAATGTATTGCAAAAAGAGACGATTGAAGTCCAAAAGGCGGCGGATTCTTTGTTATGGTCTTCAACAACCACCTCTGGTCGTTTGAGATGTCTTTCAAACCATTCTTCTTCGGAAAGAGAATTGTAGAAATTAGTTCTAAAGAGGTCGCCAGTTTTATTCTCTCGCGCTTTCTTTGCCGCGCTTCTTATAGCATCTGTTGAGACAACGTGGCCTTTAATCTTTTCGGCGAGTTTGTATGAGAGGGTTGTTTTTCCAACTCTTGGCGGGCCCGCAATGAAGTAAGTTCTATCCAGAGCTTTATTTTCGGGATTCATGGCAAAAGTATATCGCTCTTTACGAGCTTATAAAAGCTTTGTATTGACGTATCTCGAGCGTCGCACGAGTTGGCTGCCCGACAGGGACCGCGAGTACGCTCTCGGTCACAGATATTTCCAGGTGCAAAAAATACCAATACCTTCTTGCGTCTCTGGCGAGACGCGGCGAAGCGATTTTACGCTTTTTTGTATAGGAGCGCTTCGCTTGCAAAAAACTTAAAATCGGCTGACCGTCTCGTGATCGAACCTTAATCGGCCAAGCCAGATTGACGGAATTAAGACTATTTTAGCACTCAAAACGACGGATCTCGAGCACTTGACAATTCAAGTTAAGTATGATAAGATGGTAGTAGATAGCCAATTCCTGGCTTTCGTAACCCATAAAGAGGGGTATGCAATGTACAAGGATTTCTTCCCACCGCTTGAAGGGGGCCTCATGGCTCCAACGCCCGTCGTCGCAGTCATCACGACAAACGAACGGGTTCGCCCCAACGCTGTCATCTCGGTGTGCCGCAAATACGGCGCCACGAGTCAGCAGTCCGAGGGCGAGTGCTTCTGGATCGTCTTCGAGGACGAACCGAGGCGCGCCTGGCCGATGACGGAAGCTTGCTTGCGCTCCAGCGTGGACGCAGACGGCTACATCAAGTGCCAGGGCTACAAGGAAGACCCGAATCGCGAACCTGTCGAAGAAGTGCCGAGCTACCTGCTCGGTGTTCTCGGACCCACTCGGTCGGCGCAATAGCGCGCCAAGGTCAGCCGTTCGACCCTTCTGGAACGGCAAGCCCGTCGCGGCGCAGAAAGAGGCGCGCGACGGCGGGCGAGATTGGAGAAATCTTATGAATGTGTAAGTAGACTCAGCTGAAATATGCTGGGTCTTTTTCTTTTTATATTCAAATTCTAAACAACACGCTTCATGCAGAATTAATCTGGTACAGCCCAGATGCATCTCGAGCGCGATAACCTATCATGAGTTGGCTGGCCGTCTCGTGCTCGAACCCTAGTGGACCAAGCCCTGCTTGACGGAATTAGTTTAATTTTAGCATCTAAAACGACGGGTCTCGAGCGCTTCAAAAAGTGACAAAAGTGACAGTCCCCTAGGTTATTCCACTTCCTCCTTTTTGATCAGCTCACCCAAGGCAGTCAGATCGTGAAATTCGATATGCGGAGGGATCGTAGCGTCTGCATACCATATTTGATCTACTCCTTCGGGTAGAGCGTCGGGAAAGAGACTTTTACCGTATCAAATACAAATCTTGTTTCTGGATCATTAAAAGTTTTTAGGGCGGCTTCCCAAAGCTTATAGCTATCACGCTGATAATTGAGCGCCATTGGAAGAGTGAAATATGCTATTCGCATTTCAGACTCTTTATCTGAGAAGCCAGGATTAGAATCTTCTGGCATCACAGTTTGACCAAGCTTTCCTGATTTAAAGGCTTCTAGAAGTGATATGCATTTTTGATGAAGATTCACTGACATGTTTATTCGAAAATCTCTATAGGATATACATCAGTGGCAGGCTCTTCATAAGGGTGAGTATCTTTGATTGCCTTAAGTACTGCCTTGAGCTTGTCAGCTTCGCACACAGTCTCAATACGATCTTCAGAAACCTCTTCAAGTTTACCTACTGACCCGATAGTAGGGTTCGCTCCTTCTTCGGGTTTAAAACGACCAGTGCCTTTAAGGGTAAAAGTGCAATGAGAATAATTTCCTATCTGGCCAGCACCCGCATTACCCATGGCCTCGCGTAGCTTATCTGCATGATCTTCAGGAACATATACAACTATTTTGTAACGTTTTTTCATAAATCTAAAACTTGAGCATCATTGGTGAATGATCTGAAACTTCATCAGGCAGAACTTTAAAATCTTTCACTTCTATATCCTTAGAAACAAAGGTGTAGTCAGCAAACTTCTCTGGCTTGGTGTAGTGAGAAGTTCTTGTAGAAGTAATGCCAGTTTCTTTAATAAGGTTCTTCAAGCCAATATCTTCAAGAATCTGAATACTTTTGGTGTTAGGAAGAAGATTAAAATCTCCACACATCACTACATTTCCCTGCAAAGTTTCAATGAATTCTTTTATCTTATTCGATTGATTCAAACGATCTTCCGAGTCACCCTTGCCTTGTCCATTCCAAAGGCCATGAAAGTTAATAACTGTTAAAGGCGAACCATTAAACTCTGTTGTAATGAACTGAATATTGCGCGCATGGTTTCCAATATCACCCTCAGGCATATAGCCCTTGTGCTTGTGTACGAAAATTTCTCCTTCAACCTTAACTCCAAGACCTTTTCTTACGAGCATAAGAAGACCGTAATGGTCACCGTGGTGAGGCCGAAAATATGGAACAAAATCAGACAGGAGTTCAGTAATTTCCTGAAGCCCATGTACCATGATCTCCGAATGATCAATTTCCTTTCCTCCCGCCTTGTATCCCTCTAAATGGCTATAGGGTGCTGACCAAATCTCCTGAAGACAAAAGATGTCCGTATCATCCTTATGCTTCTCAAAAAAAGAAAGTAGGCCTTCCTTTCCTGCACGTCCACCCCATGTATTTAAGCTGATAATTTTCATAATTTAATTATATCGCTTTTGGCACAAAACCGCCTAGACGGCGGTTTTGTGTTCCATACGCGTCTCGTGCGCAATAACCTCGCACGAGTTGGCTGCCCGACAGGGACCGCGAGTACGCTCTCGGTCACAAGTCTTTTTCTGCTGAAAAAGCTCGCGACCCCGCCTCGTGCCGTCGCACTCCGGCTTTCTCGTCCCTGTCTATCGGATTTCAGAGCACAAAATAAAACACCCATTATAGGGTGTTTTATTTTGTGCTTGCTGCCCGACAGGGACTCGAACCCCAATTAACCGCTCCAGAGGCGGGCGTCCTACCATTAGACGATCGGGCAATCTCGCTCAGAATACAGTATTTCTTAACCATTTTCAATTTAAATGAATGACTGATTTATATAAGTGCTTTTCGCCTTATGTTAAAATATTGCCCATGTTCAACCGGCTTATCCTCGAATTGACCACCCTTCAGGAAGAAGGGCGTATTCACCAGACACTCCTCAAACGACTCTGGGTGCTCTTTACGATCGCGGCTGTCTTCGGCGTGATCACTCTTATTAACCTCTTCCTCCGCCCGGCGAGCTACCTTATCGCGCTCGCCATTTTCCTCATTGGCTTCATCTTGGGCTACTACATCTTCTTCCGCATGAATGCCATTGAGTGGAGTGAGGTGGAAGAAGTGGTGAAGGTCTCGCGCACGGACCGAGTGGGGTACGCCTCGCTCGCTCTCTACGCGCTCTACGAGCTCATGCTCCACACCCTTTTGAATAATCTCTTCCCCACCTCTTCGGCAGTCTATGCCTTGGCGGGTCTCTTCGGCGCTCTCTTGGGGCGAGCTATCGGTACCATCTTTGAAATCCACAGCGTCTATCGCGTCACCCGCACCGCTCAAGGAGATGTCGAGGCTCATGTTGAACAAATTGCCAAGGAAGAAGCTCATATCGAGCGCGCCGCCGAGCACATCAGTGCCTTAGACGGGTAAGGAGGACGCCCTTGACATCTGCGGCTCCGAAAGCGTTATAATAACGGCACACTTCCATGCGCATACTGATCGTCGAAGACGATACGAGTATTCGTGAGATGCTCGTGAGGAATTTAAAGACCGAATCCTTTGCGGTCGACTCCACCGACGACGGCGAGCATGGCTCCTTCCTCGCTCGAACCAGCGAATACGACCTCATTATCCTCGACTGCGTCCTCCCCAAGAAAGACGGCCCGACTATCTGCGCCGAACTCCGCGCTTCAGGAAAGACCGTTCCCATCCTCATCATCTCCGCGCGCGTCAACGTGGCCGACAAGGTAACGCTCTTGAATCTGGGCGCCGATGATTACATTACTAAGCCCTTCTCCTACGATGAACTGGTCGCTCGCGTGCGCGCCCTCAAACGCCGCCCTCTCCGCCAGGAGCCGGTGAATATCCATATCGGCGACCTCAAGATCGACTCTCTCACCCAAGAAGTATGGCTGAGCCAGAAACCGATTTATCTCACGCGCAAAGAGTTCGCTCTCCTTGAGTATTTCGCCCGTCATCACGGAGAGGTTGTGAGCCGTGGCATGATCATGGAACATGTCTGGGACAGGGAGAGTGATCCCTTCTCGAAGACCATCGAGGCTCACGTCTTTAACCTCAGGAGAAAACTCTCGAGTCGCAGACGAAGCTGTATCCAGACCATACCGGGTCGAGGATACAAGCTCGCCCTTCATCACTAACTATCATGAGGCCTCTCTACCACAAACTCCGACGCCTCTACCATCTCATCATTGTCCCCCGTATTAAGATTTTAAGATCAGCTGAACGAGAACGACTCAGTCGACTCTATCGCTTCGCGGAGTTCGGCAAACTCTCTGCCGGGCTCTTCCACGACCTCGCGAACCCACTCACCGCACTCACTCTCTCAGTCTCGAAGTTAACGGCAAAGAGCAAAAGCAAGGCGGAAGCTCTGCGTTCCGCGAAAGCGGCCCTGGCGGCAAGCCGGCGGGTTGAAGAGTTCATGCATATCTTGCGTAAACAACTCAAAGCCGGAGAAGAAGTAGTTCGTTTCTCCGCGAACCATGAAATAGAAGACGCCATCGAGGTCTTCCAAGGCAAAGCGCGAAACCTGAAGGTGGCAATAGTTTTCGAAGCTGAAGAAGAAATATTCCTCACCCAGAATATCTTTAAATGGAATCAAATCCTATCGAACCTTATCGGCAATGCTCTTGAAGCCTATGAAAATTCTCCTCTTCCTCGTCGCCCCGTTCTCATCACGTTAGGGAAGCGCGCGACACATCTCGTCCTCTGCGTTACCGACTATGGGAAAGGGATTCCCGAGGACATAGGGCGGGAAATATTTACTCCCTTCTTTACCACCAAAGAGTACGGCATCGGACTCGGCCTCTCGACTACCAAGGATATTGTGGAGAAGACCTTCAGGGGTACGCTTACCTACCACTATGGTCCTCAGACGGGCACCGTCTTTACCGTGCGGTTCCCTCTGCCCGCCACCGCGTAAACGCATCTGACAGATTCTTTCTCCTGCTGCGTCTACCCTAGCGTTACCTCTATAAATTAAAGATCATGCTTACCACCATTGCTATCGTCCTGCTTATCCTCTGGCTCTTGGGCTTCGTAACGTCCTACACGCTTGGCGGATTCATCCACATCCTCCTCGTCGTGGCGATTGTCATGATCCTCGTCCGCCTCATCCGCGGTGAGAACCCGATCAAATAACCCGCTCTCTCGATGACAATAAAACCCGCGAATCCTTCGCGGGTTTTATTGTGTCTCGCGTTGAGATATTAAATCTTCAAGTATCGGCGGATGGCGAAGGTGCTCGAGAGAGCGCCGATGAGGACACCTGAGACGAGGATGATCCAAGCAATCTCTAGGAAGTGGCGAATGTAATACGAGAAGAGATTGAAGTTCGAGAAGAAGCCCGCTGTCACATCGCCTAAGTAGTACGTGGCTGGCAAGAAGATGAGGAGCGCGAGCGCCGCCGCCACAACGCCATAAATGACGCCGACCACCACGAATGGGCCCTGGATATAGCCAGTAGAGGCACCAACGAGACGCATGACGCTGATCTCATCCTTGGCAATGTAGATCGTGAGGCGGATCGTGTTGAAGGCAATAAGCATGGAGATGGCCGCGAGAACGAGTGTGAGACCGAAGCCGAGTTTGTCCGCCGAACCGATGATAGCTGAGAGGCGGTCGATAGCTGTCTTGTTCTGGAAGTAGTTCACTCGATCAATAATAGTGATACCAGAGCTCGAAAGAGCGCTGTCACTCTCGAGAAAGGTGGCCACAGAAGCATATTGGGAAGGATCGCGCGCCTTCACGTTGAGGACTGCGCCGAGCGGATTCTCACCCAACTCATCAAGAGCGGCGAGAATCGACTGGTCATTCGCGTGGCGCTCCTTAAACTGGTTTAAAGCTTCTTCCGGAGAGACATAGGTCACGAGAAGAACTTCCGGCAAGGATTCAAGAGAATGTTTGATACCAAGCACATCCGCTTCCTGAGCGGTCGTCACGAAGGTGACGTTGATGTCAATCTTGTCGCGCAATTCCGCAAGTGAGGTGTCGAGAAGAGCGCCGCCGAGCGAAATGGCACCGATGGTAAGAAGCGTCACGAGCATGACCAGCACCGAGGCGGCCGAGACCGTACCGTTCCTCCAGAAATTAAAGAACCCCGTCCGGGTGATACGCCTCAACTTAGTCCAGAGTTGTTCTTTTTGCTTCATATGATTTAGATAAAGTATTTTCCACTGCGGTCATCACGGACAACGCGACCCCGCTCCATGGCAATAACCCGGCGACCGAGTGAGTCGATGATGCCCTTGTTGTGCGTGGTAAGAATGACGGTCGTCCCTAGGTCATTAATACGCTTAAGGATCTGCACGACGTCGTAGGTGTTCACGGGATCCAAGTTCCCCGTTGGCTCATCCGCGATAATAATGTCGGGCTCGTTCACCAGAGCGCGAGCGATAGCCACGCGCTGCTTCTCTCCGCCAGAGAGCTCCTTCGGGAAGTTCCAAATCTTTGGGAGAAGGTCAACGAGCTCAAGCACGTGAGGCACATCCTGCTCAATCTCCTCGTCAGTTTTACCAGAAACCTCCATGGTGAAGGCAATGTTCTCGTAAATAGTCTTGTTCGGGAGAAGGCGGAAATCCTGGAAGACCATACCGATATTCCGGCGGAATTCGTCGATGTCCTTCTTGCGGAGCTCGTTGACGTCGACGTTGTTGTAGGAGATGACACCAGCGGTCGGCTTTTCTTCGCCGAGAAAGAGTTTGAGAAGCGTCGTTTTGCCAGCGCCGGAAGGACCGACGATCGAGACGAACTCGCCCTGGTCAATACTGAAGCTCACATCGTCTACCGCGACAGAGTCGTCGGGGTACCGTTTGGAAACGCGGTCGAAAAGGATCATAGCCTCATTATTTTAGCATAGGTTGCCGCTGAGGATAAAGCACAGCCACCTCTCTCCATGTGGTAAAATACGACTCATGAATACCAAGAACACATATATTGCCGTCGCGTTGGGGGTCGCACTCGTACTCGGAGCTTTGTTCCTCCCGTGGAAGAGTTATATTCCTTCATTTCATCTTCCTACCGCCACTTCGACGCCGACAGGTGACGCGACTGGCGGCCTTTCCTTCGCCGCTCCCGTTCTCCCTTCTCTCACCAGTCTCAAGGATGCTCCGGCTATCGCTCAGGCGTGGGCCACGTTCCAGAACTACATTGCCGCCGCCAAGGCACATGACCTTCCAACCCTCTCGGCTCTCTCCTACCAACTCTCTCCTGCCTGCAAGGACCCCGCTCGCCGCGAAGAATGCTACGGACTCATGGACAGCGTCGTCTTCTTTACGGGAGACTTCAAGCAATCCGACTTCACTCACGTCGCTTATGACGACAGGCAGTCGATCATCACCACGGACTACATCATGCTCGACGGCGCCACGGATCTAATTAAGACTGTCTTCTACTTTGTTCGCACGAGCGCTCTCGACACTAAATTCCTCGGCGTGCGCTTCTGCGTCGGAGAAGAAACAACTCAGGATCAGTGCATAAACACCGATCCAGCCACCCGCGACGCGGATCAGGACGGTTGGTGGGACGACGTCGAAGCAATGTTCAAATAAATACACTACAACAAACAGGACCCGGTCGGGTCCTGTTTGTTCTATCGAAGCACTAAGTTAGACGCGAATCGACTTGCGCGGTTCAATGTGGAGAAGACGACGTAATTGCTCGAGTCCACGACTAATCCGCACTGAGATGACGTTTGCCGATTCTCCCAACATCTCCGAGATCTCCCGGGGCTTCAACTCTTCGACACAGCGCATGTACACCGCGCGACTATAAGGCTCAGGAAGCTCTCTGATCTTTCTTATCAGGAAGCGTGCTTCCACGTTATTCTCCACATTATCACTACTAGCTGGCTGGAAAGAAGCGAGGCCTTGATCTTCGGCATTCTCCGTCATCTTCTCGAGCGAAAAAGATTTCTTCTTGCGATACCAGTCAATCACGACATTTCTCGCGATGGTAAAGAGGAAGGTGCGGTGGTTCTTGATGTCCTTCTCACTCTTCATCGTGTTCCAGAAACGCATGAACGTGTCCTGAGTGAAGTCGAGTGCCACTTCGCGATCTGAGGTGCGAAGGAGACAGAAACGGAAAATCGCGCCAGCTTCTTTCTTGTAAGTCTCACGGAATGCTTCTTCGAGTAACTTCAAACCATTCTCCACGGCACGAGTTGTGCGTGTGATCATATTGAGAGACGTAAAATACGCCAAAACTAACTGATAAAGGTTACAAACTATTCACAAACCTTTAGGACAGTCAATTCTGGCTTGTCAGCGGTCGGTCAATTACGTCAGTCAGTCGTTCAGAGGTAGAAAACGGTACACCCATAGTATACACCCGAACAGCGCAACTCACAAGGTCGCGCTGTTCTTCATGTTCACAGATTCCCTGCTATTATCTTGCGGCTGAAGCACTCGCGTTCGTGGCAATGTTTGCCTTGAGAACACGCTGCATTTCAGCGGCAAGCATGGCGGATTCAGAAGCGGTAAAGACAGGGTTCTTGGACTCGCCTTCTGCCTTCACGGAACCAACGAGACGAGCACGAAGGGCATTATCTACCGCCACCTTCATCTCGGTCTCTACCTTATCGTGGTTATCAACGGTAAGGAAGGAGTACCACGGGTAATCAATCTCAACCTCGCCGTTCGCGTGTGTGCGGGCAGAAACAGTGAAGGTGACCGGTAAGAGAGCGAGGAGGCGACCTTTCTCCTTATATTTCACTTCCACCTTATCCTTGGTGAAGTTCATAGCTTCCACACTCGCATCAGCGCGGAGAGCGGCTCGAGCGTAGGAATGCAATTCATCTTGAGTGGAAACAGCGGAAGAGCTCATGCTCCCCTCACCGGATTGAGAAGTTCCAACATTGGCGCGGTTAATTTCCAGAGTGGTGTTAAGAGTCGTGTCTATATTCGTGCTCGAGGAGTTAGCTGGACTTGTAGCCGTACTCGAAGCCGAACCGCTCAGGTTAACATCAAGAAGTGTTGCCGCGGAAGCAAGCGAGCTGACGGCAAGCACTCCGGCAAGAGCGAAGCCAGACAGAGTATACGCGTAGTGTTTGCTCATATTCTATGGTGTAAGAGAATTAAAGAGAGGTCTCGAGTAAAATCCAGAGAGCCTCAAGAGAATTAACGTATATGGTTAAGTTTTCTTTCTCTTAACGAGGACACGCGGCGAAGAGACAATACGGCGGAACCCGACCAACAACAGACCCGTCAGAGCACGTCTGAGTATCGGCCGTGCAAGACCAACTACCAGGAGTTTCTTGCGCAGGATCCTTTTGGTGAATCACAGCGTATCGAGAAATAAGAGCAAAGAGCACCAGGAGAACGGCTCCCACAATAATCATACGGGTATCAACTTTCATTATTTAAATCTTACAGGAATCCGTACTTCAGCAGCATATTCTGGTAAACCAGATGGATTATCTTTCTCGAAGACGATCGTGCCCGTGGCAGTCGTCGAAGTGGCAAGGGTGAGCGTCGCCGAGAATGGCACGAACTCCGTTGTCATCCACTCTCCCTGTGCCTGCGCCGCCACAACGCCAAGCTCAACACCCTCAGCATCAAGTACGCGCACTGGGAAACTGCCTTCGAAGTACCACATACCTCGTGCCCGACCCGTGACCGTAAGCGGACTCGAGATAAGCGCATTCTCTTGAAGGCTCATGACCTCAAGCGATGCCTCGGGAGTGGTGGAGGCTACCGGCGTCGGCTCTTCGGGCGTTACCGGGCTCTTCCTTAATCCCCACCACGCAATAAGCGAGATAGAAAGAAGGAAGAAAACGGCGAGAAGTAATTTGAACCAGCTTTTCATAAGAGTATAAACGCAACAACAGTTAAAGACTTTCTTCTTTAGTATATAACAAAAGGCGAGGAACGAGTCCCCGCCTTCGCACCCTACGAAGAACGTCTCTTGTGGATTCGTCGGTCAGCGCCTTCTCGTCGTTCACGCCGACGTCTCGTGTACATCCCATCTTCGTCTAGCTCTGATGAATCTCGCAAGAACTTCACTGGATCGGGAGTGGCGCGCAACTTCTTACCAGTGATGTGAACCACCCCAACAGATATAGAGAAAGGGACTCTCTCTCCGCTCGGACCGAACACTTTCGTCCGAGAGATCAATTCCTTGAGTTCTTCCCCTTTCTGCCTAGCCATCTTTTTCGTAATGCCCGGCAGAAGAGCCACGAATTCATCACCTCCCGATCGAGAGATACTGTCCGTAGCGCGAGCCCACATTCTCAGAACCTGAGCTGTAGCTTGAAGAACTTTGTCCCCGGTGAAGTGGCCATACTGATCATTGACGTCCTTAAAGTGATCAACGTCAATGGAGAAGAATGCGAGTTCCGACTCATCACTCATTTCCTTACACAGAGCAAGGGTCTCCTTCTCAAATCTAGGGAGTCGCCATAGTCCCGTCATTTCATCGGTAGCGCGTTCTTCCTCGTTCATTTCACGCTCTGTTAAATCCACTTGAGCCCACGCGAGGAGGCAGCCGTAGCGAAGGGGCTTCACAAAGAAGCGATTGGCCCCGGCGTCAGCAACCTCTTTCTCCGTATTCTCTTGGTTATCTCCCGTACAGACATAGATGAGAGATTCCCGAGAGAAGTATCGTCTCAGGTACTTGATGAAGTCGAGACTAGTGCCATCAGGGTCACCCATCAGATGGTAATCGACGACAGCAATGAGACGCTCGTGCTTCTTCAAAAGCTCGTTAAGAGCGCGCCGCGCCTCGCGGATGGTCCCTGTCGCCACAGCGGAGATACCTTCCATCTCCTGGAAATAACTAGCATGCGCCATGCACACGTCTCGGTCATCGTCGAGGATAAGCATGGGTATTTCCTGTAACTTTTTTGCCACGTGTCACCTCGATTTGTATTGAGCAGAAAAGGAACTTTCTCTGCCCTCCAATATACGAATTTTTACTTGTTTGTAAACGATAACAACGCAACAAGGCCCCCCCCTAGAGCACGCCGTGCGCCAACCCGAGGCTAACCGCCTCTTCGGCCGTGAGCACCGTCGTCTTCGCCATCATGTCGAGAATCTTCTCCGGCGTGGAGCGTCCACCAGTCGCATCAGAAACAACGCAGGCGTATTGATAATCCTTCAGTTTGTCCTCCTTCAACATATCTTCGAGATCCGCCGTCGAGAAGCGGCGGTCAGTGCCGAAGGTGCGGCCGGCCAAGTGGAAGAGGAGCGTCGTGTTCTTGGTGAGATACCGGCGACGGCCAGCGAGGAAAATGATGATGCCCGAGGAGTCCACGTCCCCCGTACCGATCGTCGTGAGATCAACCGGCAACACCGTCCGGACGGTATCGTAAAAGCTCATAGCAATCCCCGTGGGACCTCCATGGGAGTTCACGAGAAGCGAAACAGGCTCCGCGCTTTCCGCTAGCAAACGCTTGCACTCGCCTAACGCGTGTCGCACATTGTCATGACTCACGCCGCCAAACCACTCAATCGTCCGCGTCGGTGTGACGATACTCTTCTCCGCTTGGTGCCAGAGAATATTCTTGATGTTTGCTTTAATTTTGATCCATCCATCTTACAGATGGCGAACGGCTAACTGCAAGCACGACAGGAGCAGCACGCGAACAGGAGCCGCAAAACGGCTCCTGTTCTCGCGCGGAGAAGAAAAGAGAATTAGACTTCTTCGCTATTGATGCCACGACTCAAGCCGCCCTTGCGACCCGCTTCGCGACCACTTTCCGAGTCAAACTGGTTTGCATTCCCGCTTGCGTGAGCGGCCTTGCCGCCTTCAGAGGCGATTTCGCGCTGTTTCTTGGGGTCCATGCCCGCGAAACCACGCCCACCGCGCTCTTCATTCCCATTTTCGATAGCCATATATGTTTGTGATGAGCCAATAAAGTGACCCGGCCGGGTACAGGAGTGGTTAACGATGCGTGAGTGTACCTCTTACGTGTGAAATGTGGTCTAATCCTGTCGCTTACTTCATCATATTTTTGAGCACGGGTGCGATTCGGCTCGCCATGAGTGCGTAACCCGCGTCGTTGGGGTGAAGCGCGTCCGACATCATCGCCGGCACGCCATATATATCACGCAAAATATCCGGTATGTATGCCACTCCTTCCTCTCTTGCTAAAGCATCAAAATATTCCCGGTCCCGATTGCCCGCCACCTCTGAGGTAAGGCCGAGCAGAAGCACCTTCGTCCCCGCCTTCTTGAATCCTTCGATAATCGCCGCCAAATTTTTAAACGTGGTGGCAGCAGGCACGCCTTGGAGGAAATCATTCCCGCCCAAAAGCACGATGGCGACACTGGCTTTCTCTGCCGTTGCTTCGGGAAGTCGCGCCAAAGCCTGAGTCGTTGTATTACCACTTACACCGAGGTTACGGATAGGCATGCCGAGCTCGTCCGCGAGAATCGAGACATACCCGCCACCTCCAGTTGAACCAATTCCGTAGGTCAAACTGTCTCCGAAAGCGACCACAGTCTTCGCGAGCGGAACGGAAGCATCGGGCCCCAAGAGCTTCAAGAACGCCAGTGGATCAACGGAGATACCGCCAATACGAATCGTGAGATGAAGATGCGCGCCGAGCACGTAACCCGTGTCTCCCGAGAACCCGAGCGTCTCTCCTCGTACCACCGACTGACCGACAGCTACCGAGATCTTCGAGAGATGCATATAAATGGAGAGGACCCGCGCGCCATGATCGATCGCGATAACATTGCCGTAATTTCGGAGGAACCCCGTGTACGCCACCTTCCCCACATTGATGGCACTGACCCGCGTGCCAACCGCCGCGCGGAAGTCCGTCCCCTTGTGAGCGATTGTCGTGGCACCCGTCTCGCGGCTATAACCATAAGCATCAGTCACAACAGGAGTGGCAAGTGGGTAGCTAAAAGATTCACTCCAAAGCTTCTCGTCTGTTACCGGGATAGCGGAGATAATTTTCCCCTCTTCAACTAGTGTACTCACAAGTTCCTTCTCGCTCTCGGGCGTATTGCCGCCGAGTGTTTCTGGGATCCCTAAGGGCGCGGTCTCAATCTTGCGTGCCTTTACTACCACATCCTCACTTAATGTTCGGCCGTCAGAAAGCACCGCGTGCACGGAATACGTACCGGTCGCCTGACGCAAATCGAGCCCAGCGAGGCTCACGACTTCTCCTCCCATCATAAAGATTGGCAGGGCTTTGCCATTGAAGGTAAGTTTCTCCACCTCCACGAGGCTCGTCGCCCCGTCAACGCGTACAAGGAATGGTTCCCCTTGCATAGGTTCTTCTGGAGTCACTGAGAGCCACATCGCAGGAGGAGTCGTAGTAGCCGTGGGGGTGCTCGAAATAGCTGTTGGCGCCGCCGGGTAACTCAAATAGACGGCCAACGCGGTCAAAACAAGTACGAAGAGAAGAGGTTTCTTCATGATGTTCTTAACCTAGAAAGAAGGCGAGAAGCGTCACGAAAATTATTTGTGCCGCAAGAGCGAGGAGCAACCTTCTCACAACACTCAACCCAAGCGCCGCTCTATACACCAAGAATGAGACACCCCCTGTCACCACTGCCAAGGCCGCAATGACGAGAAGATTCGACCCCTCTGGATCATTAAGGGAGAGGAAAAAAGCGTTCGAACACACAAGAGAAGAGATGCTAAGTACGATCCATGTGTTCGGGCGCGATAGGAAATTCATGTCTGTAATTATACTCCAAAAAACTAGTAAATAACTCTAAAGAAAAGATCAAATTAGAATCAGCTACTAAGTTACCCCTGGAAACGTGTGTTTAAGACCATAGCCATCTTTTACAATCGGCCTAAATAATTTAATTATCTTCATTTTGAATTACTAACTCTGGCCACATCTCTAACCATCTCTTCTTTGCTGCTCGAATTTTAACTCCTTCTAGGCCTCCTTTGAATTTTAAAGATGATCTGACAATCATATTTACTAAATCTTCGATGCCATACGGTTTAACGAGACGAAGGTTTTCTCCCTCCTTATTTACTCCGATCGCCGTAGCTGTTTCAGGCCAATGTGCCAATGCGTCTTCTGTAGAAAGATAAGGACTATCTCCATTTACTAGGTGCATCCTAGCCTGATTTTTAACAGACCAATCTAGCTTCAACACCTCTTTCAACTTTTTCTCTAACGCTTTTTCGGTAGATTCTTCAATATCAATAGGGTCAAAGTAAACGAGATCTATGTCGGTTGAGTGTTGTGCATCATTTTTTCCACTTAGATGGTTCCAGACTTTATTACGCACGAACCCCGCCCCAATAACCCATTGAGGCAGTCGAAGTTTCTCAGCAGTCTCCAAGACATTCATCATCCATTTATCATTCCTTATCAGATTCAGTACGCCTCGTTCGTTCATATTATTATTTTATATTGTAAAAATTATAAAAAGCGTCGATATTCACCTCAGGTTCTAAAACTAAATATGGGAAACATTTTCTTAGTTCTTCAACGGTATTTTTACTTTCTACGCAGGATAGAAAAGAGCGGGACATGTCTTGCTTCAATTCTTTCTTAGAGTTTACGAACTGACCCCATAGGGCATACGACTTAAACCATGTTTGATTGACTTTAGCACTTTCGGTATATAAGGACGGGAAAAGCCTTCTATATGCCCCAATGTTGTAGAGCCAAGAAAATCCTCCTACCGTTTTAGCTTCTGGGTATTTAGTCCTAATTTCAGAAAACATTCTCCTTAACTCATCTTTGCGTACTTCAATTCTTTCTGAACTTAATGGACTAATCCCAGATTTATCTTTCTGTTTAAAGTGAATTTGAATATGTTTCTCTTCGCTATCATATTCGTAGGAAAAACAGCCAAAAGGAGATGGCGCGTCCTTAGTTTGAGTTTTCTGCCTTTCTAGATAGAAGTCGTATACGGTAGACAAAGGATCACTAGAGCTTTCTAGCTGTTTAGAGAAGTCAGACCAGACTGGATGATTTGGGTTAAAATCCCATCCTTCGATTTCAAATTTCTTATAACAGGTAGTGTAATTTAAGATAGCATCACTTAGACTTATTCCTGCTAATTCAGAAACTTTTTTAGCAAATTCTAACTGTATGGAAAAATACTCTTTTGAATGGTTCATCCTCTATAAATATGATAGGAATCAACAAAGTGAGTATACACTCCCACCCTTTCTCCCAGTTCCCTTGATACAAATCTGTGTACTGCCGCAAATATATGAAAATTCAACAATATCTTATTTTCCGCGTCGTTGGCCCTCATGTGTACATTCATGTCAAGACCGTTGTTTGATTTTCTAAAATTTAAATAGACTAAACATTCGGCTTTATTATTTAAAGCTCTTTGAGCATCGTCCCAGATATTGATTATTGCTCTTTTAGAGAAAGGGTTTTCTTTTAAATATCCGACTATCTCTTGAATCTTAGGAACTAATAACTTTTCGTAGTGCCTAAATTCTTCAATCACTGACTGATTTTGAATACTTTCTGGATAATCGAAATTAGCCGAGAGTTTACTACCATCAAAATATGGGATTGATGAATCCCCAGATAAATCACTGAAAACAAAAATTATGGGACTTTCTTTTAATATCTCTGGGTCAAGAGAACCAGGGAGAGTAAGAAGAAATTCCTTTCCTTTATTAAAAGCCTCAATGGTATCCTGTGACTCAATTAGCATGAATTTAATTTATTCCTAAAATTCTATTCCAAAACTCATATTTTCTTCTCAAATATTCCTTCCAAGACAAACCATTGGCCTCAAACTTTATTCGTTCATATTCTTGCCTTAAACTTTCACTTCCTTCAAGTATCTTTTGAGTATCAAGTTGTTCTTGGAAGTTGGGGGAAATTACATCATTCAAATGAAGTTCCACTGGAAAACCGTTCCTCTCTAGTTCCCATTTTATGTATCCATCACTTGGGTTTGAATGAACTGGCTCACCATACATTTTTCCCATAACTTGCATGTATTCATCAAAGCGATCATAGGCCATAACTGTCATATCTATATCGTTTTCTCCTGCTATCCCTAAAGCTGAAGAGCCTATATAGAAAACTTCTGCTCCTGGAAGAACTTCTCGGATTTCAGAGATAATTTCCTGGGCAGTTGTTTGAGTTGCAGGATCAAAGGGAACCACTTTAGCAATCTTGTCTTCAGGAACTGTTTCTAGATACTTTTCTTGGTTAAGAAGTAGCATGGATATTTATGAAAACTTCTCTTTAAGAAAAGGTGCTAATTCTTTACGCATAATATATCCATCTCTGAAAGCTACCCCATCTTCAAATTTAATATCTAGTATTTCGCTCAAAATAGATTGCAATTCGATGTCTTCGGTAACAAAGGCATTGAATCCGTCACTGAGATCAATAAAGGAGATGAAAACTGTATCGAGGCTATCATTTGTTTTAAGTGTTTTTAATATGGAGAATAACTCATCTTTTCGAGTATCTATTAAAGACTTAACATCCGTGATCTCAAGCTGACCAAAACCTAATTTCTTTTTTTCAAACGGGAAGATGGCGAAATCTGCATTAATTCGCTCCATAAGCTTTTCTCCTGTTACATCCGACTTGGCACGGAACATATCATCAGTAAATTCTTTGGTAAACCCGAGCTGTTCATTGAGCCACTTAGCCATGATTTGATCCCGCTCCGTAGTAACCTTGGCTTTAAAATTAAGGGTATTTGAGACAATAGCCCCGTAGAGCAAGATAGCTGATGCCTTTGAAATTTCGATATTGCTTTGGTGAAATTTCTCGGCAATAAGAGTGGCTGCGGCACCTACGAACTCTATCAGAATCTTTGCGTTTACAAACATCGGAGCATCATTCATTTTGCGGTGATCAATAACCTCAACCACATTTTTAAAATCAATGAGTGGATTTAGATTCTTTATTTCACTCGCATCAACCAATACAACTTTCTCTAAAGGTGCCTGATCATCTTGTTCAACCTTGAGACCATACTTTTCTACCAAATGTGTGGCTTCAATATGAGGTTTACCAAAAAGCCTAACGATCGCTGGAGTGCCTGTTTTATTCAAAAATTCGGCATAGGCAACGGCACCAGAATACCCGTCTAGATCGGGTTCTGTGTAGCTCGTGACGACAGTTTTAGCTTCCATAACAAAAGTATACCAAAGTTCGAGTCCCAAGAGGGTGCGCTCTATGCAGAGCTAAGAAAACGATGTGCAGACGCGTCTCGAGCATCGCACGAGTTGGCTGGCCGACTCGAGCTCGAACCGTAAACGGTTAAGCCCCGCTTGACGGAATTAGCTTAATTTTAGCATCTAAAACGACGGGTCTCGAGCGCATATTATTCCTGGGAATATGCTTTGTAAAATTTAGTAGCTGAGGATTGCAAGCTCCTTATGTCTTGAAGGATTGATTGGTACTCCTCTAGTGCCTGAGCCTCCTTATAATGTAGCTGAAAGTAGCTATTCAAACTCTGAAGATTTTTATCCGCTGGGTACCTTAAAGATTCGTAGAGGCCATCAATGTCCTTGCCATTTTCTAGTAGAAAGCTGGAAATGAAGTTTTCTTTTTCACTAGCACTAATGTATTTACCTATAACATCTTTTATATCGTTAGGAACTTCTTCTAAAGCCAGTAGCTTGTTATAAAGTTTAGAAAGACTATGAACTGGCTCCATATCCTCTTCTTTTACCAAAAGAGTAAGGCCCTTAATGGTGAGCTCGAGTCCGTGATAAAGACAAAATAAGGTGGGCTCAATAATAAAGAAATCACTCCATTTGGTTTTCTGGTAGTACTCTTCCCAAGATGAATCGCCATCTGAAACAATCATATGAGGGTTACCAGACTTTATACTCTCTCCTAAAACGTTGTGCACCAAATTCAAATACTTTGAACCAAGAGTTAGGAAGAGCAGAGCATTCAGACGTTCCTTACTTTCTGCCAATTCAGTTAACGGACGAAAAGTTGACTTCATAAAAGTGACAAAAGTGACAGTGGTTAGGTTTTAGAAAAAGAAGCTAAAGAATCTTGAGATAATCCCTCTCTTTTTAACCTGTGCAGGCACCTCAACAGGTTTTACCTCTTCCTGAATAGGCTTTGATTCCACTGTTTTTACAGGGGTTGTAGTGGCTTTAGGTTGAACCACTTGTGTTGGAGTTACTTTCTTCTCAACCGGCTTAACAACCTCGGGTTTTGAAACTTGAGGCTGAACAACTGGGATCTCTTTAGGCTTCGGGATTTCTTGCTTAGGAGTTGGAACAGTTATTGGCTCTGGCCTTGGTTCAGGCTTAACCACAGGAACAATTTCCTTAGGTTTTGAACTTGAAGGTGCGCCACACATAACCATTGAAGAATATGAGACACTACTATTCCTCCAACCGTCATTACAAATCACACTTCCGTCCGAATCTGCTCCCGCACTGCAACTTACCCCTCCATGACCTGAACATGCTCCGCTTGCGGCAAAAGCAAAAGCTGGAGATAAAACCAGGAAGCTAATGAGTAATATTTTTTTGATCATTCTTAAGTATTATCAAAAAAGATACACTGTTACAACTAACAATCTAATATATATTTTTGATCAATCATTTTACCCAATCCACTTTCTATTGAAGAATCATACAAGCTCTGATTTGAGAAAATTACTGAAAGCACGTCCTTCACTACCGCTTCAAGATTTATAACATGATCCAGCTCAGTAGAATTGCCACCTCTTCTTCTTATGATTTTTTCCGATGCTTTGTTGTAATCATCTCCATGAATAATCTTACTGCGAAGTTCATACCCGCTCATGATCTCACCGAAAACGGATTCCATATTTACACCTTTATAGAAAGCATTTAAAAGATTTGCACAACGCATACTCAGCTTATAAGAAAGACCTTCAGTCGCCCCTTCCAACAAGACACTTTCTAAGCAAATACTTAGATACAATAAGCGAGTTCTAATTTTTCTCTCATTTAAAAACAAAATAAAGAACTCTAGCGAGTTTCTCAAGGGGTTAAAATCTTTAATCTCCAATTGCTTCTCTACTTTGGAATAAATAGACTTAACATCTTTTACCTTGGAAGGTTTAAGGGTGATTACATCTTCTTTCTCATAACCAAATTTGTCGTATTCATCAATAAATAGCTGAATACCTTCCTCAGTATCTAAATCTTTAAAGGCTCTGCATGTTGCTTGACCTTTTGGGTTGAAAAAAGTTAGAGCAAGAGCATAGCCTTGAAATATTTCATACAAAGTACCATCTGCTTTTAAGCTCCCTTGAAAATAGAGAACTGAGCCATCTGAAAGCTTATATCCCTTCTTCTCTATCTCAGAACGAAAATCGACAGCCAAAGTGCTCTCATCTGGCAACAGATAGATGTTATCAGTAAGTTTTATCCTGCGATTTATATTTCTACCAAACTTTAATTCAGGAACAAAACCAAGAGCTTTTTTCATCTAAACTAGAATTAGTGTCGTCGATCTCTTGGAGGAAATGGGTCTGAGGCAGGATAAACAGTATCCTTATCTCGGATCTTTCCATCTCTACGATGTATCACTACCTCACCTCCACCATGATTGGCAGAAAAGTTTTTAGCCAACTTCTCTGCGCCTCTCTGAGTAGCGGCGAAAGCACTAACTTTTTCAGCACCTTCTCTTTTTACCGCCCAGCCGTTATTTGAGTCAGGAACTATATGATAATTTCCCTTTTTTGCCATAGTTAAATTATATCATTTTTCAGGGGTAACCTTAATTCCACGAAGCGACACTCGTTTGGCATTAAGCCGAGTCTCTTTTCCAATTTTCTCCAAAGCCTGCATTGCTTTTTCGGCAATGCTTTTCATTTCTACAGAGGCATCAGTATATTTCCCAAAATCCAAAGCCATCTTCACCATTCTATGCATTTCAATGCCTTTAGCTTTTTTAAAAAGGTTATAGAAATCAGCACTCGTTAAAGTGTTAATAAGATGTACATCTTCTGGATTCCAACCTCTTTTTAAATACACATCTTCTAGAACCTGAGCAGGACTACGAGAATCCTTAAATGATTCTGCATTATTTTTTAATGCTGTGGCGAAGTTTTGATCTTTCAGCTCTCTTGAAAAGAAAGAGTTTTCAAAATCAACCACTTCCTTGTCAGTTCCTCTAGCTTCGATGAAGGTTTTAATCAAATCTTCAGCTTCCTCTTTTCTATCGAATTCTCTAAGAAATACGACTGTTGCATCCATATTTGACGGCTCAATAAACTTTGCAGCTTTCTTAGCAGAAGAATAAATTGCATCCAGCACCTCTTTTTCGTTGCGATCGAAAGAATTGTGATACAAGTCCCAAGCTTGGCTAAATTCATTTTTTACCTGCGCCTCATCGAATTCATCAAGCTGTTTTTTCCCGGCAATCAGTAAGACATCTTTGTTAAAGTACCCACTTTTAATGGTTTCTAGTATCTGTTTGTCAAAATCATCAATTTGAAAGTGGCCATATTCTCTCATTAGCTGTTGCCATTCCTTTTCAGATTCAGGAACTTTGTCTGTTTCCAGACCCAAATTGTTCAATCTCCCAAAATCACCAAGAAATTCTAAAGGAGGAGCTTCTTTTGGTTGATATATAGACCATGCAAATAATGTTCCTGAACGAACGACTTGGGGCATTAGTAAACTACTCTTTCCAAAAATTTCCTCAAATCTTTTAATAATCCTTTCAATCTTTTTGATGATTCTGATATTCGTAATACCTAATTTAACGCAGTTATCATGTATCAACTTTTGATTGTCCGAAGGTGATGGAAATACAATATCAGATGCTTCTGAGGGAGTTGGGCTGAAATCAAGCTTGGTGTCTACCACTTTTTCTAGTAATTCATCATAAACACTTTTATCTGCAATCTTCTCTTCATTAAGAAGCAAGGCAACCTTACATCTCCTTTGCTCTTTTAAATAAGAAATTAGGCCAAACACATCTTTAATATCGAGACCTTCACTAGCTCGCTCTAAGTCATCAATACAAATAACTTGATTTCTAACTAGAAAGAAAAGGCTTTTCTCTGTTTCCCCTATATAAGATTTAACCAGAGGATTCTGACTAACCAAGCCAGCTCCCTTTCTCAAGTTCTTTTTCACCCAAGTGAATCCCTTATCTAAGGTTGTTGCACTTGGCCCATCTACTATTGCCTCATCAGCAACGGTTGATTCAAATAATGCATACTTAACTTCTTCTAAACTTTTAAGCCCAAAAAGAGAAACATACGCGTACTTATTCATACCCAAACCTTTTTTCCTTGCAGCTTCCTTAAGAAAGTAATTCCAAGCATATGTCTTACCTACGCCCCACTTTCCCTTAAGACAAAGAACCTCTGGTTCGTCATTTTCCAAGAAACGTTTTATTTCTTCGTGGACAATCTTTATTGACATATTAAGTTTTTCTTGGGATTAGCATACACCTTCTTTATCAACAACTCTAGTTACTAACTAGTAAATACATGTCTTATAATTACAGTAGTACATTCACAAAACATCAATTGTCTTCTTTGAGACCCTTACACGGAAAGTGGGTCTGCTCCGGCATCGATTCGGTTATAAGTCAAAAGCCGTAGAACGTTAATTACCGGCACGAAAGTGCGTCTAGGTACGATTCTTTTTGACGGAAGTAATAGTTACAGCCTTTTTGGTTGTTGTTATTGCTTTCGTTATCCCGCAAAAACACCAATTCAAAAAGTTGGTGTTTTTGTTTGTACGCATTAACAAAATAGGTTTTAAAGTCATGAAAAACTTAAAGTTAGAATGGCGTACAGATTGTTACCGTGTTAACGACCTTGTTCCCCAAGAGGTAAATCCTCGCACAATTACCGACAAACAGATGTCGGATCTTAAAAGAAGTCTCAAGAAATACAATCTTGTAGAGATTCCTGCGGTTGATACTGATGGCACTATCCTTGCCGGACATCAGCGCATTAAAGCTCTTCAGCTTCTTGGGCGTGGAGAAGAATTAATCGACGTCCGTGTCCCCAATCGCAAGCTCACAGTGGAAGAATCGAAAGAATACCTGATTGCCTCAAACAAGCTCGGCGGTGATTGGGACTTTGAACTCCTTAAATCCTTCGATTTCGATACCCTCGAATTCGCAGGCTTTGATGGACTTGAGCTCGCCAACATCTTCGATAGAGAAAAGGAAGTTGCAGAAGAAGACTTCGACGTTGAGAAGGAACTTAAGAATATTAAAGAGCCTACAACAAAGTTAGGCGACCTTATCATACTCGGTAAGCACCGAGTTCTCTGTGGAGATTCAACTGATAAAGAAAACCTTAAGAAACTCTTAGGGAAAGATAAAGCATCCATGATCTACTCCGATCCGATCTACAACATCGGCATCGACTACGACAAAGGCATAAGCAAGAAGAAAGGCTACGGAGGCAAAGTAAACGACAATCAAAAAGAGGGGGATTATAAAAATCTCATCAGGCAGTCTCTTGAGAATGCCTTGTCAGTCTCTAAGAACGATCTTCATATCTTCTACTGGTCTGACCAGCGTTATATCTGGCTCATGCAAACCCTGTATCAGGAGCTTGGTATCGCAAACAAGAGAGTTTGTCTCTGGATTAAGAACGGACACAACCCCACCCCAACTTCCGCTTTCAACAAATGCTATGAACCGTGCACTTACGGCACTCGCGGATCTCCATTCCTTTCTGATTTGAGACAAGATCTCAATGAGGTCATGAACAAGGAAGTAACCAGCGGCAACGACATGCTCGATGAAATCGGCGATATCTGGGCAGTTAAACGCCTTGGTGCCAAAGAATACGAACACGCCACCTCAAAGCCACCAGAACTCCATGAGAAGGCTATTAAACGCTGTACAAGGCCTAATGACATCATCTTAGACAGCTTCTTGGGATCTGGCAGCACTTTGATTGCGGGAGAGATCCTTAAACGACGAGTATATGGTTGTGAACTGGAACCAAAGTTCTGCGACCTGATTGTGCGGAGATGGGAAAAATTAACTGGAGAAAAAGCCCTCTATGAAAAAGACAAAGGCACTAGTGAATAGACTTATAGAGGAGCTTGAGAAAACAGGCCTTATTCTGGGAGCTTGCGAAAAGGTGGGTGTCTCAAGAAATACCTTCTATCGCTGGATGAAAGAAGATAAAGAATTTCTCTCCCAGGTTAACGAGGCCTTGTCTCTTGGCACTGGGTTAGTGAGTGATGTGGCCGTAAGTAATGTTCTTGATGGCATCAAGAAAAAGGATCCTATGTACACAAAGTATTGGTTGAGTCACAGGCACCCTGATTTCAGAAGGCCATACGTCTTTAAGGTTGATTCTGATGATCTGATCTCTCACTTCCGCTCCACCTTGGAAGGAGTAAAGAAACGCCAGATTGAAGAGGAAATAAAATATACGATCACAGAAAAAAATCGCATAAGAAACGAAGAAGCTGCAAATCAGGCACAAAAATGGATGGACAAGTGGAAAAAGGTTATGGATCACGATAGAGAGAAGAGGGCAAGAGAACTCTTTGAGGAATGGAAGAAAGAATATGAGGAGAAAAGAAACAAGCCCCAGAAAAACTAACCAAGCACTTGTTGCTTCTTTTTGTTGAACTCTTCTTCGCTGATAAGTCCTTTCTCTTTTAGTTCTGCTAACTTGTGTAAATCATCAATACTTGATGATCCCCTTACAACCTCTACCCTTTCTTCTTTCTCAACGGTAGTAGCCCAAACTAACGCGACCACCCAACCTACCAAAGTCCAACCAAGAAAGAAGTTGAGGGCAAATATTGCCCCAGTATTCTTCTTTTTCTTATCGTAAGCAGTAATTGTTGGCGCAAAGTACAGAGCGATAATTAGTAGTGCCCAGATCCAAAATTCCATAAATTATTAAGATTAAAGTAATAATTAATGGTGGTTTTTTTGTAACAAAAAGCCCACCACTAGGAGAGGCCGAAGCCCCCTATAGGAGTTTCCCCCTATAACATAGGACATGCCCTAATGATGGGTTCTTTATGTCCTATGATTTTTGACCATGCTCCTGATTCGCACCAAGAGTTTAGGCCACAGCACTTAAACTTTCACACCATAACATTATATCTTAGTGGGTCAATCTTGCTAAGGCCCATAGCGAGTATGCGACGAATTCCCTAGTCTGCATAGCTATGCAGGGTTTACTGGTCTGGCACCAATATATACATGGAAACCACACAACCAGCCCCAAGAGTTAAGTACGTTCTCTATGCTCGTAAATCCACTGAACAAGACGAGAAGCAAGCCCTTTCAATCGAATCCCAAGTTAAGGAAATGCTAGCCATAGCCGAAAGAGAAAATCTTGATGTTATAGACATACGAAGAGAGGCGCACTCTGCAAAAGATTCAGGACAAAGACCAGTCTTCAAAGAAATCTTGGAAGACTTAAGAAGACAGCGATTTAATGGAATCATTGTTTGGCATCCAGATAGGTTGAGTAGAAATGCGGGAGATCTAGGTTCTCTAGTGGACTTAATGGATCAGAAACTTCTGGTTCAGATACGCACTTATGGTCAGACGTTTACGAATACTCCAAGCGAGAAGTTCCTATTAATGATTCTCTGTTCTCAGGCAAAGCTTGAGAATGACAACAAGAGCATCAACGTGAAGCGTGGGCTGAGGACTCGTTGCGAGATGGGTTTATGGCCCGCCCCCGCTCCGATGGGGTATCTCAATGAAAAGCGAGTCGACCGCAAAGGTCATGTTTACATAGATCCAGAACGAGGGCCAATCATAAGGAAGATGTTTGAGAAAGTTGCCTATGAGAAATGGAGCGGTCGCAAAATTTATAACTGGCTCAAGTTCGAGTTGAACTTTAAAACACCTAACGGAAACAAGGGTCTGACTTTGAGCAACATCTATCTTCTTTTACAAAACGACTTCTATTACGGTTCATTTGAATATCCTAGAAAGAGTGGGCTTTGGTACAAAGGAGTTCATGAAGCAATAATTTCAAAAGAGTTATTTGACCAAGTTCAACAGCAAATTAAAAGTCAGATATTACGGGTACAGGAACCAAAAGAATTTGCGTTCACCAAAATAATGACATGCGCTTTGTGTGGCTCTGGAATATGTGCTGATGAAAAGTTTAAGAAGCTGAAAGACGGATCAGTGAACAGACATGTTTATTATGGATGCACGAAATCTAAAGACAAGGATTGCAAATGTGGTTATATCAAGGAAACTGACCTAATACAACAGTTTGTGAAGATCCTTACTCATATAAATCTTAATGAAATAGGCATGAGAGAGAAAATAAAATATGAGGTCGAGCGCATAAAGAAGTTCCAGCAATCTATCTTAGGTATTAAACAGCAAATACAAGTTAAAGACGTGGATATTAGAGATTACGCTAAATTCATACTGAAAGATGGAACAGTTGAAGAGAAACGAGAACTGCTTACCTGTTTTAAAAGCAAAATACTGCTAAAAGAAAAAAATATATGCATTAGCTAAAATTAACTACGAAGCTATACATCCCCATACCACAAACTCCTTGAAGTGGTTCTCCTGCTTTAGGTGTTCCAACATCAATCATCTCTTCTCCAGTTTGCGCTAATATCTTTTGATATCCCAATGACTTGATTACAAGTGAAGAAGAGCAGTCATAAGTTCCGTTTGTTTTCACGATCAACTTGGTAGGAATGTCAGCCTTTGCATTAGAGAGTTTTGGAGAATATCCACCTTTAGCGTCGATAGTTATGTATTGAATCCCATCTTTTACTTCAACATTTTGCATAGACTGTGTTAATGCAGTTTTGTCGCCATCCTTCGATCCTACAAAAATAACACCAATTCCAACAATGAGTCCGATAGTAATAATTGATAAAGCGATTTTATTCATAAAGTTAATTATATATTAAATAAAGGATTAATAATTCCGAGTCCTGCCAGACCTGCAAGCAGTGCAAATATTCCAAGACCTATCACTACCACTCCAGCAGATTTAAAGAAAAGTGGTGCATGTTTCCCATGAGCAAGTGATGCTCCCCCAAACGACAGGAGCAAAAGCATTGGGAGCGTACCGAGAGCAAACGCAAGCATAATAAGTAATCCTGAAATAAATGAACCGCTAGATAGTGCTACTACTTGCATCGACTGAGTAAAGCCACAAGGTAAGAAGAATGTAGCAAATCCAATTATTAAAGGAGTTAGAGTCTTGTGTTCGATTTTGCGGAAGAAGTTAAAAATTCCTGAAGGTAACGCAACTTTATTCTTTTTGAACACTCCGACTAGATTAAGTCCCAATAGGAGCATTACTGTTGACGCAACAATCCCTAGGATTGCAGTAAAAGTAAAACTGATTCCTATAGCACTCCCAACTAAGCCAAGCACTCCGCCAAGGAGCGCAAAACTAACGAGTCTTCCGATATGGAAAAGTATGAAAGTTTTTGTATCACTTACATCGTCTTGAGAGATTTTTGCTGAGAGTGATAGAACAAGTCCTCCAACCACCGCAAGACAACTTGATACAGATGCGATTAACCCAATGATGAAACTTGTGGCAGGCGTGGTTGTACCACCGATACCAAGATTTAATAGCCCTGACTTTTGTAATACAAAGAAAAGTATTAAGAATACTAACCCTATAGGTAGTGCTTTCCAGATAACATCATCTTTTTGTTTTTCTATCAAAACCTTTTCTACTGATACTGTATAACCGTTTGGCCTTATCTTCTCAGTAAGTAAAACTGCTAATTCTTCTGGAGATTTCTCACTCACAGTTTCTATATGTAAGGTTTGATTTTTTAAATCTACTTGTGCACTACTAATATAATATTGATCATTTAAAACATCTTCGATTAAGATTTTGCATGACGCACAGTGGGTACCCGATACGTGTAATGTGTATGCTTTCATAATTATAATTTCTTAGCTTTAATGCGAAGCGAATTCGACACTACGGAGACTGACGACATCGCCATAGCTAACCCAGCAAAGATAGGATTCAAAAGCCAACCAAAGATTGGATAGAAAACACCTGCGGCGAGTGGTATACCGACAATGTTGTAGACGAATGCCCAGAAAAGATTTTGCTTGATTCCTCGCATAGTGATCTTGGAAAGCTTGATAGCTTTTACAAGCTTTGAAATATCACCGCCAAGAAGTGTGATGCCTGCAGACTCGATCGCAACATCCGTACCCGTACCCATCGCAATCCCTACATCAGCCTGAGCAAGCGCAGGTGCATCGTTCACTCCATCACCAGCCATAGCAACAATACGACCTTGCGATTGAAGTTCTTTTATTTTTTCAAGCTTATCCTGCGGTAACACATGAGCTACAACATCATCGATACCGACGAGTGACCCGATATACTTTGCAGTCTTTTCATCATCTCCTGTAAGCATAACTACCTTTATGCCGAGAGCGTGAAGATTTTTAATAGCCTCTACTGACTCGGTCTTGATTTCATCTGCCACCATCACGAAACCAAGAACTTTTTCATTTGTGGCAAGAATGACTGGTGTTTTTCCTTGTGAAGTAAACTCATCTAACTTATTAGCGTCAAATGAAATCTTGAGATCACTCACAAGTTTTGCATTGCCTACAAAATATTCAGTGTCTGTAATCTTTCCCTTAAGACCCTTTCCTTGTATTCCTTCAAAGTTTGGAACATCAGATATTGAGATATTTTTCTCTTGTGCGTAGCTTACGATTGCGTGTGCGATCGGATGCTCTGATTTTTTCTCAAGCGAAGCGAGAATTGAAACAAATTCATCCTCTTTCAAGTTTGAGAAGTTTTGTATATCGACAAGTGTCGGCTTTCCCTTGGTGATTGTTCCTGTCTTGTCGACCACAACTGTGTTTACCTTGTGGAGTTTTTCGAGAGTAGCCGCATCTTTGATAAGAATTCCTTCCTTAGCACCTTTGCCAACTCCGACGATTATTGCAGTTGGAGTAGCGAGACCAAGCGCACACGGACAGGCTATTACCAGGATTCCAACAAAGGATACAAGACCGAATGAAAGTGCTTGGGAAAAGCCCAAATATTGCGACCCAATAATAAGCCACGCACCAAGGGAAAGAAAAGCGACTATTAGAACTATAGGTACAAAGATTGCTGATATCTTGTCTGCCAGCGCCTGTATTGGTGCTTTACTTCCTTGAGCATCTTCAACCATCTTTATAATCTGTGCGAGCAATGTCTCTGAACCAACCTTAGTGGCTTTAAAAGTGAATGATCCACTTGTATTTATTGTCCCAGATACGACATTGTCACCAATCTTTTTCTGAGCAGGCATTGGCTCTCCTGTAACCATCGATTCATCAATAAAAGATGAGCCTTCAATGATCACACCATCAACAGGAATTTTTGCTCCTGGCTTTACAATGATCAAATCTCCGTGCTTTACATCATTTACTGAAATCTCGATTTCCTTTCCATCACGAACAACCAATGCCGTTTTCGCTTGAAGATTGAGAAGCTTTTCGATGGCATCTCCTGTTTTAATTTTAGACCTTGCCTCAAGGTATTTACCAAGCGCGATAAAGGTAATGACTACAATTGTTACATCGTAGTATTGATATTCGACGTTAATAAATGGCTTAAGAACATCCTCAAAAGCACTGACGGCGAAACTGTATAAAAAAGCGGCTACCGTACCAATACCAATAAGCGTATCCATATTCGCTTTGCCATATCGGAGAAATCTATAAAAACCAAGAAGGTATGGCTTACCTACTACAAAAAGAATGTAGGTAGCAAATATTGGAAGGAGATGGTGAAAAAATTCCTTGAGTGTATAGCTCATCGCAGGGACAATGCTGTACTCAGCGAGAATGTCCCAGCCCATAATGAGAGCTGCAAAGATTGCCAAAGGAATTGCAGAGAGCACCTTTGTTCGCATGTCCGCGACTTCGGCGAGCTTTTCCTTTTTTGACTGATTAAGTCCAAGATGGGCTGCATGCTCACTTTCGGACATACCCATTTCCATCGCTGTTTCAGGTACTTCGAGCGAATATCCAAGGGGTTCGATGTGCTTAGAGAGATCATGAGGACTAGTTTTGGAAGGATCAAAAGAAACTTTCGCTTTTTCAGTACCATAGTTCACTTCTGCAGAATGCACACCTTCGACTTTCTTGAATGTTTTTTCAATAACAGATGAGCATGAGGCACAATGCATTCCTTTTACGTTGTATGTTTGTGTATGCATAAATTATTTTCTCTTTAGCTTATAAACTTTTAAAATCTCTTGCTTCGCCTTTTCAGTCTGCCCAGCTTTCACCTGATTCAGAATGCATCCACCAAGATGATTTTCGAGCAATAAGTCTTCAATACTAGAGAGTCCTTGTTTGACTGCAGAAGTTTGGGTGATCACATCAATACAGTATGTGTCACTTTCAACCATCTTTTGCAAACCTCGAATCTGACCCTCAATGAGTCTAAGGCGACGAATAATTTTCCCCTTACTTTTATCTTCCATATATTTCATGAACATATTATATACCCCCTAGGGGGTATAGGGCAAGTCAAAAACAAAAAGCACCCGACTGGGTGCTTTTTGTTCTGGATACTGCTCTCAGCAGGTATGCAATTACAGGATAGACCTCGGCTAGTTGGAGAGCTTATTTTGTAAGCATCTCGTGCTAGCTCAAGTTTGCTGGCCTTCTCGGTCTCGGAACCACCACCGCGAGACCTCGCAAGGCTTTTTTGACACTTTTTATTCTAACATTCGGACCCTCCTCGGAACACTGTTATTTAGAGAAATTTGTTATAATTCTCCCATGATTGAAGCTAGAACATTTTCTTCCGAAATAGATTCAACAAGGAAAACCCTTGAGGAAAATGGAGCCGTCTTTAAGGGTGAATATATTTTACGAGACAAGATTTATTCCTCTTACAACCCCCCTAAGGGTTTAGATGACGAATTTCTGAGGGTGAGAATCTACCAGAAAAATATTTGGAATGACTCAAATGTAATGGTGGCGGTGAAAATTCACGAACAGAAAGAAATTGGGGTAGATACTGTAGTGCCTCTCAAGAAAGGTTTTGAAACTGAAGAAGAAGCTCTTAAATTTGTAGAAGAAAATCTTTTAAATCAATACCGATATGAATTTGAGTTTAACCGTACTGGCTGGCAATACGACCTGGGCGAGGACCAAATAGATCTAGAGAGGGTGGACGATCTAAAAGATTTTTATACGGTTGAGTTTAAGTCGAATACCGTTGAAGGTCTTAAACGATTGGAAGAGCTTTTAAAATTAGAGAATGTAATTAGAGGACCAATTGCTTCTCACATGAAGGAGTTGATTGAGAAAAATAACACACAAAAATTCGAGTCCTAGACGGGTGCGCTCTATGCAGACCTAAAATATCGTTGTTTTGACGCGTTTTGTGCGCCTCACGAGTTGGCTGCCCGACAGGGACTCGAACCGAGTCCTAGAATACCCTTATTTTACGATAGCCCAAACCTAGAAATAGCTTAAAAGTTCCCGTGCTCGAGACGGGGAGCGTCTAGAGCTAACAAGGTTGGTAATTAAAGAAGGTCTGATCAAAAAGTTCTTTTTGTTTTACGAGAGTTTCAACCGCCTTTTCGACATGCTGGGATGTTATCAAAGGAGAAGTCGGATAAAACTTAATTGCATCCGAATTTTTTCCACTTGCGTCGACTGTGTATTGAGATGTATACGAATACTCAACACCATCGCCTTGCTTCATCCGATTTTCTTTATCAAATTCAAAGAAGGATTTTAAGTAAGTGTTGTCCTTTTCTTGTGTATTAATTGCTGGGTGCAGTCGTAGCATTGTGACATAACCCCTTGAGTCGGGGTTTAATATTTGAATATCCTCGCGACCAAGTGATGCTATAAGCTCTCTAAACAACTGGCTCGACTGTATCAGAATGGCAAGATGTGTTTGGAAGCCTTTGGTTCCGAGAGCATGAAGTGCACCCAAGGCCGCTAATGGTGCGCCGGCCGGCCGCGATGACTCTAGCGTAAAATCTACAGGTGAAAAGGTACTGTATTCACTGGCTAATTGATGCAGTCCGAGTTTTTTTGTGGTGAGTGATTGAAGATCGCGGCGATCGTTTATCATAATTACGCTTGCCGGTATGGGACAGGAGCCGACTCCTTTGTGGAAATCGACACCCCAACTGTCAGCCAGGCGAATTTGCTCGATATATCCGACCTGCTGATTGATCAGCTTGAGTGTGTGCTCCTCGATTTCAAGCGGGTTTTTTTCGAAATCGTAAGTACGGAAGAATAACCACGGCCATCCAATTACCGAGTCTGCGTGTATATGTGGCACGTAATCTAATTTGTACTTCTCAACCAGATCGTTCCGAAGTTGCACAAAGTCAGCGATATTATCTATGGCATGGTCATAGGTGGTGCCCCCATTGAGGATTATTAGAGGTATGCGGAAACCGTTAGATAGCGCCTCTTCAAGTTCCGCGCGAGATGGCAGCACATCGGTGGTGTGATCATTCTGCGCGGCTAAAACTAATGCGTTGTCAGTTCCAATACTCAACCAGTCAAGAATGCGGAAATGAGAAAAATGTGCGTCGGCAGTCAGGGCGACTTTTACTTTGGTCGATAGACCGCCGGTACGCAAGCCAGGTATGTTTTTTTGCAGAGCCAGTTTAAGGGCATATAGATTGGTTGCAGTGCCCCCGAACGTGAAGAATCCCGCCACTGAATTTGGATCGAGCCCGGCCAATTCTGCAAGAATTCGGATGACAGCATGCTCTGCCACAATTGCATTTCCGGACAGTCCATCATTGATATTAAATATATTTAAGTCCATTGCCGTCCCATAGAGTATGGACGATACGGCATTTACCGGAGCTCCTACATTGTATTGGAGACTGGGGCTTCTCCAAAGAGGAGCTCTGGAGAATAAATGGTTCGTGATATTACGAAAAACGGAAGACGGGTCTTTTGTCGTATCTTCTGGTAAGAAAGAGAATCGTTTCAGTAGCTCATTGTGGCTTTCAGATACGCCATCACCCGTAATTCTGGCTTGCCCCTTCAACACTGCATCATTTACTGAGGCAAGAAACAGATTGGCTTCATCCAAAAGATTATCAGAAAACAACCTTGTAAGATTTGAATGTTCCGAGAGCGGTTTGGAAAGCTTGCTTATCCTATCTGAACTCATGGTTTTTTTGCAGTGATTTGTACAAATCTATCATATCTTCCATATAATTCGTGATTAAGAACCTGTCCCGCACTGATTGTTTCGCGCGCTCTTTTATACCCTTGAATTTATCGGGCTCCCGCAATATATCACTGATTTTTTCAACCGCTTGGGTCAAGTCGGAAATAATAAAGCCATTATGACCAGAATCAATCTGTGTGCGGGCGCCAGGCGAATCCATCGCGACCACTATATTGCCATGCCACATAGCTTCTGTCATCACTAATCCGAATCCTTCGTTTTTGCCGATATTTATCAGAATGTCACTCGAAGAGTAGAGGGTGGCAAGGAATTCATCATTGGAAAAAGGGCTGATCTCTAAAGGGCTTGTAATTAGGTGTATATCCCGGTCTTGACCGATTTGTTTCCTCAACTCTTGTAAAGTAAGCGTGAAATCCTCACCGGGTAAATTAAACATTCCCGCCAAGACAAGTTGTGTTCCCGGAAATCTTTCGCGCACACGCTTGAAGATATTCACGACCGATACGGGGTCTTTCTGGTTTGAGATTCTTCCGATTTGAGAAAGTATGGGACGATTGTAATCGATGCTCAACTTCTCCAGAATTTTCTTTCTATTTGATGATGTGGGTGTCGAAAGTTTTATCGTTTGCGGGTTTACGCTCGGCGATATGACTCGCGTGTTTGGGATTACTGACGCCAATTTATCGGCAATTTCTTTATCGGCAGCTATTGCCACGTCGAATTGTTTTAAATATGGCATTAAGACAGGAATACAGTCAGAAGGGTTGGATGGAAAATCAACATGCCAGTGAAGGATCTTTATTAAAGAATCGGGTACGGCGCTGATCAGTGGTAAAAATTCAAAGTCGTGCATTATTACGATCTCCGGGCGCTCTTGCATAAGCGTTTTTTGTAATTGCGGCCGGAGATCTGTGCAGGTCATCGTGTATTCTTCGATGTCAGAGGGTAACAAACAGCGGTCTGTCTCTCCGATAATCTGCGAAAAGATTTTTTGACAAATTGGATAGTAAGACGATTGAGCATTCGGTAAATAGAGCGAACTTCTTAATCCGCATGAAGATTCTAGGGGGATCTGGTCCCGTAGAGTTTCGGCCAGCCCACCTCCACCGATATACTTCTTTCCAGTCTCCTTATCCTCTCTCAATCTGGAGGCGGAAATGTGAATGATGCCGGATTTCTGTAATCCTGCCGCCTTGTCTAGAGTGGCGGCAACTTGATTTGATGCCAACTCATCAAAACTCCTTATATCTAACGGGGGTAGAAAAGGCGTAGCATCCGTTAATCCAGCCTGAATTCTCATGATATATTTATAGTATAAATCTTATACAAGGAATAGCATTATGAGAGCACTGATCATGGCGGCTGGGGTGGCTTCGCGATTTAATGGGATATCCAAGCCTTTTTTGAAAATCCAAGGGGAGTCGATTATTGGGCGCATGCTCAAACAACTTCATGGTTACGGCATCAACCAGATCTATGTTGTCATAGGCCATCAGTCCGAACTGTTTGCGAGTTTATCTACGGAAGTTACCCTTATTCCAAATCCAGATTATCAGCATGGTGATAATGCTCAAGGCTTAAAAATCGCGCTTGATGCAATCGGATATGCCGATACTTTAATTATAGATGCCGACCTGGTGCTTTCGCCTGGAGCATTATTGCCCCTGTTAGACAATTACAATCAATACCATGAATCCGTTTCCTTGATCGACCCTGATTTCGATGATCCGGAAGCGATGAAGGTGGTAGTTAAGGAAGGCAGAATTGTTGAGTATTCAAAAGAGCACGGTTACGGGGCCGAGGTCTGTACTCTAGTCACCTCCGACGCATTACAAGCGATCTACGAGGATCTAGACCATCTCAAATGGTGGGGAGTCGGAGTCGGCGAAGGTAAATTGCGACCTCGTGTCGCGCCAATCGTTTCGGATGCCAAGTGGATCGAGATTGACACTCCGGAAGATTACGAGCGCGCAAAAGAGCTTTTCCCGGATGTATCAGAAATAAATACCCCATTTACTCACCAGGAATCTAAACTTTAACTAAAAGATAGTTTCCAATAGCAAGATGTGTGAGGCCGCATTGCGTGAATGTGGTAATAGCAGTCTTCGGGCCCTCAACGATCGGACTGCCGTGTAAATTAAAGCTGGTGTTAAGCACTGCGCCGATACCCGTTCTTTTCTTAAAGAGCGAGATCAGGTGATGGAATTCCGGATTGTCGTTCTTCTTGAGAATTTGCGGCCTGCAACTGAAATCATACTGATGCAAAGCGGCAGGTATTTGTTCCTGTGCCAGAGGGGTCGTTTCAAATCCAACCATCATAAACGGTGAGGCTTTGGGATTTATCAAATATTCATCCACTACCTCATCGAGAATCGTAGGCGCGAACGGCATCCAAAAATCACGATTTTTGATGGCTTCATTAATTTTCCTAATAATCCGTGGGTCGGACGGGTTTGCCAGAATAGAGCGATTTCCGAGGGCTCGCGAACCCCACTCCATTCGGCCGGCAAAACGCGCAACGATATGACCTTTAGCCAGAAGACGCGATATCTCGTCCTCGATCTCACCGTCCGTTGAAAAGTGTCGGATTTTAAAATCTCTATCAGAAAACTCATTGATTGTGGCTCCGATTTCTTCATCCGTGTATTCAGAACCCAAATATAGAGTTTCAATCGGCTTCGTACGTCCGTTAACGGCAGTGTCATATCCGTACTTCGCGGCGCCGATTGATAGCGAATCATCTCCGCATGATGGTGTAAAGGTAAGATCTATATCGGGAAAATTCCTCTGTATAACCTGATTGAGTTTAATATTCATGAAGACACCGCCGCCGACACAAACATGTTTTGATGGATACTCGTCCAATATCGCCTTTAAAAATTGCGTAACTAATTCTTCAGTAAATTTCTGAATCCCGCTGGCTAAGGCTTCGAAACGATAGTTTGAGAAGGTTTTTGACATAAAAAAATATTTGGCATACTGCATATGGAAAGGCGTTGAAAAAGAGAGCGATTTCGGCGAAAAGCTGATAAGAGATCGCAAATGTATAAGAAAAGGCTCAGCGGCATCCGACTTAGCGTAAGGAGCCAGGCCCATTACCTTAAACTCGTGCTCATTGCGTCGCATTCCCATAAATTCGGTCACCTTGCCATACAATGTTCCGATACCGACTCCGGCGGGGATAGCTATTTCCCGAGACAATCGATTGTTCTTGTAGCAATTTACCGATCCGCACAAACCATCACCCTCGCCATCGAGAGTGATTATGAGGGCCTCTTCCGGTTGTTCAGTGAATGCGAGTGCTGACCAAGCATGAGCTAAATGATGATCCAGATGTATTATCTCTTCTGTCGGGAAATGCTTGCGAACGAGATCGTGTATTTTTTTTCTGAGCGCGGGTTGTTTGAAACGGATATGGAACCAATACCGAACATTACGCCACACCTGGAGCAATCCTAATTTAAAGAATGCCGCCTTGATAAAAAGCGGTTCGCCGGTACGCTTGCGCAAAACCTCATTTTCCTTATCACCAAAAAGCGGCGTGTCATATCGACCGTTAGCAGATACAAGCACGACTCGGTCAAAGGAGTCTATCAGATATTTTTCCTTTATGTAGGCAACCGAACGATTCGGAAATCCGTGGTGATTTTTATAACGACTAAAGCGTTCCTCATTGACCACCTCCACAAAAATCCCATCTCGTACCAAGGCGACACTCGCGTCGTGTCCGGTATTTATTCCTAAGACTTGCATGTCCGATATTCTACAATATTTTTGACTACTGCATATTGTGATAGTCTGATATTATTCTCATATACCAATGAACAAGCCGCGATATATAACTACGACTCTGCCGTATGTCAATGCTTCGCCGCATATGGGCCATGCGCTCGAATTTGTGCAAGCCGACACCCTGGCTCGTTTTTGGCGCGCCCTGGGACACGAAGTCTTCTTTAATACAGGCGTGGATGAGCATGGTCAGAAAATAGCTCGCAAAGCCGATGAGGAAGGTATCGACCGCCAAGAGTACGTTGATAAATACGCAAAAGAGTTTACGACTCTCAAGGACGCACTCGATCTTTCTTACGATAGTTTTATCCGCACCACAAGCCCCGCCCACACAAGCGCCGTTCAGCACATCTGGAAATTGTGGGAAGAAGCGGGTGATATTTACAAAAAAAAGTATAAAGGTCTCTACTGTGTAGGTTGCGAAGCCTTTAAGAATTTAAGCGACCTGGTCGACGGCAAATGCCCGGAGCACCAGATCGAACCGGAGGAAATAGAGGAGGAGAATTACTTTTTCCGACTTTCCAAATATCAAAATTTTCTAGAGCAGTATCTCTCACAAGAGGGTGTCATTCTACCTGATTTTCGCCGTCACGAAGCATTGAATTTTGTTAAACAGGGCCTCGAGGATCTATCTATCTCGCGCGAGAAGTCACGAATGGATTGGGGTATCCCGGTACCCGACGATGATGCGCACGTAGTCTATGTCTGGTTCGATGCGCTGGTGAACTACATTTCATGTCTTGGGTGGCCTGAAGATAAAGAGGGTATGTTCCGAAAGTTTTGGGTAGAAAATGAGACGTTTCAATTAGCCGGAAAAGATCAAGTTAGGTTCCAGTCTATTATCTGGCAAGCAATGCTTAGAAGCGCCAATCTTCCCTCGACAGACCAGGTTTTCTATCACGGTTTTATAAACAGTGGTGGTCATAAAATGAGTAAAAGCATCGGCAATGTTATCGATCCGTATGATTTGATAAAGCGCTATGGCACAGATGCAACGAGGTACATTATGCTTCGGCATGTTCACCCTACTGACGATTCTGATTTGACTTGGGAGAAGATGGACGAATTCTATACCGCCAATTTGGTCAATGGGCTTGGTAACCTTACCGCGCGAATAATGAAGATGGCCGAAACTCATCTTGATGGTCCAATCAAGGAAGGCCTTGCCGATGAGTTTCCTGCCGAGTTTAAGGATGCGCTTTCAGTGTATGATTTTCGTGCGGCTTGCGATTTTGTGTGGCAGAAGGTCGGTGAACTTGATGAAAAGATAGCAGAAACCGAGCCATTCAAATTAGTGAAAGAAGATAAATCTGCCGCCCAGGAGATCATTATTCAACTTGTGCAAGAACTATACTCCATCGGTTTTTTTTTGAATCCGATTATGACCGAAACCAGCAACCTTATTAAGAAGGCCGTTCTGGCTAATGCTAAGCCTCATAATCTTTTTAGTCGATTAGACTAAAACCCTTATTTATAAAATATTATTTTAAACAAAAGCTCCAGATATTAACTGCTACGGTGTCCTTGTTTTAATGCGTCTCGAGCGCGATAACCTATCATGAGTTGGCTGCAGGTCTAGTAATCGAACCGAGTCCCAGAATAGCCTTATTTTGCAATGAGCCCGAGTGTAAAAATAGCTAAAAAGTTCCCTGCTTGAGATGGGTAGCATCTAGAACAATGCAAAAACCTATTTCTTAAATTATCTAAAATATTCGGATTTTGAAGGCTCAATAAAAATGTCCCACCAAGCCGTTAAGCTAACTAGTGTAAACAAGAAGTTGCTATTAGCAACATCGCCATTTAAAAACCTCTCAATAGCTTTTCGAGTGCAATGTACCGATAAGTATTTTTTAATTAACGGATGTTCAGGAAGCTTCAACATCCGATCCGGGGAAGCACAGACGGCTTCCCCTCTTTTTATATCTTAAATAGTTTTCTGATACTCTTTAAGAAACTCATAGTCTCTGACCACATTAAAAGCTGTATTGTAGAAAGAAATCTCTCCTTTCTTAACTTGTTCATTCTCTTCACTGAGTACTTTTTTAGCATCTTCCAAACCAAACCACTTTACATGCAAACCATTCTTCTTTTCATCATCAGTTAAGTTTAGCTCTTGGACTTCGCTCGTAGCCTTAAGCAAGGCACAATAGCTTATACAGTGCTTTTTGTCTCGATTTCTAAAGTCATCAATTACACCAATCTTGCGAACCCATTCAGTATCATACCCAGTTTCTTCTTTGGCTTCACGACAAATTCCTTCCTCAATACTTTCCCCAGCGTCTACTCCGCCACCAGGCAAGGTATAGATATAGTTAACTGCGGTTCCAACAAGAGCAACACCGCCTCTCTCATTAGTAATGATGCTTTTACCAGTTACACGATCCTCAAAATCACACGGAGTATCTTCCATTTGTGGGAAAATGTCCCGTTGGTAGAAGGTGCCTAATTTTTTATATGTGTCCATAAGAAAAGTTGATTATACCAAATTATGAGTATTTAAGTAACTTCTTAGTTTAGATATAACATCAATAACACTTTGATGACTTAAGATATTTACAGCTTCATCGATTGGAATCCACCTAACTTCATCTATTTCATCAAGGTTCTTTCCAATACTCATTTCAGAAACAAATCCAAGATAATAAGTATTCGTTTTATCATAAACAAGATCACCCTGTTTGAAAGAATATGATTCCAGGAAAACAGGAGACTCTTGTATTCTAATACCACTTGATCCAATGCCAGTTTCTTCCCTAAGCTCTCTTTCAGCTGTCTCTAACGGAATTTCGTTACCTTCGGGTGTGCCTTTTGGTAAACCCCAGTGACAACCCTTACTATTTTTAACTATCAATATTTTATAGACATTGGCGTCTTTGCAGACTGGAATAACTCCGAAAGAGTTGGCTTTTCTATATTCCATAACAATATCGAAATTATACCAAAGTTCGAGTCCTAAGAGGGACCGCTCTATGCAACGAGATCAAATTCCACACCCCATAGTATAATGAGATGGTCGCAATGTACGCTACCTCAAAATCTGCAGATTCTCGCCCGAATCTTTTATGGATATGGCGCGATCAACCCACTCGCCTCGGCACGGGCAGTCAGCAACGCGCCGCTCACATCCTCGACGCGCTGGCTGATTCCTTTAACATACACGTAGTAATTATCTACGCGGATGCTCTATCGGGACAGCCTGATGCGCCGCTCCTTGCTCGTTTCGCCTCAATAACCTACCTGCATATGAGTGATACGCTCGATGAGCGCCGAGCTTCCGCCGGAGCCTCGCCCTCATCCGTATATGCGACCACCCAAGAAGCCCCCGAGCTCATTGCAAAGCTTCATGCCGAAAAAGCCATCGACGCTACGTTACTCTTTGCATTCGACACCGCCGTTTTTGTCCGTCTGATACTCGACCGTCTCCAGCCGGTGTATCTGGATTTAGATGAGATGCTTTCGAAACGGCAGCTGCGGTTTCTCAAAACTCCGGGTCTTCCGCCCGAAAAGGTCGAGGAACTGCAGCGTGGGCTTCATCTCTTTCGCATGATGGAACGCGTTTTACTTCCTCAGTTCCAAGAAATCTACGTAGCCTCTACGCGCGAAAAGGAGAACATAAGCGCGCTTACCGAACCGGAGCGCGTCGTAGCGATTCCTAATGCAACGCATCAGGCCTCGCGCCTGCCTCCTCCGCCCGACAGTCTGCCGCGCACCCTCATGTTCGTCGGCAAAATGGACTACTTCCCCAATCTCGACGGCGCAAAGTTTCTGGTAGATAAAATATGGCCGCGCATACAAGCGCTGCACGAGGGCGCCTTGCAACTTCATTTGGTAGGCGCTAATCCGCCTTCGTCCTTTCGCCCCGATGGCACTCCCGGTATCATTTTTGACCGCAACCGCGCGGACCTCATGCCGGTGTATCAAAATGCTTCTATCTGCCTTGTACCGATTCGATCCGGAGGCGGCACCCGCGTAAAAATTCTTGAAGCGTTCGGGCTTGGCCGCCCGGTGGTTTCAACCGCCATCGGCGCAGAAGGACTGGGAGTTGAGCACAATCGCCACCTTCTCATCGCCGATGAACCCGAAGCGTTTGCTGAGGCCTGCGTCAACCTTTTAAATGATCCGGGGTTGGCCGAGCGGCTTTGCGCCGAGGCCGCTTCGTGGGTGCGGAAGCATCATTCCTCTCAGGCCGTGCGCGACGCTGTCTCTGCGACGAACTTGGTGCGCAACGCGGAGAAGAGAGGAGAGATAATACGGCCATAATCTTTTCCATTTCTCAAAGATAAGTATAATAACTACTCATGAGTGCAAAAACCTACGCCATAAATTCGAAAACCGCTATCAGCGAGACGCTTGAGAATGAGACGATCGTCATCAATATCGAAACCGGCTCGTATTACAGCATGAACCAAGACGGGACTGCGTTATGGGCGGCCATAGGCAACGGCAAAGCTATTCCTCTCGGGAATTCTACTATCTCCGCATTCGTCGCTACCCTCCTCTCCGAAGGGCTGATCAGAGAGACCGAGCAGGCGGGGGATCTTGCGGACGAAGCGGTATTTCAGGCGCCCGCGGTCGAAATCTATACCGACATGCAGGAAATGATTCTCACCGACCCCATTCACGACGTGGACGCTATGGGCTGGCCGAAGCGAAAGGCGGACTAACGGATTCTCTAATTTGGTGCGAGTCGGAAAAACAAAAACTTACCGCATGGCTCAGAACGCACACACCGTCGTAATGCAACATTACGCCACTATTCATCGAGATTATCTCGATGAAGTATTTGTCCCCGCATTTGAAGCCGTCATTTCGGCAAAATCTTCGATCGATACGACACGCCGCATCGCCGGTAAAACCGTCCGAATACGTGCGCATGCCCCGCGTTTTGCAGAATTCGCCGCGCGCGCCTTCGCGCACCTGCCCACCGCAAGTAATGCCGAACCCGATCTTACCATTCATCTGCTCGATAGTGTTTCCTCCGGCGTACCGCTAGGCGGCCCTTGGTCTGATCCTGCATACGGCAACCTGGAAACTCCCGACAAAGCAAAGGAGTCAGACCCGACGTTCCGGGGCGTATTCGTGCGCGGCGAGGACATACTATATCTCTACGATTACGCCTCGCAGACAGCCTACTTTTGGATTCATGATGCCGCCGCCGTGCCCGAGTGGATGCATGCGGCGCCGTTGCGCACTATATTGCATTGGTTTTTCTCCCATCACGACATTCACTTTGTTCATGGAGCCGCGGTGGGCACAGAGAATGGAGCCGTGCTGTTATCTGCCGTGGGCGGCTCGGGAAAATCAACCACCGCGCTCTCCTGCCTCATGTCGGGTATGGATTATATCGGGGACGATTATGTTCTCATTGAGCAAAATAGCGTGCACAGCCTTTATAATTCCGTCAAAATAAAGCCCGAGCAACTCCCCAACTTCCCCGAATTTCGCACCTCTATCTGGAATGCGGAGGGCGTCGGGAAAAAAGAGGCTGAAAAAGCGATCGTGTTTCTATCCGAACTATTTCCCCGGCAATTAAAGGAGTGCGCGCCGCTTGCGGCGATTTTCATTCCGCGCATCGCCTCGCATACGCGCATTATCCCCGCCACAAAACTTGAAGCCATGCTTGCCCTGGTGCCGACTACCCTTTTTCAACTTCCGCTCGCACCCTCATCGAAGACCTCTTCTCTCGCCGATATCATTGGGAAGACACCGTGCTTTATTCTTGAGTTGGGCCCTCACGTGCGCGCCGTACCCGAAACGATACGCGCCTTTCTTGACGCCCGGCCGGCGTCTCTCGCTCCCTCTCTATGAGTATGAATCCTCTTGTCTCCGTAGTTATGACAGTACTCAATGGCGAACCGTATCTTGCCGAAAGCATTAACAGCATTCTTGACCAAACATATACCCCTCTTGAGCTTATCGTGGTAGACGACTGTTCGACAGACGCCACCTCTGCCACCCTCAAGACGTTCGGCGACCGAATCACCGTAATATCTCACCGTGCCAATCGCGGCATTGCCGCTGGACGCAACTCGGGCATCCGCATCGCACGAGGCTCCTTCATCGCGCTCGCCGACGCTGATGATATTTGGAAACCAAATAAGCTTGCACGACAAATGGAAATGTTCGATACACATCCAGATCTCGACATTGTTCACTGTATGTTAGAAAATTTTATCAGCCCCGAATTGCCTGATTCTGTTCGCACCACAAAACGCTTTCTTGAGGGGCCTCTTGCCAACAGAATATCCGCCACATTTCTTGGACGGGCAGCGAGCATGAAGAAAGTCGGACCTTTCAACGAGGCGTATCGTATCGGAGAATTTATTGACTGGACAATGCGAGCGGAAGAATTTGGTCTGAAACATATCATGCTTCAAGAAGTACTCTATCTACGGCGTGTTCACCAAACTAATACAACTCTCAACCTCGCCGGACATAGCGACTATCTCAAGATCATGAAGGCCAGTATCGATCGTAGACGTTCAATGCGTTAATATTTCCATGCCTCTTCCATACCCAGACAGCTTTCCCACACTCGACGAAGAAGCCTTTCTTGAACTTGTTTTATGTCGCGACAGCGATTTCCCGAGCCTTTGGCGGATCTGGATTCAGCACAATACATTCGAGAGCATCGATGGCGTTTATCTCCGTCTTGTACCCCTCATCTATCTGCGCATGCAGCGTTTGGGTATAAAAGACGAGTATTACGATCGTATCAAAGGTGCATACCGTAGCGCCTGGGTGCGCAACCAACGCATTCTTGCAATCACCAAGAGTATCGCCACGCTCTGCGACAAACACCACATCCCCATTCTCGTCCTAAAGGGTACACCACTCCTATTGGAAGTCTATCGCGACCGGGGTTCACGCTTTTTGGGCGATGCCGATATTCTCATACCGCCGGAATACGGATACCAGATGACAACCCTCTTGCATCAACATGGCTTTCATCATGGTATCCCCTATGCGCCCGACGCACTCCATCCCGTCTCGAGCATTTACCAGGTCATTAAGGAGACGCTCTTCATAGGGCCTGGTGATCTCGAAGTTGACGTCCATTGGAACATCTTCTCACTTTCGCACCACACGCCTACTATCGATCTTTTTCTTCTAAAAACCCCTTCATCCGAAGCTCTTCGCACAGTTCTGTGGCAAACGGCTGTACGCATGGATATCGACGGCATACCGTGCTTCCGGCTCTCGAATGAGTATTTTCTTATCCATCTCATGATTCATGGCACCGAAGGAAACAGCCAGCGTACGCTACGTTGGGTTGCAGACGCACTTCGTGCTATGGAGGCCTTCCCAGTCGACTGGGAAGCGGTAGCGGCATCGGCGCGGCGATTTGGATTCAGCCTTGAAGTTTTCCTTGCCGCCCGCTACCTCAAAGAGCGCTGGCAAGCGCCGATTCCCGCCTGGTTTCTTGAACAGTTAGAAGCCGTCCCCTTTTCAAGGAATGAGCGGCGAGCGTACGAAAACTACGCGAATACCATACACGAGGAACGCTATTCGCCTATCGGCAACGTACCAACTCTTTGGTATGCATACTGGAAACATGAGACAAACCGTAGCCCGCTCGGATTTGTCGCATATCTCATGCAGACATATGGTGTTTCTAACCTGCGGCAATTTATAAAGTTTGCCGCCCGAAAGTATGCGATTCGCCTTCGAACCATGTTCGGCATACGCGGCTCTCGCGAACGCCTCCGCACCCCCGACGCCATGCCGCTAAAGGAATCGACGCACAACGCGCTCTACATTACGATCGGCCGTTTCGGAGCCTTGCTCGCTTCGCTCGCGGTAGTGACGACGATGGCGGCCCGCGTGCCGCGCGAAGTGGTTGGGTCGTACAACTATCTTATAGCCACGCTTAGCATACTCAGCCTCTCCACGCTTCCCGGTATGAACAACGCGCTCGTACGCGCGGTGGCCCAAGGCAATGACGGTAGTGTGTGGCCGATGCTACGGGCGCGCTTACGATGGGGCATGCTCGGGACGCTCGCCGCCTCGGTCATCGGCGCATGGTTTCTCCTTAGCGGAAACTCTTCACTTGGCTGGGCATTTGTTGTTTCCGCTCCGTTTGTACCGCTCACCGACACCTTCAGCGTCTTTGCCATGAACTATTGGCAGGGCAAAAAGCGCTTTGGAGTGAGCGCATCCGTAACCGTCATATATTTCGTCGGGCTCGCGCTCGGGAGCATCCCGATACTTCTTCTTTCAAACAACCTTATCGTTATTGTCGCAGGGGTCCTGGGTGTCCAAACGATTGTCGGGATACTCGTATTTCTGACCGTACGTCGGCAGGCAGTCGGTCCCGAGAGCGATTCTTCCCTTTCCCTCGGGTTCCATCTTACCGCCATGCAGATATTGCGTACCATTTCGGAAAACCTCGATAAAATCTTTGTATGGTGGCTTCTTGGCCCTACCGCCACCGCCATCCAGACATTCGCCGCAACGCCAATCATGAAAGTATTCCAGCTTCTCCCCATCGGCACGATTACGTTGCCGCACCTAAGCACGCACCTACACACCCCCGAACTTAAGCGCTCGATACTCCGTAAAACGGGGGCTCTTTTCCTTCTCACGATACCGATGGTCATATTCGGAATAGCGTGCGCTCCTTTTGTATACAGCATCCTCTTTCCAAACTATCCAGAATCCGTTATTTACTTTCAGATCATGTTCATGTGTGTCGCCTTTGCACCGGTCGGACTTCTGCGGGCGGCGCTCACCGCATTCGGAAAGACCCGCACGCTCTACATCAGTGAAATCAGCACGCATACGGCAAAATTCCTCGCCTTGTTCGGGCTTGGTATCCCATTTGGCCTCTTAGGACTCGCATGGAGCGCTCCGATCATTGGCGCTTTCGAATTCAGCCTGCTCCTAATTCTCTTTCTTCGTATCGCACCAAGTGCATCCGTCACGACAACTCAAACACAAAATAATTGATCAAAAGTGTAGCGATAGATTCTATATGTATCTGATATCGTTGTTTTAACACATCTCGAGCTAAGCTCGACTTGGCTGCGGGTCTTGGAATCGAACCGAGTCCCAGAATAGTCTTATTTTACAACGAGCGAACCATTGAAAATAGCTAAAAAGTTCCCTGCTCAAGATGGGTAGCTCTTAAGGCGCCCGAGATCAGTCTAACTCCATGAGAAGCTAGATTTTACAGAGAAATTTCTCTGGTGAGTTTAATTTTCTCGACAAAATATCTATCGTGGCTCACCACAATCAACGTACCTGGGAAATTTACCAACCCCTTTTCAAGCTCTTCCAGAACCTCAAGATCAAGATGGTTGCTTGGTTCATCGAGAATGATGCAATTTGGCTGAATCGCAACCAATTCGCTTATCACCAACCTTGAATACTCTCCTGGACTTAATTCGCCAACTTTTTTACCAATATCTTCCGTTGTAATACGGAAACGATTGAGAATTTTGCGAGCATTTGTTTGATCGAGTTTCGTCTTTTCAAGGAAATGCTCTAAGGCTGTTTGAGATAGAGAATTTCTATCCTTCAATTGTTCTACATACCCAGTGCGAACGTTTTCCCCTACAACAAATTCTCCTTTATCTGGCACCATTTCACCTAACATAAGCTTAAGAAGTGTTGTTTTTCCAACTCCATTTTTACCTGTTATGTGAACCCTATCCCCATACTGGATAAAGACATCGATTGGTCCAATTACTTTTGAACCCAGCTTTTTTACAACTTTAGTGAGACTCAGAACCTTGGTACTGCCTCGCACTGGTTCAAAGTTAATTTTCAATGGAAGCTCGCGAGCAGGCTTTTCAATCTCTGCTTTAACTTCTTCTTTATGAGCTTCAAGCCTATCCTTAAGGAGACGTGCCCTTCTGCCCGCCTTGGCTTCTTTGTCACGCAAAACCGCAGCGTGAGGCTTTTCAGTTATGTTCTTTGGAATCTTTTTGATATCGAGCCGTTTTTGCTCAATCTTTTTCATCCAAGAAAGTCTCTGGTCAACTTCTTTAGAAAGTTTTTGAGTCTTCTCTTGAGCGTCGCTGTATTTATGCCAGGCTCGTTCAATTCTTGCTGTTTTCTCTTCTATATATGAGGAATAATTACCCTCATATACGTAGGCTGTTTTGGAGTATGGGTCTAGCTCAATAATTTTGGAGACGGTACGATCTAGAAATGTACGATCGTGCGAAATGATTAGAAAAGCGCTGGAGTTTTCTCTTACGAATTTCTCAACCATTTCTAACCCATCCACATCCAAGTTATTAGTTGGTTCGTCCAATAGAAACAGATCTGCATCGGAACCCATAATCGGCTTCAATACCTTCCTGGCCATTTCTCCACCACTTAATTCCTCCTGCTCATGGATTTGGGGTAAGTAAGCCACATTTATTCCCTTACCATATGTAATGAGTCCAGAATCTTTTTCAATCAGATTGGCGAGCATCGCAAAAAGCGTACTCTTTCCTGAGCCGTTTGGTCCAACAACACCAATCTTTTCGCCTTGGCGAATTGAAAACGTAATGTCTTTCAGAACATCTACGGTGTTAAATGTCTTTTTTAGGTGCCGGCATGAGAGAATAACCGGTCTTTTGATGGGAGTTTTAGATTGCATACACAAAGCTCCGCTTGAACGGATAATTAACTTATAAAGTTAGCCTTGTGTCTTCATTGGGCAATCTAATTATTGAATACTATGGATTTAAATTAACATGAAATCTGGTTATTTTCAATATGTGAAGCTCACCCAGGTTTCCCTGTCCTAAACGGGTGCGCTCTATGCAGACCTAAAATATTGTTGTTTTGACGCGTCTCGTGCGTCGCACGACTTGGCTGCCCGACAGGGATTCTCGACTACCGTCGCGGGTGATTTTCGATTTCGCTTCGCACAATAACGAAAATCCTTTCGAATCCCTGGCGCGAGCAAAATGTTGCTCGCTTCTGGGCAGAGACAACAAAATTTTCACACATGTCTAACTGGACATGCGTAAAATTTTGTGTTGCTGCCCGACAGGGATTCGAACCCCAATTAAAGGCTTCAAAGGCCTCTGTCCTACCATTAGACGATCGGGCAATCTTTCTCCATAAACGTAACATAAAAACTCCCCAGTGGGGAGCCTTTACGTTCGCCAAAGCGAAGAGAATTACATTGCTGCTTCAGGAGCGGCGGCGAAGTCTGCTTCAAACTTCTGATTCCACTCAATCATCTTCGGATCATCCATCGGAGTAGCCTTCACGTCGGCGGCCATTTCCGGATGAGCCTCTTCAAGGTGCTTCATGCCATTTGCGAGCATTTCTTCCTTGGTGCTGCCAGTGATAGCGGCGTCACAAGCTCCACCCATCTGAGCGCAGGTCATTGTCTTCATGTGTGTAAGAGTTACGAGTTACTGAATAAACTTCACCCGACCATTATCACGTAGTTGGGCAAGAAATGCTAATCGTGCAAAGGATTATCCTTTGTCCACAGGGACGGCATTGCCCGCCACAAAGCCAGTGGTCCAACACAACTGCAAGCTATAGCCACCAGAAGGACGGTCGATATTGAGGACGTCCCCCACGACATAGAGATTCGGGAACAGACGCGAACGCATGGTTCTAAAGTCGACCTCGTCGAGAGAGATGCCGCCCGAGGTGGTAATGGCCTTGTCTTCCCCCAAGAGACCCGCGACGGTAAGGTCCAAGTGCTTCAAGAGCGTCACGAGCTTCAAGCGCTCTTCGCGAGTGACGCCGTTGCACTGCTTGTCGGGATCGATGCCGGAGAGCATGATGATAACCGGAGCAAGTGACGAGGGCACGAGTGAGGAAAGAGAGTTTTTAAACTTTTTCTTATCTTCTATGGCAAAAATTTCTTGGAGCTTCAGGTTCAAAACGCCATAGTCCATGGTGGGCGCAACGTCGAGTGAGAGAGTAACCTTGCCATACTTCAAGAGCTCTCCCACGCTCCGGCTCAGATTCAAAATAGTCGGCCCACTCAAGCCCACGTGAGTGAAAAGGATCTTCCCTGCCACCTTCTCTTGCTTCACCCCTTCATGGAGAACAGTGATCTTTACCTCTGGTAGCGTAAGACCCGCCACACGAGCCACCCAGGGCTCCAGGACGGCAATAGGCACGAGCGAAGCTTCTGGCCGCTTCACCGTATGCCCGATCTCCTTAAGCCAACGGAAGCCGTCCCCGGTCGAGCCAGTCTCCGGGTGCGAGATGCCACCTGTCGCGAGGATAACGGAGTGAGCCTGGAGCACTCTTTTGTCTTTAAGCGCCACACCGGTCACCTTACCCTCATCTGTTACAAGACCTGCCACCGCGGCTCCGGACTCCACAGCAACGCCATGCTTCTTCATGTATCCCACGACGACGTCCCAAACCGACTGAGCGGAGTTACTGACCGGGAAAACTCTCTGCTCGTTCTCCACCTTGGTCTCCATCCCTCGGTCGTTAAAGAAGGCAAGCGTTTCTTTCACACCCCACTGCGAGAACGCGGAGAAGAGATACTCCGTACTTTCCTTAAAACGCGCGAGGAGTTTGCGCACGTCGGGCTCGGCGTTCGTCACGTTGCATCGTCCACCACCGGTAATAAGAAGCTTCTTGCCCAAGCCACGATTCTTCTCGAGAAGAAGTACCTTGCCCCCGCGCTCGGCTGCTCGTCCGGCCGCCATCATCCCCGCCGGTCCACCGCCGACGACAATGACGTCCCAATCTGGTGAAGAGGAAGACACGTTACTTCTGGGTGGAATCTGCTAACGCAATCTCGAGAGCGAGTTCGGGGATCGAGGTGCGGCCGGAATTTTCGTACGCTTCGATAAATCGGATGAGAGTCTCCGAGGTAAGATGGGGGCCGGCCTTGGCGGCAAGCGTCTTTAAGAAAGAGAAATCGTCTTCGGAAATTTGTTTGGAAATATAATCCTCCATCCCCGCCTTGAGACGCAGGAGGAAGAGGAAGCGGAGTCGCTCGAGAATGAGTTTGGCAAAGAGCTTCATGTCCGCGTTCGCCTGCGCCGCCGCCTGGACGGCGGCGGCGCCCTTCGCGAAGTCCTTCCCCACTACTGCTTCCAGAATCGCGGAGACAAGCTCGGCCTTCGGCGCGCCAGTCACCACCTCAACATCTGCGCGGGTGATGGTCTTCTCGGCCGTTGAGCTCACAATCTTCTCCAAGATCCCGTGCGTGTCGCGGAAGGATCCATCTCCGAGAAGCGCCACGAGTTCAGCTGCCGCTGGTTCAAGCGTCGCGCCCTCTTTCTTTGCAATAGCGAGCGCGAAGTCCTTAAGGGTCGCGAGGTTCGGTGACTTGAAGGTGAAGGTCTGGCAGCGTGAGACCACGGTCTCCGGCACCTTCTCAAGCTCGGTGGTCGCGAGAATAAAGACAACATGCGCCGGCGGTTCCTCCAAGGTCTTCAGAAACGCGTTCCAAGCATCCTTCGTGAGCATGTGCACCTCGTCGATAATGTAAACCTTATACTTACTTTCGAACGGCAAGGTATTCACCGAGTCGCGAATCTCACGGACATCGTCGATCCCACGGTTCGACGCGGCGTCCATCTCGGTGAGGTCATTGGCCGAGGTGCCAATAGCGCGGGCAAGAATGCGAGCCATCGAGGTCTTCCCCGTACCGCGCGTCCCGGAGAAGAGATAGGCGTGGGCAACGTTACCGAGCGCGATAGCGCCCTTCAAGACCTTCACAATATGGTCCTGACCGATCACATCCTCGAAGGTTTGCGGCCGGTACTTCCGGTAAAGCACCCCTTCACTTTTACTCTCCTGTTTTACCATTGAGAGCATTATACCAGAACAACAAAAAACACCCGCCCAGCATGTAGCTGAACGGGTGCGTGTTCGAAAGAACTTGCTTACTTCACAATGACAGTCCACGAGACTGACGGACTGGTTTGCGTGAGTGAGGCCTGGATCCCTACGGTGGCCTGGCCGGTGAAAAGCCCCTTGATGGTGAATACCGTACCGGTCTGGTAGATACCACCCGTAGGCTGATTTCCCGTAATGCCGACCCGCGAAGGATCCGAGGAGTACCCCGCGGGCAACCCATTTCCACCCGTGCAAGACGCAGTACCCGTAAAGGTCTGTCCTGTATTGATGATGAACGTTTTCCCGTCAGGCTGCGGAGCAATGCTGGGGGTAAACGTGCACTGGGGTCCGTTAGGCGTCACCGTGCCCGTGGCGGAATCCGATTTCGACGGATCTGCCATTGCCCGTGCCGTTGCTGTGACCGTACCCACCTTCAGACAATTGAACACTGCCTGATTTTGAGTAGTGCTTCTAAGTGAAGCGACAGTCTGGTCTGAGAGCGACCATGTTACGGCGGTGGAAAGATTGCTTCCCGCCGTTACAGTAACATTGGCACCGAGAGTGAACTCACCGCCGACGACGCACGTAAACGTCTTCGGTTGCACAGAGATAGAAACAACGCTTGGTGGCGTGACACAGGAACCAGCAGTGACAGTGATCTGTGTGATACCCGATACTGCCGGGTTTTGCACTGATCGAGCCGTGATGATGTAGGTACCCACCGCCGTAGGCGTGAAGACTCCGGAAGAGCTGATGCTCCCACCGGATGCTGACCACGTAACTGCAGACGAGTACGAACCCGTTCCGTACACCGTGGCACTGAACTGCTGTGAAGCAGAGCAGGAGCCGGGTGTGCCAGACAACGCGATCGTCGCGTTCGCTGGTGTCACAATGATTGAAGTCACCGTCGACGGGGGCGGAGGCTGTCCGTTCACCGTCACCGTCGCAGGAGCATCACCCGAGCCGCCAGATCCGAAACATCGGATCCTGTAGTTCGTGGTAACACCTGGCGTCACCCGCACGGTGCCCGAGCTTCCAACATCTCCGGAGAGACCCTGGATCCAGGAACAGTAGCCCGCATTTGCAGAACTCCACGTCAGGTCAGATCCCTGCCCCACGTTGATCGTTGAGGGAGAGGCTGTGAGCGCGGCAGTTGCTGCCGGCACCTGAGGCGGGTTGGTTGGTGGGTTCGTTGGTGGATTCGGATTTTCTCCGTTTCCGCCGCCGCAATCGCCAGTGACGTTAATCCTGACACTGGCTTTGTATTCGTTGCCAGGGGTCGAGACCGTGAGAACATATGTTCCGTTCACGGTCGCTGCGAACTCCCCGGCCGCGAACGTTGCCCCTGTTGAGGGCAAGATCGAGGACGAATAGCCGCCGCCGTCAGGGAGCACTTTCACCACAAAGGTTTTCCTTGCGATGCAAATCCCGTTTTGGGATTCTCGGATCAGGTTCTGATCCGAGTTGGGATCGATTGAGATCCCCGTGACAGCCGTGTTGGGTCCCGTGACGTTGACCGAAGCGTTGGCAATGGCCGTCGCCGTGTTCTTGTTGCAACCGACCGAAGTCAGCAGAATGAGGGCACCAATTGCCCCCGCGAGATATACACGTCCGAGCATTAGCATGCCCTCCAGAAATGACCCTGTGACAGGTCGTTGAATGCTTCTAAGCCTCAAAGAACAAGGCTTTACTGCCCTATTTCCTATCACAAACGACGGGAAATGTCAAGCTTCCTTACACGACCGCGCTCTTTTCTTTCTTTAAATATTCTTGGATAGTTTGAACCGCTCCAGCCGCATCTTCGCAGGCCATAAGAGCCGCACGGAGATCCACTGCCCCCTCGAAATCTTTTACATACGCTTTGAAATGCTTCTTCATAATGGCGAAGCTCTTCTCGTGTCCAAGCAAGGTATCGAAAAGTTCAATATGCTCCGCGAGCGTTAGGAGCTTCTCTTCCATAGATGGCGCGTATCCTTCTTTGAACAACCACGGGTTACCAAAGATGGCTCGGCCGAGCATGACGCCGTCGCACCCCGTCTCTCGCACCTTCTCTCTCGCGTCTGAGAGATCGAGCGCGTCACCATTGCCAAAGATAAGCGTCTCACTCTTCATCTCGTTCCTGATCTCGACGGCACGTCGCACGTACTCCCAGCGGGCGACTACCTTCGACATTTCCTTGCGAGTGCGCGCGTGGATCGTCACGACAGCCGGTTCTTCCTTCAAGATTTCCGGCAGCCATGTTTCGAGTTCTACTTTGTTGTAGCCGATTCTCGTCTTCACGGAGACGGGCAAGCCGCGAGCACCCTCCTTAGCGGCGTGAATGATTGCGCGAGCGAGCGCCGGGTTCTTCATCATCGCCGCTCCCGCCCCTTGCTTCTCGATCGATTTATCGGGGCAACCCATGTTGATGTCCACGCCATCGAAGCCGAGATCCTTGGCCAGAGAAGCCGCCTCGCGCGTATGGTCGGGATTGGAGGTAAAGAATTGCGCGACGATCGGTCGCTCCTCCTCGGTGTAGAGCAGATCAAGAAGTAACTTCTTCCTCCCCTCTTCGGGCGCGCGGGCGAGACCGTCAGCAGAGACGAACTCCGTCCACATCACATCTGGCTTACCCTTGCTCGCGATAAGACGGCGAAAGGCCGCGTCGGTGACATCGGCCATCGGCGCCAAGACAAAGATTGGCTTTTGTAATGTATTCCAGAAATTTTTCTGCATCTCTTCTACTCGCTACTCCTCACGTTCCTTGAACGTATAAAATACCTTATTTGGGGTCCTCAGATCCACCTGAGCCACTCGACTCCAGAAATCTTTCTCCGCGCGAATGGCCTCGCTTCCCAAGAAAGCAGCGAGGTCCGCATACACTCCCGCCACATCGGCTTCGCCGCGCCACACCAACACGCCGCCGGCCGCGAGAAGAAGTTCGTTATAATTTTCTCCCACCGTAAGCGAGACCGGCATTATATTGAGGTTCGCGATCTTGCGCACGAAGGCCGCCACGTTCTTGAAGACGTCAGGAGGAAGGAGCGGGGCGCCGAGTCGAGCAGGCTCGCTCCGCTTGTCTCTATATATAAAGTAGACACCATCTGAGAACATGGGCGCCTCGTCGAAAATAAAGCCCGACTCGTCGAGGAAGGCGCAGGTCTCGGCGCACGAGAGCGCGAAAGGCTGACGCTCCGTCACTTCCACCCTGAGAGCCGAGAACCCGTCGAGGGAAACAGTGGCCACGCTCAATCGTGGGAAGGTCGTGAGAATTTCCGCTTCGATGGCACCGTGCGGATAGAGAAAGGTGCTGTTCTTCGGGAAGAGCCAGAGATAACTTCCGGCGATCTTTTCTCTCACGAGAGTCTCGATCGTCTCCGCCCCTGTGGCGGCGGCGCCCGTCACTGTGACCGTGTGAATTCGCAAACTCTCAAGATGGAGAAGGGCGATAATCCCCACGAGGATGAGGGCAGCAGCACCGCCGAGAAGAGTGGTGCGCTTGCGACGCGCCTTCATCTTCTTCGTGCGGAATTCCGGAGTCGAAATCGTGTTGCCCTTAGAAACGATCTTCATCGCCTTAGTTGGCCTTAATCTCGGTGAGCCCGTTCATGTACGGCACGAGCACGTCTGGAATCTTCACAGAGCCGTCAGCCTGCTGATAGTTCTCGATAATGGCGATAAGAGGGCGACCTGAGAGAGCTGTGTTGTTGAGAGAGTGGGCGAATTTGAGCTTCCCCTCGGCATCTTTGTAACGGATATTGAGTCTCCTTGTCTGGAAATCATGGAAATATGAGCACGAGCCAGTTTCGCGGTACTTGCCCTCAGAAGGCATCCAGACTTCGATGTCGTATTTCTTCACCTGGCCTAATCCAAGATCCCCCGCACAATTCACCACTACATGATATGGAAGACCTAGAGCTTCTGTGAGCTCTTCTGTATTGCGTTCGAGCTCTTCGTGATACTTAACCGACTCTTCATGGCTCGCCTCACACAACACAACCTGTTCCATCTTATAGAATTCATGGACTCGAATAAGACCCTTTGTATCTTTAGAGTAAGAACCAGCCTCACGGCGAAAACATGGAGAGAAAGCTAAGAACTTCTTCGGGAATTCTGAGCGTTCAAGCACTTCATTCATATAGTAGCCCATCGTAGCCACTTCACCCGTGCCTGCCAGGTATTCGCCATCTTGAGTTTTGTAGAGATCTTCTTCACTCTGCGGAATCATCCCTGTACCAATAAGAGATTCGCGACGCACGAGAGACGGTACGATCATCGGCACGAATCCTCCCTTGCGAGCAAAGAAGTCTCGCGTGAAGTTCCATAAAGCGAACTGGAGCTCGACACCCTTGCCTTTGAGGAAGTAGCCGCGGAAACCGGAAACTTTCGTTCCTCGTTCGAAGTCCACCATATCGAGCGCGGTCATAAGTTCAATGTGCGACTTAGGCGCAAAGTCGAATGATCTGATTTCACCCCATTTTTTAATTTCCTGATTATCCGCGTCCGTCTCGCCTTCCGGCACTGAAATGTCAGGAATATTTGGCACCTGAATCATCAGTGACTGCCATTCAGGCATCACTTCTTTCTGAGCGGTTTCAAGTTCGTCGAGTTCTCCTTTAATTCTCTTCCCTAATTCAATATCGCGAGTATCAGCGGCCTCCTTTCTCTCGCGGTTCTTGTCATCGATTTTTTGAGTTAATTCTTTTCGCTTGTCATCGACGGCCACCAGACGCTCCACATCGAATTCGATGTGCTTTTTCCGAGCAGCTTCCTTAATGAGCTCCTTATTCTCCCTGATGAATTTGATATCCAACATATTCTTTAACTTTTCTTAATCTCCGATTTTTTAGAATTATACAACACTATGCCAATTCGCGCCTTATCACCAGTTGAATACCCACCTCTCTTAACTGAGATCCCTATGCTCCCCGCCCAGCTACGCTGTGAGGGGACCCTGCCGCACCCTGGACATAAACTCCTCGCCGTCGTCGGGGCTCGTAAGTTCTCTCCGTACGGCCGCGAGATCTGCGAAGCCCTTATCCACGGACTCGCGGGCGAACCAGTAGTGATTGTCTCGGGCTTAGCCTTGGGGATCGACTCCATTGCCCACAGGAGTGCTATCAAAGCCGGTTTGCAGACGATCGCTCTCCCTGGGTCAGGGCTCGACCGCTCCGTCATTCACCCTCGCTCGCACGCGACCCTGGCCGACGAGATCGTCGCGGCTGGTGGCGGGCTCCTTTCCGAATACGATGACCTCATGCCAAGTGGGCCGTGGGCCTTCCCGCGACGCAACCGACTCATCGCCGGCATGTGCCACGCAACGCTCGTCATCGAAGCCGAGCAGAAATCCGGCACGCTTATTACCTCGCGCCTCGCCACCGACTACAACCGCGAAGTTGGCGCTATTCCTGGTCCTCTTCACTCACCGACGTCCGAAGGTCCCCACATGCTCATCCGTCTCGGCGCCGCGCTTATCCGCGATACCAACGACCTTCTCGAACTCCTCGGCCTTCCGCGCAAAGACGCTCCGCCCACCCTTATGGATATAGAGGACGCGACACCCGAGGAAAAAGTGTTCCTCACCTTACTCGAAAATCCTATGGAGAGAAGCGAGTTGATCCGCAAAAGCAAACTCGAAACAGGGACAGCCAGCGCCATCCTTTCGCTCTTAGAGATTAAAGGATTAATAGTGGAGGAGATGGGAGAGGTGAGGAGAACATTTTAAACACCTCACCAACACTTCAACACCTCACCCCTACCCCTCTCCTAGACGTAAGGAGAGGGGAACATATGAAAATCCATAACCACAAGAAGTTTATCCAACGAAGAAGAGATCTGCGTCAGAATCAAACCCGCGAGGAAGAGTTATTGTGGCAGGCTCTTAGGAAGAAAGTATTCCGTGTTCGATTCAGACGTCAGCACAGTTTTGGAGGGTTTATTCTGGACTTCTACTGCTTTCAAGCGAGACTGATTATCGAACTTGATGGGAAATCTCACAACCTTCGTAAGGAATATGACCGAGACAGAGATAGATATTTCAAACAACTCGGATACGAAACTCTGAGAATTAAAAATGAGGAAATACGCGACGATGTAAGTGTTGTAATTGAGCGGATTGCTTCAACCCTCTCCTTGCGCCTAGGAGAGGGTGGCCGAAAGGCCGGGTGAGGTCAAAATAATTTGCGTTTAAAAATTTACCGTGCTATTTGTTAACCCTAATGAAGCTCTTAATTGTCGAGTCGCCGTCGAAGGCGAAAACGATCGAAAAATATTTGGGCAAAGAGTACCGCGTCGTGGCTTCCGTCGGTCACGTGCGTGATTTGCCGAAGAGCAACAAGGCCGCCATCGATATCCCAGGCGGCTTCATCCCCCACTACGAAATTTCCAAAGGCAAAGAGAGTGTCATCGCCGACATTAAAGCCCTGGCCAAGAAAGCCGACGAAATCTTCCTCGCTTCCGACCCCGACCGCGAAGGAGAGGCAATCGCCTGGCACGTCCGCGAAGCCGCTGGTCTCAAGAGCGCCAAGCGCATCGTCTTCCACGAGATTACTAAGGAGGCCGTCGAGGAAGCCTTGAAGCATCCTCGCGCCATCGACGAGAATTTGAAAGAAGCTCAAGAGGCGCGCCGCGTCCTCGATCGCTTGGTCGGGTACGATCTCTCGGGCCTTATTTGGAAGAAGGTCCGCTACGGCCTCTCCGCCGGCCGCGTGCAGTCTCCGGCGCTGCGCATCATTATGGAGCGTGAGCGTGAGATCCGCGCCTTCACTCCGACAACCTTCTGGGTCATCACCGCCCTACTCCGCCAAGGCTCTGCGGGACAAGCCGAGATGAACTTTACATGCTCGACGGAACCGACAGACAAGAAGGAGGTCGAGAGGATTTTAAAACTCGGCAACGCTGGCGACTGGAGTATCACCGATATTAAGGAAACCAAGGTCGCCAGAAGTCCACGCGCGCCTTTCATCACCTCAACCATCCAGCAAGCCGCCTCCTCGCGCCTCGGTTGGTCGCCTTCCCGTACCATGTCCGTCGCCCAGCGCCTTTACGAAGCCGGTCACATTACCTATATGCGTACTGACTCGACCAATCTCGGCGCTCAAGCTCGCACTCAGATCGAAGCAGTGGTGAAGAAGCACTACGGCGCCGACTACTATGAGTCTCACGTCTTTGCCAAGAAGAGTAAGAACGCTCAAGAAGCTCACGAAGCTATCCGTCCCACCCACCTCGACGTCATGAAAGCGGGCGCCACCGAAGAGCAGCAGCGTCTCTACGCTCTTATCTGGAGCCGCACCGTCTCAAGCCAAATGAAAGACGCCCAGATGATGCGCACGAAGGTCGTGGCCAATATTGAAGGAGGACACGACCTGCCTGCCGGCAGGCAGGTCCCCGATTTCCATCTCAACGGTTCACGCGTCATGTTCGACGGCTGGCTCAAGGCCGATCCCGCTTCCGCGAGCGAAGACGTCGTCCTCCCGAAGCTCTCCTTAGGCGAAGCGCTCACTCTCACGAATCTTCTCTCGACCGAGAAGCAAACCGAGCCGCCGGCCCGCTACTCCGAAGCCGGTCTTATTAAAGAGTTGGAGAAGCGCGGCATCGGACGCCCATCCACGTACGCCTCTATTATTAAGACCTTGGAGGATCGAGGTTACGTGGAGAAGCAGAACAAAGCTCTCGTACCGACGGACACGGGCGACGTCGTCTCCACCTTCCTGGAAGGCAATTTCCAAAACTATATTTCCGACTCCTTCACCGCCGAGATGGAAGACGAGCTCGACGAGATCGCCGAAGGCAAGCGCACGTACGAGAAAACCCTCAAAGACTTCTACGGCCCTTTCCTCAAGGATGTGAAGAGCAAGGACAAGCTCGACAAACTCACGACGATGGGCGAAGCCCCGAAGGATATGAAGTGCCCGACGTGCGGCGCTGGCATGGTGGTCAAACTCGGCCGCGGCGGCAAATTCTACTCTTGCGAACGCTTCCCGGACTGCGCGGGAGCTCGCACTCTCGACGGCGCGGAGATTAAGCCTGATGAACCGATCGGCGTTGATCCAGAAACAGGTCTCTCCGTCTTTGTTAAAACAGGTCGCTTCGGTCCCTATGTCCAACTCGGCGAAGATGATAAGAAAAAGAAATTGAAAGCGAAGAAAGCCAGCCTCCCGAAGGACAAAGATGTGGGAAGTGTCACGCTCGCGGACGCCCTCGTCTACCTCACGCTCCCGCGCACCTTGGGCACGCATCCGGAGACCGGTGAGAAAATTACCGCGAACGTCGGACGCTTCGGTCCTTATATCGCTCACAACACGAAGCCGAAGCCCGACTTCCGCTCTTTGAAAACCGATGACGTCTACACCATTACCCTTGCACGTGCGTTAGAAATTTTGAAAGAAGAAAAGAAGGTGAGAGGGTTCAAAAAGAAAGCGAAATAAAAATAAGGCACCCGGTGAAGGGTGCCTCTTGAGACGGGCGTGAATCAGGATTCCTTGATCGGCAAGCCCAGATGCCGCGCAATGTAAATTGCGTTTTCAATCTGGGTTGCAACGGGTCGGCTCGCCGGCTCTTCCCAAATCTGTCCGTCGAAAACGATCCGGGGAGCCCCCGCGCCGATGACGCAGGCGCGGACATGTTCTGGAGCCGTTTGCTCGGTCAAAACCATTCCTGTGCGACGCACAATTGTTTCGAGTTGCATTCGAACCTCCAAAGTCATTCGGGTAAATCCCGAACGTTCTATCTGTATTATATCACACTTAATATCAAAAAGTCAAGCCCTAGAAAACGGCTTAGATACTGAAATTTGAGACGGAATAGAGATTCTCATCTTCATTCTCCTGCTCAGCCTGCGGCTTGTCCTCGGCCATAATCTTCTCCTCATCGGTCAGGGGCCTTGCCTCCTCGGCAACAGTGGCAGCTTCCTGCTCCATCGCGGCCTCCGGCACTGCCTCAGCTCGCGCGCTCACTTCGGCGGCGAGGCGCTCAAGGATGGTGCGCAAATCTTCTTTGTTGAAGAAGTCGATCTTCAGTACCCCACCATCATCACTCGGCTCGCCCGCGCGAGTAGGCTTCTTCTCGATTCGAACGCGCGTCCCAAGACGCTCCTTGAACTGACCTTCGATCTCGATAAGCTCTTGGTCAACAAGTTTGCGAGCGCGCTCGACGGCAATGTTGCGCGCGATGTTCTCGGATTCGCGTACGTTTAACTTCTTGAAAATAATTTCTTTAAAGAGCGTTTCCTGCTCCTGAGGGCGCTCGATAAGCATCATGAGCGGACGAGTATGACCTTCCGTAATCTTCCCTTCTGAGAGCGCGGCGAGGATGTACTCCGGGAGCATGAGAATGCGAAGCGTGTTCGAGACATATTCGCGACTCTTGCCGACCTTGCGACCCACCTCGGCGTGAGTGAGACTGAACTCTTTGACAAGACGGTCGAAGGCATGGGCGCGATCTACCGGCGAGAGATCTTCGCGCTGGATGTTCTCGATGATGGCAAGCTCGAGCTTCATGAGGTCGGTGTCCTCGGCGCTCCTAATAAGCACCGGCACCTGCTGGAGACCAGCCAACTTCGAAGCGCGGAGACGACGCTCGCCCGCCACGAGTTCGTACTCGACACCAAGGCCGCCCTCTGGCTTCTCGAACTCCTTACGCGTCACGACAAGAGCCTGCAGCACGCCGTATTGGCGGATCGAGTCGGAGAGAGACTTCAACTGTGCTTCGTCGAAGTCGCGACGAGGTTGGTAGGGATTGGGTTTAATCTTGTCGACCTCAATCCAGAAAATAGAGTCGTTGTAGAACTGTGACATGTGCTAGATTTTAGCACCAAATTAAGGTAATTTGTAGAAGTTCATTGCCGGACCTGCCTGCCGGCAGGCAGGGTGGCGGAGAATTATGTACTTTGTCTACGTACTTAAAAGCTTAAATAGGCGCTACCTGTACGTGGGAATTTCCGACAACTTAGAGAGAAGATTTGGTCAGCATAATTCAGGAAGCAATAAGACAACAAAGCCATACGCTCCGTTTACCTTACTGTACACAGAAAGATTCCCCGATAGAATAAGTGCACGTGCAAGAGAAAAATGGTTTAAAACTGGAGAAGGTAAAGAGTTTCTTAAGGGTCATTTCAATTAATGCCGGAGTGGCGGAATGGTAGACGCGCACGACTCAAAATCGTGTTCCGAAAGGGGTGGAGGTTCGAGTCCTCTCTCCGGCACCAAGATATGAAGAAGGTTTTAGCCATAGTGGGTCCGACCGCCTCGGGCAAGAGTGCCCTGGCTATTCGCCTGGCGAAGAAACTTAAGGGCGAAGTTATTTCCGCCGATTCGCGACAAGTATATAAAGGATTAAACATCGGCACTGGCAAGGTAACACAGAAAGAGATGCGCGGCATCCCCCACCACCTCCTCGACGTCGCCGACCCTAAGAAGCAATTCAGCGTGGCAGAGTACCAAACTCTTGCAAACGAGGCTCTCGAAGATATCCAGAGGCGCGAGAAGCTCCCTGTTGTCGTTGGCGGCACGGGCTTCTATATCGACGCTCTCTGCCACGGCTTTGTGTTGCCGGAAGTCCCACCGAACAAGAAACTGCGCAAAGAGTTAGAAAAGCTTTCTGCAGAAACGCTTTATAAACAGCTCAAGAAAAAAGATCCCGCCCGCGCGAAGCAGATTGATTGGCGAAATAAAGTGAGAGTCATTCGCGCGCTTGAGATTGTCGCGGCGCTAGGGAAGGTTCCCTCTCTTGATACAAAGAAGGCAAGGAAAGATTGTGTCTACATCGGCCTCTACCCCACAGACCTCGAGAAAAGAATTTATAAAAGATTACTCGACAGAATCCCCGGGATTATCCGCGAGACAAAAAAACTCTCCAAGAAACGCGCTCAGGATCTCGGCCTCGAATACCGCTTCGCTTCTCTCTATCTCCAAAAGAAATTGAGTAGGAAAGAATTTGTTGAGGAACTCAATACCGCCATTCGCCAGTACGCTCGTCGTCAGATGACGTGGTTCAAACGCAACTCTAAGATCCGGTGGTTCGCGAGCGCTTCAGACGCCTACGCAGCCATTCTGTCAGAAATGGAATAAGAGAGACAACGACGATTCCGATAACGACGAAGTGGAGATAGTTGGTAATCTGCGGGAAGATCTGCCCTAAGAAATATCCCAAAAGGGTAATTGAGAGCGACCAGAGAAGCGAGGAGAAGAAGCTGTAGCGCACGAACTTGGCGTGTGGCATCCGCGCGATCCCTGCGGCGATCGGAGCGAAGGTACGCATAAGCGGCACGAAGCGAGAAATAAGAATGGCGCCCTTACCGTGCTCCACGAAGAACTCATGCGCCTTGGCGATGTACTCCGGCTTCAAAATTTTGCGAAAGAAGGCGTATCGATGCAGGCTCTCGATATAGACCCCGATCCGATATCCAACCAATCCGCCCAGGAACGTAGCGAGGAAGATGGCGGGAATAAGAATAAAGAGATTGAGTCCCGAAAGAGAGGCGAAGAGCCCCGCGGTAAAGAGAAGTGAGTCCCCGGGGAGCGCGAAGAAGATGCCGGATTCGAGAAAGACGATCAGAAACACGCCAACATAACCGTACGTTCTTAGAAGTTGCTCGACATCGAAGAGAATATTCATCGGCGGGCGATGAGGGAATCGAACCCCCACCAGCGGATTTGGAGGCCGCTGTTCTACCATTAAACTAATCGCCCCAACGCGATTATCCTAACACAGCGTTAAACAAAAATCCCTCCAATTGGAGGGATTTTTGTTAGGCTTTCTTTTCCTTATAGATCGTGTGCTTCCTTGCAACGGGGTTGTACTTCTTGAGCTCGATCTTGCGCTCAACGGACTTCTTGTTCTTGGTCGAATAATACGTGTGGCCTTTGCCCACGCCCCTGGCGTCTCCGACGGAGACAAGCTTGATGAGGTGCTTCTGTGACATAGGCTATTAGATTACCGTATTTCCCGAGGTTTGCAAGTAGGGATTGAAGGAGAAGGATATTTGAGGTACAGTGGCCCCAGACCATTCAGGAGGCTCTATGGCGACCTTACTCAGGTTCTTCAATATGAGTGCAGTCGGGGCAATCCTGCACTTCCTCGTTTTCACACCCATCCTCGTCTGGTGGAGTCTCATCAAGGATGAGAAATTCCACGAGATCGTTGGATTCGCGGCAACAAGAAGCGGATACGAACACCTCCTCTGGCACATCCTCGGCGGGTTCCTGGTCACCCTTTCTCTGGGACTCCTGTGGAAATACCCCATCGCGCCATTCTTGGACTGGTTCGATGGGATTCCGTATCGGGAACTTCACAGTTCCAGGAAAAGATAGACACGAAGCTGACATGCGCCCCGCGTGTCAGCTTTTTATTTATGCAATAAAAAAGGGCGGCTCCGGAGGAGCCGCCCTTAGAATCAGTCTATCTTTTGTCGCACGAAGGAGTAGAGCATGTACTCCCTATCGAGGGGGTTAGTGATGGGCCTTGGTGGATTCCCTTCCATGCAGAGATCACGGGCAAGATCCTTCTCCGGGTAACGCGCGAGCACCTCGGCCACCCATTCGGCGCTGCGAACATCATCCTGTCGAGCGTCTTTCAATTGCAAGGCCGCTATCTCCTTGCGCAATTCGTCGGTTCTCTGCCAGACTTCGAATGTGAATGTGGAAACGATCCCGAGAGCTACAATAAGCACCTTAAGCATGCGCCTCTCCCTCTCCTAGACGAGTCTCTATCCGTATTACGCTTAAACCACGACTTTTGCAAGTCGAAAGTTTTTAGGTAAAGTGGTCCGGGAGCGTTCTATGAAGAGACTCGTCGGGTTCATCAAAAAGAAGAAAACCTTCGGTGTCATCACCCTCAGCTTCGTGGGAATGAGCTTCTGGAAGGTCTGGGTGGGTACGTGGGGCCTCGCTGAGATCTTCATCTACAGCACCGTGTACCTGAGCATGTGCGCCCTATGGTACAAGGCACTGAAGCCTGTACTGGGAGACATCTTTGAGGAGATGAGCTCCATCATGCAGAAGCGCTAGACATCACCCACCTAACCGGTTTCCGCCTTGTGCGGGAACCGGTTTTACATATAGAAATCAAAAAAATAATGGGCGCACTCCCCGAAGGAAATGCGCCCATTCATGCGAGCTAGAGAAGGCTCATGCCCCAGTAATCGTGGTAACCGATCACCGCATCGCCTGCGAGGAGCTGTGGGGCAAAAATCCTTTCCTTGCCACTGAAGTGCCAAAAATTACCGTGGCACTCGTTCGTGTAGACGAGACCGGGTTCTTCAGAAAAGAGAAGATCAGAAGCCACGCATCGCACGGGGCCACGACCACCTTTGAAGGAGCCCTCACAAGAGTACTGATGACGAAGTGCCACCTTGAGGAATCTGGTCACAGAGTCCGGGTAATACCCGCCATAACTCATGCACCAGACGAGTGTGCCATCGTGCCAGATGCGTGTCACGCCAGTGGACTTGTTCGTATCCCGATTGACGTTCCACTCGTCGATGAGAAGCCAGTCCCCAAGAACATATCGGATCTCCTTGGTGCTTGGCCTCACGTCCGGCAGAGTCATGGTCTTCCCCACACCGCCGCCGGCATAGCCCGAACGCATTGCCTTCAGGAAGAAAGCTTCAGTATCGGCATCTTTGATCATCTCAGATCACCCCTCTTTCCACGGAGAAAAATACATTAAAGATTACACGGTGTCAAAATCTGTACCGGCAGAAAAATGAAATATAAATTAGATAAAAAGAAACCCCTCGCTCAGCCGAAGCTAAGCGAGGGGGGGTGTTGCGGTAGAACGCGGGGATAGGTTCTTATCCTCCAACTAAGTCTTCCGACGAGTTGGAATTACCCTTTTAGGAACCTTGCGGTTCACCCTAGTGTTCTATTTCCCGATTAGGTGTTATCGGGATTGACGGAGCTGAACGAGCGAGGTGGGAAGACTTCTTCCACCATCTCGCGGACCAGACCTTCGACGAACTGCATGGCTTCCTCGATCGGCACGCCGATCTTGGTTGCCTGGTTTCCGATCTCCCGCTTCATGTCGGGCTTGAGTCGGACGCCTTCATTGCGGAGCCTGTCCTTGAGCAGAAGAAGAGCGATCTGCCCCTTTCTCTCTTCGGTCATACTTCACCTCTCTGAAAGAACTCTGCATACCCTGCAGTAGGGAGGTAAACGAAATGCTTACCTATATCTATCATACCATACAATGTACCCAAAAGTCAATATGTAGAATTATATGTAATATTAAGCCTTTATTGGAACCTTTCTCTCAAATATGGAAATGTGGCTCAAATTAAGTTTAAAAGCCCTTACGATATACTCGCAAAGGCTTCTAAAAATAGTGATTTTCAAACATTGTGCGCCGGGCAGGGGCGTGAGTACACTTTCGGTCACGCATAAAATTCTGCTGAATTTTCGCGCGACCCCGGCTCGGCCCGTCGGCCTCCGCCTTTCTCACCTACTTTCCGGCAGTATAAAAAATAACCCGTGCAAGACGAGTTATTTTTTATACTGTGCACCGTCTGGTACGAAGTTGGAACCGTATTAAAATAGAAGAGCCCGCGTTGAGCTTGCATTACGCAGGCTCTTCGCGGGCATGAGAAACGGCCTTCAGCCACCTCTGAAGCCAGTCTTCTTTGCTGGCTCGATTTAATTGCTCCCAGAGACCACCGAACGCCGGTCTTAAACGCATGTCGCTGATGAGAGTGAAGAGGATCCCCTTAAGATCTCCGCTCGGAAGACTCGCCAAGCGGTAGGTTCCTTCATAGGATTCGTACTCTTCAAGAAGCGTTGTTTCAGTCATCACTCTCTCCTTTCCGAACACCACCTTACATTGAAAACACAAAAAGTCTAGTGTGCGCCGTCTGGTACGAGGTTGGAACCAGTCTAGGCTTGCAGACTTAGCGGCTTATTTGTGGTATTTTAGAGCCACCTAATAATAACCACTCAACATCATGGCGAGAAAAGGCTTTATATCTTTTAAAACTGAGGATCTAGCGTACAAACTGGCAATTCAAGCTATGCCCGGCCTCGACATGATTGATAAGTCTCTGGACGAAGCTATTGATTCAGATGACGAGGATTACATCATGCGAAAGATCCGTGAGGAATACCTCTCGGATTCAACCGTAACACTTCACCTTATCGGAGAGAACAGCGCAGAGAATCTTGGGTGGGATGAGCAAAAATTTATCAAACGAGAGCTTCAAGCTTCTCTTTACGACGGAGAGAATAATCCTCGAAGCGGCATTCTTGGAATTGTGCTCCCTAAGATGTATGACCGTGTCTTTGGATCACCCTCTTCCTGCGGAGGATGCGGTACTCCGATTAGTGTTGTATATGTTAATGACAGTACTACTATCAAGGAATTTCATCGAAACTATTTTATTCACGAGGACAAATGCCATCACACAGAAGATGAACGATACGGCGTTCTCGTAAAATGGGACGACTTTGTTGCCGATCCCAATGCTTATATCGAGCGAGCTTTTGAGAAAAGGACTCACCCTATTGCAAGTAAAGTAAGAGTCCGATGTTAAACATTTTCAGCAAAACCATCACCCCTGGAAATGTTGACCAAGAGCCAGATTCGAAATACCCAAGGCTTGAGCAACAGATAGCTTGGTACGACAAAAAATCTGGTAGTGCACAATGGTGGTATAAACGATCTAAGCTGGCAGAAATAACTTGTGCCGCTTTAATTCCCTTTATTGCAACTAGCTTCCCCAAGATAACTGGTTTTTTAGGTGTTGTTGTAGTTGTTATCGAAGGGCTTCAACATGTAAATCAATGGTCTCAAAATTGGATTGCATACAGAGCTACTTGCGAAGCATTGAGACATGAAAAATATACTTACCTTGGCCGAACTGGCCAGTATGAAGGGAAAAATGATGAAGAGGCTAAAAGAATCCTTGTGGGTGTAGTGGAAGCACTCGTTTCAACCGAAAACACAAAATGGATTTCTCGACTAGAAAACGAGGCTAAGAAAACACGAAGGGAGAATTAAAAAAGAAAACCGCCCACCGAGAAGTGTTGCCCGGTGGGCAGTCTTCTCAGTAAGCGGTTGTACTGTCTACTTGTAGGTCTCGGCGAACGCGGCGCCGTCGATGAGGTAGGGCTCGCCGCCCATGTTCTCACCGTTCTCGTCGCAGGTGTCGGCGATCATGCAGTTCTCGTCGCCCGTCTGCGGCGATCCCCAGGACGCCATGATCTCGATCGGCTCGCTGAACGGGTTCTTGATCGCCCGGCAGAAGCCCTTGGCGCGATAGACGCCTTCGGCCTCCGTCGCTTCGTAGCGGCTGAAGAACTTCTGCTCCGAGATGATGTGCTGCTCGCCGGACGGGTTCGTCATGATCCAGTCGCCGAGCTTCGCGGAGTTCGTCGTCTCCTTGACGCCGCTTCCGAGAATCGTCTCGATCTGTTCGCCGTCCGTTGCCGGACGCGCCTTGACTTCCCCCTGCTTGCGAAACACCTGTGCGACTGCGAGGGCGGCCATGATGGCCGGTGCCTTGCGATCCGTCTGTGCGTAAGTCATCGCTGACCTCCATGTAGTGAAAGAGCTGAGAAACTAGGTTAACAATACAATAATAGCATACTATATGCTAAAAGTCAATAGATTAGTCGGGCTATGAAATTAAGCCCTAACTAAGCCATTTTTAATGAGTTCGATTTCGTCTTTAAAGTCAGCTCCTACATTCACAGAAATAAGCGGTATTAAAGCGCTTCCTAATATCTCTTTCATTAAGAGGGTTCCTTAAATGTGAGACTTGCGGTTGCTCATTAACAGCTTCACTTAAAAAAGGCCACCATTATTACTACTGCACTAACGGCAAACAGAAGTGTGAAGAACACAAGACTTATCTTCGAGAAACTTACCTTTATCCTAAAGTAGCCGATTTATTCCTAAACCTAGACTTTACCGAGAGAAAGATCGAGCTTATGTACCAAGCCGCCAAGGAAAGGCTTCAGGCTGATAACGGCTACTTTGATAAGGCCATAAAAGAACTGGAAACCGCCCTGGGAGGTCTTAAGACGAGAGAGCAGAGGCTTCTTGATACTTTCCTTGATAGCCAGATTACCAAAGAACTCTATGACCAGAAGGTTCTAGAAATCCAGAACCAGAGAGTTTCCCTTAACAAGCAGATTCAGGAGCTAAAACAGCGTGAGCCGTCTGCTACTTTGGAATCGACTAAAGAAGTATTTTTACGAGGCAGTAGAGCCAGAAAAGAGTTTTTAGAGAAAGACGAGAACGGAAAGAAAGAAATCCTGGAAAATCTACTTTGGAACCTTTCCATCAAAGAACGAAATGTGGCTCAAATTAAGTTTAAAAGCCCTTACGATATACTCGCAAAGGCTTCTAAAAATAGTGATTTTCAAACATTGTGCGCCGGGCAGGGGCGTGAGTACACTTTCGGTCACGCATAAAATTCTGCTGAATTTTCGCGCGACCCCGGCTCGTTCGCCTGCGCGAACTGCGCCTTTCGAATCCTTCCCGGCATGCAACCTGCATACATAAAAACAGGCCCGGAGACCTGTTTTTATGTATGTGTGCGCCGGGAAGGATTCGAACCTTCGTAGGCCATAGGCCGCCAGATTTACAGTCTAGTGCGATTGACCACTCCGCCACCGACGCGCTGGAACTTCAATAATGTATCAGCTTTCCCGGCCCTTTTCCACCCTTCCTTGCATAAAATAACCTGAGGAGTAGAGTGAGTAGCGGTACGGGGTGATGGAGATTCAGCTTAGAATCTTGAGCTAGTTGGGGAACCTAGGGAATACCTGGGGATCATTCCTTCTTCCGGCGTTAAACCTGGAAGCCGGGAACATCGTTCCCAGCGTAGTCGATTAAAAATCTTCAGCTTCTCTTGAAGCTAGGCACCCACCCCGTACCAACCCGATCGCCGGCTCCCCAGCCTGGCGATCTTTTTTTATTTAGAATTACTTCACCAACGCTTCCTTCTTTGACATGCTTGTCACACGTGGAGCCTTCTTCCCCTTCGCGGCATTGAGTACAAACTGACCGTCCTTAAGGTCGACAGAGATTGAGCCCCCGGAGAGTACCTTGTTCGTAATCATCATATTGGCGACTGGGTTCAGGATCTTCTCCTGAATGAGACGCTTGAGCGGGCGGGCACCATACTGCGGGTTGTAACCTTCCTTGGCGAGGAGCTCGAGGACTGCCTCAGAAACATTGAGTTCGATCTCCTTCTCAGCGAGGCGCTTCTTCACCACTTCGACCTGGATACCGACAATCTCCTTGATTGCTTCGCGCGAAAGGACGTCGAAGACGATAACGTCATCGAGACGGTTCAGGAACTCAGGGCGGAAGTGATCCTTGAGAGCCTCGAGGACCTTCTCCTTCACCTGGCCATACGCATCCTGCTCGCCCTTACTGAAGCCGATCGACTGCATCTTGTCGATATAGTTCGCGCCAATGTTACTCGTCATGATGATGACCGTGTTTTTGAAATTGATGGTGCGACCCTTCGCGTCAGTCAGGCGACCGTTGTCGAGAATCTGGAGGAGGACGTTAAAGACCTCGGGGTGCGCCTTCTCGATCTCGTCAAAGAGCACCACCGAGTACGGACGATGGCGCACGGATTCGGCGAAGCTCGAACCCTCTTCGAATCCGACATAGCCCGGAGGCGCGCCAATGAGTTTGGAAATGGCATGCTTCTCCATGAGCTCCGACATATCGACGCGGATAAGCGCCTTCTCGTCGTCGAACATGAACTCAGCCAGAGCCTTCGTGAGCTCAGTCTTACCAACACCGGTAGGACCGAGGAAAATGAAGGAACCAATCGGACGGTTGGGGTCGCCAATACCCGCGCGGCTGCGCTTGACCGTCTCGGCAATCTTTTTCACTGCCTCATTCTGGCCAACAATGCGCTCCATAAGATGCTCCTCCATGCGAGAGAGCTTCTCGGCTTCTTCTTCGAGCATGCGCGTGACCGGAATACCCGTCCACTTCGAGACGATGCCAGCAATATCCTGGCCCGTGATTTCTTCCTTAAGGATGCGGCGCGAACTCTGAAGCTTCTTTAACTTCTTGGCCTTGGTCTCCAAGTCACGCTCTACTGCTGGGATGCGACCGTAGCGAAGTTCGGCCGCGCGAGAAAGGTCCGCGCGCGCTTCCGCCGCCTCCGCTTCGAGGCGCAAGGTTTCGAGAGACTTCTTCAACGCCTTGATTTCGGAAACTGTTTCTTTCTCATTCTTCCATTTGAGTTCGATTTCGGCAGTGCGTTCGCGCAAATCGGCGACGGCTTGGTCGATCTCCTTCAAGCGCGTCTTCACCTTCGGCGACTTCTCTTCCTTGCGGAGAGCCTCCTTCTCAATCTCAAGCTTCATGATCTTCGACTGCGCCTCTTGCAACACAGGCGGCATGTTTTCCAAAGAAATTTTCAAATAGGAAGCCGCTTCGTCGATGAGATCCACGGCTTTGTCCGGGAGGAAGCGGTCCGTAATATAGCGGGCCGAGAGTGAGACGGCGGCCTGGATAGCCTCGTCGGTAATATGCACGCCGTGGTAGAGCTCGTAACGCTCCTTCAAACCACGCATGATCGTCATAGCGTCTTCGACCGAAGGCTCCTGCACGTAGACAGGCTGGAAGCGGCGAGTGAGCGCCGGATCCTTCTCAATATGCTTCTGATATTCGCGGAGCGTCGTGGCACCAATGGCGCGCACTTCGCCCCGAGCGAGCGGCGGCTTCAACATGTTCGAGGCATCCATGGAGCCTTCGGCCGCACCAGCTCCGACGATAGTGTGGATCTCGTCGATAAAGAGAATGATCTTGCCTTCCGACTTCTCGATCTCCTTAATGATGCTCTTCAAACGCTCTTCGAACTCGCCGCGATACTTCGTCCCTGCGATAAGAAGCCCGAGGTCAAGAGAGACCAGATCCTTGTCGCGCAAAGATTCCGGCACGTTGCCTGAAGCGATGCGGATAGCTAACCCTTCGGCGATGGCGGTCTTCCCCACACCAGCTTCACCGATGAGTATTGGGTTGTTCTTCGTGCGGCGCGAGAGAATCTGAATGATGCGCGAGATCTCCTCGTCGCGGCCGATGACGGGATCGAGTTTATTATTTTTGGCCAGGGTCGTAAGAGAGCGCGTGTATTTGAGAAGCGACTTATACTTCTTTGGCTCCTTCGGAGCTTCTGTTGTCGCCTTCTTCAACTCCTCAATAACCTGAACGACGCGATCGCGGCCGATACGGAACTTCTTCAAAAGGTCCTGAGCGTCTCCCGGCGTGTCGATGACGGCGAGGAAGAGATGCTCGGTCGATACAAATTCGTCTCCCATCGACTGCGCGACCTTGCTCGAGCTCTCAATCGTATGAGCGAGCTCGGGGGTGAGGTAAATCTGGTACGAAGGCGAGAGGGTCTGGCTCGTCTCGGGAGTTTCGATAAGGTCGAGGACGGAATCCGTGAGAAGAATAGTGTCCACTTCCATCTTCTCAAGCACGGAAAGAACCATCGACTCCTCTTGGAGGATGAGGGCGGCGAGGAGGTGGACGGGGTTCACATGGTTCTGCCCGCGTTCGATCGCGAGTTCGTGAGCTTTGCGGATAACCTCCTTAGCCTTGGTGGTGAAGTGATTAAACGGCTGCATCAGCCTATTTTATCATATTTTGGACCACATCACAAAGGACTTCCGCGGCCTTGCAGAGCTCTTTTCGCGTTGTCGTTCGTCCTAGGGAAAAGCGGACCGGGGTCTCCGCGGGTTCCGGCTTCTGAGCCTCGCACGCTGGCCCTGCTGAAGCGAGGACCCCTCCGCGCTCAAGAGCGAGCACAAGAAGCTCAGGCAAGATACCTGGCACGGAAACAGTGACAATATTTACTCCCAAGTGGGAAACAATGGCCTGGGGCAGGAGACGAGTCACCTCGCGAGCGAATTCTTGCGCGAGAGCCTCGACCCGAGCGCGCTCTTTCTCCCGATCACGAGAAACTATTTCGAACGCTTTGGCAAGGCCAGCAATGAGAGCGACGGGCGGCGTGCCACGCGGCGGGATGTCGAGATTGACCCCGCTTCGCACGACCAGAGCGCCGATGCCTTTCGGTCCATATATTTTTGCCGCATCAAGAGTGAGGAGGTCACACGCGAGGGTTTCTAATCCAACAGCGACGTACTGCGCCGTCTGCGAAGCATCGACGTGGAGAAGTGGATATATAGAATTACCCTGCCTGCCGGCAGGCAGGTTCTTTTTACGCTCTTCACGAATTTTTCTCCCTAGCTTGTTGTCGGCGACTACACTTGAAACTAGGACGATCTCTTCCTTATCACTCGGACGGATTGCGTCATGAACCGAGGGGTGCGTCCCCTCACCTAATGCCACGCGACCACCGCCAGCCGTCGCCCCTCGAACCGCGATCGTGTTCGCCTCCGTCCCGCCGCTCGTGAAGATAATGTTTTCTTTGGCGACACCAAGGATGCGCGCGATTCTCGTGCGATACTCGTCGACGGCGCGCTTCACGGCAAGTCCTTCTTCATAAATCGCGTTCGGATTATAAAATGCTTCCCTCTCGTACTTCCGCATCTCGGCGAGCACTTCCGGCAACACCGGCGTCGCCGCGGCATAGTCGAGATAGATCCGCTTCGGGGAAAAATATTTTCGGAGGAAATCCATATGCATATCTTAGCCAAATATGATAAGGTAGCAACACGTATGTCAATCCGCCCTCCAGTTGTAGGTATTCTTGGACACATCGACCACGGCAAGTCGACGCTTCTTGATTACATCAGGAAAAGTAACGTCGTCGCGACGGAAGCCGGCGGTATCACCCAACACATTAGCGCCTACGAAGTGACTCACACTCGTGAAGATGGCCGCGACATGCGCATCACCTTCCTCGACACGCCAGGACATGAAGCCTTCCAGAACGTGCGCACTCGCGGCGCCTCGGCCGCTGACATCGCCGTCCTTATTGTCTCTGGCGAAGACGGCGTGAAGCCGCAGACGGTAGAGGTCTATAAATACATCTCCGAAGCCAAGCTCCCCTTCATTGTGGCTGTCACCAAGATGGACAAGCCGACCGCGGACATTGAACGCGTGAAGCAGAATCTTGCCGAGAGCGGCATCTACGTCGAGGGTTACGGCGGCGACGTTTCCTGCGTCCCCCTTTCCGCCAAAACTGGCCAGGGAGTGAACGATCTGTTGGAAATGATCGCGCTTCAAGCAGACATTTTGGAACTTACTGGTGATACCGATACTCTCGGCACAGGCGTCATCATTGAGAGCCGCCTTGATCCAAAGCGCGGCATTACAGCGGTGGCCATTATTAAAGACGGCACCGTTCGCAAGGGCACCTTCGCCGCCTCGGGCACCGCGATGACGCCTCTCCGCTTTCTCCTGGACGCAGAAGGCAAGCAGCTCGAGGAACTCTCCTTCTCGAGCCCGGTTCAAATCGTCGGTTGGGACAAATTGCCTCCGATTGGTGCCATGTTCAAAACATTTTTGAAAAAGGATGAAGCTCTCGCGTACGTGGACGACCAAGCCGAAGCCGCCAAAAAACCAGCCGGTCCAAGAGTCTCAACTACCGACTCTATTCTTCCTCTCATCATCAAGGCCGACACTGCGGGAAGCCTCGAGGCTGTTGAGAGTGAGATCGCCAAACTCTCTCGCGAACGCATCACGCCGAAAGTAGTGGCAATGAGTGTGGGAGCTATTAATGAAAACGACGTGAAGGCCGCTCTCACCACTCCTGGCACGGTGATCTTTGGCTTCCACGCGAAGATCGACGCCGCGGCGGCCGCTCTCGCCGAGCGCACGGGCGTCACTATTCTCCCCTTCACGATTATTTATGAACTGACCGACAAGGTAAGCGCTCTCCTCGCCGAACGCGAACCAAGAATCGAGGTGGAAGAAGTTTGCGGGTCCGCCAAGGTTTTGAAACTCTTCAGCCAGTCTTCCGGCAAACAAGTCCTCGGTGCTCGCGTCGTCACCGGCAAGGTTACCTTGAACGCCATGGTCAAAATTATGCGCCGTGAGGCAGAGATTGGTCGCGGACGAGTAAAGGAGCTCCAACAGTCAAAGATCGCCGCTGAAGAAGTGCTGGAAGGAAGTGAGTTCGGCGCTCTCATTGAGTCGAAGCTCGAGATCGTCCCCAGCGACATCCTCGAAGCGGTTATTAAAGTCACCAAGTAATGCAGGAAAAGAAACGCGAAATCATTAGCGAAATGATCCACCGCTTAGCGGCGCAATTTATCCGTGACGAAGCTTCTCCGGCTTCTCTCCTCACCGTCACTCGCGTCACCATGTCTCCGACTGGCAAGGAAGCCAAGGTCTTCTTTACGACCCTCCCCGAGAGCCAGGAGGACACCGCTCTTAAATTTCTCGAACGCAAGACGAATGAATTCAAACGCTATGTCCGCGACGAATCCCGCATCATGATCGTCCCCCACATCGACTTTAAAATAGACTACGGAGAACGAAACCGTCAGCACCTCGACACACTACCTCTCTAAATACAGAAGACTCCGCTCGGGCCAAGACCCGAGCGGAGCGTATTACTACCAGTCAGAAACCATTTCCTGAAAACTGCTGAAGCTTAAAGAGAACCCGCGCTTACCCACTTCCGCATTCAGCGCGGCTTCATACGTTCGATAGCGCGCCTCCAAGCCTGGAGCATCCACGAGTAAGACCTTAGCCGCTAGGGCGTCGGCCTCAAGCCATGCCGCCTCTATCTCAGGAGAATTATTCCGCCGTCGTTTCTCATCAGCAAAGAAAGTCTCGAGCGAATTGATGCAGAGCGTGACTTCACTCTTACGCTGGAAGAGCGCACCGCTTATATCGCGGAACACATACACTTCTTGAGGATCCGCGAGATTGCCATGCCACGCCCCTTTCGTCTGGCCAAGTGAGTGACACATTTCAATATGTGCCCACGCTCGCCCAGTACCCGGGATCGTCCAGAGGCCCCAAGTCTTACGAACAACCCTGCCGTCTTCAAAGGCGACGAGCTGCGAATTGTTCTTTACTACCTGGGTCGGCTCTTCCATAAGAGAGAATGGCGGGAACTCGTAGATGGTCACACCTACGACAAATAATGCTGCAGTGGCACACATGGCCCGAAGAAACCCAGTAGAGATCACCTCGTGTGGAATGATGAGCATTTCCCGTCTCGAGTACTTTTTCACGAAAAACATAAAGACGAGAAGAAAGACAGCGATCAGGAAAGCAACAAATCCAACTTGAATCATGACTTCTCCCTTTTGTGTTGAAACTCACCAGAATACTTAGTCTGGCACCACCCTACGCCCCAGTACTCAATTCGTCAATTCAGACGTTTGGCTTGTTCAATAAGAGCTTCAGTTATTTCAGGAGTATATGTAAAATTAAGCCAGCCCCGCGCCTTGTCGTACTTCCCGCTACTCAAATAAAGAATTTGTAAATTCTCGATAGCACCAGGGTACGGATACTTTTGCAATAGAGCTTGATGATAGAGATCCGCCGCCTCTTCCAAGCGTCCTTGCTTCCAATACACGAGCCCTAAATTATTTAACCCCTTGGAGTAGATCGGCTGGATCGCCTTGGATTCGAGCAAATACTTTTCCGCCATCGCGTACTCGCCGCGGAAGTAGTACACAGTACCAAGATTTGAAAGAGAAAGGACGCTATGCGGCGCGCAGGCCCCTGCGTTGGTAAAGAGTTTCTCTTCGCTCATCCAGACGCCCTGTCGCTGGAAGGAAAGAACGACATAGATGAGGAGCAAAATCCCCCAGAAAAGCATGCTTTTCTGCTCTCTTATCAAGGGGGCGAGGTAGAGATTAAATATGTACGCCACCAGCACTGCCACTCCCACCGATGCAAAAAAGAAGAGGCGCTCGCCAGCAATGGTGCCAATCGGAAACGGAATATTAGAGACGACCACAAAACCAAAGAACACGAACCCGGCCGCGAGAGCCAGAGGAGCGCGGCGTCGCCAGAACACCCATATTGCCGCCGCGCCTCCTCCGAGGACACCGAGTCCGAGAAGTACCCGGACATGCCAGAAACTCGTGATGATCGGAAGCTGATTAAAGGAGTAATCCGAACACAGTGACGCGGGCCAGAAGGTCTTCGATACATACATCCAGAGAATAGAGAGAGCCGTCGCCACGCGATCATGCGCGGAAGCAAAGAGAAGTGGATTCTCGATAAGCGACGTCTCTACCCCGAGGAAATGTACCGGCCCTAAAACGAGGAAGCGCAGGAGAAGATATACGAGCACGCCAAACCCAGCCCCGAGAGTCGCTTCGTTTATCACTCTCTGCTTCCGCATGAGGAAGATAAGTCCCAAAAGCGGCAGGGTGGCGATGGCCGTTTCCTTCGAGCCAATAGCCAGAAACATCCAGAGTGCCGAGAGCCAGAAGCGTGGATTCTCCTGAGTGGCCTCGCGGAGAGTAAGGAGTGAGAAGAAAAGAGCCAGGAGCTCGAGCCTTCCGGTAATATTCGCCACCACCTCCGTATGAATCGGCAGGATAAGAAATATTAACGCCGAGAGAAAAGCTATTCCCTCATCTTTGAAAAGATTCTTTAGGAGAAGATACAAAAGGAAACAAATCCCGATGTAGAGGAGGAGATTGACGAGATGGAATCCCCACGCCCCCTCACCGAGAAGCATGATGTTCGCCCAGTAACTCAAGAGAGAGATGGGGCGATACAACCCCGCGTCTTCGGTCCAGTACGGGTAGGCCGCCACGTTAAACAAGTTTTCGGCCTTACCGAGAAGCTCCTGGTGCTCAAGAATCCCCCGGTCGTCGTAGACAAACGTGCCCCAGAGCGATTGGCCGTAGATAAGAAGGGTGAGAAGAGCGAAACTCAAGAAAAATAATTTCTCTCTTTTCATAACATTTCGGTGCGGCCAGGGAGAATCGAACTCCCATCTAATGCTTGGGAAGCACTCATTTTGCCACTAAACTATGGCCGCTCGAGCCTGTATGGTACAGCACTTTATTCCCCTTAGGAAAGCCTGAATATTTTATCAAACATCCGCGCGCTCGCCGAGGAAAGGTTGAAGAGGACAGCCAAGGTAAAGACGGCGAGAGAGATGTCGATGTTTCTCGAAGAGATCCAAATGGCGATCACCGCGAAAATGACCGGCACCATCGTGCGGATGGTAGAGCCGCGAATCTCTCGATGGCTAATTTCGGGATTCTTAATGTGATCAGAGTAGAAGACATATCCGCGCATCCAGAAGAGGGTGAGGCCGATAAGAATAATATGAATACCAAAGACGACCACGGAGAGTCTGTTGTGATAATACCGACCGAGCAAACTCGCCGAGAAGGGCACGAGCGACACGAGCATGAAGAAGAGCGCATTAATGTTCGTGAGCATGAGATCCACGTTCTTCGCGTATACCGAAACAAAGAAGTGATGCGCGCGCCAGTAGGTAAAGAGGAGCGCGAAGGAAAGGAGGTAAGAGAGCAGCGCGGGGGTCAGACTCTTCAAGGCGACACCGAGTTCAAAATTGCTCGGCGCCATGCCAATTTCCGGAAGACGGATTTCGAACACAAGCACTGTCATCACGATGGCGAAAATACCGTCGGAGAGCTGATCTAATCTACTGTGAGACATGTAAAGATTGTATCACCAAACAGAACCCTAGTGGGCGGGAGAGGACTTGAACCTCCACCCTCTTGCGAGGACCAGCTCCTAAGGCTGGCGCGTCTGCCAATTTCGCCACCCGCCCATACACCTGCCATAGTAACTTTTTTCTGCTAGGATGTCCTCTGGCAAGATCTTTCTAGGAGGATAAATAGTGAGATTCATCAAGAAAATCGTCGTAGTCTTTGGGCCACCCTTCTCGGGGAAAGACACGGTCGGCAAACGATTGGCCGCCGACTTCAACCTCGAGCACGTGAGCACTAGCGGGCTTCTCGAAGCCCACGTGCCCAAGTTCAGAACCTTGACCCAAGGAGGTAAGCTGGCTCCGGACCAGATGATGATCGAGTTGTTCAAGAAGCATCTGAAATCAAGTGAGCTGGTTTTGAATACCCCTCGCTCCGCGACACAACTCAGCTGGGTCGCCGACAAACTAGACCCAACCGTTGAAGCCCTGGCCATCAAACTCGATCTCAAGAAGAAGGAGATCGAGGCGCGCCGGAACAAGGTCGCGCAAACTAGCCGGGGGCCACGCATGGATGATGCGGCTCTCGAAGAGCGTCTGAGAGAGTACAATCTCTACGCTGCCGAGGTCATGCCCATCTTGAGGCGCTCGTATCGCTTCCTTCAAGTTGATGGTGCGCGCAGTGAAGAGGAGGTATACACGGACTGCCGGGCCTTCTGCGCCTCGCGATTCCGGTAAGGCCACGCAAAGGGCCGGCAAGACTCATCGTCTTGCCGGCCCTTTTCTCATACCCTGTGCGTCCAGAAGGGATCGAACCTTCGACCTTGTCCTTAAGAGGGACCTGCTCTACCAGCTGAGCTATGGACGCGTACAGGGATACAGTATTCCAAAAAAGCAAGGAATAATCAATTATGCTAAAGTAGTACGCAACGGCGCAGTGGCGAAGTGGTAACGCGACGGTCTGCAAAACCGTTATTGCAGGGGTTCAATTCCCCTCTGCGCCTCCAAGAAAGCATGACGTGCTTTTTTGGCAGCATTCGCCCGGGTGGCGTAATTGGTAGCCGCAGGAGACTTAAAATTTCCCGACCGCAAGGTCATGTGGGTTCGAGTCCCACCCCGGGCACTATGAACATGATTCAAGAAAACGAAAACCCCTATATCGGCACAATCCGCGTCACTGGCAAAGGTGTCGGCTACTTCCCCATGCCTGACTCGGATGAAGACTTCGAGATCCCCGCGGAATACGTGAACACCGCCCTCAACAAGGACACGGTCCGCGTCGAGGACCTCAAACGCGTCTCTCCGTACGGCAGGAAGCTCGCCAAAGTAGCCGAGATTATCGAGCGCCGCAAGATGGACTTCGTCGGCAAGCTTGAGGAAGCTGGCTCAGGCTTCTTCCTCATCCCGGACGACAAGCGCATGTACCGAGACATCTTCCTCGCGGAAGCCCCGGGCGCCAAAACGGGCGATAAAGTCCAGGCCCAGATCACCGAATGGCCTGACGCTGCCAAGAGTCCGAGAGGTAAACTCGTGCGCATCATCGGTCGCGCGGGCGAACACAACGCGGAGATGGAAGCTATCGTCTATGATTCTGGATTTGAAGTTGGCTTCCCGGCCGCCGTCGATGCCGAAGCCGCTGCTTGGAAACAGAAGTTCGAACACGAAGACCACCTGGCGAACGGCCGCAAGGACTTCCGCGCTACCACCACCTTCACCATCGACCCCTTAGACGCCAAGGACTTCGACGACGCTATTTCGCTTAAGAAGCTCGAGAATGGTGACTACGAGGTCGGCGTTCATATTGCTGACGTCTCTCACTTTGTGGTCCCTGGCACCGAGCTCGACAAGGAAGCGCGCGAACGCGGCACCTCGATCTACCTCGTTGACCGCACTATCCCCATGCTGCCGGAAGTGCTCTCGAACGACCTCTGCTCGCTCAACCCACACGAAGACAAGTACGCCTTCTCGGCCGTGTTCACCATGGACAAGGATGCCGTGGTCAAAGAGCGTTGGTTTGGCAAGACTCTTATCAACTCCGATAGGCGCTTCGTCTACGAAGATGCTCAAGATATCTTGGACGCGGGCGCGGGCGAATTTTATGATGAGTTAAAGACCCTCGACACCCTCGCGAAGAAACTGCGCGTCGAGAAGTTCAAGAACGGCGCAATCGACTTTGAATCCGATGAGGTGAAGTTCGAGCTCGACTCGGACGGCAAGCCCATCCGCGTCTACAAAAAGGAGCGCAAGGATATCCATAAGCTCGTCGAGGACTTCATGCTCCTCGCCAACCGCGAAGTGGCGACATACATGCACGCTCATACCGGCAAGAACACGAGAAGTGCCTTCGTCTATCGTATCCACGAAGCGCCGGATCGCGACAAGATCGTGAACCTCGCCACCTTCGTCAAGGCCTTGGGCTTCGAACTCAAGAACAAACATGGCGAGACCAAGGCGACCGACATTGCCGAGATGCTCAAATCCGTCACCGGCACTCCCGCCGAAGCGCTCATTAAGACCGCAGCCGTCCGCGCCATGTCCAAGGCCGTCTACTCCACCATGAACATCGGCCACTTCGGCCTAGGCTTCGAGTTCTATACTCACTTCACCTCGCCGATTCGCCGCTACCCCGACCTCATGGTGCACCGTCTCCTCTATCGCTTCCTCACTCAGGGTGCCGTCGAGCAAGATGAAATTCTCAAGTACCAGCGTCTCTGCGACGCCTCAACCGAACGCGAAATCGAAGCTGCCGAAGCTGAGCGCGCCTCTATCAAATACAAGCAGGTGGAATACATGTCGACGCGCGTAGGTGAAGAGTTCGACGCGACCGTCTCCGGTGTTTCCGAATGGGGCGTCTATGTCGAGGAGGTGAATACAAAGGCCGAAGGCATGGTGAAGCTCCGCGACATGAAGGACGACTTCTATGAACTCAATGAGAAGCTCTACGCCATCGTCGGTAAGTCGACTGGCAAGAAGTACTCACTCGGCGACAAGGTTCGCGTGAAGCTCGTAAGCGCCGACTTCGAAAAGAAGGTCCTCGATTTCGCATTTATATAAACTTGACACTACTTATATAAAGTAGCATTATTAAATACGGAGGGTATTAATCTGAAACCTGTTATCACAGTCTCGTTGTTGCCGCTTGAATGGGGAGAAGCAGAACTCGAGCATTACTTCTACAAGATTCTGGCAGCAGCAAGGTCCATCAGCGAAATGAACGTGTTGGATGAGAATGACCTGATCGTTCTCTTCCCCCACGACCGGATGGTCAAAGGGGTCGGCGATGAAATCGACATTGAAATCAAAGTGTCCGAGTTCACGCCGAAAGAAGTTGCGAGCTCATTCGCCCGTCTTCTCTCGACTTACACCCACGAGATCTTCCGAGAAACAGCGACAGCTCTTCTCCATCCCAAGGCTCGGATTCAAGTCCGAATCAGCTCCTTTCGAGAAATCTGACCTTACACCGGCGCTTATTGCGCCGGTGGTTTTTATAAAAAGGTCCCGGGAAATCCCGGGACTCTCAGAAACTAGCTCTTTTTTGTCTTCCTGGTGACGTACGTCCCCAGAACCACAACGCCCACGATCATGGCGCCAATGACCCGGATAACCGGATCCGCCATCATCTGTCCAAGCTGCTCACCCATGCGCACCTCTCGCTACCAATCTGCCAGAAATGGCGGGAAATGCAAGCATAGCTACTTATTACTCATATGCTAAGGTGGTACCAGAGGTGCCCCCATGAGAAACTCTTTGAACGGAATTCCACCCATCAGAAGTTCTTTGATCTTCGGATCGGCTTGCGTTATCGTCATGTGTGGTATTTGCGCCTTCGCATTTGGAGAAGGAGGATTATCTCTCATCATCTTTCTCCTGGCCGGGCTCTGCGCGCTCTCCGACATTTGGGAAACTGACGCTCTTTCTTCCCTCTACCAAATCGTCGATTTGGATGGAGACTACGAAGAATTCGACGATCCAGAATTCACCTGAATTCCTGTTCTTTGCCGAAAAGGCCGTCGCATCTGCGACGGCCTTTTTACAAATTACTTCGCCACCTCACTTGCTTCGTCAAAGGAGATCGAGAGCACTTTGGAGATACCGCTTCCACCCATCGTCACGCCGTAGATCACGCCCGCACGGCTCATTGTCTCGCGATTGTGCGTAATAAGAATGAGCTGGGAATACTTGGCGAGAATTTCGATCATATCGCCGTACTTTTTGGAGTTCGCTTCGTCGAGGGCCGCGTCCGTCTCGTCGAGAATAATAAAGGGCGGCGGGTTCACGGCAGAAATCGCGAAGATAAGCGCAATCGAAGTAAGTGCTCGCTCGCCGCCCGAGAGCATCATGAGACTCTTCACCTTCTTTCGGGGGAGAGAAATCTTAATTTCCAATCCTTCTTCTTTTAATACGCCTGAGTCTTCGGTCTCAGCAGGGACGTTCTCGATGTCGCCAGGCTCTTCTCCAACCTTCTTCTCACTTTCCTTCACCAGAGCGAGTTCCGCTTCCCCACCATCGAAAACTTTGGTAAAGAGAACCCCGAATTCTTTATTGATATTGGCAAGCCCGGTGGCAAACTCCGTCGCGAGCCGCGTTTCTAAGTCGGCGATAAGATGCTTCAAGCTCTCGGCCGACTTCTCAAGATCGAGGAGCTCGCGAGCAAGGAATTCGTCACGCTCAGAGGTTTCCCGGAACTCTTTGAGCATTTCTTCGCCACCCGCGATCGAAGCGTCTTCGAAGCGAATCTTCGTCTTCTCAAGCGTGCGCTTGCGCTCAAGTTGGATACTACGTTCTTCCTTTCCCTCGAGCGAACGAGAGCGGAACTGAAGCACCTCGGCGCCGAGAAGGCGCGAGAGATCCTCGACGTCGCGCGTGAAGGCTTGGGAATCACCCTGGAGCTGCTCCTCTCGCATTGTTAAGAGATTGAGCTTCGCGTGGAGCTCATTCTCCTCGCTCATGATCCGAAAGACGGCGATCTGCGCGCTGTTGTCGGAGTCCTTGGCCTTCTCCACTTCGCTCTTGAGAGCCTCGTAATCTTTCCGATGTTTCTCTTCGAGCTCACGCGCGGCATGGAACTTCTGCTCTGCCGCGAGCTTCTGCGTCTGGAGCATCTCAAGTGCCTGCGCGGCCTCAGCCACGGCCGCTACGTGTCCGCTCTCTCGGCGGCTCTTAATAAACTCAAAGATCTTCGCCTTCACGCGCGCGAAGATCCCTGGTTCATCTTTCTCCCCTTCGATCTCTTTATACAAAGCCTCGATCTCCTTCAGCGGCACGGTCTTGTGTTCGTCAGAGCGGGCCAACTCTTCCTGTCGGCGGATCGTGGCGCTCTGAATCTCGATCTGCCCCTCGACCTTACCCAACTCACGGGAAAGGGCGTCCTTCTCGGCGCGAGCGGCGTGGAGACCCTTCTCGAGCTCGAGGATGAGGTATTCCTTCTTCTCTTTCTGCCCGGCGGCGGCAAGGGTCTTTTTGGCCTCTAGGAGTTCTTCCTCGAGCTTCGCGAGAGCTTCTTTGATAGGAGCGCGCTCCGACTCAAGGGCGTGCTTAGTGTCGGTAAGATGGGCTTCCTCGCGCTTCAAATATTCGTGCGCGAGCGAGAGAAGTTCGGCACGGAGACTTTCCGTCTTCTCGAGCTTCTCTACTTGTTTCTTAAGAAATCTAAGATGAGGGGCAATCTCTTTGCGCAAACCTTCGACCTGACCGATATTCTCGAACGTCTTCTTGAGTTTACGCTCAGACTCAGCGCGTTTGTATTGATAAATCTTGAGACCGAGGGCGTCTTCCACCATCGCCTTACGCTCCTTCGGGGTGGCGGAAATAATCTTGTCTGCTTCACCCTGGGAAATAATGTGGTGTCCGGAAGAGCCGATGTGCGCTTTGGCCAGAAGTTCGAGCACATCCTTCAAGCGCACGGATGAGCCGTTAATGAAGTACTCGTTCAAGCCGTCACGATGAACAACGCGTTCGACCAGTACTTCTTGGAAGTCGAGGTCGAAGATGCGCTGCTCGTTGTTGAAAACCACTTTAACGCTCGCTCGATTCCCGCGTGGCTCGGTGGGTGACCCGCTCCAGATGAGATCCTCGCCGCGCTTCCCACGCATACTCTTCATACTTTGCTCGCCCAAGACGAAGCGGAAGGATTCCGCCACGTTCGACTTCCCTGAACCGTTCGGTCCCACGATGGCCGAAATAGGAGTGTTGAAAGAAAAGGCGTTCTTCTTGGCGAAGGACTTAAACCCCGCGATTTCGATACTCTTTAAATACATTAAAGATTATTTTAACACGAGCTTACTTCCTCACCGACCTCATCCCCGACCCTTCTCCTAGACGCAAGGAGAAGGGAGAAATTAAAACCCTCTCCTAACGCCTAGGAGAGGGTGGCTGAAAGCCGGGTGAGGTGAGGGTGCATTCTACTTCCACCCCTGCTTTTCGAGAGCCTGACGCGCGGCGGCCTGTTCGGCATCTTGCTTACTCTTCCCTTCACCTTCGCCATACGTGGCACCCGCCACCGAAACCGCCACGGTAAAGCGCTTGTCGTGGTCGGGGCCGGCTTCCTTCACTGTTTTATAGACAGGAGTGTGACCGAGATTCTCCTGCGCCTTCTCTTGGAAAAGTGACTTCGCATCAATCCAGGCACCCGTTGCCATAATCTCATCGGCCAAGGGAGCGATATGAGCGAGAATAAAGGCCTTGGCCGCTTCATACTTCTGGTCAAGATAGAGAGCGCCGATAATGGCTTCGAGTGTGTTCGCGAGAATGTAGAGACGAGCGCGACCAGTGTCCTTACTCTCGCCCTTCGAAAGAAGGAGGAAGTCATTCACGCCGAGCGTCGTCGCGACCTTCGCACACGTGTCCGCGTTCACAAGAGCGGAGCGAAGTGAGGTCAGCGTCCCCTCGTCGGAATCCTTCATCTTCTCGTACAAGAAGTCCGTGATGACGAGTTCGAGCACGGCATCGCCCAAGAACTCCAAGCGTTCGTTGTGTTCGAGACCTGAGTCACGGTTCTCGTTGATGTACGAGCGATGCGTGAAGGCCTGCTTCAAAAGCGCCTTATTGGCGAAAGTAACCCCGGCGGTGGCTTCAAAAGCGGCAAAATCCATATGTATTACTCACTACTATTTACTATCTACCTGGATTCTGCAAGTCGGGTCAAAGCCTTGGTAATAATAGGCAGAATATCGTCATAAAAGTTGAGATCGAGAATATCGGCGAGTTTGAACCATCGCACGTCGTCGAGACCGCCCTTCTCCTCCTTCTTCTCGAGGGTCAATTCCTGGAACGGCGCTTCGGCGAGATAGTAGTTGATCTCTTTGCGGACCTTGCCCTTCTCGGGGAGGAAGGTGGTGTACGTGTTACTCCCGATGTGCTCCTTCACCGATACAGGAATGCCGATCTCGAGTGGCACCTTGCGCGTGAGGCAGTCGGTGTCAGCTTCTCCTTCGCCAATCTTCCCCTTCGAGAGCGTCCAGTGGCCGAAGACATCGTGAACGAGGGCAAGATAGACCTGACCCTCGTGCTTGGCGTAGACAATCGCGCCGGCAAGCTTCTCGACGGGGAGAAGATGATCCGGCACATTGCCGTGCTTCTGCTTCGGCTTACCGGTCTCGTTCTTGCCCGGCTCGCCCATTTCCTTGTAGACCGCGCCTAAGACCCCGTTTACAAACCGACCGGATGTCTCCCCACCGAACTGCTTGGCGAGCTCAATAGCTTCGTTGATGGCAACCTTGGGTGGCACTTCTTTGCGATCGGAGAAGAGGAGCTCAGCGAGCCCGATGCGGAGAATATTGCGATCCACGGGAGCGATTTTATGAATAGGCCATTCGGGCGCCGCCTTCTCGATTAAGGTGTCGAGGTCGGGGCGCTTGTCGAGGACGCGCTTCAAGAGCGTTTCCATGAACGGGCGGTCCGAGGAACCGGGAGCAAATTCTTTAATATTGCGTTCGAACATCGGGAAAATGTCTTCCCGCTGCTTGCCTTCGAAATCCCACTCGAAGAGCGATTGGAGAACAATAGAACGCGAAAGGTGTCTTTGCGACATAAAAGAACAAAAGAACTAAGGGATAAATTGGGGTTACTTCACCGCGGTGCGCTTCTTGGCCTTTTTGTCGAGCTTCTTCGCCAAATCCACGACCTTGCGATCGCGGTACATGCCGGTAGCCTTCGACATCCTGTGACGGAGGTGGGAGGCGCCGGCGGCGTCCTTACTCAACGCAGGCTGAGATAGGGCGTGATGTGAACGCCTGTTTCTCGTATGCGCGCGGGTGTGTCTCATTCGTACAACCATGGCCTCCACCATAGCACATATAAAGCAAAAGAAAAGAGCCGGGCGCATAGACGCGCCCGGCTCCCATATTCCTCACTTTTTCTGGAACCTTGATTGAATCTCATCCAACCAAGGAAGCACCAAGATGTGCGCGTCACACAGATTCTCTCGGGCGAACGAGAGGGAACACCATGTGGGCGCACCCAGACGCTTGTTGCCGTCAACAATCTCTCCTTGACGAAGCTCTCCTTGCAAATCAGTTTCCCACGCGAGGTAGAAACGCTGGAAGTGCTCTGGCACCTTCTCTCGCACAACGAGAAGTTGTGGATCGGGATAGTTCTTTTTCAAAGACAATCCCGTCTCCTCTTCGAGTTCCGCTTCAAGAGTGCGGAAGGGATTGCCTTGATCAGCAATCTCTTCCCCTCCTCCTGGTAATTGCCAGAGATGGAGTCCGGTATGCACTCCAGTGAGAACAGTTGCCTCCAAAAGGAGGATTTCCAATTCTCCGCCACGGGCCCGTAGAGCAACCAGTGCGGCATAGTTTAAATTGATTGGCATTACCGCTGCGCCCACAAGGGCCTCCTTTTCTGAAATTTATTATACTACTTAGCCACTTTTTGTCAAATTCTTCAAAAATGTGCTCCTGTGGAGAGCTGTTTTGCCATATTTCCGCAAAGCAGCAAGATGCGCGGAGGTCCCATAACCTTTATGAATGTCGAAGCCATAGCGAGGGAACTTTTTCGCGAGTCCTACCATCTTCCGATCGCGCGCCACCTTGGCACAAATAGAAGCCAGTGAGATGACTGGCACCTTTTCATCTCCTTTGATAATCGTCTGCTGATTTTTAAACTGCACAGGTGCCTTGAGCGACCCGTCGAGGAAGATACTGTCCTTCAGAGAAACGTCCAACGCCTCGAGACAACGCAAGATGCCCAAACGGATGGCATATGAGATACCGCGCTTGTCGATAACCTTTTCTGAAATAAGAGCGACGTGGAAATCTAATTCCCCTCTCTTTTTCCCTTCAACCGCCCGTGCATACCAGAGTTCCCGTTTCTCTTGCGACAGCTTCTTGGAGTCCTTAATACCTTTGAAAAACTGTTTATTAAGATGCGCAGGAACCTTCACCATTCCAACCGAAACCGGCCCCGCGAGTGGTCCTCTCCCCGCTTCATCAATACCAACGGTGTACGCCATGTGGAGTTAATGTAGCACAAAAGAAAAGCCCCGCGTCGCCGATGGCGACGCGGGGCTCATGTGTCTCACCCTACTTACAGGTAGCCTCGAGCACGGGTGCTCTGGAACCAGATCGTTCGAGGGGAGCCTTGACGCTACACGTCCAGAAAGGGCCTCCCTTTTGCTCTTGGGTACTGGCGTGGCCCAGGTCGAACGTCACTGAAGCACTCTTCCCTTGCGGATCGATCGTGCCCTTCGTGCGATACGACGATGGTTTGCCGGGGATGAGTTCCGTTTTGATCCGGAACCAACCGCCGCCTTCATCGCGGACGACCGTGGTGGCGCCGCCGAGTTCGAGAGTGGCGGAGAGACCGTCCGCATCACTCGCTACAGAAATCTTGATGTCCGTGTCCTGCGACGAATTGCTCTGCTCGACACCGGGTTCCATCAACATCATGAACGCCAGAAACACGCAGTAGTACATAACACCTCCTAGCTGTATAAAATCATAGAAATAACATAAAGTCAATTCTAACATATAAAATCCCTACGAACGTGTCGTAGGGATTTCCTGAAAGCTTTCCGCGGCCGCTCGAGCAAGAAGCAAAATTTGCCAGAGACGAGTCCGCACCTGCTCATTGAGACGCGGAACATCTGATCTGACACCATTATGAGTAAGGCCGACAAGTACTTCACCGACAAAAGTTGCCGTGACAGCACCGGGTTTGTAAGCGGTCACTTCGATGGTCTCGACCACGACGTTATCTGGCCGACGCGTCATCTTATAAAAGATTGTCACGCGAGCCTTGCCGCCCATTGGAGAAATGATGTGTTTCTCGACACGGGTCGTGCGCGGACTCATCCTGGCCACAGTCAACGGCTCGGATCGAACGGCTTCGTAACACTCTTCAATCGTCAGATACTGAGACTCACCGGAAATAAAGAGTAAGACCGAACGAAGAAACTGATTCATGCAATTACCTCCATTCTTACAAAATCACATTTTATATCTAAAGTCAATTACTTTAAGCAAAAAGAAAGAGCGGGGCCGTTGGCCCCGCCCTACTTGTGTCCTAGCTACCGTTTACGAGACAGGAAGCACCGTTGCTTGCAGTAAAACTCAGTCTGCATCAGTAAACCCAGTTTCTCGCGCGAATGCGCATTACCGTTCATACGTCCCATTCGTCGCTGGAACGAGTTGCCACATGTTGCACATACCAAGTTGAGCACCTTCGGCCTATTTGTCGACTTGCCAGTCAGACCGAAGTGATCTGTGAAAACACGCAGCTGACTCTCAGTGACATCAAGTTTTGCAGCAAGGTCACTGATAACTTTTAGGTTACCTACTTCCCCCGAGAGCCACTCGCGATTAAGAAATTCTGGTCGACCAAGTTGACGAGCGAGACGAAAAACTTTCCATTCCGGCTTACGTTGTTTATGGATGCTGTCGACCCCAAGGCACTCTGCAAGCTCATATAGAGAACGAAGAGAGCCTTTGAAAGCCTTAAGTTCGGCAAACTCCCTTAAAGAGTACCCCGTCTCGAAGAGCGCCTTCTTGAGCTCAACTAGGTCTACCCCGTATTTGCGAGCAAGATGGGCGCCTTTCCACGCTGGCTTACGTTGAGCTGGAATATTCTCGATCCCAAGACGCTTCATGAGAGCATACAAGTCATCGAGAGAGCGCTTGATACCCTTGAGTTCCACAAACTCTCTCAAAGAATAGCCTTTCTCGAACAACGCTTCTTTAAGCTCTACCACATCAACACCCTCAACCAGATTTGTGCTCCACTTTTTCTTCTTCAAGTTGAGAGTATGGCGACGCTCCTTGACCACATGCTTCGCCACCGGCGGATTCGCAAGTTGTCCTATCTCTTCGTCAGTCTTAACCTCCCAGTATTCACGAATCAAGTTATCAAGTGCCCGTTGTTGTTCTTTCACAACAACCCCCCCTTCTGGCCTAACTCGAGGCCTATCTTTTTAAGATTATAGATATAAAGTAACATATTGTCAACTATCGCCGTGCTTATGCTAAACTAGGCGCAATGGCTGAGACGAATACCCCCTTCACCCACCTCCATACGCACTCACACTTCTCACTTCTCGAAGCTTTGCCGAAGATCCCTGACCTCGTCGCGAAGGCCAAGAAGGAGGGCATGACGGCCCTGGCTCTTACCGACGCGGGGAATCTCTACGGCGCGATCGAGTTCTATCAGGAGTGCACCGACGCGGGGATTAAGCCCATCATCGGCGTCGACTTCTACGTCGCCCTGCGCACGCGACACGACAAAGAAGCGCGGCTCGACAACCAGCGCACCCGCCTCGTCCTTCTCGCCGAAAATGAAGCAGGCTATCAAAATTTATTGAAGCTTGTCACGGCTTCCTACCTCGAGGGCTTCTACTACAAACCGCGTTTGGATAAAGAGCTTATCGCGAAACACAAGGAAGGTCTCATCGCCATTCTCCCGTCCTTCGTGAAGACCAATGTCGAAGAGCTCTCCGCCTTCTACCAAGAAACGTTCGGGCCAGAGCACTTCTACCTTGAGGTGACACATCACCCCGAGATCATGGAGCACGAGGAGCGCATGAAGTCGCGCATCGCTTTGGCGAACGCTCAAGGCATCCCTCTCGTGGCCGCTCACGACGTCTACTATCTCGATCCCAAGGACCGACAGGCTCGCGAAACACTTCTCTCGATTCAAGGCTACATGGGTGGCGGAGGTGGGAATGCCTTCGGCGAAGAGGAAGAGGATTTCTCCTTTATTAATACAAAAACGGCGCACAAATATTTCAAACATCTTCCCGAAGCTCTCGCGAATACGGAGCGCATCGCGGATCGCTGCAATCTGAAGCTCGAACTCGGCAAATGGGTCTTCCCCGATCTTGAGATGCCAGACGGTCTCACGCCGGACGAAGCCTTGAAGAAAATCGTCTACGACGGCATCGCGCGCCGCGGTCTCACGGAAACGCCGACCTTGGTCGAGCGCATTGAGTACGAACTCAAGGTTATTCGCGACAAGGGATACCCTAAGTACTTCCTCGTCGTATCTGACCTTCTCCACTATGCGCACGAGCACGGCATTCTTACAAACGTGAGAGGTTCCGTCGCCGGTTCGATCGTGACCTACCTCGCCGGTATTACGAACGTGAATCCCTTAGAGTACAAACTCCCCTTCGAGCGCTTCTTGAACCCTGACCGCCCATCCGCTCCCGATATCGACATGGACTTCGCGGACACCCGTCGCGACGAGGTGATCGAGTACGCGCGCCGGAAGTACGGTGTCGACCACGTGGCCCAGATTGGTACCTTCGGCACCATGATGGCCCGCGGCGCCGTCCGCGACGTAACAAGAGCAATGGGTTTTCCTTATCAGTTAGGCGACAACATCGCCAAATTGATCCCGATGGGCGCGCAAGGCTTCCCTATGACCATCGAGCGTGCCAAGAAGGAATCGCCGGAATTTAAAGAAATGTACAAAGCCGACGCCGACGTCCGCACCATCGTCGACATGGCCCAGAAGATCGAGGGCAACGCTCGTCACATCTCCGTGCACGCCGCGGGTGTCGTCATCGCGCCAGGGCCTCTCACCGACTACACCGCTCTCCAGTACGATACCAAGGGGGAAAACAAGATCATCACCCAGTACGACATGTACTCGATCGAGGAAGCCGGGCTCTTGAAGTTCGACTTCCTTGGTATTAGGAACCTCTCGATCATTGCGGATGCGTTCGCCCGTATTCAAAAGATTGAAGGCGTCACCGTAACTATCGAAAACATTCCGATCGACGACAAAAAGACCTTCGAGATGCTCGCGCGCGGCGAAACGGAAGGCACCTTCCAGCTGAACGGCTCCGGCATGACGAAGGCTCTCATGGAACTCAAACCCACGAACATCCATGACATTAACGTCATGGTCGCTCTCTACCGCCCAGGTCCGATGGACAACATCCAGGAGTACATCGCGAGAAAGCACGGCCGCAAACCCGCCGTTTACCTTCATCCCAAGATGAAGAACTTCCTCGACACGACCTTCGGCGTGCTCGTCTACCAAGACGACCTCCTTATGACCGCTATCGAGGTGGCTGGCTACACCTGGGGCGAGGTCGACAAATTCCGCAAAGCCGTCGGTAAGAAGATCCCGGAAGAAATGAAGAAGCAGCATGTCCTCTTCGTGGAAGGATGTATTAAACATGGCGGTATGGCCCGCGACCGGGCCGAGGCTATCTGGGATCTCTTCGTGCCCTTCCAGGGTTACGGCTTCAACAAGGCTCACGCCGCGAGCTACGGACACATTGCCTACGTGACCGCCTGGCTCAAGGCCAACTATCCGGCCATCTATATGTCCGCGGTGCTTACGGCCGAGTCAGGAGACGTCGACACGATTGGTATTATGGTGAACGAATGTAAGCGCATGGGCATCGACGTCTTGCCGCCCTCCGTCAATGAAAGTTTCTCGCAATTCTCCGTCATTTCTCAAACCGACCAGCCACACAAAATCCGCTTCGGCCTAACCACGATCAAGAACTTCGGCGCGAGTGTCGCTTCAAGTATTACCCAGGAACGCAAGCGCGCGGGCAAATTTACCTCCCTCGCCGACTTCCTCGACCGCATCAAGGATAGAAATTTAAATAAAAAGTCTCTCGAATCCCTCATCAAAGCCGGCGCTCTCGACGACTTCGGCGAACGCGGCCTTCTCCTCGCGAACTTAGATGCCCTCTTGAGCTACCATAAGGAACGCGCCAATACCGCCGAGAACCAGAGCTCGCTCTTTAGTCTCATGAGCGACACTTCCACCCTCCCCGTCCTTCGTCTCCAAAGCGCGCCGGAAGTAAGCATGAAGGAGAAGCTCGCCTGGGAGAAGGAGCTCCTCGGGCTCTACATCTCCGGGCACCCCCTCGAACCATACCGCGAGAAATTCGCCAAGATGAATATGAATCTCAACAAACTCTCCGAGATGCGAGAGAACACCGAAGCCGTCATCGCTGGTATCGTCGAGCAGGCTCGCACCGTGACGACTAAGGGCAACGAGACAATGGTCTTCATGAAGCTCTCTGACTTCTCGGGCTCGACCGAAGTGGCCGTCTTCCCGCGTGTCTACAACGAGTTCAAACAATTCCTCCTCTCCGACGCCTGCATCGCCATTAAAGGCAAGGTCTCGAAGCGCAACGGCGAAACAAGCTTCATTGCAGATAAAGTGAAGGCGTTATAGAGTATTTCTATGCAATTCGCTCGCTTCAACACGACTACCACGACGACCCTTCCTTGGAAGGAGTCTGTTGTGGCGTGATCCGAGCGATCGTTCCCCGGCAAACCCCTTCCACGCGAAGGGGTTTGTTTTTACTACAAGTTTGCTAGGATTAACCCCATGAATGAAAATCAAGAACGAGACCATAAGAAATTAGGCCGAGAATTAGAGCTTTTTACCTTCTCTGACACCGTCGGCAAAGGCCTGCCCCTTTGGCTCCCAAAGGGCGCTACCGTGCGTCGCGAACTTGAACGCTTTATCGTCGATGAAGAAATTCGTCGCGGTTACCTCCACGTCGTAACCCCGGATATTGCCAAACTCGACCTCTATAAGAAGTCCGGTCACTATCCGTATTACAGCGACAGCATGTACGCGCCAATCAAAATCGATGACGATGAATTCATGCTCCGCCCTATGACCTGCCCGCACCACTTCGAACTCTACCTATCAAAACCCCACTCTTACCGAGAGTTGCCGATGCGTATTGCCGAACTGGCTCAACTCTATCGCTATGAGCAATCTGGTGAGCTTATGGGCCTCCAGCGTGTTCGCAGTTTCTGCCTGGCAGATGCTCACATCATCTGTAAAGACGAGGTTGAAGCCGTTGATGAGATTGCCAAGGCACTCGATCTTATCGAATACGTCTGTTCTGTTTTCGGACTCGAACATGGTAAAGACTATCGCTACCGTCTCTCGCAAGGCGATCGTGATAACAAGGAAAAGTACGCGGGCAACGAAGCCGCGTGGGAGAAGGCTGAGGACCTATTACGTCAACTTATGCAGAAACGCTTAGGGAACAACTTCGAAGAAGCTAAAGGAGAAGCGGCGTTCTACGGGCCTAAAATTGATCTCCAAATGAAGAATGTAAATGGCAAAGAAGACACTGCGCTCACCGTTCAGTATGACTTCATTATGCCGGAACGCTTTAATTTGGTTTACACGGGCGAAGATGGTAAAGAGCACAAGGCTTTCGTGGTTCACCGTTCCTCAATTGGCGCAATTGAGCGCATTATGGCCTTCTTGATCGAGAAGTATGCTGGCGCCTTCCCCCTCTGGCTCGCTCCTGTCCAGGCGCGTGTGTTACCGATTGGCGAAGGACACGTCACGTACGCAGAAGCTCTCGTTACGAAGCTGCAGGCCGCTGGCATTCGCACTGAGATCGACGTCACTGGCGAATCTTTAGGCAAAAAGATCAGGAACGGCAAGTCTGAAAAGATCCCTTACCTCCTCATCGTAGGCGACAAAGAAATCGCAGAAAACAAAGTTGGAGTAGAGAGCCGCGATGCAGGCCAACTCGGAGCTATGGATCAGGATGAGCTGGTCGAGAAGCTGAAAACTGAAATTAAAGAAAAGAAATAGATAGAAATAAGAAAAGCGGATCCGTGAGGATCCGCTTTTTGCGTGTCGCGTAGTCGAACTACTCCTTAGGACATTCGATCCGACGAAGATAGTCCTTGGCACCATCAGACTTCTTCAAGAAGAGATCGCAAAGACCGTTGTCGGTCTTCTCGAACTCAATCGGCAAATAGTGCTTGTCGCCGAGACTGACCTCAGAACCTTTCTGAAGGTTCTGCCCGACATTGAGACCAACGTAGAGCACGCCAGCCACGAACCCCGCCAGAACGAGGATAACGCCTCGAAGTATCTTCATTTCAATCTCCCGCGGCACCTGCCGCAACATGTTCAACTATCTCTAATTAGACACCTAAATTATTAAAAAGTCAATAGCTTTAAAACCCGCTCCCTATCTGCGGCCCAGAGGAAGGTGCCGAGGCGCGGGCCGGTGTCTTTGCCAATAAGGAGGTTGTAGACGTCCTTGAAGAACGCGCGCTGCACTTTCTTAAGCTCTGCTTCATCGAGCTCTGCGCTCTTAGGAATCGCGTACACGAGCTCTTCGAGATCCGCGATCGCTGCCCCCTCTCTTGTCTCAAGCTCAGCACGCAAGCGAGTGACGAGCGCCTTCGCCTCATCTGACATGTTCTCAAGATAGGCACTGTTGAAAGAAGGATTCAAGTTAATCGCTTCATCCGGATTGTACTTGGTGAGCCAGTTCTTGGCGAGGATGAGACGCGCCGCGATACTCTCCGCGCTATAGGTATAGCCAAGCGCCTTCAATACTGTTTCCAGCTTATCCGGCTGCCACTGCACCACCTGACCGAAGCCGACCGCTTGGCGGAATGGGATTGCCTGCGTCTCTGGATGCTCGGCGTCATACTCATCGTACTGACGATAAATTTCGCTATTAAAAGCAAGTTCGAAGGATTGACCAGGTGCCTTTCTAAAGTAGAGCCATTTGAGTACCGCGGGTTCATAGATCTCGAGGAGCTCAAGTGGCGAGACGGCGTTGCCCTTCGAGCCCGACATCTTGGAACCCTGACCTTGGATACCGACGAATTTGTATTCGATAAAGACGGGTGCTTCGTAATTGAAAATCTCCGTCGCTACGCGAGTAGCCACATCATAACTACCACCCGGAGAGGCATGGTCGTGCCCACCCGGTTCAAAGTCCACCCCCTCGTACTGCCAGCGCATCGGCCAGTCGATCTTCCACTGTAGCTTGGCAATATGAACCTCTGAGAGATCGACCGTTTCTTCTTGGCCGGTATCAATGCAGCGATACGTGATCGAAGTATTGCCGTCGTAGCTTAGGACCTTGGTCGTGTCCTTGCCCGTAAAGCGCGAATAGACGGAGATAGGATAATAGTTCGCGCGATATTCGGCTGGATCAATTCCCTTCTCACCCTTCGCCTTCTCGCTCATGAAAGAGAGGAGGATGTCCGCGATTTTTTCTCTATTCTTGAGGGCGTGGAAAATCTGCGCGTCATAGGCCCCGCTTTCGTACAACGCTGTTTGATCTCGGTACTCGATGTCGATACCGAGCTTCTCCATTGCTTCCATAAACGGCTTCTGGAAATGCTCCGCGTACGAAGCTGCTTCTCCCCACGGATCGGGAATCTTTGAGAGTGGTTTACCAATATGTTCGGCGAAGGATTCGGGTACACCGGCCGGCACCTTGCGGAAGCGGTCGAAGTTGTCCCACGAGAAGATCAGGCGCGCCTGCTTGCCCTGCTTCACAAATTCTTCCCGCACGAGATGCGAGGTCACAATGTCACGGAAGTTACCGAAATGCACGACGCCCGACGGACTAATCCCCGCCGCGGTCGTGTACAGCCCCTTCTCCGGATGGGCCGAAAGAGCGGCATCTCTAGCCGTAGCAGCCCAATCAGAGGCGCTATGGTCCGGAAGGCGCATAGACGTTACTTAATCTCGATAACCTTATACTTCACGAGACCGGAGGGAGTTTCGAAGGCGAAGGTCTCACCCTTCATCTTGCCCATGGCGGCAAGACCGAGCGGAGAGCGCATGGAGATCATACCCTTCGCGGCATCAGCTTCTTCGGAACCAACGATCGTATAGTTGCGGCGCACCTTGTCGCTCTCGCGCTCAAGAGTAAGAGAAGAACCGACGGCGACGGCCCCGGACGCATTACCAGAGACAATCGAGGCGGACTTCAAGATTTGCTCAATACGCTGAATGCGATCTTCGAGCGACGCCTGGCTATCGCGAGCTTCGTGGTATTCGGCGTTCTCAGAGAGGTCGCCTAGGGACTTCGCGTATTCAAGAGCCTCGGCAACCTCTTTGCGCTTTTGAGTCTTTAAGAACTGTAACTCCTTCTGAAGCTCCTCGTGTTTCTCTTTCGTTAAGTATTCTGTGTCGGTGTTCATAAATTGGATTAAGGAAATATTACCTTATGAGGGGCATTATTGGAAGTATTGGGGTTCATTGGCCTCGATCCAGTCAAAGACCTGCCGCATGACCGTTGAGGCGCCTACGGTGTTCGTGGCTGGGCCCTTTTCCATAATAACCACCCAGGCATAGCGCGGGCGCTCAAAGGGGAAGAAGCCGGCCGTCCAAGAGTGGACGTACGACTTGCCCGCGCCGATTTCCGCCGTCCCCGTCTTCGCCCCTGCCGAGACATAGGGCACGTTAAGCCCCATCGAGGTACCGTACTCAACCCCCTCGTGCATACCCTCTTTCACGACCTCAAAATCACGCGCCGGAAGATCGATTCTTCGCACGACCGGATCTCCTTCGCCACCGAGGAGCAACGTGGGCTTCAACAGCTTGCCGCCGTTGGCTACTGCCGCGGTAAAGCGCACGGCGTTTATAGGTGTCACCTGAGTGCCGTATTGGCCGATCGAAGTGATGTAGGTATCGCCAAGACGCCAGATGTCCCCGTTGAACTTCTCCTTCTTCCACTCAGGCGTTGGCACCAGGCCGGACACTTCTCCCGCGAGCGCGATATTTGTCTCCTCTTCCAAGCCGAAGAGGTCGAAGTACTTGTCGATAAGAGAGATCCCCAACCCAGGCTGTCCGCCGAAGCCTCCACCAATGGAGTAAAAGTAGGTGTCTGAGGACACGGCGAGCGCCTCCTTCATATCCGTCCAGCCGTGCGCCTTCCAGTCTCGGAATACCGAAGGGTGAGCGGGATCATACGGGTTCGGCACACTAATAGAACCAGTGGAGAGAATCTCCTTCTCCGGAGAGATAATGCGCTCGTTGAGAGCGGCGAGAGCAACGAGAGGCTTCACGATAGAGCCCGGCGTGTATAACCCACCGACCACGCGGTTGAGGAACGGTTTGCCAGGATCGTTCAATAGGGCGTTAAAGGTTGTTTGAGTAAGACCGGTCGTGAGCGCGTTCTGGTCGTATTCCGGATAGCTCGTAAGCGCCAGAATCTCCCCCGTTTCGACATTCATAATCACGCCCGCGCCACCGACAAAGCGACTCGAGCGGGCGAGAGACTCAATAGCCTTAAAGAGCACTTCGTTCACCTTCGCGTCGATTGAAAGGGTGATGCTCTGACCATCGGCAGGCTTCTCAACAACACTCTCAGAAGTTACCGTTCCCCTCACGTCCGTTTCGACGAGCTTCTGACCGTTCTTTCCTCGAAGCACATCATCATAGGCGAGCTCAATGCCGTCCTTGGCGCGATATTCCTTTTCATAATAAAAGCCGGATTTGTCGGCGAGCGGGTACTTCACGTATCCCACCACATGCGCGAGCCCCTTCATCGAGGCGTATTGGCGCTCGGGGAACCCGAGCGCGTCGGTCTTCACCGCGTTGCCCGCGAGCTCCACTCCATTGCGGTCAAGAATCGCTCCCCGGTTGGCAAAGACGAGGGTCTGTTCGAGACGATTGTTCTCAGAAATTTTCGCGTACACTGGACCATTCGAGATCGAAAGCGACCAAAGTTTGCCGCCCAACACAATCACGATAAGACCAAGAAGAACCTTCACTCCCGCGAAGGTACGGCGGCCGATCGGGCGATCCAAACGCCCTTGAAGCGTATGCTCGTCGAAGCCGGGCAGGTTGGCCGAATCGAGAAAGATGTCTTCGGGGTTAATGTCGCCGTATTTGCCAGAGACGCGCGACGAAATACCGAGTGTGGACTTTATTCTATTGAAAAGAATTTTCGACATAGAGTTTAGAGTCGCCAGCGAAGTCTCTCACGCAACGGCATAATTGCCACGAGCATAAGGAGTGACCAGAACGCGACCGAGGTAAAGACATTCAACGAACTTGGCCCGTACAAGGTGTCAATGAGAAAACCAAGGAAGATTGCTTCCCAGTAGAACGGGATAAGAGCCATAGCAACGACGAGAAGCGGTAGGTAGATCCAATACGGCAAGAAGATGGTGGCACCGAGGATAAGTACCGTGGCGATAAGGCGGTCACGCATTAGAGTGAAATGGACACAAGCCGCACGGAGAAAATGTTGGCCGGACTCTTCACTAAGATTTCTTTGAAGGAGTCGGTCGCCTCCACCACCACTTCCTCGACCACTCCCAAGAGGCTCTCACCGGTGTCAGCGGAGACGACGCGGTCACCCACTTCCACCCACGTCTCTCGCGGCACGGCAATGCGGAAGCTCCCTCCTCCTCGACCTTCGAGGAGGACTGGAACATTACCACGTTCAAGCACCGCTTCCGTCTTTTCCCCCGCCGTCGTGAAGAGCCTTACCTTGGCAGAAGCCGGGAAGAGATCGGAAACTGTGCCAAGGAGCGGTCCTTCCGGCAAACGCACGACCGCCCCGATCACAATGCCATCTCTCTCCCCCGCGTCAACAATAAAAAGATCGTACGGACTCTGCGGCGGTCGAGTGAGGACCGAGGCGACGACCTCATTGACCCGTCGCTCTCGTCCGAGAAGCTCCGCGAGAGAGCGTTCCTGAGAGAGGGAGAGGTTGAGAGAGGAGATTTGTAACTCGAGCGAACTTACCTTCTCTCGGAGAGCAATATTTTCTCGTGCCAAGGCGCTTCTCGTGTGGAGATTCTCTCCGATTTTCTCCACGGTGCGGCCGAGAGCGTTTTCGCCACGCCAGATGGGAGAAATAAGCCTCACGAGAGGGCCACCAAGAAAAGAGAAGATAAGCGCTCCGGCGGCAAAGATGCCGGCCAGGATAAGAGCCGATTTGCCGTGAGAAGAACGGTTTCTATTTCTTGGGAGGTAGCTCATCTTCATTTTCGATTAAGACGTCTCTAAACGCTTCGAGATTCTCGAGGATGATACCCGTGCCGCGGGCCACAGCCGTGAGCGGATCAGCGGCTACGTACACGGGAATATTGATCTCGTTCTCAACAAGCTCCGGCAAACCCTTAAGAAGAGCGCCGCCGCCTGCGAGGTAGACGCCGCGCTGCATGACGTCGGCCAAGACTTCGGGTGGAGTCGATTCGAGCACTTCGCGCACCGCTTCGATGAGATTTTCGACCGAAACGGAAAGCGCTTCGCGGATATCGGTATCGGTGAGAATCACTTCCTTCGGCAAGCCCGTCACGAGGTCACGTCCCTTTACCGCCATCTCGAGTGGCGCGTGAGTGGGTAGGACAGAGCCAATCATAATCTTTACGGTCTCCGCGGTCTTGTCGCCAATAAGAATCTTAAACTGATTTCGCACGTATGAAATGATGTCTGAGTTGAATTTGTCTCCCGCGATGTGCACGTTCTTCGAGCGCACGACACCACCCAAGGAAATAATGGCAATGTCAGTCGTGCCGCCGCCAATGTCGATCACCATGTTCCCGACCGGTTCATGGATGGGGAGACGCATGCCGATCGCTGCCGCCATCGGCTCTTCGACAATGTGAACTTCGCCCGCGCCGGCATTTCTCGCCGCGTCGCGGACGGCGCGGATCTCGACGTTCGTAATGTTCGAAGGCACGCCGACGACGACGCGCGGTGAGAGCAATTTCTTCGAACCAGCGGTTGCCTTGCCCAAGAGGTAGCTCACCATTTCTTCCGTTGTCTCGAAGTCGGAAATGACGCCGTCGACCAAGGGCTTAATGGCCGAGATATGGGTCGGCGTGCGACCGAACATGGCCTTCGCCTCCGTGCCAATGGCGACGACTTGGCCCGTCTTCTGGTTCACGGCCACGACCGAAGGTTCGTTGACGACAATCCCGCGACCACTCAAGTACACCAAGGTATTCGCGGTACCCAGATCAATCCCCATGTCGTGGGAAAAGTACTGGCGCAAGTTCTTGAAGGCGGTGAGCTTCATTATTAGTAGGAGCGAGCAAAGATAACGCGTCCATGAGAAGGCTTGCCCGACTTTACGCAGAGACCCTCTTCCTTCACCTGGTCAAATGGAATGCAACGAATCGTCGCCTTCGTCTCTTCTTTAATCGCCGCTTCAGTCTCCTTATCGCCATCCCAATGAGCCAGGACGAAGTTGCCCGCTTCAATCTCCGCCTTAAATTCTTCCCACGTCTCAACCGTCTTCGTCTTCGCGTGCTGGCGAGCGAGAGCGGTGTTGTAAAGATTGGCCTGGATAGCAGCAAGTGTTTCTCCTACCTTCTCGGCATCTCCTAACGCGATGTTTGTCTTCTCCCCCGTATCACGACGCACAAGGACCATGGTGCCAGCTTCAATATCGCGTGGACCGAGTTCAATGCGGACGGGTACTCCCTTCTTTTCCCAACGATAGTGCTTCTCACCCGGGCGACCCTCTCCTACATCGAGGACGACTTTGAAATCGCGCAGCTCTTCGCACAAATCTTTGGCCCGCTGGATAACCGCAGCTTTAGTGGCTTCATCTTTCCAAATAGGCATGATCACGACTTGAATGGAGGCAATGTTCGGAGGCAACACCAGCCCCTTGTCGTCGGAGTGCGCCATGATCAAACCGCCGATCGTGCGCGTCGAGAGACCCCACGAGGTCTGCGAGACGAATTGCTTCTCATTGTTCTCATCGGAGAACGTCACGTCAAAGGCTTTGGCGAAATTCTGCCCAAGGTTGTGCGAGGTGGCGAACTGAAGGGCTTTCCCGTCCTGCATCATCGCTTCAATAGTGTAGGTGTGCAAAGCGCCGGCGAATTTCTCGCTCTCAGATTTCTGTCCGGGGATGACCGGAATGGCCATCATCTCTTTGGCGAAGGTTTCGTAAACGCGAAGCATCTGACGGGCCCAGGCGTCTGCCTCGGCGTTCGTGGCGTGAGCGGTGTGCCCTTCCTGCCAGAGGAACTCCGTCGTGCGCATGAAGAGGCGCGGACGCATTTCCCAACGGACGACGTTTGCCCACTGGTTGATAAGGAGCGGCAGATCGCGATGCGAGTGAATCCAACGCGAGAACGCGTCATACATGATAGTCTCGGAAGTCGGACGCACAACGATCGGTTCTTCAAGCTTCTTGCCACCAGCATGCGTCACCACCGCCACTTCAGGAGAGAAGCCTTCGACGTGACTTTCTTCTTTCTTCAAAAAATGTTCCGGAATGAACAGCGGGAAATAGGCATTTTGCACTCCGACCTCCTTAAACTTCTGATCGAGATACTGCTGAGTATTTTCCCACAAAGCGTAACCGTAAGGCTTAATAATCATCGTGCCGCGCACCGGTCCGTGCTCGGCGAGTTCCGCGGCCTCGATAACGTCTTGATACCACTCGGAGTAATCTTTGTCGCGCGGAGTAATAGTCTCTTGCATGGGGCTATTTTACTGGAATATGACCATAAAGACAAAGAAGCCGCGTGCTCTCGTTTACTTCACGCTCACCATCCCCTGAACGTCGTGAATGGTAATAAGCACCATAAGGAGAAGGAGAAGTCCGAACCCGACGGTATTAGATATATTAAAAATTCTGGTCGGAATACGTCTCCGAGTTAGAGCTTCAATGGCTACAAAGAGAAGCCTGCCGCCATCGAGCGCCGGCAGAGGCAGAAGGTTAATGACGGAGAGGTTCAAAGAAATGAGCGCGACGAAGGTGAGAATATATCCCCATCCCATTCCTCCAACCTCACCCACCAAAGAGACAAGCCCGACCGGGCCCGCCACACTCGAAAGATCAGGATGACCCGAAAGAGTATCCCGCGCGAGCGTGCCGAGCGCCCCGACAATATCGGCAGTAATCACGGCGCTCGCGCGGAAGCCCTCCACGACCGCGGCTGGAAGCGAGATCCCACCTTCGCGCACCGCCGAAAGAGGAGCGGCGAGGCCGAGCCACACCACTACTCCAATAAGAAAGGCCGCGAAAAGGAAGTTGCACGCCACTCCCGCCGCGAGAACGGCCGCCTGGATACCGCGATGCTTGCCTTGGAGGCTCTCGGAAGACGGTGCTACACCTCCCTCCTCATCGTATTCTTCGCCAAAGATCTTCACGAACCCACCGAACGGCAACCAGTTAAGCGTGAAGTTGGTACCCTTCCAGCGAAACAAGGTCTTAGCCTTAGGTGGATACCCGATGCCGAATTCGTCTACTCTGATGCCGAAAGCTCTCGCCACGAGAAAATGCCCCAGTTCATGGACGATCACAAGCACACTTAAGATGAGGAAAAATAAAATGACAGACATCGTGTGACAACCTGGTTAAGAAAGAATTTCCTTCTCCTTCTTGTCGAAGAGATCCTCGAGCTTTTTGTTCGTTTCGTCGACCTGCTTTTGCAAATCTTGCTTGGTGCGGAAAACGTCGTCCTTACTCATGGTGCCCGATTTCTCTTGCTTGTCGGCATCGTTCATGACCTTCTCGCGCTCACCACGGACACGCACGCGTGCTTCCTCGAGCTTCGCCTTCGCAAGCTTCAAGAGGCCGTCGCGTCGATCGGCCGTTAAGTCCGGGAAAGCAATGCGTAAACCCTGATCATCCACCGCCACGGAGACGCCGAGGTTGGCTTCGCGGATGGCCGCGTCCAAAGCCTTCACGGCCCCCTTATCCCACGGCGTCACGCGCAAGGACTTCGCTCCTTCCGTGGTCACGGAAGCCACCTGGCTAACGGGCATCTTCGAGCCGTACATGTCGACTCGCACGGAGTCGAGAATGCCAGGCGTTGCCTGCCCAGAGCGAATCCCCAGGTATTCTTTCTTAAGCCACTCATACGTTGCCTCGGCGCCCTGTTTAAAAGGTGAAAAGTTGTATGCCATAACCGGATTATAGCACTACTGCCAGGTGTTCGAGAATAAGGCGAGAGGAAGCGGCTCGCTCGTCGGAAAGAAGACGCACCTCATGCACACGCTTATCCCGAGAGTAGAGAAGGAGGTCGTCGAGGAAGGCAGAGAGGTTCTTTTCATTGTCAACAAAATTTTTAACGAAGGTGAGGCGATCCTTGAGAGAAAGGTTGAGAAATTTCTTCGCCTCATTCTCTTCTTCTTCAAGAGTGCCGCGCAAACGCATTTCCCGGACGCGCGAACGCAGGGTCGGCAAGACCATGCCATCATCACGGAGAAGAAGGAAGAAGTGAGTCCCCGCCACCGGCTCTTCAAAGGTCTTCAGCAACCCATTCTGAGCTTCGCGCGTCAGAGACTCTGGGATGACAAAGAAGACTTTGCGTGCACCGAAGGCCTTACGCGCGGCAAGAACGGAGAGGGAACGCGCCGCGTCAATTCCAAACGTCTCTTCTCGCAGAACGAAAAAGTCGGGAGACCCCTTCAAGGGTTCTCCCGCTCTTTCAAAGAGAGCGTGAAGCTCGGCTTCGGCGCGCTCCCGGTTGCCAACGACAAGGTAGGCGTGATGGAGATGCGCGAAGTCGAAATCCATGCGCGGCGTTATTGTGCAGACTTCTCCACCTTCACGAGCTCCACTTCAAAGATGAGCGTCGAGTTGGCCGGGATCGTACCCCAGGCGTGAGAGCCGTACCCGTATTCAGGAGAAATGGTGAGGACGCGCTTGCCGCCTTCACGCATGCCTGCGATACCCTCGTCCCAACCACGGATCACCTGCCCAGTTCCAAGCGTAAAGCTGATCGGCAGGCCACGATCACGCGAGCTATCGAAGACGCGACCGTCGGAAAGAGTACCAACGTAGTGAGCGGTCACCTTATCGCCAGCAGCCGCGACATTACCGGTACCTACCGTTACGTCTTTAACAGTAAAGGGAGCGGCGTTACCAGTGAACGTGGCGGATGTTTCAGATTCGGTCATAGGAAAGTTAAATAAGTTGATCAATGGGCCCGAGAAGAAGAGGTACGTCAGGAAAGCAAGACCTACCCCGACCGCTACCCATTCACCTGTGTTCAATTTCTTCATTCGTATGCGTTATCTCCTAATGAGTTCATTATACCATGTGCTAAAATAACGCTCATGGAACAAGAGTTAAAGAAAGCTGCTCTTCTCACCCGCGCCGCCATGGAGAAAGTAGCGGCCGAACGCGTCGCCGAAATCTCCCGCGAATTCACCGAAGGCTTCGCCTTCCTCCGTGACTACCCTAAGTCGATCACCTTCTTCGGCTCAACCGAAGCCCGCGAAGGCGACTTCTACTACGAAGACGCTCGCAAACTCTCCGCTCGCCTCGTCACCGAACTCGGCTATTCGGTTATCTCGGGCGGCGGGCCCGGTATCATGGAAGCGGCGGATCGCGGTGCCTTCGAAGTGGGTGGCGACTCGCTCGGGCTCTTGATCGACCTCCCCGACACCCAGCCCACGAACCCCTATCTCAAAAAGAGTACGAGCTTCTACTACTTCTTCGCCCGCAAAGTCTGTCTCGCCTTCGCAGCGGAAGCCTTTATCTTCTATCCCGGCGGCTTCGGCACGCTCGACGAATTCTTTGAACTCATCACCCTCATCCAGACGAAGAAGATTAGCGGTGTACCTCTCATCTGTGTCGGTAGCGAGTACTGGCTCAAGTTGAAAGAGTTTATGAAATTGGAAATGCTCAAGCACGAGAAGCTCGCGCACGACGCCATTCTCCCCGCCCACCTCGACCTCTTCACCATCACCGACAACCACGACGAAATTATGGAAATAATCCGGAAAACTCCCGTGCACGACAATATCCCGTTCGGCAAAATGCGGAAGGATACCGAACCGAAGGTTACGTAAGAGGAATATCGAAAATAGAAGGCGGGAAGATCTCTCCGCCAATCTGGCGCGCTACTTTGGCTCCGCCAAAAATCGATGGCAAAAGGCCCACACCGTTGCAACCTAAGTTGTAATACAAGCGATCAAATGTCGGATCCGGTCCAATCATGCGCAACATGTTCTTGGTATATCCCATGACGCCGTGCCACGTAAAGGCGTATTCGAGCTCGGCCTTCTTGTCATACGTATGCGAGACGAAGGCCGCGATCTGCGAGCGAGCCTTGGTGGAAATTTCCCTTTCTCGGTCATAGTTCGCTCGGTCCTCCAGGTGAACATCCGGTCCGCCGATGCACACGAGGTCACGGCTCATCCCCTTTTCATATTCATACGGACGGCGAGTGACATAGAAGTAAGGCTCGCCCGGCGTCTCCGTGAGTCCTTCCTTTGTAGCTGGGTAGTAATGGATGGCCGCCGGCACTCCCGTGTGCGGCTCAAGATATGCCGTCATGAAGCCAATGACGCCATGGAGAGAATGATGAAAACGAGTATTAACGGAGAGCCCGGTCGGAGTGAGAATATCAAAATGGTCAAAGCCGTTCGTGCACAGAACGACGCGTTCTGCTCCAACAGTATGAGTACCCGCATCGAGAAGCACGCCGTCGGCGTGGACGATAACCTTACCAACCGGTGTGTGCTCATAGAGAGAAAGACGCTCCGAATATGTCTTCAAAAGATATCGCACCACTTCCTGACAGAAGAGCGCTGAGTTCATTACCCCGCGCGCTTCGGCAAAAATCGCCACGTATTGAGAATCAAGCGTTTCGAGTTTAAGGGAAATCTCTTCGCGCGGAATAAGGGTAAATAGTTTCCGATATTTCTCCGGAATCTGATGGAGGAATGGGACGTCCTCCCACACCTCAAGAGGAGCGATGAAAGCACCACCCGCTCGATAACACTCTGCATCTTCGAGATACGCGATGACTTGCTCCAAGGTCGAGAGGCCGCTGTAGGTCGTAAAGCGCATCATCGGAATATCGAGGCCTGCTTCTGCGTACATTTCTTCTGCTAGCTTCCAAGCACTCTCGACATCACGCTGGCCTTCGATCGCCTTTTCCAATCCAAACTCGGCCACAATTTCTTTAAAAGGGCGCTCGAAGTATGTCACCATCTGTCCCGCGTTGTGTCCCGTCGCGCCATGCGCGAGTTTGTAGCCTTCCAGAAGTGCTACTGACTTGTCGGTATGTTTCAACAAATAGAACGCCGTCGAGATGCCGGCAATACCCGCTCCGACCACCGCTACGTCCGCGCGGATGTCAGCAGCCAAAACCCGTCGCTCGCGCAACGGGTCTAGCTGATGAATCCAAGGAGAGTTGTTCGCCACCCAGTCAGTATACCGCGGCTAGAAGCCGAACGTATTGGTCCAAGGTGTGGAGATCGCGAGCATCATGAGCGCCGCGCCAATGAGTGCGACGTTCTTGCCGAACATGATCTGCTGAGTCTGACGATTCTCCGGAGTCTCGTTCCAGAAGGCGTGCATCTGGAAGGTCACGGGCACCAAGAAAAGTACGAGCGCCCAAGCCCCGAGCATCGTGTGCATACCCGTCAGCATGGCGTAGCCGCCAATGAGGAGAAGGAGTCCGGAACCAATCACGGCCATGCGAGGCATGGGCACGCCTTTGAACTTCGCGTATCCAGCCAACGCGGCGCTGTTTGCCAAATGATTCCACGCATTATAAAGGAAGTAACCGCCGAAGAGCACTCTACCGATGAGGAAAATCATATCTGTACGTGAATCTATCTTGTAAGACATATAGTATACCTTTCTCTCCTCGCCTCTCGCAGCCCTTGACTTTTAGACATAAAGTGTGATATAATATAGAGAGGAAGTACGTTCACAATTCTGCCCTAGAAAGGGGTGCTCAGTGTTAGGACTCGTCGTTGTTCTCATGCTCCTCGCTGGCTTAGCTGTCGGCATTCGAGCTCTCGGATCACGGGAGAAATGGTTCGCCTTCGTCCCCGCAAATTGCTTCGCGCTTGTTACTCGTAAAGCTAACGAGAGCGGAAATATGCAGGACGGTGGTGGTGATGTTACCAATGTCATCCATGCGGTCCCTGGCGAACGCCTTGTGAAAAAGGGCAACAGCGTCATGGACTGGTACTTCGTCAAAGGCCGTGAATCACGAGGAATTCTCTACATCCTCCTCGGCGTTCACTGGATCGGTTTTTTCGGTAAGCTGCGCGTAAACAAGATCCGCCGCTTCCGATACATGAAGGCGACAGGCAACGAAGCGGACCGCATCGGTGACTTCATCGTGAAGTCGGATGACCTCACCACCAAGTACGTCCCCTTCTCGGGAGAGCAGGCCATACCAGTTCGTGAGGCCGAGTCAGCAGACATCTTTGCACTCGACTTTATCTTCAACATCATTGAGGAATGCACCTTTCCGGTGCGATCGATCCTCAAGGTCGCTGACGCCAACACCGTCCTGTCTAGCATGGTGAAGAAGTACGTCAATACCGTCACCGGCTCCAAAGCACCCGACTTCTTCATGAAGCCGAGTGAGGAAAGCACGGAGATGCTGGAAACGGCAGCAGAAAAGTCAGAAGATGAAGCGCGCGACCAGATCGGCAAAACCATCTGCAGCGTCACTCTCATCTCGACGAGTATGCCGGCTACAGATCTCGCCCTCTATGAGGGACCCACCAAGGCAAAAAAGGAGGGCGAGAAGCGGATCAAAGAAGCCGAAACAGCCGCAGAGGCGAAGCGTCGAGATGCCGAAGGCGATCGTGATGCAACAGTCACGAGAGCCGAAGGCGTCTACCAGGCGGCAATGAAGCAGAACGAGGCAGACAAGGACCGCCTCGAACGCGTTTTGAAGCCGATGGCAGAGAACGACCGTACGGTCGCCGTCAGTTTCGCAGACGCCTATCGGCACAACGAAAAGGTGACCGTCTTTGCTCCCGGAGCGAATTCGTTCATTCCGCTTCCGTTGAGTGAGAAGAAAGACACCACCACGACAGCATGAGCTGCGTGGGAATACCGGCCGGACACCTCATACGTGTCCGGCTTTTCTATACTTGACAAATACTATTAAATATGCTAATATAGACAATAGGAAATATATTGCACATTGGAGGTGCATGATGGAGTTTTGGAGACGAGTTGTTACAGTTGTAAAAAGGTTGCCCGGGTTTATTCGCAACGAAGCGAAGATACTGCGGCGACTTGCCAAGCCCCGTCTCGCTTACATAAGACGGCGTGCTGGAGTAAGAGCCAGGGTTGCGTGGCGCACATTCAAACGCTCACGCTACTACAGCAGCAAGAAGGCGGGATTCCAACTTCTTGCGCTCGTACTGCTCGTCGCGTACGTTGCCTACCGCATCAACACGGCATGGCAGAACTTCCACTTCAGCTTCCCGTCTCTCCCCTTCGAACAGAAGTGGATCTGGATTGGAATCGGAAGCGTGATGGCACTCACGCTGATCGCACTCGTCATCTCAAAAACGGGATGGCGCCCCACACTCAGCCCCGTGAAGAAGACGCTGAAATGGGCCGCGGTCATCGCGATTGTCGGGTTCGTGGGGTACTACGGATACCGCTGGCTTCATCCAACGGTTATCCTCAGAGCCCTCGCACCCTGCACGGTCGTACCCGACCGCCAAGGTGTGTTCCCCGTAATTGCCACGAAGAGTGGCTACACGGAAACGTACTGCCTCCCTCTCGGAGGGTGGCGGGTGGACTGGTACGGAGAGAACGACTCCCAGTTCCAAGTCATGGTAAATGGGGTGAGTGAATACAGCTTCACTCCAAAGAAATCGGACGATGTCCTGGAGAAAGAAGGTAAAATCCGGACTATCGCCTTCAAGGCCATGACGGATCGTCCGGAAAATATTACCGTCACCGTCCGACCTCCGGGTTAAGTACCATGCGAGTGGTCACACACAAAAGGCGCCCCGCTTTCGCGGAGCGCCTTTTCTTCTGCGTGGGAAGAGTTGTTAGAACTGGATGTAGGAGGAACTCGGAGTAATACCGAAGGTATTGAGAACCAAGCCGATGAGTCCCTTGGCCGCGAACATGATGAACATGCCGAGAATGCCGTAGAGAATCTTTTGCTGACCCTTCGCGCGGTCCTTACCCGCGGCTTCCGTACTGATGAACTGGTACACTCCCCAGAAGAAGTAGAGAAGCGCGATCGCAAAGGCTAGAACAATAATCGGGTTCAGGATGAACTCGTTGATATTGTTCAAAAGCCTTGTGAACGTCATGCTACGTATTAGCTCTTAAGTTGAACGCTTGGGAGATCAACACTACCCCCCTGCTGGATGCCGAAGGCGTTGCCGATAAAGCGGACCAGACCCCAGACCGAGACCATGACGAAGAGAGCGACGACAGCCCAGATCATGAGGTTCTTGGCTTCTTCTGCAGACTCTGCGCCGGCAAAGATAAACTTCGCGAGACCCCAGAAGAAAGCGAGGAGAGCGAGCGCCACGACAATCGGCAAGGCGAGGTCGATGAGGCGGCCGATTGACTGGAGAAGCGTCTGAAGGTTACCGAGCTGCTGAGCGGAAGCGATCGTCGGAGCGACTGCCAACGCGGCGATAATAAACTTTTTCATTCTTTAATTGTTACGTTTAAGCCTCTAAATATACCTGCACGGTATGCCTTAATGATACGGGAGCGTGGAGGAAAGACAACGCCCGTTATCCCCTCTTTACCTGATGGAATTCGTATATCCCGGGATAGAGACGTTGCTCGTATCATTGATGTCGAATTCAACTTGGAGGAAGCGGACCAGACCCCAGACCGAGACCATGACGAAGAGAGCGATAGTTCCCCAAATCATAAGCGTCTTACCTTCGCCGGCGGCTTTAGGATCACTCGCTTTCTTGTAGATGTACTGCGTGAGACCCCAGAAGAAGGCAAGAAGCGCCATGGCGGCCACAATACCGATGGAGATATCGATGAGATCTCCTACTCTTCTAATGAGCCCGCCCGTTCTCGTAAGTTGAGAAGTAGCAGCAAAAGCAAGCACGGGCATTGTAAGCAAGGCGGACAGGAAGGCGGTATATGTCAATTTTTTCATATCTTTATTATGCTAGTTCGTCGGCAATAAGGGAACCCCGAATGTCCCCAGCCCCAATTCCCCGTTCATGTACCGAAGAATGCCAAAAATGGATACCATGACAAAGAGCGCCACGACGCCCCAGATCATAAAGTTCTTTCCGTCTTCTACTGTCTTCTCGCTCGCCGAGAAGATAAACTTCGCCAATCCCCAAAAGAAAGCAAGGAGAGCAAGCGAAGCAACAATAGGTGTGATGAGCTCGATGTAGCCCAAGATGAGATCGACAAACTCCTTGAAGCTATGGAAGGCGGCAGTCATATTTACTTTATAATACTGTTAAGTGTGCCTTGGATCGCTTCGGAAATTGCCCAGGCTCCCAGGAGAATGGCGGTACCGACAGCTGCGTAGCCGAGAGCGCGGTGGGCTGTCTTAATCTTCCCCGGATCACCAGCAGCCGTCACATAGGTGAAGCCCGCGTAGATAAAGGCGAGGACGCAGACAACGCCGGCGATTGGCATGAGAACATTCTTCACGAGCGCTTCAAGCACATCCACCAAGTTGTTGCCTACCTTAAAAGGGTTCTCAAGGGTCACCTTCACGCTAATCGGTTGCGCGGTAGTGCCACCTCCTCCGGGAGGAGTAGTACCACCTCCACCTGGAGGATTTTGCGCAAACACCGGCAGCGCAAAGAGAGCTAAGGCAGGGAGTGTGATAAGAAGGGCGGCGAAAGTTTTTTTCATTGAAGCATCGTGGCAGTGGGACTGCTAGCCTTTTAAGAAGAAGTTAAATTTATCACTCAGCAACACGCTCGTGACCGAGTAGACAACGGTCCACGCTAAGATAATGATCGCATAGCCCGCAATGACATTCCAGAGCATGCCCTTGGCCTTTGTCATGGCAGCCTGATTGCCTTGCGAGGTCACGAGACCGAAGCCCGCGTATAGAAGAAGTACCACAAGGAGAAGTGTCGAGAAGAGAAGGAGGTCGGAAATGCCATTCTTAATAAGCTGCACAAGAGCGGCGAAGTCGCAGCGCGGGAGCTTCCCCACTACTCCCACTCCAAGAAGAGGGTCACAGATATTCGTCAGAGGTTGCCAGCCGGGGATTGCCATAATTAGTTTTTGATAAGGTCTTCGATCTCGCTATTAAGCGTATTCACCGCCTCGCTCGCGCGCGAGCGTCCGCTTACCACGGCGTTAATGGCGTTAAGGAAGCTTGCCTCCGTCCCCCGCGCATCCGGGTCCACCCACGCCTGAGCCTGGAGCGCGGCTGTGTAGAAGACGGGCCCCGTCGCGTCACTTTGCTTCAAAGAGAGAAGGTCGCGACGGACGGGCGGAAGGGCGAGCTCAGCCGAGAGCACTTCACCCACATCCTTGGAAGCGAGCTTCACGACGGCGGAGAGAGCGGCAGTCGTGTTCTTCGTCCCGCGAGAAATAGTCGCCGCGTAGAAAGCGCCGTACGTTACATTCTTCCCCACGATGCGTGATTGGGGAACGGAAGCAATACCAAAGTTGAGCGTCGGCGACTTGCCGCGGATAATCGGAAGTTCACTTGCAAAGCCCAAGTAATACGCGCTCTCACCGGCCGCGAAGGCGGACTGAGCATCAGGGAGAGAACGATTCCAGCTATAGAAAGATTTGGAAGGATTGGCGAATTGAGTATAGAAATCGAGCGCGGAAACCGCCGGCAACACAGGAGCACCTGCCGTCGATTGAGTGATCGCCGAGCGAAGAGACGTACCCACCAGCTCAGTAATAGGTGTCCCCGCCTGGAGAAGGAGGAGGGCCAGAATATCCTTGGCATTCGCGATGTTCTTGGTCTCGCCCAAGGAAATTGTCGACTGCACAATGTTCCCCGCCCCGTCTCGACGAGTGAGATTGGTCGTCGCGGCGTAGATCTCGTCCCAGTAACCAAGCGGCTTCGCTACGCCAGCGGAGGAAAGGAGATCGCGGTTATAATAGAGCACCATAGGGTCGACGAGCACCGGCAGAGCGTAGATCCCCTCGGGAGCGAGGAAGACTTCGCTTCCTTCGGCGAACGTCTCCTTGAAGTCAGCTTCGGAAATATTGCTGTACGGGATCTGAATAAGTTTCTGACGAGCTTGCCACAAAGCGTCCTGCGAGAGGATGACGACATCAGGGCCGTTTCCTTGGGCGAGCGCCTCGGTGAAGTCGTCTTCAATAGTCGAAGCCTTCTTCTCGACATAGCGGATGATGAGGGTCTTATCTTGCGTAAAGACCGGCGCGTTACTCAAGAGACTATTCATCTGTGCCGAAGGGAGAACGCCCCACATGGTAATCGCCGTCTGGGAAGAGGAAGAGCCTCTATAAATAGAGAAGACGAGCACTGCCGCAATAATGAAAAAGCCAAAAACGGCCAGGAGAACGAACTGGAACTTACTCATACTCCTTATTGTAGCGGCTACAAACAGATGAGGGAAGCCAAGCTATCCCCTTCACGAAGTTTCATAATTCTTACTCCCTGCGTGGAGCGGGAGAGAACAGGGATTTCATTGACGCCGGTGCGGACAACCTGACTCTTTTTGGAAATGGCAACCACCTCTTCTTCTTCGGAGTGAATAATCTGCGAGGAAATGACTTCTCCCGTCTTCGCCGTCACTTTGGAGGTAAGAATGCCGGAGCCGCCGCGGCCCTGGATCTTGTATTCAGAAAGTTCCGTGCGCTTGCCGTAGCCGTTCGCCGAAATAACGAGAAGCCAGCAATCTTTGTATTCCTTTTTAATAACATGCGCGCCGACGACGACGTCATTCTTGTCGAGCTTCATGGCACGAACACCGCCCGCCGTGCGGCCCATCTCGCGGATGTCTGACTCTTTGAAACGGATGGACATTCCCTCCTTTGTCACGATCGAGGCGTCATCACCCTTCTCTACGTGCGAAACTGAGACCAGGCTGTCGCCGGCGTCGAGACGGATAGCGATAATGCCCGAGGAGCGGACGTCGTGGAAGGACTTGGCGGAAACCTTCTTGCCCGTACCCTGGGCGGTGATCATAAGGAGCGAGCCTTCGATCTGCTTTAAGTTCTTCGGCATCGGGAGAATCGAGGTAACGCGTTCATCGTCCGAGAGAGCGATGAAGTTTACGATCGCCTTACCCTTCGTGGCTCGCTTGCCTTCCGGAAGGTCATACATCTTGATCTGGTAGGCCTTACCGCGGTTGGTGAAGAAGAGGAGGTCGTCGTGAGTAGACGCGGTAAGGAAATTCGTCACGAAGTCTTCCTCCTTGGTATCAAGGTCGACGACGCCGACACCACCGCGCTTCTGGCGCTTGTACTCGTCAGGGTTCGTGCGCTTGATGTAACCGCCCGAGGTGAGGACGAGGGCGTTTTCTTCTTCTGGAATAAGATCCTCGACAGAGAGGTTCTTCACGGCGCCCTTCATGACGCGCGTGCGGCGAGCGTCGCCGTACTTCTCCTTCAGGGATTCGAGTTCGTCCTTCACTACCTTGAGGATCTTCGCCGCGGAAGCAAGAAGCTCCTTCAACTCTTTGATGAGATCCTGAACTTCTTTGAGCTCGTCTTCGATCTTCTGACGCTCGAGGCCAGAGAGCTTCTGGAGGCGCATTTCGAGAATGGCGTTCGCCTGAATCTCCGAGAACTTGTACTTCTTCATGAGATTATCGCGCGCTTCTTCGACATTCTTTGAGGCCTTGATGAGCCTGATGATCTCGTCAATGTGGTCGAGAGCCTTCGAGAGACCCAGGAGAATGTGTTCGCGCGCCTCGGCGATGCGCAGATCGTAGGTGGCGCGGCGCTTCACGACGTCTTTGCGATGCTTGATGAATTCTTCGAGAATGGCCTTGAGTGAGAGTGTTTGCGGCACGCCGTCGACGAGCGCCACGAGGTTCAAGTGGAAGGTGTCCTCGAGTTGGGTGTGCTTATAGAGAGAGTTCAACACCTTCTGCGGTTGACTGCCCTGCTTCAAATCAATGGCGATGCGGATATCCTTCGTCGATTCGTCGCGCAAACCCTTGATGCCTTCGATTTTCTTCTCGCGGTGAAGTTCGGCGATCTTCTCGATGAGGTCAGCCTTGTTCACGCGATACGGAATTTCGGAAATGATGATTTGGAAATCGCCCTTCTTGTTCTCGGTGATCTCGGCGACGCCGCGCGTTACGACAGGACCACGACCGGTGGCATACGCCTGATGAATATCTTTTTCATTGAAAATGACGCCCCCCGTTGGGAAGTCAGGGCCCTTCACGAACTCAAGGAGATCCTCGGTCGTAGCCTCCGGGTCGTTCACGAGCATGATCGTCGCGTCGACGACTTCGTTCAAGTTGTGCGGCGGAATGTTCGTCGCCATACCGACGGCGATACCTAGCTGACCGTTCAGAAGGAGGTTCGGCGCGGCCGCTGGCAAGACCACCGGCTCCTCCTTGGTTCCGTCGTAGTTCGGACGGAAGTCGACGGTCTCCTTGTCGATGTCGCGAAGCATTTCGCTCGCGAGCTTACTCATCTTCGCCTCGGTATAGCGGTAAGCGGCCGCGCCGTCGCCGTCGATCGAACCGAAGTTACCTTGGCCAATGACGAGCGGATAGCGCATGGCGAAGTCCTGTGCCAAGCGAACCATGGCGTCATAGACGGCGACGTCGCCGTGCGGGTGATACGAACCGATCACGTCTCCCACCACCGTTGCGGACTTACGAGTCTTCGCGGAAGCGGTGAGGCCCTTCTCATGCATGGAGAACAGAATGCGGCGGTGCACCGGCTTCAAGCCGTCGCGGACGTCAGGAAGAGCGCGGTCGGTAATAACCGACATCGCGTAGTCGATGAAGGAGTCCTTCATCTCGGCCGTGATCTGGCGAGCGACAATGCGGTCGCCGGCGTTTGGAATGTTTGTTTCTTCGTTAGTTGCCATACGTGCTGACACTCGACTCCTCGCGGAGTTCATCATAACCCGAACGGACGTCAATTTCCCCTATGCTCTCGGTGAGCGTCCCCCAACCAGCCTTGAGCGAGTTCCACGCGGAGGTGAAGGAGTCACCGAGAGATTCGAGCGGTCCCACTTCGTTCACCGCGGCGAGAGTGCGGGTGCCGGTCGGATTCTCGGCCACCACTTCACTGCCATGCGTCCTCACCATGAGCCAGCCCGCGAAGATCACGAGCGTCACCGCGCCGGAAACCGCCATCGAGAAATTCTTCTGATGATGTTCGGGCCGCTGACGGAGAGTGGAGAGATATGTTCTCATAATGTATTGGTTACTCTTCTTTCAACACTACGACTTCGCCCTCCTTGCCTTCGAGATCCTTTTTCTTCACGACATACTTCTCAATCGCGGCAACAGTGGCTTGGCCTCCTTCCTTCAAGAACTGCGAGAGAGAGGTCTTGTCGGTGTGAGTTGGGATAATAACCGAAGGCTCAAGAGAAACGGCAAGCTTGTAAGCGGCAGCTGGTTCGAGAACGGCAGCGCCTCCAGCTGGCACGAAAAGGATATCGATATCCTCGAGAGATTCGATAAGTTCCGACTTGAGTTCTGGGTTCGCCAAGGCACCGAGGATGCAGAGCTTCATCCCTTCGAAGGTGATGAGGTAAATGGTGTTGTAGACATCTTTGCCCTCGGAGAGGAAGCCCTTGATGAAGATATCTTTCACTTCGTACTCACCGGGGCCGTCGATGACGAAGCCTGATTTCTCGGCTGTTTCGGCGCGGAGCGTCGAGAAGAGGGTCACGTCGGCGCTCGTTTTGGCCGGAGGGTTAACGGCGAGCGACAAGTCGCCATGAGAAATCTTCAAGCTCCCTCCACCCTGGTGCGTGATAATCATATGTACCCCGAAGTATAGCAAATTAGCCCTCAAATATCATGCTTGACAAAAAGATTAATATATGATAGGATATAAAAAGACGTGAGGAAGGGATGGGAGGCAATTCCGCTTTCTATTCTTTCTTTGCTCTTCCACAAGGATAGTGACATGAACAGCATTGCAATCGTCGTTCTCACGGTGATCTTCACAGTAGGATTGCTCGGCATGGTCTACTGCATCACGCAGTTCCTGCAGCACAAGCGCCAACTCGAAACACAAGTCGACGAGATGAAGCGGATGCTCGCCTTCATCGCAAAAGGTCACCAGCTCGCGACCATTCTTGACATCAAGGGTGCCGAGCTCAGTGTGACGCCTGAGCAGTTCGAGCCGAAGTCGACTGAGATTCTCAAGATCATTTCCGAGCTCATCAACAAGAAAGCTGAGAGCTACGACGCGCCCTCGACTTGGGCCTACGTCGTGATGAGTCACAGCGGTCTCAATCAGTTTCTCAACAGCGACACGCGCCGCAAGACTGAAGAAGCGCTGACACGTCTCCGAAGCAATGGTGACACGCAGGGCGCACTTGCCTTCATGCATGACTTCGTTGGCCAACTCTGCGCACCGAAGGAAGCCATTCAGTAAGACGGAAGATGAACACAACACAAGGGCAGACCTCCACGGTCTGCCCTTTTCTTATGCTCAAAATATGTTACTATGGCCCCGTTCCTTATTAACCCCCGTTTCCGTTATCCCTCGCGGTCTGGCAACCACTGATGACCCACGAGGACCGGCAACGGCACACACTATATATGGCATTGTTCGGCAGAAAGAAGAAAACTGAAGCAGAAGCTTCGGACGCGGTCGTTGAGACTGTTAAAGCTCCCAAGAAGGAAGCGGTAAAGAAGGAGAAAGCTCCTAAGGTAAAGAAAGAAAAGGTCCTCGACGCCGCCGCCGAGGCTGTTAACTCGTACCTCGAGACGCTCCCTGTTCCCCCAGCGATCGACGACATGGTCGAGGGTCCGGTAATCTCGATCGACAAGGGCGCGGTTTACATTGACCTCCCTCCGTTCGGTACCGGTATCATTTACGGCAAGGAATTCCAGAACGCGCGCGACATTATCAAGCGCATTAACGTAGGCGACACAGTGAACGGCAAGGTCGTCGACTTCGGTGGCAAGGAAGGCTACATCGAGATCTCTCTTAAGGAAGCTCGTCAGGCCATTATCTGGTCGGAAGCTGAGGATGCTATCAAGGAGAAGCGCGCCTTCGATCTCCCAGTCATGGATGCCAACAAGGGTGGTCTGATCATCAACTGGCAGGGCATTACTGGCTTCCTCCCCGCTTCTCAGTTGAAGCCTGAGCACTATCCGCGCATCGCGGACGGTGACAAGGACAAGATCCTCGATGAATTGAGGAAGCTCGTGGGTGAACGTCTCCTCGTGACGATGATCGGCGCGAACCCGAAGGAGGGCAAGCTCATCTTCTCCGAGAAGTCTCCTGAGACTAAGGACAAGGAAACGACGCTCTCGAAGTACGCTTTGGGCGACGAAGTAGCAGGTGAAGTGACGGGTCTCGTCGACTTCGGTGTCTTCGTGAAGCTTGAAGAAGGTCTCGAAGGCCTCGTGCACATCTCCGAAATCGATTGGGGTCTCGTCGAGAATCCAAAGACCATGTTCAAGATTGGTGAGAAGGTCCGCGTGAAGGTTATCGAGATCAAGGAGGGCAAGATTTCCCTCTCGATCAAGGCCTTGAAGGAGAACCCATGGCGCGAAGCGGAGAAGAAGTACAAGAAGGACGACACTGTCTCCGGCGTTATCATTAAGTTCAACAAGCACGGTGCCTTGGCCTCGATTGAGGAAGGTGTCGCGGGCTTGGTTCACATTTCTGAGTTCGGTTCGGAGGAAAAGCTCCGCTCCACGCTTGAAATGGGTAAGGTCTACAACTTCAAGATCACCCTCTTCGATCCGAAGGAGCAGAAGATGGCCTTGAGCTACATCGCGAAGTAATTCTCAAACGCTTTGTACGCAAAATCCGCCCTTCGGGGCGGATTTTGCTATTTCAAAGGAGATACGTAATATGTTTTCAGACATAAGTCATTCTTGCCTTCCCAAAAGGAGCTTTATGATTCTGACCTCAGGCGGTTTTTACCTCTGCGTCTCAAAAGATCTGGCCGGCATAATCGAGGCGGTACGAGAATACTTTGAGAAGTCCTACTACAAGTCATTATCCGAATGGCGAATGAGCGGCGGCCGTAGCGGAGATTTGTACCGAGAAACGGCTCAGCTGGATCAGTATGACCTCTTGAATGGAAGTGCTATCCAGCTCTACACGGTGAGGGACGACAACACGAATGGGTATGCCGAACTCGTCTCGATCTTCCCTTCCCAACTCTTCTTCAACAAGACGGATGGTGAGGCCGAGAAGCTTATGAAGTTCCTTACTCCATTTTGCTTTGTCCGCAATCACCAGCATCTGCGAGAACGTCCGTTCCCCCACAATAATTACTTCGACAGCTACCTCGATGAGTGGTACGAGCCGAAATCAACAAAGCCATTCGGCCACTCCTGACCTCCCCGCCGCGAACTGACGAACAGTTCGCGGCGTGTTTTATTTATTACACAACCACATTTCGACGCAGGCTTTGATGGTATATTTCCCGTCGACGAGATGTTGGTCGACGGACTTCTCATTGAGCTTTTTATATTCCTCCTGCTGCTCCGAGGTTAACAGGTTAAACGTCGAGTGAGACTGGATGAAGCCAAGAATTTCTTCTTTGGTATAGACGTCATCAATCTCCACTTTACGGGAGCTTACCTGCGTAAAACCGACCCGGGTAAATATGGGCTCACCGATCTTCTCTTTATTCGTATGAGGCACTTCGGGAACAAACTTCTCCAAATTCTCCAGGGCGAAAAGCGGCAAGTATCCGGGAGCTCCGGCGGCCAAGCTTTCGGGAATATATTTCGAGATAACGCATAACTTACCCTGCGGCTTAAGGACCCGGACAATTTCTTTCCCCGCCTTGTCATAATTGAACCAGTGATACGCGACGGAAGCGGTCACTAAGTCAAATGAAGCATCGAAGAAAGGAAGATTCTCTGCAGAAGCGGCGAGCAGATCAACGTTATCCAGTTTATTGATACGAGCTACTTCAAGCATCTTCTCGGCAATATCAATGCCGGTAACATGTGCATAATGACCCGCCAGCTCGTTGGTCACGATCCCCGTACCGCAACCGACATCCAGAACGCGAGAGTTTATGTCAGGGCAAAAAGCATACATCACTTCGTATACCTCTGCCGTATAACCGCGACGATACTTAACGTACGCACCCACAACGCCGGAGAAGTTGTTTCTAATACGATCAACCATGCTTTATGAATTACACTTCGTCATCGCGCTCTGGAGACCCTCTTCTTTAAGAATTTCGACGGCTTCGGCTACTTTTTTGAACACCTTTTTTAAAATTTCCATTTCCTTCGGCTTCCAGTCACCGAGAATATAGGACTCAAGCTCTTTGCCTCCAGCCGGACGCCCCTTCATCTTGCCCGAGGGTGTCACAGGCGCGATGCCGACACGAATGCGGGTGAAAGCGCGCGTCTTCACCGCTTTGATGATGGACTCCAAGCCATTGTGTCCGCCTGAGCCGCGATCAAAGGAGACTTTCATCGTTCCGAGGGGCAGATCGAGATCGTCATAGATTACAATTAATTTCTCGGCCGCCTTTTTACTCTTGACGACTTTCATCACTGCGCTGCCGGTCTTATTCATGAAGGTATCGGGGACGAGCACCTTGACCTTCTCCACCTTTTCCGCGACAACTTCACTCGCAAGACGACCCGTATTGTGCCGAGTCTTCTCATATTCGCTCCCAGGATTGCCCAAACCAACGACGATATACATGCAGCTATTGTGTCAAACGAACTTAAATAATACAATCTCTGTAATTCGTATGGAAAAAAATTCCAAAAACCAGATCGTGACGCCAAAGAGCTTCTGGGATTGGAAGGAACTTCTCAAACTGGCCGTTCTCTCGATCGTCATCGTCGTGCCATTCCGTCTCTGGATCGCTCAGCCATTCGTCGTTGAGGGCGCGTCGATGTATCCCACCTTCAAAGACGGCGACTACCTCATTGTCGACGAGCTCTCGTACCGCTTCGAGACCCCAGAGCGCGGCTCGGTGCTTGTCTTTAAGTACCCGAAGGACCCCTCGAAGTCGTTTATCAAGCGCATTATCGGCTTGCCAGGCGAAATCGTTTCCATTAAGGAAGGCCGCGTAACAATTACCTCTTCGCAATACCCAGAGGGCTTGGTACTGGATGAGCCATATGTCGAATGGACGAAGGCCGACACGCTCTCGTATACCTTGGGCCAGGGCGAGTACTTCGTCATGGGTGACAACCGCGCGCAGAGTGCCGACTCGCGCCTCTGGGGACCAGTGCCAACGAGTGATATTGTCGGGCGACCATTCCTCCGCGCCCTTCCATTCGGCTTCTTCCCGGGCAACCATCCGACCTACCAGAGCAACTAACCGAGACCCACAATATGAATAAGGCAGCGTCGCGACCCACCTGGCAGAACACCGAATTCGATAAGCCTCTCATCACCGCGAGCTACTTCGGCTTCACGCCCATTGCCGCGCCGCGCTTGACTGAAGCCGACTTCGCCGCGGCCGACTTCTGCGCCGAGCTGCCGCACTACGACGCCGTCGAGAAGGCCGCCCTCATTCGCACCTATATAGAAGAGAACTTCGCCGATCTCCCCCATCCGCTCGCGCTCATTTATCGCAAATCCACTCCCAAGAAGCGCGCGAGTGGTCTCGTAACCCCAGGCGGATACAGCCTCCACTACATCGGCGCGCCGACGGGCATTGCGGAAGCGGCCCTCATTCGCGCCGGTCTCTCCATCCTCGCCGAGGAAGGTCTCGAGAACATGCGCGTCGATCTCAACTGCATCGGGGACAAGGACTCTCTCGCTTCCTATGAGCGTGAGCTGGGCAACTTCGTAAGGAAGTCTGGCACCGGTCTCCCAGAGGACCTTCGCGAGAGTCTCAAGAAGGACATCTTCAACCTCTTCCGACACGAAGAAGAAGCCATGCGCGAGCTCGCCGCCGCCGCCCCTTCCTCCATCAACTTCCTCACGAGTGCCGCGCGCGCTCACTTCAAGGAGGTGCTCGAGTTCGTCGAGTCCTTGGGTGTTGAGTTCGGTCTCGACAACTCGCTCATCGCCGAGAAGAACCATGCCTCGCACACCGTCTTCGGCATTCGTCGCGGGCAAGGTGACATAGAAACGGGAGCGAAGAATCCCTTCCTCGCCTTAGGCTATCGCTACTCCCGTCTAGGGAAGAAGATGGGTCTGCGCAAGGAAGTGCCGATGGCGGGGTTAAATATTTTCAATCAGGACAAGAAGGAGGGCGCGAAGAAGATATATAAAGACTTACCCAAGGCTCGCTTCTATCTCGTGCAGCTCGGCCGCGAAGCCAAGATGAAGACCTTAAACCTCATCGAGATGCTCCGCCGCGAGAAGATCCCCGTCCACCACTTCATTGGCAAGGACAAGCTCGACGTTCAGCTCAAGGGTGCCGAGGAATATCGTGTACCGTATCTCATCATCATCGGCCACAAGGAGGCCCTCGACGGTACCGCCACCATCCGCAATGTCCAAACCCGTGCCCAGGACACCATTCCTATGGAAATGCTCCCGAATTACCTTCGCAATATAAAACTCTAAGTGTTTTCCAGGTTTACATAAGATACTTGACAAATAGGCTATTTGGGTGTATCATGTAGAGAGTAAGTACAACTTCGTCCTTTCGGGGACATTCCCTACTCAAACAGGAGGTAACGTGAAAAGAATTCGCCCCATCACTCGGATGGACCAGATCATCGGCGGACAGACATACATTAAGGTCATGGTGAACATGAACATGGAAGGCGGCGCGCTCTCGCTTGAGTACGTGTGCCTCTGTGGCCAACCACGAAGAGCAAAGGGCGTTGGACTCACTCAAGCAGATTGGTATTGGAAACCAATCTACTGGTACTGGAAAACCAGAAACGGCTCCAAAGAATTCGATCTCAACTTGGGCCTGAACTGGGAGCGCTACACTCACCCCCCATTCGGCTACCGAGTCTTCCACTTCAACACGCGCACACAGCGCGCACTCGAAGATATTGTGGCTCGGCAAGCGCTCTGGGAATACCTCGATCTCATCGAGCCGAAGGAGTGGGAAAAGAGTTACTTCTACTACCTTCTGCCGGACTCGGACCCGCGAGCAACGAGGCGCCTCTGCGACATGAGCACTGATGAACTCTTCGAACTCATGCTAGAGGCAGAGGAAGAACTGGCAGATGCTGAAGACGATACTCTGCACGATTTCGACTTCGCAGACGATTTCGACTTCGCAGACGGGGACTAGAAATGAGACCGCAGCGGGTGAGCTCAACATACTGAGTTCACCCGTTTTCTATTGCCTTGAAAGGGCCCTTGTGTTAAAGTACTCCCACAACAAATATGTCAGCATCAGTCAACATTGAGGTCACCAAGAACCCAAATGAGAACAACTTGAGCGTTTTGCGCCGCTTTACGAAGCGTGTACAGGCCGCCGGCATTCTCCCTCGCGTCCGTTCCAAGCGCTATCACGAGCGCACTCCTTCCGCTAACACCCGCAAAGCAAAGACCGTTGCCTTCCTCCAGAAGAAGGAGGCTACCGCCGAACTCGTAAAGGCTGGCAAACTCATTGAAGTTTCTAAGTTCGCCCGCCGCAAATAACCTGCCTGCCGGCAGGCAGGGCCTATGCTCTCAATTTCCAACAAGACTCGCCGCCCGACTCCCCGCATTCAGTTTGAAAAAATTAAAGATGAAATCTTGGGCGAGAGCTACGAACTCTCGCTCGTTTTCGTTTCGCCCGCTACCTCGCGGAAATTAAACGCGACGCATCGTGGTATCGACAAGGCCACCGACGTGCTCTCCTTCCCTCTTTCGGAAACATCGGGAGAAATATTTATCGATCTCGCCACCACCGAGAACATGGCTCCGGAATTCGACATGCCGCTCAAAAAATTTGTCGCTTTTCTTTTCATCCACGGTTGTTTGCATTTGATAGGAATGGATCACGGGGCTACAATGGAGAAAGCTGAAACAGCAAATCTTCATGTCGCGTCAAATCGTCGTTGGTATTGATATAGGGACGCTCGAAACCAAGGTCATCATGGCCGAGGGTGTGGTTGAGAATGGCCACTTTGTGCCAAAGATTATTGGCACCGGTTCTGCCGAATCGAAAGGCGTTGAACGCGGCTTCATTACGAACCGCCACGAAGCGGCTGAGAGCGTTAAGGCTGCGATCGCCAAGGCTGAGAAGACCGCTGGGGTGAAGGTGAAGCGCGCCTTCGTCTCCTTCGGCGGCATTGGCCTCGGGAGCCTCTCCGCGACGGGCTCCGTCGTCATCACGCGCGCCGACCTCGAGATCACCGACCGCGACCTCTCTGCAGCCTTGGAGGCTGCAGAGCAGTCCATTCCTACCACTTCTATCGTTAACAAACGCATCATCAACACCATCCCTGTTGAATACAAGATCGACGGCAAAATTTCCTGGGGCGAACCGACGGGTCTTAAGGCCCACAAGCTTGAGGTGAAGGCGCTCTTCATCACCTGTCTCGAACATCATCTCGAAGACCTCATTAAGACCGTCGAGGAAGCGGACGTGGAAGTGGTCGACGTCGTCGCAGCGCCCGTGGCCGCGAGCTTCGTCACCGTCTCGAAGAAGCAGCGCCGCGTCGGCTGTCTCCTTGCCGACATTGGGGCCGAAACCCTCTCCGTCATCGCCTTTGAAAACAACAATCCCGTCTCTCTCGAGATCTTCCCCGTCGGCGGCATGGACGTGACGAATGATATTGCCTTAGGGCTTAAAGTGTCTCTTGATGAGGCGGAGACAATTAAGCTCGGCGGTCTCTCCCGCTCGACCTATTCGAAGAAAAAGTTGGAAGAAATTATCTCCGCCCGTTTCTTGGATTGCTTCGAACTCATCGAGAAACATTTGAAGGGCATCGGCCGCGACAAGCTTCTGCCAGCCGGCATCATCCTCTCCGGAGGCAGTTCCAAGATGAGTGGCATCCGCCACCTCGCTGAGGAAGGCCTCTCCCTGCCCGCTCAGATCGCGGAGATCCACTTCGGGCCCGCCGAGAAGGGCAAGGTCAAGGATGGTGCCTGGACCGTCGCCTGCGGCCTTACGCTGTTGGGCTTCAACTCAAGCGGCGAGGAGCGTCTCGCCGGCCGCAAGACGGTGACAATCTCCGCCGAAACGGGTGGCCGCGCTCTCCGCAAAATTTCCAAATGGTTCTCGCAGTTTTTGCCATAAGTTCCCCCTCCAAATAAGGAAATGCTTTCCTCCTCGTGTCTATTACTTTCCTTTTAAACCTCCTCTGGTAAGATAGTCGCATCCAATAACCGATAGACAATGCCGCAAATCAAACCAGAAGTAGAATCGTTCGCACGTATTAAGGTCATCGGTGTCGGTGGTTCCGGCAAAAATACGGTGAATCACATGATTGCCTCCAAAGTCGGAGGGATCGACTTCATCGCCGTCAACACGGATGCTCAGGACCTCCATCACGCGCTCGCCAAGAAGAAGATCCACATCGGCAAGAATCTCACAAAAGGTCTCGGTGCCGGCATGAATCCAGAGATCGGCAAACGCGCCGTCGAAGAAACGAAGGAAGAAGTGCAGGAAGCTATTAAGGGCGCGGACATGGTCTTCATCACCTCCGGTATGGGTGGTGGTACGGGTTCCGGTGCCGCTCCGGTTGTCGCAAAGACCGCCAAGGAAGCTGGTTGCCTCACTGTCGCTGTCGTCACGAAGCCGTTCTTCTTCGAAGGCCAGCACCGCATGAGAATCGCGGAAACAGCCATCGACGAACTCCGTAACGCTGTCGACGCGCTCATCATTATCCCGAACGACCGTCTCCTCCAGACCGTCGAGAAGAACGTTACCGCGAAGAACGCCTTCGCTATCTGCGACAACATCTTGAAGGAAGCCGTGGAAGGTATCTCTGACCTTATTACGACGCCAGGTATCATCAACATCGACTTCGCTGACGTACGTGCCATCCTCCAGGACTCCGGCGCCGCCCTCATGGGTATCGGCACCGCCATCGGAGAGAACCGCGCCGCTGAAGCCGCTCGCCTTGCCATCTCCTCCCCACTCCTCGACATCTCTATCAACGGAGCCAAGGGTGTTCTCTTCTCTATCGCCGGTGGTGACGACCTCACGATGTTTGAGATCCAGGATGCCGCCAAGGTAATTACCGAGTCAGTAGACCCGAACGCGAAGATCATCTTCGGTACCATTCATGACGAGAAGTTGAAGAAAGGAGAAGTGAAGATCACCGTCATCGCTTCGAGCTTCCCGGAAGCTCAGCAGCAGCGTGCCTCCACCAAGGCAACCTCGCTCTTCCAGAACTTCGGCAACACCAACGAAGACGCCCAGCCTGTTTCCAAGGGCCGCATCTTCAACACCATCGCTCCCGCCGAGAAACCGGTAGCCAAGGAAGAGCCAAAGGCGAATCCGATGGTGAACCCTGCTCGCAGCACTCCCGCTGCCGCTCCCGTCGAAGATAATGATGATGATTGGTCGGCTGTCCCCGCATTTCTCCGTCGCTCGAAGTTGAAGTAGAATAAGTTCATGTATGAATTAGCCATTATTGGCGGCGGACCCGCCGGCGTCAGCGCCGGCGTTTATGCTGCTCGCAAACGTTTAAAAACAGTTTTGATTACGGAAAGTTGGGGTGGCCAGTCAACCGAGTCCATGGGCATCGAGAACTGGATCGGTACGCCAAAAATTGCCGGAGCGGACTTCGGTAAATTGATGGAAGCTCACGTGCGAAGCTACGAATCCCCTGACTTCGTCATTAAAGCTGGCGAAAAAGTGGAGAAAGTAACAAAGATCGAAGGTGGCTTCGAATTGAAAGCCGGAGAACATACCTACACCGCAAAGACCGTCCTCGTCGCCACCGGCTCCACTCGCCGCAAGCTCGACATTCCTGGTGCCAAGGAGTACGAGAACAAGGGTATTACCTACTGCGCCTCTTGCGACGGGCCACTCTTTGCCGGTCAGGATGTTGTCGTCATTGGTGGTGGGAACGCAGGCTTCGAGAGCGCCGCTCAACTCCTCGCTTACTGTAAGTCAGTAACCCTCCTTACCCACGGTGCTTACCGCGCGGACGCGACCACCGTCGAGAAGGTCCTCGCTCATCCAAATATGAAGGGCATCCCGCACGTCACGCCAACGGAGATTAAGGGTGAGAAGTTCGTGAAGGCCGTCGTGTACCAGGATGAAGCTGGTGCTTCTCACGAACTCCCAGCTTCCGGTGTCTTCGTCGAGATCGGCCTTCTGCCGACGACGTGGTTTGTCGAGGGCTTGGTCGAACTCAACCCCGTGAAGCAGATCATCACCGACCCTCGCACTCAGCGCACGAGCGTCGAGGGTGTCTGGGCCGCTGGTGACTCGACCGACGCCCTCTTTCACCAGAACAACATTGCCGCTGGCGACGCGGTGAAAGCCTTGGAAGACATCTACATGCATCTCCGGGCGTAAACGACACGTGTCTTAACATACAAATAAGCGGCAGTCCCAGAAATGGGACTGCCGCTTTGTATTGAAACGAACGAACTAGAACCTGCACGCGGAACTGTTCACCCCCGCGCAAGCAACAGCCTTCGCCGTGTTCTCGTTGCTGAATGCCGCCGCCACAATCCCTGTGATAATGGCGGCCCCCACCAGCCCTCCAACGACCTTCTTGGGTGTCCAGAAGCCTCTGGCGCCACCCGTGATCCTGGCCCGCTCCCGCTCGAGACGTTCAGCCTCTTTGCGGTTCTTCTCTTCGAGCTTGGCCAGTTCGGCATCGCGTTTGGCCTGAGCCTTCATCGACTCAGTGAGAGACTTCTTGTCGATCTCCACGACGTCTGTCGGGTAGACACCACCATAACCGACGATGAAGTTGCCACACATGAGCGACATTGCCCAGTCTCCACGGTTCGTGTCAACGAGGCACTGCTCTTTGGGGTGAAGCTTCCTGGTGACAGCCCCCACGATGATGAGCCCGTTCGGCTCAGCCGCATCGAGAGTTGCTTCGCGGACCTGGGAGCAGTCCCGCTGCACGAGACCTTCCATGTACTCCGCAACTTGTCCGAGAGCGCGCTTGAGCTTGCCGGCATCCTGGTTCACACCAGCGACGTCGATCTTCAGCTTGAAGAGCTCGCTCGCTCGAATGACGAGCGAATCGCATGCGACATAGAGCTTACTCTTGTCACACTCACGAACAGCCTTGATGTATTCGTCCTTGCTCGCGAACATCTTCTTCGCAAACGGACGCCACTTGGCCGGCGGCACCGCGGCAGGTACCACTTGAGCCCAGAGCGGCGCGGGAGCCACCAAGGACCAGACAATGATTGCCGCAAAGACCTTCAACACGCGTTTTTTCATTTTGACCCTCCAGGTCAACAGAGTGAGCGAACTTAAAACACTTCTTTCATTACTCTATCACAAAGATTTGCCTCTGTAAAGAGCTCTGACTATAAAGACGTGCCTCCCCCGTCGGGCTTACAAAAGGTACGGGCGAGGACACAAACGGTGCGCGATAGAGGACTCGGTCACGCATAAAATTCTGGAGAATTTTTGCGCGACCCCGACTCGGCCCGTCGGCCTCCGTCTTTCTCGTCCTCTCGTGCAGCAAGCAAAAAACCGCCTGAAGGCGGCCTTGCTTGCTGTGCGCGATAGAGGACTCGAACCTCTGACCCTCCCCACGTCAAGGGGATGCTCTACCAACTGAGCTAACCGCGCATTGCGAACGAACACCATCATAGCAAAAGCTGCTAAACTGTTCTACATGGATACTCCACTGGCCCCGAAACCGGGTGCCGAACTCAACCTCTGGGGCCTCGGCGCCACTCTCCTTATCATCTTCGCTCTCTCGCGCTTCATCGACCTCAGCGCAGTCTCAGAGTGGGTCGCGCACGCAGGTGTCTGGGGACCGTTGCTCTTTATCGGCCTCAAGATCTCGACCATCGTGATCGCTCCACTCTCAGGCTCCCCGCTCTACCCCTTGGTCGGTCTCATCTTCGGCTTCTGGCCCGGCCTCCTCTACGTCCTTATCGGAGACACTATCGGATACACGACAAACTTTTTCTTGAGCCGCATCTTCGGACAAAAGTTGGTGGATCGATTTATCTCTCAGAAGGAGCAAGGGCTCTTGGCCAAGGTTGTGCGCCACATCGGTACTCCGAAAGGCTTCTTCCAAGCCTGCCTGACCATGTTTGCCATGCCTGAGTTCCTCTGCTACGCGGCCGGCCTTACGAGGCTCCGCTACATCCATTTCATCAGCATCATGGTCCCTATCGTGTCTACGGGTTCGGCGGTATTTGTCTTCATTGGCTCAATCCTCACACCGGGTAGCCAATCCTTCCTTATCGGCTTCGCTCTCCCGATCGCAGGCCTCATCGCCGTCATTATCGGCGGCAGCCTCTTTGCTCAGTCCGTCAGAAAACAAGGAGAAACGGTTTTATAAAGCTTATCGCGGCAATTCTAATCTAAAGACGGAAGAGAAGTCTTTCAATATCATTTCTATGCGTTTCTACTAAACCGAATGGGCAAATTTTTATACTCATTCTTAAAATGTGTGACCCTAATTAGAGCTGATTGGAACCAACTTATCAAGGAGATGAGCTTTTGGCATCAGTTTGGAAGGGAGTTAGCCTCTGTATAAAACAAAAGTCTCGCACCCACCGTACGAGTGCGAGACTCTTGGTGATGCGAGACGACCGAATGATCAGTGAGAGACACCGAACTCGTCGAAGGTCCAGTTCGGCTTTCCGCCCATTTCACGCTGCGCATAGCGGGAGCCGCGAATGAGGTTCGGCGCATTCTCCGTATTGTAGACCACGGTGGCGCTTTCCGGATGCTTGGCGAACAGCTGGAGAGTCCAGACTGGGTAGCCGTTCCCGCGATGCACGCTCCCGACGATCCTGAATCCCGTCCACTTGATGTTCCGGTCGGCCTTCAGGATATCGACGAGAAAGGCGATGACGGCTTCGGGGGTGGCCTCTTTCTTCTTGAGCCAGTACTCGAGGCCCATTTCGCCGGTACCGATGTGCTCTTTGAAGCACCGTGTGCCGTGCTCGTACTGCTGTTGCATGATGCGGTCGTGGTCCCAGCCCGTCATTTGGTCCAGCGAGGCATCAAACATATCCGGAAACTGGTGCTGACGAAGCAGCATGTACGAAGCGTCACCGAGGGAACCCATGGCTCCATATCGGTAGGCTTCCGCCTGGTAGACTCGCTCCATGCGAGACGGTGCCACCTTTCGAGGTCGCTGTCCGTATTCCGCGACAGCCCCCGAAGCTTTCCATATCGCCCACTGTCGGAGCGAATTCGCCTTACTAACGTTCATCGGCATCTCAAAACCTCCGTTGTTTATTGTATCAGTTAAATTATAAAAAGTCAATAGTGTGACCCTACCGGGAGTCGAACCCGGCTTTAAAGCTTGAAAAGCTTTCGTCCTAACCGATAGACGATAGGGCCGCTAAACGTGAGATATCTTACCATTTTTACTCAAAAATGCTATAGTTCCCCAGTTACGCGACCCAAGGAAGAGTGGCTGAGTGGTCGAAAGCACCGGTTTCGAAAACCGGCAGGCTCGAAAGGGCCTCGAGAGTTCGAATCTCTCCTCTTCCGCCAATTTCAATGTATAAAAAGAACCCTTGCTTAAGGGGTTCTTGGGTGGGTAACGGGTGTTACCCTTTGCGCGGGTTGCCCGCGCGAGCAGATTACGTACTACCTCTTCTTGATGACGACGCTCTTGGTTCGAGCCGTCACGCGGTCAGCTTTCGCCAACTCGCGACCGACCTTGTCACCATCTTTGAAGAACCAAACCATGAGCGGAGCCTTCGACTCCGTCATCATATGAGCATTCTCATGCCAGTTCTTGTCATCCCCCATGGAGATTGCCGGAATCGCTTCGATGAGAAGCCATTCCTGGTAACGTTCCATGGTTCGCTGACCATGATCTTCGCAGTCCTGCCACAACTGGTGGCGGGTGTTGATGATGATGCACCCTTTCTGGGCATCAACCTCATACAAAGCGGAGTTCTTGATCAGGGGTTGCAGAAAGAGCTGGATACCGCCCGACTTACCTTTCTTGGACGGTTCATCACCCTCTCCTTTCAGACGCGGCGTGGCAGGAGCTCTTGGACCTGACGGTCGAGGTGTTGGCTCGATGGCGTCAGGATCCTTTTCGACCACCTCGCGAGCCTTCCGATGAACCCCGCCGAAGGTAAGAGACTGAAGGAGCTTCCCGAAGGACGAACCGTAATCGGTCTGAATCGCCCGGGAAAGCTTTTCCAGCATGCGCTGCGCGCTTTCGCGCAACTTCTCGTCTCGCTCACCTTCGCTCGCCTGCATGTAGTGATTGCTGCCAATCTCTGCGTACCATCTTTCGATGGCCGTGCAGAAACCGACCAGGGCGTCGTTGACTTCGAAACACTTCCGATCAGGATGCCAGCGGCACCGAGATGAAAGAATCTCGCCTTCGAAGACCCCCGAGGTGAGCGCTTCCTTCACGTCATCAGAGAGCCTGAGGCCGGCGGGAAGCGCTTTGGAGAATGTGTCGAGAGAAACTCGGAAGTCGTTCCCGTCTTCCCCGACGACAATCTTGCCTCGATTCTTCTTGCCGTTGTTGGCGGCGAGAAAAATACGGAAACCCGTATCGCCCACTTCTCGGTTCGTAATCCGATAAAAAGGGAGCGGCACGCCTTCGTACTCCTTCGCCCGCACTTCGTGAGCCGAGCGCACCCCATTCTCGTCAGTGTATGTGACAAGGACGGTGACGCCCTTCCGCTTCAGTGCTTCGTTGTAGTTGTCGAGAATGCCGGCGCAGAGGTTTTCTGGCGTCATTTCCGACATGAGGCGATGCACCGTGATGTGCTCAAGTCTTGCCTGAGTACGCCACTGGACACCCATCACCTTGCCGACGCCTTTCTGTGTGCCGGCGTATTCGCCGAACACCAGATCGGGGCGAGCGACAAAGGGAATTGCTGTGGGCCCTTCCTTGCGAATGACTTCTTGTTCGAAGGTCCACATGTGATACGCGTTCTTCCCTCGTGGTGTCGAGGTGAACGTGTATTTCTTGCACTTGTCGACAGGAGAAATGAGGCCGAGACCGAACCGACCGAGGTCCGAACGATTCGTCTTCATCGTTTGGCCAATCTCACCTATCGCCTTGCTGAAGAACTCTGGAGTCGTACCGTCGCCGTCGTCAGAAACCGAGATGACTTCTGATTTCTGGTTGACACTAATCCAGATGTGCTTCGCGTTCTTGTCGATGGCATTTTGCACCATCTCAAAGATCACCTTGAGCAAAAGACGATAGGTATTCGCAAGATGCAGGATCACGACCGGAGAGAAGCCAATCTTGCTTTCTCCCCCTTGATGTTGCGCGGAACTCATCACCTAACCTCCACTCTGAATGGCGAGAATCTCTTTACGAGCACTCTCGCTAACAAGCTTGTTGAGGGCTTCAGACAAGCGAATGACGTTCTTGCCTTCCACCGTCAGTCGAAACTCCTTGCGATCTTCCGCGGTACACGCTTCAGATGCCAAGAGCTCGACAAAGGGGATGAGAGTCAGCGCTTGATACGCCGCTGTTCTCAAAAGCACTTCCCCCGCCAAAACGACTCCCGCTGAAACTTTTGAAGTCTCAGAGGGTGTGTCATCGAACATCTCAGCTATATCAGCCTCTGTTCTGCTCGGAATTCTCTGAGAAGAACTGGTTCTTGATGGTACGGGCAGGAGAGCGCGTTTTTCAGCCACGAATTCACGATTGGCTTCATAGAGCGCGTTAATTTGCTTGACGCGCTCTTCAATCAGAAACTGACCTGATTGTGCAATCGCAAAAACGCGATTAGCTTGATTCAAGCCAAACATCTGTCGCGCGTCTTCTGCCGAGATGATGTCAAACGCGAGAAGTTCGGCGAGCTTGTAGGCGGCCGGCTTCACATGCTTCATCTTCTTCAACGCAGGCACCGTATAGCCGACGGCCTCAAGAAAGACTCTTAGCTTAATGATCTGAAGTCCAAGAGGGCGCGCGCTCATCACGAGCCAGCGCTGAATTGAGCTTGGATCATTGCGGAGAAACTTGGAAAGAGGCACTTTAGCCTCCGCAGATTCTCTGGAACCAGCTCGGGGCCATTGTGCTGCTGCAAATTTCTGCAACAACAGAATTTCTGGTAACACGTTCTTCTTTGTCAACGAAAACCTCCTCAGGTAACAATTGTTAAAGATCTCTTTCTGGGCGGAATTATAATAACATTTTTTATAAAAGTCAAGCCCTAAGGAAGTTACTCCTTAGGGCTCTTTGTTCAGCCGACGGTCAAGGTTGCACTGGCGCCGTTGCCGCTTTTCTGGCTCCGAACCTTGGTCCTCTTGGCGCGCTTCGGCTTCGCGGCCTTCTTCGCCTTCTTGCTCGAGATTGCTTTCGACGTGAGCTCCTTGCGTGCCTCCGGCGTGCGCCGCATCATCACGACACAGCCACCGAACTGACGCGGCCTGAGCCCGGGATAGAGCCGCCGGACAGACTTGAAGGCCTTCTGATACTCCTTGGTGCCAGGCTTGGCATCACCAACGGCTTCCATGATTGCCTTGTTGATTTCGGCCGTCATGGCAACCTTCTTCCTGGAAAGACGCCGGCCTCGCGGCTTCAGCGACAGCGACTCTTCTTCTTTCTTCGAGGGCGACGTTGCGTTGACGAGAACCTCGACCGAGACATGCTTCTCGAGTTCGGCGATCGTCGTAACGCGCCCCACGAAGTTCAGAACGTTCTTCTTCATCAGCTCTAGCAATGCGGACATGCTTCTCTCCCGGCCTTGTGGCCATGTGTGAAAGTTCTTGTACTAGATATTCCGCGTGAGACCTTATCATTGTTTTAATATAAAGTCAATAGCCATCACTGCCACCTCGAAAAATAGGGTGAGGCCAGCTATAATGCTTCTACTGATATGCGCATTCTCTCTATTGAAACAAGCTGCGACGAGACGGCCATTGCGCTCCTCGAAGTCTCGGGGCCACTCGGGAACCCAGAGGTGAAGATCCTCGGGAACAGCCTTCACTCGCAGGTCAAACTCCATGAAGAATTTGGAGGTGTCTTCCCCATGCTTGCCAAGCGCGAACATATGAAGAATCTCCCTATTTTGCTTCAGAAAACTCTCCTCGAAGCGGGCGAGGACGAAGAGAAACCGCGCCTCGACTGCATCGCGGTGACAACCGGCCCTGGGCTCGAACCAGCACTCTGGACCGGCATCACCTTCGCCAAGGAATTAAGCGAGAAATGGGAGAAGCCAATCATGCCCGTAAACCACATGGAGGGCCATATTTTCTCTGTATTACCCGGGCTCAAAACCGACCAAGAGTTAACCCTTCCCGCCCTCGCCCTCCTCATCTCTGGAGGCCACACCGAGCTCGTAGAGATCTCCGACTTCCACACCTTTAATGTCATCGGCAAAACGCTCGATGACGCCGCCGGGGAAGCCTTCGACAAAGTAGCGCGCATGATTGGAGTGCCGTACCCTGGAGGTCCGCGCGTCTCGGCGCTCGCAGAGAAAAATCGCCTCGAGAAGCCGGATCCAGCCTTCCTCCTGCCGCGCCCGATGCTCCATTCTCAGAACCTCAATTTCTCCTTTTCAGGCCTCAAGACGGCCGTTTTATACAAAATAAGAGATGAGAAAAGGGATGATGAAGCCTTTAAAGAAGACCTTGCACGCGCCTTTGAGGATTCAGTAACGGATGTCCTCGTGGCAAAAACTCGTGAAGCTCTAGACGAGCGTCCTGAAACAAAGACCCTCATCGTCGCAGGCGGCGTCGCGGCCAATACAAACATCCGGAACCATCTTGGAAACCTCATAGAAACCTTCCCCGACCTCACTCTCCTCTTCCCCCCTCAGGACCTCACGACAGACAACGCCGTCATGATCGGGATCGCCGGGTACATTCGAGCCATCACTCGACCAGAACTTCTCTCAGGAACTGAAGCCTTACAGGCAATGGGCAACCTCTCGCTTTAGAGAAAGCGTTTTAGATTAGAGCACTTCCACCTTTGTCTCTTCGATCTTCTCTTCTTTGAGGATAATCACTGGGAGAAGCTGCTTTCTCTTGCGAGCGACAACAAGGAGATAGATGCCTACGGCGATAAGGCCAATGAGGAGTGGGAAGAGAAGCGTCCAAGCGCCGGCAAAGTAGGCTCCGAAGAGAGCGATAACGAGGCCCAGGATAATAGCCGTCCACTTAGCTTTGTATCTATTAGAGACATTCTCAGGGACATCCTTATAAAGGACAGATTCGAAGATGCTGCCGAGGATATAAAGGACAATCGCAATGAGTAGGAGTTCATAGAGTGTCTGTAAGAATCCGACAGCGCTGTCTGGGAAGCTGAAGAGCGCAGCAGCCATGTGGCTCCAGAAGCCTTCTTTCTCGACTTTTTGTCCTTGAGAAACGTTGTTGCCCACAGTTGGCACACTGTTCTGCAAGCCATGGCCACCTTCTTTAGAGCCACCTTCCTTGCTGATAGTGGCGTGAGGGGTGATATGAACGGTTGGCATTGGGCTACCGCAGAGGATTTGGTTGATCTTGGCTAACGTCAACGTATATACATAGCCTGTTGGCTCACTAATACCCCACGGAGTGAGGATTTCGCTTGCATAACGAGCCTGGAAGGCCTTTACAGCCTGGAGCGTTGCTTCATCAAAGACACCGTTAATGGACACATAATCAAAGTGTTCGAAGACCTTCAGGAAAGCCTGGAGTTTAATAACCTGCATCGGATCATTGGCCACGCCATAACGTAGGTAACTTGTGAGGTATGGGCAAAAACCTTCGAGTGAAGGGATTTCAGGGGCCGAATGATGCCCGCCGCCACCCCCACCCCCTCCGCCACCAGTTGTGACAGAAATAGTGAGAGTCTTCGAGGCATTGGCGCAGTCATTGGTGGCATTAAAGGTGACAGTAAAGGTGCCCTTTTCAGTCGGAGTACCGGAAATAGTGCCAGTGGAAGCATTAAAGGAGAGCCCGGCTGGGAGCGTACCAGACATGGTGTACGTGGTCGTCGCCACAGAGCCCGTCACCAAAGACGTAACGGTATACGAGAAGGCATTGTTGAGGCGCACACTCGCGCTGCCTTCACTTGTGATGGAAAGACTGACGGGACAGCCGCCAGGAGGAGGCGGAGGGGTAGTCGTCACACTAATAACCGCGGAATCAGTAGCACTCGAGCCGCCGTTCGTGCAGTTAATAGTAAGCGTCGTCGAAGAACCTAAAGCTGGATACCATGGGTGACCCGGAGTAATCGGGCCGCCGTTACCAACTATCGTCACACCAGAATCCCCAGTCGGAGACGTGAGGGTGCAGGCGGTGGCATTGGTCGAACTCCAAGAATAGGTCCAGGAATCACCATTCGGGATAACAACCGGACCGTCAGAATTGTTGATCTTAATATCCGCGGTCACAGTCACCGGAGTCACGGAAACGTCAATAACCACAAGGTCAGAAGCACTATTAACACCGTCGGTGCAGTCGAGAGTAAGCGTGACTGGAGTGCCGATAGCTGGATACCATGGGTGAGCCGGGCTAATAGGACCACCAGCGCCAGCAGTCGAGATGCCGGAGACGCCGTTCGGAGCAGTCAACGTACAAGCGGTAGCACCGGTCGAAGTCCACGTATAAGAATAATCCGTGCCGTTGTTGATAGTCACTGGACCATCGGAGCCATTCGCCTTGATGTCAACCGTCACCGCCCCACCCGTCGGAACAAGGTTGATAATGACAGCATCCGTAGCGGTATTAACACCGTCGGTGCAGTCGAGAGTAAGGGTAACTGGCGCGCCAACTGCTGGGTACCATGGGTGACCCGGAGTAATCGGGCCGCCGTTACCGGCGAGAGAAATGCCCGACGGGCCGGAAGGTGACGTAAGGGTACAAGCAGTGGCGCTGCTCGAAACCCATTCGTATGAATAACTTGCGCCAGAAGTAATAGTAACCGGTCCATCAGAGCCGTTCGCCTTAATGTCAGCAGTAATACTTGCTGGCGGCGGAGGTGGTGGCGGAAGGAAGGTGAGCAAATTGATCACAACACTGTCAGTGACTGTGTCTGTGCCGTTGGTGCAGTTGAGAGTAAGCGTGACTGCTCCACCACCAGGAAGGTACCACGGATGAGCCATCCCAATCGGACCACCATTACCAGCAAGAGAGATGCCGGAATCCCCAGTCGGAGATGTAAGGGTGCAGGCGGTAGCGCCAGTCGAAGTCCACGAGTATGAAAATTCATTGGCCACCACAACGTTCACGGGCCCATCAGATCCCTCAGCCTTAATATCGGCCGTGAGAGCCACTGGAGCAGCCATTTGGATAACGACCGAGTCAGAACTCGTGTCAACACCATCCGTGCAGTTCAAGGTAAGAGTAACCGGGCTGCCGACAGCCGGATACCATGGGTGACCAGGGCCAATCGGGCCACCGTTACCAGCCGTAGTCAGGCCGGAGTCACCGGAAGGTGATGTGAGGGTGCAGGCTGTCGAATCGGTAGAAGCCCAGCTGTAGGAATAGGATTCGCCAACAGCAATAGTCACTGGGCCATCGGAGGCATTCGCCTTGATGTCAGCCCCCACTGCAGCAGAAACGGAGATAGGTGTCCCAGCAAAAAACACGGCCACCATGAGGTACACCGCGGCAAACTTGATTGATTTGCTGTTGATCAACAGATTACGCATGCCCGAGTAGTTAACAATTATTAGCCTAATTTGTCAATGATTTCACCTTTTCCTAAATCTCCTTTGTTTACAACGTATTTTAGAGATTTGTCCTTTATCAATTTCCTTACCGTTCCTTAAGGACAAGTAATTCAATTATATTTGGGCCAGTCACCAGTCTGCTTTGCAAAGAAAGTCTTTTATAAATTAACGGACATAAACTTTGTGCTATTTGTCCTTTAATTTACCAAGCCTCCAAGGCGAGAACGCGGCCGTGCTATGATGGAAGACGCATGAATGAGAAATTCCTTAAGCCCTATAACCCTCAGGAAACTGAGGCCCGCATTTACGACCGCTGGGAAAAGAGCGGGTTCTTTAATCCTGACAATCTCCCCTCTCGAGACAACAAGCCGGCTTTTACGATTGTGATGCCCCCTCCCAACGCGAACGGCAACCTCCACGCTGGGCACTCTCTCGTTATAACTCTTCAGGACATCATGACGCGCTTCAAGCGCATGCAGGGTTACAAAGCTCTCTGGATCCCTGGTGCCGACCACGCGGGGTTTGAGACCCAAGTGGTATACGAAAAGAAACTCGAGAAGGAAGGCCGTTCTCGATTTGGCATGGACCCACAGGAACTCTACAAAGAAATCCTAGCCTTCACCCTTGAAAATAAAAGCATCATGGAATCTCAGGTCCGCTCTCTCGGCGCGTCTTGCGATTGGTCTCGAGAGAAATTTACCCTTGATCCTGACGTTGTTGAGAAAACTCAGCAGACATTCGTGAAGATGTTTGAGGATGGTCTTGTCTACCGTGGCAAGAGAGCAATCAACTGGTGCTCCAAACATCAGACTTCCCTTTCGGATGTAGAGACTGAATCGGCGGAAGAAGTAGCTCCTTTCTACTATTTTAAATACGGCCCATTTGAAATCGGCACAGTCCGTCCAGAAACAAAATTTGCCGACAAATACGTCGTCATGCATCCGGATGATGCTCGATACGCGGAGTATAAGCACGGCCAAACCTTCGAAGTAGAGTGGATTAACGGCCCGATTACCGCCACCGTCATCAAGGATGAAGCTGCTGACATGGAATTTGGAACTGGGGTCATGACTATTACCCCATGGCACTCCCAGGTCGACTTTGAAATTGCTCAGAGGCACGGACTCGATATTGAGCAGATCATTGATTGGCGTGGCAAACTTTTGCCCGTTGCGGGAGAATTCGCGGGAATAAATATTAAGGAAGCTCGGGGCAAGATCGTCCAGAAACTTCAGGAAAAAGGCTTGGTCACGCGCATTGAGGAGAATTACAAACATGTCATCAAGCGTTGCTACAAGTGCTCCACTGTTATTGAGCCGCAAGTCAAAGACCAGTGGTTTGTAAAGATGGCCCCATTGGCTAAGCTCGCCCTTGAATCCGCTGATCGAGGAGAACTTACCTTTATCCCTGATAATTATGAAAAAATCTTCCGGTATTGGATGAGCAACACTATTGATTGGAATATCTCCCGTCAGATCGTCTGGGGCATTCCAATTCCGGCTTGGTTCAAAGATAACGAAGTTAAGGCAAGCGTCGAAAATCCTGGAGAAGGCTGGGCTAGAGATCCTGACACTTTTGATACCTGGTTCTCAAGTGGACAGTGGCCACTTATGACGACGGGTTACCCAGATGGAAAGGACTTTGCCACCTTCTATCCCACTCAAGTCATGGAAACGGGGCAGGATCTGATTTTCAAATGGATTCCGCGCATGTCCATCTTCGGCCTCTACCTAACGGGTAAATCGCCTTTCGAAGTTGTGTACTTGAACGGCATGGTGAATGACGCGCAGGGTAAGAAAATGAGTAAATCCAAAGGCAACGTCGTTAATCCACTCACTCTCACAGAGAAATACGGCACAGATGCTCTTCGTATGGCACTGACTGTAGGCAACACTCCTGGCACAGATCTCGCACTTCAAGAAGACAAGGTGAAGGGCTACAAAAACTTCGCCAACAAGATCTGGAACATTACGCGCTTTGTACTCTCTACTCCGGAGACCGGCGAATTGAAGACAGAGCTCGTAGCCGAGTTCGATGCTCTCGCCAAGGACGTGACAAGCGACATGGAGAACTATCGCCTCTACCTCGCCGCCGAGAAACTCTATGCCTATATCTGGAACCGCCTCGCGAGCGAACTTATCGAGGAGAGTAAGGGTAAAGACGACTATGGTGTCACGCTCCGCTACATCCTCGAGAACTCACTCAAGCTGCTCCATCCGTTCATGCCCTTTGTCACCGAAGAGATCTGGGGTGAGTTAGGGAAAGAAACCTTACTTATCGTCGAGCCGTGGCCACAGGCATAATCTACGCACTCGTGGGTGGTATCCTGCCAGCTCTCATCTGGCTCACCTTCTGGCTGCACGAGGATAGGAAGGCTCCCGAACCAAAGCGCCTCATCGCGAAGACCTTCCTCTTCGGCATGCTCGCTGTTATCCTCGTGATCCCCCTTCAGAAAGGTCTCGGGATGTGGCTGCCCGGCCACTCCTTCCTCCTCATCTTCCTCTGGGCGCTTTTAGAAGAAGGATTCAAGTTGCTCGCAGGCTACTTCGGCGGCTTGCACAGCCGCGATGACAACGAACCGCTCGATGCACTCGTCTATATGATTACGGCCGCCTTAGGATTTGTGGCCTTAGAGAACACACTCTTCATCTTAAGCCCTATTCTGGGCGGCGACATGGTGGAAACAGTGCTCACGGGGAATCTGCGCTTCATCGGCGCAAGTCTCCTTCACACCGTTTCCTCGGGGCTCGTGGGAGCATGCCTCGCCTTCCGCTTCTATGCCTCGCAAGCGCGCCAAGTCGCTGCCGCGCTCATAGGCCTTCTCCTCGCGCTTGGCTTCCACACGCTCTTCAATATGCTTATCATTTCTTACGACACCACGGGCCTCTTCGGCGCTCTCGCTCTCGTTTGGAGCGGCACAATTACGCTCTTGTGGGTATTCGAACGTGCAAAATCGATTGCGCCTCTTTCATAACAGAGATATAATTCTTTACTATAACAACGTACATTCCATGAAGAACCGCAGAAGCTTCTTTGAAAAATTAACCGGTGCTGTTCGCCTCGACGAAGAGGATGATGCCGCTATTGAACCTGTCCGCGGCCGCGAGGCCGCCAAGGAGAATATCTTCGAAGAAACTGAGGAAGACGCGCAGCTCTCTGTCGACGTCTACAACACTCCTTCCGAGATCGTCATTAAGGCTATGGTTCCGGGCGTAAAACCAGAAGACCTCGACGTCTCCATCACCCGCGACCTCGTCACCATCCGCGGCGAAAGGAGCGAGGACCGCACCGTCTCCGGCGACGACTACGTCCACCGTGAACTCTACTGGGGCTCATTTGTACGCGAAATCGCTCTTCCCGAAGAAGTAAGCGTCGACGACGCCGAAGCGGTTGAAAAGCACGGTCTCTTGGTCCTCCGCCTCCCGAAGCTCGACAAGAACCGTCAGACCCGTCTCAAGGTGAAGGGCTAAGCCAATGTAATTTACAGCACCATAATAAAAACTCCCTTGTGAGGGAGTTTTTATTATGGTGCTGGGGACCGGGGTCGAACCGGTGACCCTTCGCTCTTCAGGCGAATGCTCTACCAACTGAGCTACCCCAGCAAGGGTGCGATACTAGAGATTCTGGAAAATCTGCTTCCAACTACTGTAATCGGTCGCGGCCTTATCGATATAAGGCTCAAGGAAGAGGTACCCAACAATAAGCGGCACGACCACGATGGCCACCTTTATGAATCCCCATGCCATCGCCCATCGGGCTCGTTTCTCCATCCTCTTAAGGATTCCGTGGTTGTCCTCAGAGAGTCGCAAGGAACGCTCCAAAAGCTGCCTTTCTTCCGGATTCATAAGGGGAAATTATAGCAAAATGTCGGGATTTTTCAAATTCCGTGCTATATTCGAAACGCGCTCTTGTAGCTCAATGGATAGAGCAGATCCGTCCTAAGGATAAGATGCAGGTTCGATTCCTACCAAGAGCACCCTTTAGAGAGACAGACCGAGAGGCTTCAATTACTTTGAAGCCAACATGCAAGTTATAATCATGGTATGTTACATTTCAAAAAATTTGAGACTCAGGATAAGGTACTAATTGATACATGGTTCAAATCCGATGAATTGGGCATGAGGTTCCTTTCTTCATATATAACAGATAACTTCCTCCACCTCATAGATTTTCGGAAAAGATATCTTTGGGTTGTGACCAATAACAATCTTCCAATTGGTTTCTTTGATTTTGAGATCGAGACTGAAGAAAGAGGATATTTCTCTTTTTACATTTCTCCAGAATACAGAGGAAAAGGTGTTGGGTTTGACCTACTCAAAGAAGCGTTAAAACTTCCCGAGACAGTGTCAGTCAAAATTTTGGAAGGCGGAGTGGAAAAAGATAATTTGCCTTCAATAAAAACGCTAGAAAAGGCTGGATTTAAATACGTCGAAACCGATGAAGATGGGATGCTTACGTATCAATTAAGTATCTGACCGAGAGGGCTGATTTCTATAGCTAAAAATTCTTTCAAATATCCTTACAGGGTCTCATCTTACTTTTTCCGAGACCGAGCAGGGGCACCATTCACCGACACTAGAAATTACGGTTGGCAAACCATGTAGCCACAAAGAGGCCGAGAGCGAGTATGGCAAGCAGGATTCGACCAGATTGTACCCGAGCAAATTTTTTCATCTGATAGACCATTTCCTCACTCTGCCCTTCATGAGGAGCAATATTGTTTTGTCTCTCACTTTTTCTCACCACATACAACGAACCGAAAAGGAGAAAGACGGAAAACGCCTCGATAATGAGATTACCGAATACAATATTCCCTGAACCGCCAGAGAATATCATCCACCCAGCTCCAAGCACCGCAACACAGCCCAACACAACCGTTATCTTGTACCACTGTGGTAATTGTATCTTTTTGGCCTGACCAGGATATTTATTTTCCATCTTGGCCGCATACGCTTTCACGAGACGCACATACCAAAAAATTACAGCCGCAGCCGCGACAGCCAATAATATGTATATGTTAAATTCCCGTAACATTACGCTGCAATACCAAGAAGTTTAGTAAGAGCTTTTTGGTCGAATCCTATTACCGCATCCTTACTATCAACAACAATCACCGGGACGCCCATCTGCCCCGTCATTTCTACCATTTCTCTACGCTTCTCCACGTCAGTACCAACATCGTAGTTAATGTATTCCACGCCCTTTTCCTTAAAGAACTCCTTCGCCATGTGGCAGAAGTGGCAATTCACGGTTGAGTAAATTTCGACTTTTTTCTGGTTCATAGTGCTTGTATTATAGCAGTCGCTAGAAGGGCCACAAGTTGAGGAATGACTGCCAACCTCGTTTGAGGCGCTCCATGGCGGTAGGTGTCGTTGTGGCCGCTGTGGGCTTCTCCTCAACAATCACTACGAGGTGCTCGCCGGCTCGGGTAGCGTTAAATTTGGCCCGGATTTCCTCGACGACACCCTCCTCCGTCTTCAACTTCCCTATTTGGCCTTCAAGGGACGCCTGGCGCTCTCTCAAGACGACGTTCTCCGCCTCTAGCTCCTTAAGCCGCGAGGCGCTCTCGACCTGCTTGCTCATAATCGAAGCCGCCCCCCGAACCAAGAGGAAGGTAATGACGAGAAGCACGAGAAGCGCCGGGAGCGAATAGAGCACCTTCTTTGTCCGTTGTTTGTCTTGGAGCTCTTTCATCCGGTTTATGATACTATACCTCTCATGTTATTCGACCGCCGACATAGGAACAAAGTTCAGATCGCATGGAAGATCCTCGTGATCGTCATCATCTTGAGCATGGTCCTTCTCTACGCCCCTATCTTCAACTAGGCTCGGCTCGAGCTAGTTTCTAAGCATCTTCAGGAAAACGTCCTGGGGGATATCGACCGAGCCTCGACCGCGGTCCTTCATTTTCTTCTTGCCCTTCTTCTGCTTCTCACGCAATTTCATCTTGCGGGTAATGTCGCCACCGTACATGTGTTGGGTAACGTCTTTGCTGAAGGCAGATACGGTTCGACTTGAGATAATCCGCCCTAAAGCTTTGGCCTGCACCTTCATGACGAACATCTGACGTGGCAGAAGCGCGTGGAGCTTCTCCACCATCTGTTCAGCCTCTTCTTCAACGATGCGTCGCGAGATAACGCGGGAGAAGGCCGGCACCACTTCATCGGCGACGAGAATATCCATGCGGACCACTTCAGCCGTGCGCATACCTTCAATCTCATAGGAAATGGAAGCGAAGCCGCTCGAAGCGCTCTTCAACTTGTCGAAGAAGTTGCGCATGAGCTCACGAAGCGGCATCTTCAAGAAGAGGCGGGTACGGTCTTCGCCGAAGTTCTCCGACTCGCCGAGCTCGGCCTCGTGCTCGTAGAGAAGCGGGATAAGATTGCCTACGTGAGTGATGGGCGTAATGATAATACAATTCACCCACGGCTCGCGGATTTCACTCAAGAGCCCTTCATCGGGGAAATGAGCAGGAGAGTAAATCGTTTCCTGCTTCCCATTTTTATACGTTACTTCATACGTAATCGTCGGCATGGTGACGACGAGCTTCAAATTGAACTCGCGGTGCAAACGCTCGGAAATAATCTCGAGGTGAAGCATGCCGAGAAAGCCGCATCGGAAGCCGCGACCGAGAACACCAGAGGATTCTTCTTCGTAGGTGTAAGAGGAATCCGAGAGCTTCAACTTCCCCAAGGCTTGCTTGAGCGGGACGAAATCATCCTGACTCTCCGGATAAATAGAGGCCCAGACGACCGGACGTGGCAGCATGTACCCCGGCAATGGCGGCAAGGAATCCGCGAGCGTTGCCACCGTGTCTCCGACCGAGGCGATGCCTGGCTGCTTAATCCCCGTCACGATATAACCAATCTCCCCCGCCCCGAGCGACTCCTTAAGAAGTTCGTCTGGAGAAAAGATGCCAACCTCAATCGCCGTGAAGGTTTCTTCGGCAATTTTGAAAATAAGCGGCGTGTTGCGCGAAATCTTCCCGCTCATGACGCGCACGAAGACAATCACCCCGCGATGCGTCGAGTATTTGAAATCGAAAATGAGTGAGCGGAAATCCGCCGTCCCCTCGGGCTGGCGCGGAGCGGGAACGCGAGCGATCACTTCCTTAAGCAGAGCTTCTACTCCCTGCCCCGTTCGCCCTGACACCTCAAGGATTTCTTCCGGCAAGCAATCAAGGAGCTTGATAACTTCCGCTCTCACCTCTTCGACGCGAGCGAGCGGTGAATCAATTTTGGAAATAACCGGGATAATCGTGAGCCCTGACTCACGAGCCATGCCGAGCGTCGTGAGTGTCTGAGCCTGGACGCCTTGGGTGGCGTCGACAAGGAGGATTGAGCCCTCGACGGCCTTAAGCGCGCGAGAAACTTCGTAAGAGAAGTCAATGTGCCCGGGAGTGTCGATAAGGTTCAAAATATACTCCCCATACTGCATCCTCACCGGTTGCATCTTGATCGTAATCCCCCGCTCGCGCTCCAGTTCCATCGAGTCGAGAACCTGATCCTGCATCTTGCGCTTCTCGATCGTGCCTGTGATCTCGAGCATGCGGTCGGCTAGAGTCGACTTCCCGTGGTCAATATGAGCGATGATGGAGAAGTTCCTGATTTTATCCATAGAGAGGTAACCTTAAACGATTTCTGGATCTGTCGCAATGACCTTCGTGCGCCAGAATTTGCTGCGAACGACCTGAGAGACGCTCGCGAGTTCCTGACTCTTGAGGAGCATAAGCACGAGGATGCCCGCGGCGATACCCAAGAGGCCCGCGAGGAAGCCTTGGAGGAAGACATTCAAGAGCGTATCGAGAGCAAAGAGCGAGCCGAAGTAGGTCAGTCCAGCGTACGCGACCGCCCCCATCACAACCGAGGCGCCGAGGCCCTCGAACCAGACGCGCCAGAGCGCTCGCGAATACCCCGGGAAGTCCCGTTCGAAGAAATACCACAAAACGAGCGTATTCACGATAGTGCCCATCGAGAACCCGAGCGGCAGCATGAGCATGACCCCGTTCCCTAAGTCATCAACCTTTAGAAGCGTCGTGATAAACGAACTAAAGATAGTCGAGGAGGTAAAGAGATCTACGAGTCCGTAAGTCACCGCCACGAGCACCGCGGTCGAGAAGAGGTTGATGTAAAAGGGCTTCTTCGTAAAGCCGGCCGAGTAGAAACCGCGCATGAAAAGGAGGAGGAGTGATTGGAACACGGACGAGAGCACGAACAGTGCCAGAGCCGCAGCCGTAAGCCTTGTTGCTGACCAATCGAACAGACCGGAGCCGAGCAGCACGCGAACAATCTGAGCGCGTAACACGACCAAGAGCGCGGTGAGTGGAAGAGACCAGAAGACGATAAAGCGCGTGGTCACCTGCATCTGCTCGAGAAAGGCGGGAATATTCTTCTCCTGGAAGCGACGAGTGAGCGTCGGGAAAGCGGCAAGCGAGTAGGAAACGCCAATGAGCGAGAGTGAGATCGTCTGCAAATTGTTTGAAAGCGCGATAATCGAGACCGAACCTCCCGCCATGCGCGAAGCAAGCGCGGTGAGGAAGATAAAGGTCAAAGCCGACATCGACAATGTGAGCGTGCGCGGCAAGGAAATCTTTGCCACTCTCTCAACAAGCTTCCACTCTGGCTTCCAGGCAATGCGCGGCATGAGACCGTCCTTCCACACGAAAGGTACTTGAACGAAGAGGTGCATGAGCGCGCCAAAGATAACACCGACGACGGCACCCAACACTCCCCACTCGGTCGAGAAGCACATGATACCCACGAGAATCCCCACGTTGTAGAGAATGGGTGCCACCGCATAAATCGTAAAGCGGTTATACGCTTGCGTAAGCGAGCCGAAAAGATTCGAGAAACCGAGAATAATCGGCGAAAGAAGAAGAATACGCGACATAAAGATTATCCGCGCGAGCGCCTCGGACTCAAAGCCCGTGAAGAGCACATGCGAGAGCCACGGCATGAGGATATATGCCGAGAGTGCCGCGATACACATGACGAGGGAAAAGAAGGTGAAGATTGAGTCGATGAACTTCCTGAGTGCCTCGCGACCAATCCCCTCCTTCTCGATAATGAACGGGATAAGAACAGAGAGCGAGACAACCGATGCCACCGTCACAAAAAGGAAATCGGGCACGCGGAAGGCTGCGTAGTAGATGTCGAGCTCCTGCCCCGCGCCAAAGATGTGCGCCAGGAAGCGATCCCGCATGAGCCCTACAATTTGAGAGAGTAGAGAAAAGAGCCCCAGGAGAAAAGCCGCTTGATTGATTGAGCTCGCCTCCCGTCCGAGGATGCTCTTATAGAAGAAGTTCCAGATCTTTCTCACCATAACGTCCCTGCTACTTTTTCTTAGCGGGAGCGTTAAGATCGCTCAGAGCTTGCTTTACTTCTTCACTATCAGGATTCGCCACCAAGAGTTCGTTTAGTTTCGCGCGCGCCTCATCCATGCGCCCAAGCTTACCTAAAGCAAGCGCCAGATAATATTTGGCGTTCGCGTACTCCTTCTCGAGCGTGAGTGCTTTGGCGAAGGAAACTTCGGCGCCCGTGAAGTCAGAGTTCGAATACTTCAAGAGGCCAATTTCGAAATGAAGTCCGGCATTGTCTGGTGAGAGAACGGCAAGCTGCTCAGCTGAAGCGATTGCGGCCGGAATATTGTTCTGACTAGCCTCAAGACGTGCCAGGAGAAGATAGGCATCGGCATAGTCTGGCTTGAGAGCAAGCGAGTTCCTGATGTACGAGCGAGCATCGTCGAAATTCTCTTTATTGATCTCAAGTTGAGCGAGAAGAAGCGGAAGGTCTGGATTCGCTGGGTTTCTCTTATATGCTTCATCGAAGGCGAATTGAGCATTCTCATACGCACTCTCAACCGCTAAGGGCTTGGGTACAAGGGAGCTATAGACTGTTCCTAAAGCCACCCAGTTACCGTAAGCCGCTGAGTTAGTGGAGACGGCCGCGCGAGCCGCAGTGACACTCTTCCCGATCGCTACTTGGAATGCGCTCTGGAGTTCTTCGGGGGTACCCGTAGCACTTGAGGCGATCGCCCGAGCTCTATATGAGTTCAGATTTGAGATAGCGAGGAAATATGTGTCGAGCGGCGAGAACTTGACGGCTTTGTCGAGCTCGGCTTCCACAACGTCGATCGGGACTTCTTTCATATCGGCTAACATATTTGCGCGGTTGAAATGGAAAACGCCGAGCGTCTTCTCGACTTCAACCATCCCCAGGGAGAGTAGGCTCACAATCGCTACCAGAATTGTAAGTGTCGAAACAAAACGTGCTGAAGGCGATGTGAGATTCAAGGTATACGCTGGCAAAACACCGGCAGAAAGAGCGGTGGAGAGAAGAATCCCGGTCGCGAGAAATGCCAACATAAAGACCGTAGCAGACGGCGTGTAGAGGAGGAAAGCACCCCACAAGAACAAAGACACGAGGAGCGAAGAAACGAGGACGAAGCGCGGAGCGCGAGCCTCAGGAATCTGGGTTACGACCTTCAGCGCCAGAGCAATGAGAAAGACGTAGAAAGCGAGCCACGCAAGCGAGCCCACGATACCAGTCGCCGCCACTTGCGTTGGGATAAAACCCGCGCCGAATGGGAAGGCCACCGCCCAGAATGGCGTGGCATTAATGTCGGAAGGCTTGTAGGCCAACCAATCCTGTTCGAAAGTATTCGGGCCGGAACCGAAGAGAACGCTCTTGGTCAACACAGCTTTAGAGATGGAGAGCGTCGTCGAGAGAGTTGGATGAATATCCGTATTCGAAATCCCGAACGGTGCGGAGACGATGCTACCAAGATTACGATCGCCGATGGTGGGGTTAAGCAAGAAAAGGATCGAAAGAAGACCGAAGATAAGCGGTAAGATCGTCTTCCTTGAAGAGAAGACCCCGCGTCCATCTTTCTCGCCTTTAGATTGGAAGTAGAAATTATTCTCAATCTTTGCGAAGTAGAGGAAGAGGGCAACTGAAGTTGCGAGAAGCAACATGAAAGCGGGGCGGAACGAAAGAACAAATGTAAGTCCTCCAGAAACAAAGGCGGCCGCGTACAAGAGACCCTTGAAGAGTCCCCTCATCGGCAACATGCCTATCGCGAGCATCGCGAGAGTGAGAAGAAGGGCGGAGGCAACGGCTAAATCCGTCCACGCCCCAAACATATTCCCCATTAATCCCGAGAACGTACCGAACGTAAACCAATCCCCGCCCGAAATAATCTTTACCACTGAGAACAGCGTTGCAACGGAGAGGGCGGCAAAGAGCGCGATAACACCCTGGAGCGCTCGCGGAATCCCCGCAAAGACGACCGCGCCGATACCCATGAGCATGCTCCCGAAGAGAAGGGCGCCAAATGTTCCAGCTTCGAAATTATATCCGAAAAGGGCGAGTGACGAGGTCGTCGAGAGAAGACCGGAAAGGAGGTAGACGATTGGCAAAGCCGCGACAGCGAGAAGAAGACGATGCTTCGGCCAGACTATCTCTCGGTGCGTCCACACATCCCATCCAAAAAGTGCTCCCACAACAACAGTCCCGAGAACAAGGAGAAAGGCTTTCGCATTCAAGAGATCGAGCGCGCCGCCGGGAACAAAGAAGATGACCAAGAGAAAGATGAAAACGGTCAATGCGGGGAAACTTAAGCGATAACGCTCAGTCATAATGAGTATCTAAAATCAATGCGAATAATATGGCTATTTTAGCACATAAAAGCACCCCAGAAGGGTGCTTTTATGTGGATGTCTGTAAGCCGAATTCTGTCGTTATTGAGCGAACTCTATAACGGATAGCTATCTATCTGGGACCAATATCACTATGGGCCTCGAGCGGCGCTTCTCTTATATACAAGTACATAAGAGACACGGCCTTGCATTCACGTAAGTATTTTGCCGTTTCAGCCTAACTGAATAGGATCGTTTCTGTTCTCAACTCTAGGGTTACCCCCGGCAGGCGTTACCTGCTACGCGCGCCACCTCCATGCATATGCGGTGGAGATGACCAAATGTTCGGACTTTCCTCCCCTCGCTTCGTTCCCGAAACGGGAGCAGCTACCCGACATCCTTTTATATTATACCATGTAATTCAATATGAGACAATTACGGCGCTGGCTCTTCTTCTCCTCCAGTTGGGACGTCACCACCGGTGCCTTCTTCTGGAATCACTTCTCCGCCCTCTTCACCACCACTACCTCCTTCAACGACTTCCCCACCCTCCTCAACGCCGCCATCACCTTCTTCGATCACCCCCTCATCGCCACCTCCTCCACTGACTGAACCGCTCTGACCTACTCCAGCAAGAAGCGCGTCGAGAGCCGCTTTGGTAATGCAAGTTTCGCCATTATCATCTGCGATGCAAAGTTCCCTGGTCTTCACGCGGTTGGCGAAGAAGTCGCCGATACCGTTCGCGGCGCTCGCAAGCCTCGAGACAAGAGCGTCCCAGATCCCATCGAGGAAGCCTGGTGCCAAACCTTCTGTCGAAGAGGCCGTGGACGTACTTATGCCACCGAGCTGAGCTTCGATATTGGCCACCTTACTTTCGAGTACGCCGATACGTGCCGCCTGACCCTGGAGCTCTACACTTATATTCGTCAGTTCCGTGTAATGAGCTTCGACTTTAGTGTTGAGTTCCTTGATGGCATTGATGGAAGCCGCCAAGATCGACGTTGTGTTGACTTGAAGGTATCCTTTCGCGTTGGTGTTAACCGCTTCAGGGATATTGGCCTGGATGTTCTGAGCGATAAATCCTGAGTACAAGAGGCCACCGTCATAAAGACCAGAATCTGCTTTCCACGAGTATGTCTGTGGAGTGATACCCATGATTGCATCCAGGCCAGTTGTAAAGCTGCTCTGGACATCTTTCAACCTCTGGTCAGACGTACAGCTCATCGTGCCCGAACCGTTGGTCTGGATACCTCCGCAGGAAGTTAACGCAGTAACGCTCAAGTTGCCGCCGGATGAAATTCTCATTTTCTCAGTAAAGGTTGAACCGGAAGTTCTTGTAGAAAATGCCAGTGCACCAGATGCTCCACCAGAACTTTCGTTGACACTCGAAATAGAAGCCAGTGTATAGATAGAAGCGTCAGCGCCAGTGTTCTGTCGGAACAAAATATTTATCTGATCGCCCGTCGCTCCGCTACCAGTAGCCTGCAGGGCATACATGTCTGTACTTGCCGAGCGGGCAGCACTCACCTGCAATGGATAGCTTGGATTGGTGGTGCCGATACCGACAGCTCCAGTCGTACCCAACACAGTAATGCTTGGGAAGGTATTAGCAGAACCCAAAGAAAGGTTGTTAGACCCAGCAGCCCTTATCCCAGTACTATATATGCTGAGTCCGTTTACAGAAAGTAAATCGTTCGACGAATCCCAAGTCAGAGTCGTGGAGTCTGTAGTGAGCGTGCCGTCACTCTTCATCGTGACGATCTGACCAGTATTTGCCCCGGTGGCGTCGAGAGTAGCGCGAATACCTCCATTCACATCGAGCTTGCTTGCGGGATTAGTCGTACCAATGCCAACGTTTCCGTTAGAAGATAGGACGCGTATTTTCTCAGCGTTTCCAGCTCCCAAGACCAGGTTTTGGTCTGTAAATACCCCGCCCAATGAACCAGTGCCCGTGACGATATTAACAGTGGCATTTGCTGCATCCGAGAAAGATCCAGATACCCCGTAACCAGAAATAATACCGGTCACTGCGCGGCGCACGGCAAATGAACCATAGGTTACGGGTGAGGCCGTATTAATTCCCACATTACCCACCGCGTCGATATAGAGGGCAGAACCGGTAAATCCGTCGCCACCAAGATACAAAGGATAGTTCGCAACTCCTGAATGCGAAGCGGAAATGTGACCAGTGTTGTTTGTATTATCGAATCTGATCTGCAAACCCTTGGTAGCAATACTTGCCGCTGTGCCCGTAGTCAAAATCAAACCGCCGGAAATATCCAATTTAGAAGCTGGATTGGTCGTGCCGATACCGACACTGCCACCAGTTACCGTAACTGCCGTTGCACCTGAATTAATAAGTCTAACTACCGAACCGTCGAAGTTAAGCGGTTTATACGCGCTTCCTGTTCGATCATAAGAAATCAGATAGGAGCCCTCACCTTGCGCAAAAGATCCTGAGTCATAATACATTTCCAATCCTTTCCCCGAAGCTGGGGTCGAAGGCGAACCTGATAGCTGTCTCGTTCCGCCAACAACATCCAACTTAGCGGCCGGCGCAGTTGTTCCAATACCAACATTACCGCCGCTCAAGATCCTCATTCTCTCCACGAGTGATGCACCGTCAAACGAACTGAATGCGAGGTCCGTAACTGCGCCTGCCGCCGTACGAATAGCGGATACTCGCGCAGTCGTGACGGTGGAACCTCCCAGAGAAAAATTGATATCTGCTGTATCGTTTGTAGCACCATTCAAATTAGAAAGCGTGAGTAATGCCGTCTGTCCCACATTGGATTTATTAACATGAAGCGAGGAGACTGGCGCGGATGTACCAATGCCGACATCGCCACTTGAGTTCACTGTGAAGCTACCTGGGCCAGTAAGCGTGTTCGAGAAGTAGGAATTCGTCGTTGTGGCGTTCGTCGTGGTCGAGTTTCCGCTCACCGTCAGGTTCCCTGTTATGGATGTGTTCTTATTAAGCTGAACGCCGGTCGTATTGGCACCACCGATTTCCACGACATCGCTCGCATTTCCTTTGATAAGGCCGAGGGTATTGTTGCCTGCGGCATTGAGAGCGGCGTAGTATTTGTTATTTGATAAACCAATTTCTCCAGAGTTAAAGGCTGTGTATGAACCGTTGCCGACAGTGAAGATACCCGTAGACGAAGTAATACCTACTCGAGCGCCGGTGGCATTAAATATTGTGGTCGTAGGCTCAATGATAAGTTGATCCGATGAGTTGAAATTGAAGAGAGCCTGATCCGCACCGTTGGCCGCGTTTCTGGCATAGACCGACTGATTATTCGGCAGGCGCAAGACGCCGGTGGATGCAGGATTAGTGCCAAGAGAAAGCGATGTGCCAACATACACCGAGCGAGGTCGCGTGGCGCTCGAAGCACCGATATCTTGAGTATTGTCGGTAGCGAACGTTAAGTTCCCAGTATTCGAAATATCAATAAGAGCGGTGGAATTGTCAGCACTTCGGAAGTGAAGGCCACTTGTACCGCCATAGAGGTAGGTATTTGTAGAGTCACCCTGCACAAAGTTGTGGCCCGCGATCTGATGGAGGATACCGCTCACTAATGACACCTGGCCAGCGGTACTAAAGGTTGTCTGGTTGATACCAATGGTGGTTGCTGCTGAAGTGATAGTGGCCCCACTTACTAAGGACAAATTTCCAGTATCACTCAAAGTCATCAATGCCACACTATTATCAGACTTTCTAAACTGCACACCACTTGTGCCGCCATAGAAGTACGTGGTAGCTGCATCTCCTTGGACGAAATTGTGTCCTGAGAGTTGATGGATTTGGTTTACACCAGAAAGATTTAATACTCCTGAAATTGTCGCAGCAGGGGTAACTACACTTGTACCGAAGTACCCAGTGCGTGGTCGTGTCGCACCAGAGGCGCCGATGTCGTAGGTGTTGTCAGTGCCGGCGATGATATTGCCGCGGAAGGTCGTGACGCCAGCAACATCAAGCAGCGTGGCCGGGTTGTTGGTACCGATACCGACATTACCACCATTTTTAATTATCATTTTGACCCCCGTGCTATCCCATCCAGAAACAGTGCCACCTGCCGGGCCACTCAATCCTGTATGGAAGACAACATCACCAGAATATATTCTCATCGCCGCTGCCTCCGATGACGTGATGTATTTCCAGCTGCCATCATAGTGAACGTTGTTACCGTAGAGTGCCTGGGTGCCTACAACATTTTGAATCGCGACAGTATTACCAATCTGGAGAGTCTTCGAGGAACCGTCAGCCGCAACGGGGTTGGTGATGCCAATACCGACGTTGCCAGAAGTGGCAGCGAGGATCGTCTGTCCGCCCGCATACAAGCTCGTGGTTGTCGCGTTCGTCGAAGTGCTATTGGTCGAAATAATATTTGTAGCGGTCAAACGACCAAGAGTATTGTCCCAGAGGAAAGAAGCGGAATCGGCCAAGAGCCCACCTGTCGAAGCAAACGGCACTCTTCCACTCGTCAGTGAGGAGATGGTGGCAGAGCCAAGAGCGGCATTCGTGGAAAAGAGGTTCGTCGAGGAAGCCGTGGTCGAGAAGA
>CAZXQA010000001.1:0-37432 GCA_964642835.1 uncultured Candidatus Saccharibacteria bacterium | reverse complement strand
CCAAGAGCGGCATTCGTGGAAAAGAGGTTCGTCGAGGAAGCCGTGGTCGAGAAGAGAGAGGTGGTGGTGGCGTTCGTACCCGTCGCATTCACGAAGGTGAAGTTTTGGAGTGTTGAGGAGCCGGTCACCAGAAGATTACCGAGCGAGCCTGTGCCGGTCGAGGTGATGTTCCCTGAGCCAGTGTTGATCGTATTGTTGTTTGTAAGAATACCGTTCGTCCAAGTGCCAGCAATCTCAAGGCCAGTCATGCCCGTACCAGTGTTATTGATATAGAGACCATTTTCAGTCGTGCCTGTACCAGTATTTGTAAGAGAAAGGAGGCGTTGAGTGCCCGAGGTAGTGTTGTTGGTAAGCGCTCCTGAGTAGAGATTAACAGTCGTGCTGATTGAGCTATCATCGACCGTGTATGTGGAGTTGAACGGATAATTCACGGAAAGATATCGTGCGTCACCTGCTCCAGCATTCCATTGGAAGAGAGCGTTACCTGAACCAGAGTTTCTTTGGAAGATAAGCGCCTTGTACGCATCAGACGCCTCCGTCGAACCGATTGTCCACGTATCGTTAGAAGTAGAGCCTGAAACAACCGTACCGGAAAGGTTATTGGCCGTAATCGTGTCAAAATAACCATTCTTCCAGTAATAACTCGATGAACCGATGGAGTTTGTATTACTTGCAATATCCGTTGTCGGTCGGAAAGCGCCTGTAGAGTCGAAGACAACCCCGTTTGTGTTACCCGGGTTAAGAGAGAGAAGTGTCTTAGCGCCACTCCCCACACCAGAGCCAGAGGTATTAATCTCAAGCGCGCTATACCCGCCACCGGCCACCGTCGAGTCAACAAGGTCGATCACCTGACCTCGAGACGTCTGACCATTGCCGGCATTCGCCGTAAGAATCTGATGGATAAGCGTTCCATCCGCTACGCTATTGTCAGTCACCGAGAAGACATTACCCGAAGGGACGGTTGAGATGATGGCGAAGGTGCCGTCATTTTGTTGATAGTTGTTAACGTAAAGATCATCGAAGGTGCCTTTCGTAGAGAAAAAGCTCGTGGTCGTAGCCGAGGTGCCCGTCGCGCTACCAAAGAGAAGTGCCGAAAGATCAATGTTGTTGCCCGTGAGATTCGTGAAGGAAGCATTGGTCGCGAAAAGATTTGTCGAACTGGCTGTCGTCGCGAAGAAATTCGTCGTCGTGGCATTAGTGCCAGTAGCATCGGAGAAGTTCAAGTTCGTAAGAGTCACGCTCGCACCCGTAAGATTACCGAAGGTGCCATTCGTGGCAAAGAAGTTCGTCGAAGTTGCGTTCGTCGTCGTGGAATTCCCGGCAAAGAATTCGGTGAAGCTCGCCCACGGGCCGGAGACAGTGGCATTCGTGAGTCTTGAGTTATGGAAGATGCCTTCTTCCGTGATCATGTGGATGGCTCGCCCGAGGTTATCAGCGTCGGAAGTCGATTGGCGAGTTACCGTCGGACGAGTATCGGCGATAAGAATTTCGTCACGGAGAATGGAATTATTGACCGTGTTGTAGACAATCCTCGGCTCCGCGATAGCCGAAATCTGAGTGCGTATATATGCCTCAAGCTCAGTCTGAAGCTGGCTCTTAAACGAGCTCGCCGGAAGAGCACTGGTTGTCTCTGTAACTGCTCGATTCGTCGTCTTCACTTCCGCGGGTTCCGTAACGAAAGCCACCTTGTTGCTCGTCGTCAAATTCCCGACGATCGGGGCAGGAGCGCCGAAAGCGATCGTGCGCAAATTTTTGAATCCATCAACAAAGAATTCCACCGAGTCAGAAAGAGCGCCGAAGAAAGAGACTGCCGCCACCTGCGCGCCAGCCGCCGTGCCAAAGAAGTCATCGCCAATCGCCGAGAGTGTGGCTACCTTCTGTTCCAGATTGCGAGCAAGCGAAGGAGCGACAGAACTCGTCGTCGCGAAGAGCGCGCCGAGCGCCACGATAAGTGAGAGCGTACCTACCGCGGCGCGCAAGGGAATATTTTTAGGAATCCACGAGGTCGACTGAGCGACAGGCTTTACAAGCTCCGGCAAGCGAGGGGCGTATTCGGTCTCGTAGGCAACAGCGAGGTTTTTAAATGACCTGACGAGAGAGGTATTCTCCTTCGGAGTAATTTCCTCGGAAACAGCCCGAGGAGTTTTGAGCTTTGCGATTTGCTGATTTTTCTTGTGTTCGAGAACGGAAGCAAAGTCTACATACCAGGTTCGGCCGACGAGCTTTCCAGAGATCTTATTGGCGCGGCAGAGCTGGCCGAGATAGTCCGAAGTATAGCCAATTTTCTTGGCAGCTCGGCTAGCCGAGATGTACTCTTTTCCTTCCGAAAATAAATCAAAATCCATGTATATAAAATTATAATTCCACGCAAGTGAATAACCCATTCAAAAGGAGCTTCTTTCTGGGGACAATTAAATTTCATTTTGCGGCTTAAAATATTTATAAATTAGCGTTATACGACCTCCGTAGAACCCTAGAAAACTTTGCCAGAGATACTCCCTGTTCTTTATAGAAATTACTATCCCCACTAAACCTTGATAGATAGTACAAACACTTATAAACTTAGTTATATAGGATTATTAATGTTTATATAAGTTAATCTACGTATTAGAGCCATGAAAGAGATCTACTTCTCCATTAAGGAAGCGGCCGAAATTCTCGGAGTTTCGACCCTTACCCTACGTAATTGGGACAAATCAGGCAAATTTCCGGCACAACGTCATCCCATGAATAATTACCGTGTCTATAGGCTCTCCTCTCTTGAGAGAATCATTGAGGACATCGAGGGTGGTACGAATAAGTCGAATGCGGAGAAGCGCATGAGGAAATTGGTCGTCAGACACGAGGAAGACGAGGCTTAGGAGAGAGCCTCTTTCATAAGCTCTTGGAGGAGAATCGGGTTGGCCTTGCCGCCCGATTTTTTCATAACCTGACCGACCAAAAATTGGATCGGAGAATCCTTCTTTTCTTCCGCGAGCACTTCGGCAATAAATCCATTCAAAATATTTTTGTCACTTATCTGCATCAAATTATGTTTCTCCACAATCGCGCGCGGCTCCCCTCCTTCACTCTGGAGGACCTTCAGCACTTCTTTCGCGCCTCGCGACGAGAGTTCGCCACGGGCAATCATCTGAATTGTTTCCACCATTGCTTCAGGAGCGATGAGAGTCTTCAAATCGGAAGCAATGTAGTTGGACGCGAGTTTCGTCAGAGCGGAGTCAGAAAGAAGTCCGGCCACCTTCTCGAAGAAGGCCCCCCACTCCGGTCGGGAGACATAGATCTCAATATGTTCCGGAGTAATCCCGAGCTTCGCGAGCCGCTCTCTCTTCTCCCATGGCAATTCTGGCAGAGTGGCTCGAAGGCTCTCCACCGCGAATTCCGGAATCTCGGAAAGAAAGAGTTTCGGCAGATCAGGATCCGGGAAGTAGCGATAGTCGTGAGAATCTTCCTTAACGCGCTGCGAGAAAGTCTCTCCCCTCTCCTCATTCCAGCCGCGTGTTTCCTGCGCGATCGTTTCTCCCTTTTCGAGAAGGGTAATGTGACGATTCATTTCGAAAGCAATTGCTTTCTCAACAGCCTTAAACGAGTTAAGGTTCTTCACTTCAACCTTGGTGCCCAAGGTCTCATTCTTCGAGACAGAAATGTTGGCTTCGACGCGCATCTCCCCTTTCTCCATGTTCGCCTCAGCAATCCCGAGAGTTGTTAAAAGTAACTGAAGTTCTTTTGCAAAGCGGGCGGCATCAGCGGCCGAGTGGATGACGGGCTCAGTAACAAGTTCCATAAGAGGCACGCCCGCACGATTGAAGTCGAGAAGAGATTCTTCTCCCTTGTCGTGAGTTGAGCGAGCAGTGTCCTCTTCGAGATGAACGCGAGTGAGCTCCACGCCCGCGAGCAGGCCGCCCGAGACCAGTGGATACTTGTATTGAGAGAGTTGGTAACCCTTCGGAATATCCGGGTAGAAATAGTTCTTACGGTCAAACTCGGTGTAGTCAGGCAGGATGCCTCCGACCGCCACGCCGAAGCGCAAGACGCTCCGCACCGCTTCCTTGTTGATCACCGGAAGAGTACCTGGATGGCCCATGCAAATAGGGCAAATATTGACGTTCGGGCGAGCTTCGTCAGGGTCGTTTAAAGAGGCGCAGAACATCTTCGTGCGCGTATTGAGCTCAGCGTGAACCTCAAGACCGACCGTCAGCGTATACTCCTTCATGTAAGCCTTATTATAGCATTGAACCCCCTTGGAAGCCCTTAGGCGAAGGTCTGGGTCAGATAGTGGCTCAAACGCGCGATACTCTCGTCATCGATAATGGAAACGGCCAAGACGTGCGGGGCTAGAGCCTTCAAGGCAGCTACTTTGGCCTCTGCCTCGGCAGGCGTAATCGTGTCAGTCTTTGTGAGGAGAATGATCTCGGGCTTCGTCATGATCTCTTTGTTATACAACTCAAGCTCGCGGCGAATAGTCTGGTAGACAGTGGCCGGCTCCTCAATCTCAGAAGAAATACAGTGGAGAATAGCCTTCGTGCGTTCAATGTGTCTCAAGAATTTGTGCCCTAAGCCCTTACCGGAAGCCGCGCCTTCGATAAGACCTGGAATGTCGGCAATAATAAGTCCGTAGTGCATGCCAAGAGAGGGCTCGAGGGTCGTAAATGGGAAGTCCCCCACCTTGGAGCGCGCGTTCGTAAGCGTATTTAAAAGGCTCGACTTCCCGGCGTTCGGTAGCCCCACCAAGCCAATATCGACGATGAGCAGAAGCTCAATCAAGAAGTCGGCCTCCTCTCCCTCTTCGCCCCCAGTCGACTGTTCGGGTGCGACGTTAATGGAGGATTTGAAGTGGTCATTGCCCAAACCGCCACGACCGCCCTTGAGGAGTCTGACGCGCTCGCCGTCCTTAAGAAGCTCAATCGTGTGGCCAGTCTCGAGGTTCTTAATGCGGCTTCCGATCGGGAGTTTGACCTCAATATCCACCCCCTCTCCGCCTTGCTTCAAGTCCTTAAAGCCGTCCTCACCCCGACCAGCCTCAAAGAGCTTGGTGTGACGATAAGCCGAAAGGATGCCGATGTCGCGCACAGCCACCGCGTAGACGTCGCCTCCCTTGCCGCCGTTACCGCCGGAGGGGCCGCCCATATCCTTACCCTTTTCCCTACGCCAACGCACCACGCCGTCACCGCCGCGACCCGCTTTGAAATGGAGTGTGAGTTCGTCGATAAACATAGCCCTACCTTAGCATTAAACGCCCAAATTACGAATTAAGCGCGAGTTCCGCGAGCTTGAGAGCGCCCTCCTTTGATTCTGCGGCAGCGAGCCAAAGGTCACGATGACAAAATATCGCATCTGGCACACCCGAAACATTTTGTAATTGAACCCCTCCGTAACCACCCCAAGATTGAGGCATGCTAACTTTCCTAGTAAAGAGATGATCTTCATCCTGAGGTACCGCTTGAAGAGCCCAACTTCCATCAAGTCGAGGGTACACAACAAAAACTGTTTCAGTCGATATTAATACTTTTTTCCATGAATGCGCTTCAGGCAACACCAAGACTCGCTTGTCTAAACTATCTTCATAAATTTTTCGCACCTTTTGCCAGTCACTTACTTTGAGTTTGGCAATATTAATTTCCCGCTTAAGAAGCTCCCGCGCAAGAGGAAGGATTTCGAAGAATGTTTTCTCTAATGCTTCCATACTTTCGAGTCCTCGCTCAAAAGATTCAAAGTAATCACCTACCGTATAATCCTGAACTTGTTTAAAAATCGGTTTAGAAATAGATACCCCGTTATCGAGAGCGTCGATAGGCATCACGAGCGTCTCCTCTACTTGACGAGCCTCTTCTATCCCCCCAGCAAGCTCCACGCCAAAAGTTTTCCATACAAGTCCAAGAGCGGCATAGGGAATGCCGTTTTCACGAATGCCCGCCCCGCCTGGTTGATGATGATCAAAACGCCGAGCAGCAATGTCATACACTCTTCCAACATCAACGACGATATCCGCGGAGGCAATTTCAGCACCTTCACGGCTTCTCACAATCGAAGCGTCCGGGTACAAAATAGTAAGGGCCGCCACAGCCAACAATTCGTCGGCGTGGAAATGGGCATCATGCGTGACGATTTTCATTGGTCTTGTTTGCCCAGTACAGGAGCAGCATGGCCGCCACAACGGTCAAAGACATGGTAGGGATAGTGACGTACCCATAGGCGTATACATACAACTTGGCGCAGCTCGCCGTCGCGTCACACGGGATAAGCGGATTTCCACCCCACTGCACGTACGCGTGGTACGTCGAAAGAACGAGGCCAACGAGCGCGAGTGGAAGAATGTACTTAAAGACTCCCCTATCCTTCTTCAAGAACGCGACGAGGAATAGCGGAAGCATCGGGTAAAGAGCAATACGCTGCCACCAGCAGAGATAGCACGGCTCAAAGCCGACTCCATTTGAGTAGAAAAGGCTGCCCGCTACGGCGATTAAGGAGACGATGAAGCCTAAAGCGAGCGCGTGTTTACTTGCCCAACGCGCCAGCGGACGACCAAACGTATGACGGAACATAAGCGCCACAAGACCCACCAAGAGGAAGACATCGAAGGCCACGACAAGAGCCGGCACCAGGGATTGAATGGAGGCGATCATATTATTGAGGGAGAGGACAATTAGAAGCAGCGGCTAAGTCTGCCAGAGGCACTTCCCCAGTCTTTGTTGTGCCGTCAGGGAATTTCCAGGTCGGGTATCCTTGGATACCCGCAGCGTTACAGACCGGAAGCTGGCTATTGCCGTCTGGAGTTGAGCACTCAATGTACGGGAGAAGTTTAGCCGAAGAGCCGAAGAGCGCTTTCTGGTTCTGGCAATGAGGGCACCAGAAGGTGCCGTAGAAGAGGGTCCCGCTGTCCTTGATGCAGCTAGCGAAGCTGTCGAGCTTCCCTGGACGACCAGGAGTCCGGACGAGCCACACGACGAAAGCGATGAATACGAGGAGAACCACAATCCAGGTATATTTTTTCATATATAAAGTATAGAAGAAAACTTAAAATTGGGACAGACCGCGCAAGGAGAGACCAACGACGAGGAGCGTGATCATCATCCGCAACACGGAACCGACAGTCGTGAGAATGAGGAAGCGCGCGAAGGGCATGCGAATAACTCCGGCGCCGAGGTCGAGAGGGATGGATGGCAGCACGGGCAAGCAGCGAAGCACAAAGAACACCACCTCATCATAATGCGTACCCTGGAAGTAATGCTTCGTCTGTTCCACCTTCTCCCAATTCACGCGGAAATATTTTCCATACTTCACAATGAGCGCCTTCCCGCCCACGTAGGAGAGTACGTAGAACGGGATCGACCCCACCGCCGCGCCAATACCCACTGGGAGTGCCACGAAGAGAAGAAGTTTGGCCGCGAGGGTGAGCGTGAAGAGCCCTTTTAGAAACGCGAGTTGCCCGGCGAGCACGAGCGCGAAGGGGAACAGGCCAATAAGATCATTGAGGAAGGAGGCGAGAAACAGAGGCCAGATACTGGCCGGCCCCGGTTCGGTGACGAGCTCTGTCGCCGCCGTGAGAAGATCGATGGGGTGAAAGATAACCATGAGGAGAGGCTACTTCGCGGCCGCGAGGCGTTCCTGGTGTTCTGGCGTGTTCAGAAGACCGCACTTCTTATACTTCTTACCACTCCCGCACGGGCACGGGTCATTTCTACCGGCGTCTGTCTCAGCAGAAACTCCGAGAGTCACGGGGGTAGGATCAGCAGACGCCATTGGGATCGCGGCCATTGCTTCGGCGTTTACATTAATGACAAACTCCCCTACCTGACGAGCGATTGAGTGCTCCATGTCGTGGAAGAAGCGGAGCCCCTCTCTCTTATATTCCACCAAAGGGTCTCGCTGACCGTAGGCGCGCAAGTTCACGCTACTGCGGAGATAATCCATCATCTCCAAGTGATCGACCCAGAAGAGATCAATGGTGCGGAGAATCACACGGCGAAGGGTCTCGACCGTGGCCGCGTTCGTGAAGTCGAGCGCGGCGAACTTCTGATCAAAGGCTTCGCGGAGAGCGGGTTCGAGACTTTCGGCGGCTTCGGTAAGATAGGCACGCACGTCCGACTCTCCGCCCAAGAGCATGGCGCGGCGGCGACCATAGATAATGTTTCGCTGGAAGTTAAGCACGTCGTCGAACTCGAGGACGTGCTTTCTCGCGTCGAAGTTGAAGCCTTCGATCTTTTCCTGCGCCTTTTCAAGCGAGTTGGTAATGAGCTTGTTCTCAATCGGCTCGTCTTCGGCAATGTTGAAGCGACCCATCATGTTCTTAATCATGTCGACCGCGAAGATGCGCATGAGCGAGTCTTCCAGAGAAACGAAGAATTGCGTGACACCCGGATCTCCCTGACGACCGGAGCGACCGCGCAACTGGTTGTCGATACGGCGAGCGTCATGGCGCTCGGTTCCCAAGACGAAGAGACCACCAAGTGCCTTTACCTCCTCATACGCACCGGGCTGGGCGGGCACGCCACCGAGTTTAATGTCGACGCCGCGACCCGCCATGTTCGTGGCAATGGTGACGGCGCCCTTGCGACCCGCTTGCGCGATGATTTCGCCTTCACGCTCGTGATTTTTGGCATTCAAGACTTCATGCGGCACGCCAGCGGCTTTCAAATACTCCGAGAGAAGCTCATTGTGTTCAATCGAGACCGTACCAATAAGCACCGGTTGGCCGGTTTGGGAGACTTCCTTCACCTTTTTAGCGACGGCCTTCATCTTGCCGGCGAGGGTCTGGAAAATAAGATCACCGCGATCTTCGCGCGCCACGGGGCGGTGCGTCGGGATGACATAGGTCTCAAGTCCGTACACTTTATAGAATTCTTCTTTGCTCGTTTGCGCCGTACCGGTCATGCCCGCGAGCTTGCCGTACATGCGGAAGAAATTCTGGAAGGTAATCGAGGCATACGTGCGCGATTCTTCCTTAATCTGGACACCTTCTTTTGCCTCAATCGCCTGATGAAGACCTTCCGACCAGCGACGACCAGGTTGCATGCGGCCGGTAAAAGCGTCGACGATCATCACCTCCCCTTCGCGGATAACGTATTCCTTATCTTTGTGATACAGCGCCTTGGCTTTGACGGCCGTCTCAAGGTGGTGCACGTACTTTACGCCTCCGTCGGTATAAATATTGTCGATCCCCAAGAGCTTCTCGGCTCTCGTAATGCCCGCATCAGTGAGAGAAATCGCCCGGAGCTTCTCATCAACAGTGAAGTCCGTTCCCTCTTCAAGTGAGCGGGCGATGTTCGCAAACTTCGCGTAGAGCTCTCCCGCGGCGCCGGTGTTGCCGGAAATAATGAGCGGCGTGCGCGCTTCGTCGATAAGAATAGAGTCGATCTCGTCGACAATTGCGTAGTGCCAGCCGCGCTGCGCCAACTGCTGGGAATCATGGAGTAAGTTGTCGCGAAGATAGTCGAAGCCATACTCGTTGTTCGTGCCGTAGGTAATGTCGGCGCGATACGCTTCCTGTTTAGTCGCCGGCTTCAAGAATTCGTGCTCGACATGGAAGGAGCCGAGTTCGTCACGCGCCTCATCCTCACTTTTCTTATGCGTTTCGTCGTAGATAAATGACGCGCTTTGGTTAATGACACCCACAGAGAGACCGAGAGCGGCGTACACCTGCCCCATCCAGACGGCGTCGCGACGCGAGAGATAGTCGTTCACGGTAACGACGTGCACGCCCTTGCCGTCGAGCGCCATGAGATACGTCGCGAGCGTAGCCACCAATGTTTTACCTTCACCAGTTTTCATTTCGGCGATGCCGCCGTTCCACAACGCGATACCGCCAAGAAGTTGTTCATCGAAGTGACGCAGTCCCAGCGTGCGCTTCGCCGCTTCGCGCACAAGCGCGAATGCTTCCGGCAGTAACGCTTCTAGTGTCTCACCTTTCACCAAACGATCTTTCAGTTCTCCAGTTTTCTGAGAAAGTTCCGATGGAGAAAGATTCTCAAGAGTAGGTTCAAGAGCGTTGATGCGCTCAACGAGTACTCTCCACGATTGAATCTTCTTTTCTTCCGGAGACCGGAACAGGCTGGTTAAAAAGGCCATGATAGAGGCTATTTTAGCATATTTTCGCTTTTTTGGCTTTGATTTCCCTCTCTCCCTCTATATAGAAAAAGCGCCCCTTCATGGAAGGAGCGCTTTTTCGAGCCATGCGAATTTAGCGGCGCTTCTTGGAAGAAGTTTTCTTCTTCTTAGGAGCGGCTTTCTTCTTCTTGGCGACTTTCTTTTTCTTTGCCATGGATGGAATGTGTTGCTCTTCGATTACTCGGAGAACAGGTTACTTGTAACCCTGAGCCGCAGAAGTATTCTGCGCTTGATTCAATTATCGTACGTATGCGCCGAAATACAATAGGCAAACGCGAAAATTTTCCAAAAGTGTGGATAACCGAAAAACGCGTTTAATTTTTTCCGTCTACAACTGTTTGAGATATTCGTCGTACGTCGCGGCGTTCGCGGGATCCATTTTTTTTCTCGCTTCGAGAAGAGCGCGCACGCGGTCTATTCGTCCATTGGCATAATACGCGGAAATAACGCGTGGATCTGTCGCCACATTCTCCGCGGAAATAAGATTGAGCATCGCGCTCTCAACTCCCCTGTCTCCCGCGTAAATGGCGCCAATAAGATAGATGATGCGCGCCTCGCCGTACGCCGGTGCCAATTCGTACGCTTGCTTAAAGGTCGCGAGCGCCTTCCCGTATTGCTTATCACTTATATAAGCGGAGCCAAGTTCGAAGTACACCTGTTGCTTCTCGGGCATGAGCTCGAGAGCTTTATTGAGATGCGCGAAACCTTCTTCCAAACCACCGACGAGCGAGAAGAATTGTCCCGCCAAGAGTTCGTAACGCGCGTTATCACCAGACTGGACTCCTTCAGTTGTAATGGCATCTTTCAAGAAGTTGTAAAACGCATTCTTTTGCTCAATGGCCATATTACTCTGTAGGATAGCGGCTACGTTATTCACGGACTGCTCCATCGTCTCTACGCGTCCGAGATTACTCAAATCATATGCCTGAGTGAAAGACTCAGCGGCCGGCGCATATTCTTTTTGCGCCATGGATTGAAGAGCGCTGAGAAGCGACATATTCGCTCGAATTGGTTTCCATTCAACTATATAGAGTGAAGCAAGAAGAAGAATACTTACGATTCCAATCACCACATTCCGACTGACTAGCGCTAACTCTCGCGCACCACCCACAAGCTCACCTTTGACGCGTGTGTGAATGTAGGCCAAGAGCGAGAAGAAGAGAACATAGCTCGTGAGTTGATCGAAGACAAAGAAGTTGTTAAAGGAGTACGCCGCCAAGAGCGCGGTGAGGATCGAACGTTCGACGAAAGAGAGTCCACTTTCACGCCAGAGAAGATAGAGGGCCGAGGCGTACAGACCCAGATACGCGAGAAGGCCGAGCGCGCCACCAGCGACAAGCCAGTCGAGGAAAATATTGTGGGCTCGATCAAACCACGGTTCGAGCGCGTACATCTGAGCGCTGTAATGCTTTTGGAAAACGTAGGAGAAATTCTCTTGCCCCCATCCGAAGAGCGGGCGCTCGAGGAATCCCTGCCAGGCCATCGGCCAGACGAAGTAACGACCTTGAGTCTTTAACTCCGCGGGGCTTAAGGTGGCGAAGCGCGACAACACAGGACTCTCCTGTACGAAGCTCGTGTGTCTCGCCAAGAAAAATCCTCCGACCACCACGGCGAGAGTCGCCATGACCACAAGGCTTCCCTTTCGCACTCTCTTATCTTCCTTATTCCAGAGATTCAATACAGCAAAGACAAGAGCCCCGCCCAACAAACCAAGAATCGCGCCGCGCGTGGCGGTGTAATACAAAATAAGTATTTGGAACGCCACCAATCCCCCGTACAACCAACGCGCCCGACTTCCCTGCTTCTCGCGCATGAGGAAGAGGGTCGCGATGAAAATATTAAAGAGCATGTACACCGCCAAGTAGGCAGCATTGCCGAAGGTGCCGTCGACGCGCACACCGCCTTGAGCAATGTTAAAGATGCCGAAAATCTGGAAGAGTCCTGAGCAGCACATGAGGAAGGAAGCGGCGAGTTCCGTCTTCCACCATTTATTCCACAACTCGACGGTCATCACAGAGCCTGCCACCAAGAAATATGCTCCCAGGTGAAGAAGCCCCACGAAGCCGTCCATGCGCTCGAAATTCGACCAGAAGCTCTTGAGCGGCGCCACGCCAAAAAGGTTGGCGACTCCGACGACTGCCAACCAGGCGAGCACGGTATAGAGCAGCGTAGTCTTCTTCGGCCTATATGTCGGCACCATCACGGCCAGAATGAGCCATGCGGCAAAGATCACTTCAACGGTAAGTCGCCAGAGGAAAGCCTTCGTTGTGACGTATGGGAAGAAGAAAGAACTCGAGACGAAAAATGGGATAAACGGCACCAAGAAGAGACCGCCGATAATAATATTCCTGAGCGTTTGTTTATTCATGGATTCTATCGTAGCATGGGAAGCACCTATGTATCATCTGCGCGGTTTGGTAGACTCAGCCGTGAAAAAGAGCGCCATCCTTCTTAAAGCCGACGTTAATTACCTTATCAAAGGAGGATTCTGGATTACCTTCGGTCAAGTCGCTTCAAGCCTACTCTCTCTGGGCTTAGTTATCGGTTTCGCGAATCTTGTTCCCAAGGAAACCTACGGTACGTACCGATATATCCTTTCTATTGTCGGCCTGCTTGGCATTTGCACTCTTACTGGAATGAATAATGCCGTTTCGCGCGAAGTGGCCGCCGGACGAGAAGGCGCGCTACGTGCTTCCGTGACATACCAGCTCAAGTGGAATGTTGGTATGTTCGCCGTCTTTTACGCATTGGGTGCCTACTACAGCTTGAGTGGCAACGCAGGACTTGGCCTTTCTTTTTTTATTCTCGGGATATTCGTACCGGCAACGCTCGCCCTTAATACGTATGGCGCATATCTCGACGGCAAGCGTGAGTTCCGACGCGCGAGCGTAGCCAGCATTACTTCCTCTCTTGTCTATGTAGCGGGAATGATGGCCGTACTTTTCTTTAAACCTGAAATAATATGGCTCACGGTTGGATATGCCATTACTACTTTCGCCACGACGTTCTACTTTTATACGGCGACAGTCAAGAAATTTCACCTTCAACAAACAAAAGATACAGAAACGATTGCCTACGGCCGCGAACTCACCTTCATCAACCTTGTGGGGCCTATCGCTTCCCAGATCGATAAGATTATTCTAGCCCACTTCTGGGGCGCCACTTCTCTCGCCGTATACTCCCTGGCTCAAGCTGTTCCAGATAGGGCAACCGCAATTATCAAAGACTGGGTGGGTATCGGTCTCGCCAAATTCGCAAACAAAACACCTGCCGAGATCAATACGGTTTTCTACAGAAGAATCCTTCAGGGTATTGCCCTTGGAGTCATCTCGGCTATTCTCTATATCGCTCTGGCCCCCACCCTCTTCAAATACGCTCTGCCGCAATACCTCGACTCAGTCGGATATTCGCAAGTTCTTTCCCTCGCCTTCCTCTTCGCCGTACCCAATCGCTACGTAAGCCTACTTCTCGTCTCGCAAAAACTTTCGCGTCCCATCCTCTTTAATAACGTAGCCCAAAGTATCCTCAAAATAGGAGTATATGTGATCTTGGGACTTACAGGAGGAATCGGTGGCCTCGTTGCCGCAAATGTCGCGAACGCTGGCTTCGGCATGGTAATGAATATAATGACGTGGCGACGTGCGAGTCGAGCCTAGCTCTTCTCGCCCAGCATTTCTTCAAGACGATCGACGACCCAGGCACTCCCGTTTTTCGTAGGGTCTCCGAAGAAGCGATTGCGTAGATCTGCTAAAACTTTACTTTCTGTTTGATAAACCTTTTTTATTTTCCCCGCCAATTCCGGAGGATCCTCAGCAAAGAATGAACCATCATCATATTCCCTCAGACTGAAATAATCTCCCCACTTCCGAGTGTTGAAAAAGACGAATGGTTTGTCTTGGAGAACAGCTTCAAGAACCGCGGTACTGTAAGAACCCACAACAACGTCGCTTTGAGCAATAGCGCTGTTAATATCGCCAAGAAGAATATGATCTTTGCCAATTCTTTCAATCAAGCCGGGATTATGTTCTTTAATCCAATTCTCGAAACGGTCCCTGTACGGTCGAAACGTGAGAAAAAAAGAAATTCCTTCCTCCTCCATAAGAGATTCAATATAGAAGAGCGATTCTCGTGGATCAGAGAGTTCTCCTGGCACGAAAAGCACCTTAATATCCCCCACCTTAATAGGTTTATCCAATACCGTATCAATCTTAAGGGGGCGGAATGGCCCGGACACCACGATTTGATGAGATGCGTACGCCTTACTGTGACTCACATAATACTCCCTCCACCACTCACTCCACACACCATACACATCCACTGGCAGCGATTTCTCTCCGCTGAATCCCGGCATAAAATCGTAAACATTATAGTCCTTCGAAGCCGCGCCATGCAAAATACCGACAGAAGGAATATTGAGCATCTTACAAGCGAGTACGGTGTGGAAATTTCGTTCATTCGCCGTAGTAATAATCGCGGCCTTAATACCAGTCGCTCTTAAGATCATTCTCATGATACGAATTGCCCATACATCATCATAGACTCCCAGGAGATACTGGACTGCCACGATGCGCTTGAACAGCTGGAAGGGATCTTCTCCAGGAAGAGCCTGCTCGTTCCCAAACATGCCCCAAGCCTTTCGATGTCCTCCTGTCAGCGCACCGAGCACTCTACCTACAAATGCTACACCTTCAGGATAGATAACGGCCCGCCTTCTCACTCCTACATGCTGAAGAAGTTTTTTCCAAGGCTCCAGGCTACGGACGAATTCAACGAAAGGAAGCCTCCTCGCTCGAAGTTCCTCGTAGATGAATTTCATGCGGAAGTCATAATCCTTACCATCGGCAAACTTGTCACCCGTAAAGAGAAGAGTTTTAGGTCTTCGCCAAATAAGTAGCGGGAGGAACAACACGTCCAAACAAATTTGGAGCATGATGCCGAAAGGTAGACGGTACGAAGTTTGAGAATGTCCAACATGAATCGCGCCCACCTCCACGCCGTATGCCTTCAAAAAACAGAAGAAGAGACTTTCATAAGGAGCACCCTGAAGCGTAACTTCCTCAAAATCGCGTAATCGATTCAATAACCTTTGGTAGCGAGTGTACGGCAAACAGAAATATTGATATAGATCGTGATAATGGATCCACCAGAGTTCGTAGCCACGATACAAAAAGCCTTTAGAAATTGACTTTCCATCGGCACCCGAAAGCTTCGAAAGCTCTTCGACCAAGACGCTCGCTTCATAAATACTTCCCGCATCCACAAGCGCCGCCAGAGCATCGCCAGACAGAATTTCATCATAGCGACTCGCTGCGTCCGATGGCGCTTCGCCCGCGAATACAACAAGGGCCCGCGTGTGTTTACTCATGATCGGAGATCTTCAAAAAGCTGGCGAAGAGAATTTTCGTGGACACATTCCCAAGCCAAAAGGCTCGAGTTGGCATTGTGCGGCGACATAATAACATTATCCATTTCTCTATACGGATGAGCGGCGGGCAACGGTTCACGCTCGAAGACATCGAGGCCGGCACCAGCAATTCTTCCTTCTTGCAAGGCGGCGACTAAGGAGATTTCATCGACTAAAGGCCCGCGAGCCGCATTGATTACATATGCTTCCGATTTCATCATACTCAAAGCTTTGGCGTTGATGATATGGTGACTTGTAGGATTAAGATCGCAAGCCAGGACAACAAAATCTGCCTTAGCCAAAAGCTCTTCGAGTGGAGCCATACATTCATACGGTTTTTCCTTTATATCATTTGCCACAACCTTCATACCGAACGCTTCCGCTCTTTTCGCGACCGCCCCGCCGATATTACCCATACCAATAATACCGACCGTGCATTCGTTCAGCGCTTTATTAAGCTTTTTCTCCCAGATGCCTTTCCTGATTTTACGATCAAGATCGATTGTGCCGCGCGCAAAGGCGAGCATAAAAGCAAATATCGTATCAGCCACCGGCTCGGTAAAGGCATTCGGGGTGTTCCTCACCGGGATACCTCGCTTCGCTGCCGCCTCCTTATCGATCGAATCGATCCCAGTTCCCCACTTCACGATAGTTTTAAGAAGAGGCGCCGCTTCAAGAACGCGTTCGGTGATACGATCGTCACCACAAAGAATACCGTGAACCTCACCAATTAATGGCACAAGCTCCTCCTCGGACATGCGTTCATTGACTGGAGGTAAGACTATCTCAACATCATTTTCCGCAAAGCGATCATGATATCTCTCGGCGATCGGTTGGAAATAAGGGGCAGTGATGAGAACTTTTTTCATATGATTATTGTATCAGGAAGGCCCGGGCCGGAGCGGCTTCTGCGAGAGCGAGTTTCAAGGGAAGGCAGACAAGTTCAGCTTTACCCGCCTTCGCCCGCGAAAGATCGAGGCTCTCAAGAATATAGATCCCCGCCCCTAAAAGGGCCTGGTGCACCTCCTTCGCCTCGCTCATGATGGCAATTGAAAGATAGTCGATGCCAACAAGTCTTATCTCCTGCTTCGCGAGCCATATTGCGGCGCTCGTAGTAAGACCGACGTAATCTCTATCGAACTTATTTCCCTTCTTCCATAACGCTGAGTTAGAGGTTTTAAATAAAATCCTCTTGGTACCCTTCGGCAAGGAAAGCTTCTTTAGATCTTCTTCAGTTATTCTCTTTACCTTTGGCACATGGGCAACCACCACTTCGCCAACTAAGGTATCAAGTGGGACTTCGGCGATGGTCTTGCCGTCTTTTACGAAGTGAAGTGGAGCATCAACATGAGTGCCGACATGAACATTTAGTTCCACATGACTTTCATTGAAAGCGCCTTCCTTCCCGATTTTTGCGACGCGAGTGAGACGAAAGCCTGAAGAGCCAGGCCAAAGCGGCAAGCTTTTGTCAATCGGTACGGAGATGTCGATGATTTTTGTCATGGTTTGAGGATGATTTTAAAATGGCTACCCTCACGGAGCATCTTCCAAGCTTTTTTGAAATCTTCGAGCGGCACGACTGTCTGTGTGAAAGGTTCAGTATCAAGTGCCGATAAGAGTTCGATTGCTTTCGTAAAGTCATCCCAACCAGCACCAACCGAACCTACAATATCCTTATCTCGTGCCACCACGTCTTCGAAATTAAACCGCACTTCCCCATACGGGAATCCAAGGAGGAGCAGCGTGCTCCCCACTGTCGTCTCACGCAACACATGTTCGAGCGCCTCTTTCGAACCAGTTGCTTCAATCACAATATCAAACTCATTCAAGTTTTGAAGCTTCTGCGATACTCGTAAAACTTTTTCTTTGATAAGAGAGAGACGGTCTTCACGAGAATCAAACACTGTCACCTGATGACCTTCAAGAGCGAGCACCTGAGCCGCAAAGTTACCAATAGGCCCTGCCCCGATGATCGCGACGCGCGATGACACCTGGAGCCGTTTTCCAATACGGCTGAGCCCGCGCATAACAACCGCAAGAGGCTCAACAAGAGCGGCAGACAGCAGATCCACTTCTTCGGGCACCTTATGAATCATATGGCCGGGCACGACTACGTAATCACTATACGCTCCGTTATAATTTACGACCCCGATTTCCTGGCGCTCTTTCGTTTCGTCCTTAGTAACGATTACCTCACCGAGCACTTTTTGGCCGATACGGAGCCTTTCCTGGTATTTGGGGTTGCCGCCGATCTTTACAACTGTGCCGCAAAATTCATGTCCTGGCACGATAGGATACCGCGCGATGCCTTTCTTATAGTAGCCAAGCGTCCCATCAAAAACCTCGAGATCGGTGCGGCAGATACCGACATACGCCACCTTTACGAGCACATCGCCGTGCTTCATTTCAGGAAGTAAAACCTCCTCATATTCAGCCACTCCTTCTGCTTTAATGATAACCGCTCGGTTATTGATAGGGCGGAAAATATTTTCTTTATCTTTTTGAAAATTAATAGTCTTCCCTTGCATCCAACCAACGCGACTCCCCTTCCACTGATAATACCGAAAGCGCGCAATCTCTTCGAGACGCGTTCGGGAATATCGCGGGAAGGAATGCGTGAGATCGAGAAAGATATACCAGAGAAACCAACCAATACCCAACTTTGCCTGAGGTGGACAGACCAGCCCAATCCTCACTGCTGCTACTGCCTCACGGCGATACCGATTAAAGACCTGCGACCATGATTCTTCGTGAATATGATAAATGGAGGCTTTAGGAGCATAACTCACTCTATATCCGTCACGAACTGCCGCACCCGCCCATTCGATATCTTCGAGGCCAAAAAGATATTCATCAAAACGGCGCTTCTCCCAGACATCACGGCGCACGGCGGAATTAGCATTATTAGCGTAATAAAGCGGCGCATTGGAATTATATTCCGAAGTTCCAAACAATCTCCGAAAGTCCATCTGCTCAGAAAATTTTGAAACGCCCACGACACCAAGTTGACGTCCGTATACCATGGCCACTCTCTTATCCGCAAAAGAGACGAGGAGCTTTTCAAGCCAATGCTCGTCTACCGGTAATACATGAGCTGAAGCAAAAACTAGATAATCTCCGCTCGCCGCCTCTGCTCCCACATTCAGCGCATGGCCAAATGTAAAGTTACGACTTTCAATTTCGATAATTTTTACTCTCCCCGCACGCGCAATTTCAACCGTCCGATCGGAAGAACCAGAATCGACGACGATAGTTTCAAAGTCTTTGAAAGTCTGACGCTCAAGCGCGGCTAGAAGATTGCCCAAATGCTTCTCCTCGTTATAGGTACGTATAATGATGGAGGCTTTAACCATATTGCTTGATGAGTGGGTCCTCTTCCATGCGTTTTGCCACTTCAATCAAATCCGCTGCCGTGTCGACAGCATGTGTGTCATGGTCATGACGAACCATGCGTACCCTGTCTCCGTACTCAAGCACCCTATTCATGTCGATGGATTCGACTTCTTCAATTACTCCCGGCTCGAGCTGGCTATATGCAAGCAAATAATCACGCCTAAAGGGAATGACACAGACTTGCTTAAACCTCGGCACTTCTCCTCCTTTCCATTTTTTAAGCGAAGGAATGGGTTCACGCGAAAAATACATAGCAAAGCCCCGACGGTCAACCACCACCTTTGGACAGTTGGGGTCATTGTGTTCTGCATCGGTCTTGATAGGCGCCATCAAATTTACCACGTTAATAGAGGAATCATTAAGGATGGGTTTGAGCGCGGCGTCAATCATTTCAGGAATAATCATTGGCTCATCTCCTTGAATCAGGACGACGATATCGATTTTTCTTTCGAGTTTCTTTTCGATTTCAAGCGTTGCATCAGCAATAGCATTTGAGCAACCTCGGTAATTTGACTTCCCGTCAGGAATATAAGGCGCTCCAATAGAATCAGCGTACTCCTCAAGTTCTTTACCTGAAACAGCAAGATACACGCCATCGAGAGCCTTACACATTTTGCTCCGGTGATAAACATGACCAATCATCGGCATACCATGAATCTGAGCAAGCGCCTTTCCTGGAAGACGGGTTGAGCTCATGCGAGCTGGAATAATGCCTACGATAAAAGGTTTTTCGGCCATAGTGGGCTTATTATACGTTGCTTACAGCTCTTTATAAAGCGCTTCATACTCTGCAGCTTTTTGATTTAGATTAAATCTAGTTGCCATTCTCTCATACCCCGCTTCGCCAAAAGTATTAGCTTTTCCAGGATTTTGAAGAAGGTCGATAATGCGCTCCGCCATTCGTTCATGGTGGCGGGGGTCGACCACGTAACCCGTCACGCCATCTTGCACAATTTCCGGTGTGCCTCCATAACAAGTACCAATAACTGCTTTCTTAGAAGCCATCGCTTCAATATTGACGCGGCCAAACGGATCGAGATAAAGAGATGGCATAAGTACCACGTCAGAAGCTGCATAGGCCACCTTCATTTCTTCCCGGCTAAGCCAGCCAGTAAAGATAATTCCATCCCGCCCCTTTGTCTCACCCACCCCTGCGACAAGGAGCGCTGCTTTGGGAACAGAAGCTCGCACAATCTCAAAGCTTTTCCAAACACTCTCCGCCCCCTTCGCCGCGCTCAGGCGACCATTAAAGAAAATGAGTTTCCGATCGCTCAGAGAATGTTTATTTTTAAATGATACGGCCGCCGCTTCCTTTGAGCTCCATTCTTCCGGATCAATGCCGTTATAAATAACCTTAATGGGTTTTATGCCGTTCTGTTCAAGTGCCTCCTTAAGACTCTGGCTAATGGCTACCAGACAATCGGCGCAATGTAGATAGCGGCGAATAATGCTATTTCTGAGAGGATTCCATCTTTTGCCTGCTTGACGAATATTGTCGAAAACGGATACGTGAGGATTTTTGGTTCTCAAATATTTTTCACTTTCAAGCTTGCCATAGGTAAATGCCATCGTATCGCGGAACGTAACGAGAAGCGGGGCATATTTTTTAGCGATCTTCAAACTACGATAAGAAAGGTGCTCATGGACGTTGTTCGCGTGAATAACATCAGGCCTGAGAACGGCTAGGATCTTTTCCACCTCTTTAATAACCTTGCGATTATTAAGGCTCACGAACGCTCGCCATCGAGGATGGTAATTACTATAAATTCTAAAGACTACAAGCCCTTCCTTGTCATAGCGGCCTGCTTCTTTCTTGTCCCGACAAGTTGTGATTATTGAAATCTCGTGACCCATCTTGCGCAACTTGAGAGAGAGTTCATACACAGAAATCCCGGCTCCTCCGAAGCTTCGCGGTGGAAAGTCATCTTGTAGGAAAGTGATTTTCATTTTTGAGTAGGTAAAAATCTAAAGGAGAAAGTATAAATTCTAAAAATTATGTATCGGAGGATATTATACAAGCGCCTCGCGAAACGAGGGGCTTCGAGCCTACCCTGCCATAAGCCAGAAAACAGTAAAATCTGTCGGTCTGGAAAAGACACAAACGCAGAATGATAGTAGGTTCTTCTTGCGTCGTGGAGGATTACCCTGCCTCCTGGTTTCAAGAGCTGCCGCGCTTCGAGTAAACAGCGCCGACGTTTTCGACCATCTACTAGAATAAAGTCATACTTTTTCCCCAACGCGCGCGGATAGTTCACGTATTCATTCATAGGGAGATCATTCTGCTTGAGTTTGGTATTGCCAACGTCGAAGAGAACAAGAGAGGTGCGTGAATCGTCTTTGACTGCGTGGAAAACCTTCTCGTACCACTCTTTGTTATATTCAAGCGAAAGCCACGTATAGTCTGCTCCATGTTTCTGCAAAAACTCCGTGAAGTAAACCGTGCTCCCCCCACTTCCCCATTCAAGCACGTCAACGGAATGCTTAAAGGAGAGAAGAATCTTCTCAATCACGGCAATCTCTTGAGGCTGCATTTGGGGATACATAAAGCAAATTATGAGAGGATAGTTTCTACCACCTTAAAAACCATTTCGGGTGTTATTTCTTCAACTTGGCGACGCGCTTCAAGCACATTATATATCCTGGCATTCATGATGTGGATCGCTGAGCCCGCGCGATCTTTAATGTATACCGACTTATGCTTATCTCCCATGGGCGGCTGTTCGAACTCATTCATTGGTCCGACAATGTCGACCGTAGGCACACCGAAGGCTTCCGCAATATAAATAGGACCCGTATCGACACCGATAAGGAGACTGAGACGCGAAACGAGTGCCTTAAGCTCATCAACGGTAAAGATTATCTCAGGATTAATTACTCGCTTCTTATTCTTGATAAGATCCCAGGTTTTTTCCACAAGCTCTTTATCAGCGGGGCCACCAAGAAGCACGATGGAAACGTCATAGACCTGTGAGATACGGTCAATGAGAGCGGCAAAATTTTCTGCGCCCCATTCTTTGATTTTGTTGCCCGCAGAAGGAATGAAGCCGACAATCTTTTTTTCTGTACCTAATCCCATCTCCACAAAAAATTTGCCAATTGTTTTTTCTGCTTCTTTGGTAAAGAAGAGCTCTTTGGAAACATCGCGCTCAAAGATGCCGAGAGGTTCAAGGGCTCGCAAATATTCTCTAGGGGCGTAGTGATTGAACCGGTGGACAGTTTCCGTAGCGAAAAGCGCCAAGAGCCGGTAGAGCTTTGTGGCGAATGGAGAAAACCCTCCCTCAATTCTGGGAGTGATAACATTTCGTATTCTGGCAAGAAGAAGCTTCGCGAGCACTTCCCGGTTGGGGTTAAGGAGTATGGCGGTATCAAGATTCATGCCTTTCAGTTTTCTAACTGAAATCTCATCGAGATCAAGATACTCATCAACATACACATTACCCTCAAGAACCGCTCGGTTAGAGGCGAAACCAGCCACCGAAAGCGTGGCCACCGGATAAGCATGTTTAATCGCTCGAAACACTGGCGTCGTACACACCATATCTCCAAGCTTGCCACTCTGAACGAGTAAAATATTTTGTATCAACCGCTTCTGTTCAAAAAACTGGATGATATTCTCTGCCCGGTCGCTCCATGTGTGCCTCTGAACTTTGGTGAAGGCGACAGCGGCTTTAGCCTGAGACTCTTCGGGATTTTTTAAAGCGCGCAAAATCGCAGTTCGCAGACTAACTGGATCGTCAGGAGCAAAGAAGTAAACACACTCTTCGTCAATCACTTCCCGCAAAGACGGCAAATCTGACGCAACAATGGGACGTCGGCTCGCCATGTACTCAAAGAGCTTCATGGGCGAAGTATAGAGCCGAGAAATATCTTCCGCAGCCCCATTAGGAATCACAAGAATATCAGCGGCCTGTAGATACAATGGAATTTCCTGATGGGCCTTGCCGCTTACGAGCATAACTTCTACCTCGGTCAAGCCCTCGGCGGCGGCAACAAGCGTGGTCACCCCTTTCCATTTTTGCATACTGCCCGTGTACAGCACGATAGGTTTGTCAGTTTGAATTCCAAGCTCTTTTCGAGCTTCTTCTTTTGTCTTCTTAAGGTCAAATTGCCCCACTTCGACAGCGTCCGGTGCCACCAAGATCTTCCTCTCGTCGACTCCCATAGCAAGGTAAAGGTGTTTTAGACCTTCGCTAATCACTACGAATGGAACCTGGAAGGCAACCAGAGCGCGCACAAAGATATTTCGTTGCCCCATATGTCCTTCCCACAGAACATTTCTTCCGATAATCCGGAGAAAGAAAGCCGTAAATTCGTCACGTGTATAACAAACCCCCTGTTTCCCAATAACATACCAAGCGCTTGTAAACGCAAATGTCACGGAACCTATCCAAAACCCAAGCCAACCAAGACGAAGCAGATCAAGAGAGCGAACTCGGACAATTTTAAAATTCCTATCGACACCGTAAAAGGAGAAGGGATCGGCTAGCAGTCCCCCTCTCTTGCGTGGAAGAATCAGGGTCACTTCATAGCCCTTGCCAGCCAACGCATCGCACGTCTTTATAATCTGAATCCCATGGGCTTTTTCCGTAGGAATGCGAGCGTGAGCAATGTAAAAAAGTTTTTTCATAGAGTAACGCGATGACACTTCGCCCACATCTGAAATGTGAGCATTGCCCATAGAGGCACGAGGTTGTACTCCTTCTTCTCGATATGATCCTCCAACATCTTCTCCACCTCACCCCAAGAGAACACTCCTTTTGTCCCTTCGTAATAATCAGGCGATAACACCTTGCGCGCAAAGTCGGCAAATTCTTTATTACGAAACCACTTGGCAGCCGGTGAGAACCAGCCACGCTTCGGCTGCGCGAAGAGAAAATCAGGAATTTCCCCCTGGAAAGCATCCTTCAAGATCTTTTTAGTGCGGAAGAAATCTACTTTGTATCTACGCGGAAGGGTATTTGAGAACTCTAAGAGCTCCTTATCAGAAAGCGGCATACGTTCTTCAAGCGCTGATGCCATCGACATTTTGTCCGACAACATGAAGAAATGTTCCGGAAGCCAAGTTTGTCTATCCGCGCTCATAAGCGCTTCAGCCGCATCATTACCTTTCATATATTTTTTATAAAACTTCATTACCTGTCCACGAGGTACAAAAAGATCCTGGGCCACAATACGATTCAGTTTGTCATCCTTTTGAAACATGAATTTTGCAAAAAGACCTACGCGCGAATACGCAACACGCCCAAGAAGAGCGAGCCTATACCGGTCATAACCACCAAACAATTCATCCCCTCCGTTCCCCGTAAGCGCTACCGTGACATGTTTCTTTGCAAACTGGGCGAGAAGAAACATAGCGATTGAGGTCGGATTCGATATTGGGTCACTATTGTGATGGGCGACTTTCTCGATAGTATCTATGGCGTCTCTCGTCGAAACAATTAGTTCATGGTGGTCTGTACCAAAAAATGCCGCCGTGCGACGTGCGAGGTCAGAATCCGCGTTAAATTTCTCAACTTCTTTTTCATCTTCGAGCGCAAAACGCACCGTGAAAGTCTTAATATGTTTTAAGAAACGAGCGACAGAAGCCAGAACGATACTGGAATCAATGCCTCCCGAGAGATACACCCCGACGGGCACGTCAGCGATAAGATGCCTTTTAACGCTCCCTACAACTTTTTCCTTGAGCAGAACCGTCGCTTCCGGGTACGGGAGGAGTGTCTTTGGAAATTCTGATTCTCCGAAAGATTCGACCACAAGCTCTCCATCTATCAACGTCAGAGTATGGGAGGGAGGGAGCTTATAAATCCCTTCGAACATTGTAAGTGTGCCCGGCGTAAACAATAGCCGCATATAGTGGTTAAAAGCTTCTTTATTAAGCACGCGCGGAATATCATGCTTTAAAATAGCGGGAATTTCAGAAGAGAAAATAAATCTTTGCCCATCCCAAAAATAATAGAAAGGCTTCATACCAAGATGGTCTCTCGCGCAAAAAATTGATCCGTCCCGAGAATCAAATAACGCAAAAGAAAACATCCCATTCAATCGATCTGCCACCTTCCTTCCCCATTTTCGATAACCTGCGAGAATAACTTCCGAATCGCTTTCTGTTTTAAACTCATATTCTCCGTGGAGTTCCTTCTTAAGTTCTTTAAAATTATATATCTCCCCATTGAAAATAAGTGTGAGCTCACCGCGATTATCCCGCATTGGCTGATTCGCAACCTCAGAAAGATCGATGACACTGAGTCTGTTATGCCCCAGAGAAACCCGCGCGTCTAGAAAAAGCCCAGATGCATCCGGACCGCGATATGAGATGCAGGAAAGCATTTCCTTCACTTTTTCTTCGTCTTTCCAGTTAAAACCAGAGATACCGCACATGATTATTGAGAGACAAAATTAATAATATGTTTCGCTCGACCTTGCCAGGTATACGCTTCGACATCAGTGATATTCTGCATGGCTCGTGTAATCTCGATCGGCCCCGCGTCTTTCACGCGGACAACAGCTTCTGCTAAGTTGTGAGCATCCCCTGCCTTAAAAGCAGTACCTCGATTCAGCAAGATTTCTGCCATGATCTCAAGATTTGAATAGATAATCGGCTTGCCGGCAGCCATATACTCCCACACCTTCATGGGAAAGCCAAAGTCTCGGAAATGTGGCTCATCCGGATACGGAATCACGAGTATATCCATTGCAAGCTCATAATCCATAAACTCCGGGAAAGGTTTTTTCTCGAGAAAGAAGCAACGATCATCCACCCCCTGCTCCTTTGCATACTCACAGTACTCGTTAATGAGAGCACTGGAACCACCCACAAACACCATCTTAACTTCTTCAGGAAGAAGGGGGAGTGCCTCAATCATAGTACGTAAGCCTTTTTCCTGTCCGATCGCCTTAAAGGCGCCGACATACCCGACCAAATACATCTTTTCTGGCAGATTCAAGCGCGTACGCAATGCTAAAGCATCGTCGGTCCTTCTTTCATTAAAAATAGTTGGATTTGTGCCGCCGTATGCGACAAGTGCCTTACTCGGGTTCACACCACATTCTCGAACAAGTTTCCCTTTGAGTCGCTCGGAAGTCGTTATCAAATAATCACTCCCAGATGCGATGAAGGAATCTTTCCAATCGCCAAACATTTGGTGCCAGTCCGAGCATACACGGTATCGGAGACGAAGGGTCTTTTTCCAGAAAATAAAAATGGCGAGCAAATACGGATCAGCGGAAAAGATAATCCGGTCTGTCCCATTCCAATCCTGCTTCATCACAAGAAATGGAGTGACAAGAAAGTAAAGAATCTTCCTGAAGCGATATGGCAGCGATAGTGAAAGGGTATGAAAATTCGGCAGAGCCTCGGAAGCGGTATTTCTCACGACAAATACAAAGTCATTTCCTAAGGTTTTCTGAAAAGCTTCCGCCATGGAACGCCAGAAAAAGGGGTCAGCCTTCGAAGAAGGATACTTCTGTGAAGTAACGTAGGAAAACTTCATGATCTATTCACGATAGCCTCAACCCATTTTGAATTGAGACTTGAACCATAATTGTAAGCACCCATTTGGAAATTGATCCGCTCAGGAAATAGGTTCGCATATTTTTCAGGATTTCGTGACGCGATAGCAAAGCAGTAAATAGGAGCAAAGGGTTGTTCATTGCAGGCGATCACGAGAGGTTCCAAGCCATTATCTTTAAAAAGCCGCGCTAAAACCATCGTCGTGGGACGCCAATAATCTCCAAAATCTTCGGTGTGGTGAATCTGCTGCATCACTGGCACAACCAGAATCACCACGTCTTTGCTTAAGGCACAAAGATTGTTAAAAGCTTTTGTAAAATCGTAGACATGCTCAAGAGTGGTGTGATTAAAAACAACGTCAAACTTTCTCTCCAACTCCTTCGGCAAATCTTTCAAAAGATCGATTTCATATTCCCGGTATCCAGTTGGGGCCGCCCCTAAACCTTTATGCTGGCCTCCAACGTTTGAAATACTATAGTCGGTTGCATTGATGAAATACTCTTTATACACACCACCTTCTCCATCCCCATCCTTCCATCCAGAAACATTGATAATACTTCCAACAAAAAAAGCGGCATACTTTCTGAGAATTGCGTTAGAGAAGTTCCTCGGGCGAATCTGTTTTTTGTCGAGCAGACGATTAGCTATCCCACGGACAGCTTTATGCGCAAATATCATGATGGAAAAAAGGAGATTGTTCATGTATTTATTTCTTCTGCGAGACGACTTATGAGAAGAACGAGGTTGTGCTCCTCAGGCTTGATCATGTGTGCGGCTGGATTGTCAGTCACCACCCGTGCCCCACAAGCGGCGGCCTCCACGATCGTCTTGTCAAAACTCCCCGCCGGAGTCTTATTTACATATACTTCATGGGTTCTATACAGATCGCGGGCCTGTTCGGCACCTACCGCACCCACAAAACGAATGCGAGGAGATGCGATTCGCCTCACCTCCGCCTCATAGACCTCATCGGCCGGAAGAGCTGCGCCTGCAATTGTAGCAGTAAATTCCTCTCCAAGCCCATTAAACCACTCAACAAACTCTAAAACCCTCTTCACCGGCGCAATGCGGCCCAGGAAAAGAATGGAGTTTGGTTTTCTTATAACCGATTCACTCGGCTTAAAGAAATCGGTATCTACCCCAGCTGGCATAATGTGAGTTTTCAAGAAACGAGCTGTAAAAGATTGCGGAGATGTGCAAAAAACTTTGCGGGAAAGGATAATGGCCAAGCGCGTCAGAATATTCCCTTTGGCATGATTACGCCAGAGATACACTCTCTTTCCAAGAAATCTCCACGGCAGTCCGCCAAGTAACACATACTCCTGATTCATATGCACAAAAACGGCGTCGTAATTCTTCCTCTCCTGCCAAATAAAGCGATAGAAGCGTAAGAGATATGTTAAACGTCCCTTTCCCTCTTCTTTACCGAGAGAAAGCACCTTCACGTGAGACGGTAATTCATAATCACCCTTTCTCAAACAAATGATGGTCACTTGTTCATAATGACGCGCGAACTCCTCAATCCAGCGATGGAAAAAACCGAGGACCGGATCCTCTCTATCGACCGCCTGCGTAAGAATAAGAAGCTTGGTCATGTGATTCGCCGAGACGTTTGCTCCCACGTCTCCCGCATGCGCTTAAGATATTCGACTTCGGAAAGAAGCTTCTGCTCCAGAGTATGTTTGAGATTGAAACGGAGATTCTCTCGCTTTTGATTATGTTCAAGTAGATCAATAATCCGCGCCGCGGCAATATCGGGACGCTCCGCCTCGACAAAGAAAACATCTTTGTTATCTTCTAATTCTCGAGCAAGTCCGACGGGAGTTGTCACGACAGGAAGGCCGGACAACCCAGCCTCCACGAGCGCCAATCCATACCCTTCAAAGAAGGAAGTTTGGAGAAAGACGTTCGCGGTTTTATAGAAAGACGCGAGCTCCTGTTGCCAACCGGCCAATTCCACAAATCCTACGAGGTCGAGTTTTTTAATAAGAGAGCGCAATCTCCTCTCCTCGGTTCCGCTTCCCACGATCACCAGACCCGTGTCTGGGAACTGCTTTCGAACGATACGAAGAGTTTCGAGAGCCATAGGAAGATTCTTCTCCGGAGCCAACCGCGCCACCGACAGAATAACGAACTGCCAACCGTACCGCGCCCGCAGATCGAAGGTAATGGGTGCTTGCTCAATCGCCTCAGCCTGAACCAAAATCGGCAGAACGACAATGGGAGCGTGAGTGGAAGAAACCAGTTTCTCTTTGAGCTCCTCACTCACCACTCGCACCATATCCGCCTGCGGGAAAACTTTCTTGGCTAATAAGCGGCGCACGCTATTTTGGAAACCAGTGTAATACGGAGAAAACGGATTGGTATGCACCTGCACCTCAAGCGGGAGGCGCCACTTCCTTTTCACCCTAAGTCCAGCCCATCCTCCCTCGATCGAATCCGCGGTGATCACGGATTGCCCTCGCACAAACTTCTTCTCCACTACAATTTTCTTACCCAGAGAAGCCGCGTCGATCGGACGAAGGAAGTGGATAGCGGAATTTGTAGGATACACCCAGACACGCGTAGCTAGCTGGGTAGGCTTAAGACCATGCGACGAATCACACATGAGGACGATATGAAGCTCGTCGACAAGTTCACCGTATTTTTTCATGCGACCCGCAACCGCACTGTCAGGCACGAGAATATTGCGATCGCTCGAAATCATGAGAACCTTAAGACCGCCGAAATTCATTTCTTAATTATACCCTTATTTTGAGCCGTCTAAAAGAGAGCCGATCAATCTCACATTCTCTCGCAAATTATCTTCCCAGGTCATGGTAAACGGCAGCGAACCGACAAATTGCTTCGCCATAAGATATCCCCTTTCGGTCAGGAGATGCGCGAGTTTGGCGCGGAAACTTTCTTCGTCGCACGGATCGAACACCAGTTCCGAAGGAATATCGAAGGGCAGACCGTTCTCGCGACTAATGAGGAACGGCTTACCGCACGCGAGAGCTTGAAGTACGTAGTTGGGGTTAAACTCAGTCAGAGCGGGCGCGAGCACGAGCCACGAGGAAGCCGTTTCTTTCATTACCTCTGGCTGCGACAAGGATCCCTTAAACACCACCCGCTTCACGATCTTCAAATCCTCTGAGAGCTTCTCCAGGTGCCGACGTTCGGGCCCCTCGCCAATAATCATGAAGGTGAGCTTAGGATCTGTGAGGAAAAATGGCACGAGAGCGCGGAGAACGAACTCAAGATTTTTATACGCGACCAGACGACTGGCAAAGAGAAGCGTGCGCTCCGTCGACGAAGTGCTCGGCATTTTCGCCGGCAACGGATTCGTCACTACCTCAATCCTTCCGCTCGCCACATCGTAATGCTTGGTGTAGAGACGGGTTAAAAGGGTTGAGGGTACGATAACCAGATCAGCGTGCCGAAGCACATACCGCGCGAGGTAGAAGGAAGCGGTGGCGCGGTGCTTCCCTTGCTCGTACCACTCAAGCATTGAGAGAGAATCTTTCTCCGCTTGTCGCTCCCACACCACATCCCCACCCACTCGGAGCACGAACTTCTTCCCCGAGAGCTTCGTGGCAATAAGAGCTGGCCATCCCACCCCCAACGCGTCATGAGCCAAGACCACATCACACGAAGCCACCTTATTGAAAAGAGCCTTAAGATAGAGGGCGTGCCTAAGGCCAAATGGCCATTTCCGGAAGTGGGCCAGGGCCACAAGCTCCGTCTCCACTCCAAGGCGTGGGAAGCCCTTAAATTGAGCCTCAGCGTGAATAGCAGGCCCCCCAGCATCGGGAGGGTAAATACCCGCGGCAATAAGGATTTTCATACGATAGAGAAGACTTTACGCTTCATTTCCTCCGCGATCAAATCCCAGTCGTATCTTTCCTCTACCATCGCGCGAGCCTTGGCGATCACTCTTGTACGCAAGGCTTCGTCTTCAATAAGCCGCTTTACAGCCTGAGCAATACTGTCCGGATTGTGAGGTTCGCAGAACAAACCTGTTTCTCCATTTACAAGGAAGTCAGGAATGCCCCCGACAGGCGTCGCGATGACCGGCAAACCTGCTGCCATGGCTTCGATAAAGGAAATCCCCTGCCCTTCCGAAAGGGATGGGCGCACGAAGATATCGGCTTCGGCCAAGTATTTTGGAATCTCCTCCTGCGGCACTAAGCCCATAAATTGCACCCGATCTTCCAGCTTTAATTTTTTAACTTGTTGCCTCAGCACTTTCTCAAACGGCCCGACGCCAAGAATCAAGAGTGAGACAGTTTCCGGCGAATATGTGAGAGCTTCAATAATATCTCCCACACCGTTTTTCTCTACAAGACGCGAGGTTGTGATGAGTCTCACCTTGCTCGTATCTATCGTGGAGTGTTCTAGGGCATTAAATTTCTTGAGATCGACGCCGTTCGGAATTACCTCAACTTCTTTCGCTCCCATGCGACGTGCCCAGTTACCTAAAAACTGAGAGATTGCCTGGACTTGAGCGGCGCCCCGGAATCCGTACGAAAGAAGCGGACGAAATGGCAATATGTATACGCGGTTAAAAACTCGGGCGAACGTATCTCCGTCTTGGAGCGTGAGCACGTACGGGATTCGCGAACCTAAGAGACGTACGAACGTGATAGGAAACAACATGTACGTCATCATCGCCCAATACAGATCATATCGGCGACCATACGCGAAAGCGGCAGCCTCGGGGATAAACAATATTTTCGAGAGATACCCCCATCCTCCACCGATTCGGTACACATTTACATTCCCCACTCGCTCTAAGGCCGCGTCGCTCCGATTGAAGCGGAGAGTGACCATATCAAATTCAACCTCAGGCAGGCGGTCAGTCAATTCCTTGACCGCAATCTCCGCGCCGCCGACTAGAGGAAAATATGAAAGGGAGAAAATGAGCGCGCGCATTACTCGAGTCCTAAAAGCTTTTTCAACTCCTCCGGCGTCGGCTCTTTCTTCGCTTCCGGTTTCGGTGCCGCCGCGGGAGCAGAGGCGACCGGTGCGGTAGCCTGAGGTTGTGGGGCGGGAGCAGTTTCTGGAACCATGGTCTTCAAGATATCGCGGAGCGCGTTCACGTTCTTGGCATCAGGCTTACGCTGATTGTCGTTCTTTTTCTTCAGCTGCTCAAGCGAGACGCTCGGCTTCGCGGGAAAGGCAATGGGAACCTCGGCCTTAATCTTCGGCTTCAACAAGGTAATAGCTTCCACCGGCACTGTTTCCACCTTCTTGGCGGGGTATTTAATCACGGGCGCCTTCGGCTCTTTGGCCTCGGCCGCACCCTTAGGCTCTTTCGGCTTCGGAGCGACACGACCCTCTCCGTGCCAGTCCACGATCGCCTTCTCAACCTCCGGACGCGGACGGGCATACGCCTTACGCGATTCTTCAATCACCTCCTTCACGTAGTTAATGGACTGAAGCGGAATCGGCGGCAACGTGGTCGCCGAGAAAGGCTGAGAAGTCACCGAGTCGATCATGAGCTTGAGATAAATTTGGCGAAGCCCCAAGTTCACCAAGTCCTCGGCCACGAACACGGGCGCGAACTCCTTCTCAAGCACTTCCGCGTCATAGGCCCCCACTCGGAAGGTAATCATGGAGCCCACGTTACCGAACACGGCGTCTCTGACCTCTTCTTCCATTTGCTCGATATACTGGTGCGCCATCGTCAAACACAATTTATATTTGCGAGCTTCGGAAAGAATGTCGGCGAAGGATTTGTCAGCGAAGGATTGGAACTCGTCCACAAAGAGATAGAACGGTGGCAATTTAGAAAGAGTGGAAGCATTCTCATCCGCGCGACTCATAGCCGCCAAGTAAATCTTCGTGATAAGCATCGAGCCGAGTAAGCGAGCGTTACCTTCGCCAACACGACCCTTGGAGAGGTTCACGATCATGATCTTCTTCTCGTCCATGATCTTACGCAGATCGAAGGAGGACTTCGGCTGGCCGATGATGTTTCTAATCAAAGGATTGCCGGCGAACTGACCGATCTTGTTTTGAATAGCGGGGGTCGCCTCCTGGACGTACTTATCCGTGTACTTCGCGTACTCATCCACCCAGAAGCTCTTCACGGAAACATCGGTCACGTTCTCCACCACCTTCGTGCGGAACTCCTTGTCCGTATACATGCGGTTCACCGCGAGGAGCGTCGCGCCAGGGTACTCAAGGAGAGCGAGAAGCGTGTTCTGCAAGATGTATGCCATGCGCGCCGACCAAGCATCTTCCCAAATCTTTTCAAAGACGGACATGAGGCCGTTCACCACCAGGTGCCGCTTCTCTGCTCCGACGTCTTCCATGATGTTGAAAGCGATCGGGTGATCCATGTCGAAGGGAGCAAAGTAGAGCACATCCTTCAAGCGGCTCTCTGGAATATATTCGAGAAGCTTCTCCGCGGTGCCACCGTGCGGGTCGATGAAGCACATGCCGTGCCCGTTCTGAATGTCCTGCACGGCCATGTTCTCAAGAAGGGTCGACTTACCCATACCGGACTTCCCAATGACGTAAAAGTGCTTCGAGCGGTCAATAGCCTTAATCCCGAATTTCTTCCGGTTGTTACGCGAATCCGTCTCGCCGAAATATGTCACTTGCTGCGGATCGTCCATTTACGGTTAATTATACAACAAAACTGGGTGACCGCGGAGCGATCACCCATGAGGAAAACTATGCTGCCTGAGCAGAAACAGGAAGCGGGGGTACAGGCGGTTGTGGTTCCGCGGAAACAGACGGGCGATGACCCGCGTCGCAGTGGGCACATTCATCTTGAATGGTCACGGCAGGCGCCTCGCCGCACGTCTGGCACATCTTCGTCTCGGCCAATGTAAGCCTCCTCCACCATTAAATCACTTCTCAACCACTTGCTCAACCCTCGTTCCCCGCGAACCCTTAAGAAGAAAAGTGAAGCCTGTAAAATTGCGTGCCTTAAACCAGTCGCGCGCCTTGGTTGAATCAGAGAACCATACATAATCCGTCTTCACTTTTTCGAGGGCTTGTTTAAAGTTCTCGCCAATGAGCACCACCACATCAAACTTGTTTTGCATAAGCCATGCGACGATCTTTTCGTGCTCCGCTTGCGCATACCCACCAAGCTCAAGCATGTCGCCTAGAATCACGCCTCGCGGCGATTTCGCCGACTCAACAAAACTTTGGAGTGCGAGCGTCATGCTTGATGGATTGGCGTTATAGCAATCAAGAATGAGAGTATTTCCATCTTTCTCCAACGATTGAGAGCGGTTATTCGTTGAGCGATAAGACGCCACGGCCTCCAGAGCTTCTGTTGAGGAGACGCCGAAATACTCGCCCACCGCTAACGCCGCGTAGATATTTTCAAAATTATAATTTCCAATAAGTTGTGTTTCTACGGGAGCGCCCACACGATAGATCGATCGTTCTAAAGCTTCAGAATCAGCCAGGAGATCAGTGTGTCCTTGATTGACGAAGGCGTGCGCACCGTGTGCTCGCGCCCATTCATAAATTTCTGCATTAGCCTTTCTCACTCCTTCTGGAGAACCGAAGCCCTCTAAATGATCGAGCCCGTTATTCGTCACTAACACGTGAGTTGGTCGAAGAATCTCCAGAAGCAGGAGATGCTCTCCAGGGTGATTCGCGCCTATTTCAAAAACGGTAATTTCAGCATCCTGTGGCGTGGCGAGAACTGAGAGAGGCAAACCGATATGATTGTTCAAATTTCCTTTGCTTGAATGAACGCGGAATTTTTTCTCTAGCACAGAGTAAACGAGTTCTCGCGTTGTGGTTTTCCCATTCGAGCCTCCGATCGCGATAATCGGCAAAGGCAAAGTCTCTCGGTAAGCGGCAGCCAAATTCTGAAGAGTTTTGAGAACATCATCGACAATAAAAATATTGTCTCCGGTAACTAGTTTATTTTCCGTAACTACCGCTAATGCTCCTTGTTCCAACGCTTTAGCGACGAAGGTGCCGCCGTCAAAAGTGGCTCCTTTGAGCGCAAAGAAAAGAGTACCTTTCACATCCTGACGAGTATCAGTGGAGATGCGGAAACCAGAGGACTTCGCTATCTGCAACAGATCTTGAGATATCTCCATGGCACAACCATAGAAGAAAATCTATTTTTTATCAAATAAAATCAATTATGTATTTCAGGCTCTAAGGCAGCGGTTGTATAGACATTCCCCGCGTTCCAGAGGAGCCAGGAGGTAAGGCCGAGCTCGTAGGAGGCCTGCATTTGAGCCTTCACCTCCGTAGGGCCGTACGTGGCGCCGAGGTTGAAGTCCTGGAGCCATGGGCGCAGCTTCGATGGGGTGGAGGTAGCCAGCCCATTCGCGATGTTTAAAGCCACTTCCCTTTCTCTCCCCTTACCCATGGCGATTTTAATCACTTCATACGGGTGCGCGGCCGGATTGGCGAAGCCGTTCCATCCATTGGGATAGTGCGACGGATAGACCATGGGCGCAATGTAGTCGAAGTATGGAAGCGCCTTCTCCAAGACCTGGCCGATCCCCATGTCGCTTTCGACAGTGGTCGTCATGCCGAAGAGATCCGCGGACATCACTGGCCCCGTTCCTTCGAGCTTGCTTCGCAGATATGAGAAGAAGCTCTCAAGCATCATCGCCTTCGTCGAGGAAGCGGTCGTCCAGGTGAAATGCGCGTCATCCATATTTCCGTCCGAAGGATAGCGCACGTAGTCGAAGTTCAATTCATCAAAGCCGAGCGCGTACGAAGTCTCGGCAATCGTCACGATCCGATCCCAGTAAGGCTTGGCACCCACATCAATAAAGGAGAGGCCCTTGCGATCTTTCCACACCCCACCCGTTGCCTTCGACTTCACGGCGAGCTCGGGGTGAAGGACGGCATACGAAGGATCCTGGAAGACTGAGATACGCCCGATGACATAGATACTCGCCTTGTGAAGCTCGGCGATAAAGTCCTTCAAGTCGGAGACAATACAGCCCTTCCCGCTGTTCGTCTCTGGAATATTGCTTGTGAAGGAAACGGTGCCGGTCGAGTCCTTGATGTCGAGGACAATGGTATTGAGTTCGGTTGTCTCGATAAGCGTCTTCAACTTCTCACGCCAGGAAGGCGTCGCGGCCACGCACGCTGTCATGTAAAGGGCCTTCACCGGTTCTGGGGTCGGAAGATGCGGAACAGCAGGCGCCGCGGCGGCCGGGGTACCCGTCGCCGCGGCGGCGCTATATGTTGTCTCTCTCATATAAGGCAGAGCAACGTTTGTCGAGAAAACAACGGCAAGTCCAAGGCCTCCCGCGCCGACAAGATAGTGATGCCACGTTCCCATCGTCAATTAGTACCCTCTTCGGGATTAGCTTCTGGCGCTGGAGGGGTGACAGGAAGATCAAAATCGCTCACTCTCCTACCCGGCTGACCGGTCTTGGGGTAGAAGTCGCTCGCGCGGCGGCCATAGTTTACTGCAGGAGCGGCATTGCTCGCCGGGTCTTCAGAAGCCCCCTCACTCGCCACTGGGCGGCGGCGTGAGCGCATCTGAGCCTTGGCCTTCATGGAAAGCTTTTTGTCGATCGTCGCCCACATGGAGAATCCGGCAATCCCGAATCCTGCCACCACCTGGAAGAATGCCTCCCATGCGCGTGGGAAGCCAAAGAACGGCAACAAGGCGACAAGTACACCGAGAATAACAATGACTCTACTTCTATGCATGAAAAATAGTATAGCAGAAACATATATCCCCAAATAAATTTGTGGCCACAAGTCGGCTTCTACTGAAGCCGCTCGCGACCCCGCCTCAGTCGCCTTCGCGACTTCCGGCCCGCACAATTTCCCCCGGAAATTGTGCGCACACCAGGGATCGAACCTGGGACCTCACGAGTATCAGTCGTGTGCTCTACCAGCTGAGCTATATGCGCAATCGAAGAACACAATACCAGAAATGAGAGGTCGGGACAAGAATGCAAGTCGAGGGTTATGCCTTATTCAAGAAGGAGGCCACAAGCGCGCCGGCTACAGCTCCTACCGCAATCACCACCACAAAGCTGACGGTCGCCGAGCTAAAGTACTGTCCCACCCCTATAACCATCCCTACAACCAGCGCCGCTACTGCTCCTAGAATCGAATACCCGATTGTTCGTACCATATGTAGAAAATAAAATATAATAACCTCCTTATCATTATACCCCACAAGAAAGACCCCCTTTCGGGGGTCTTTCTCTCCTGCCAGCCCTCCCGTTGGTCGGGAGCAGGCTGGTATCGTTCTCTATTTTGTTCCGTTCCTTGAATCTTGCGATCTGCGATAGGTCTTCCCCTATTGCCATGAGAGTTCTGGGAATCTCTCACAATCCATTATGTCCTCGATCGAGAGACACAATATCGACTTCGTTCAGTCTGCCTATCGGCAAACGTTTTCTAATTGAATTACTCCACGACCAGCTTCCGCTAGCCGTGCCTTGTTACGACTTACTCCCTGTCGATGAGCTTACCGTGGGCCCACATACGTGAGACTTCGGGTACTCCCATCTCCCTTGAGTTGACGGGCGGTGAGTACAAGACTTGAGAACGTATTCACCGCGGTATAGCTGACCCGCGATTACTAGCAATTCCAACTTCATGGGGTCGAGTTTCAGCCCCCAATCCGAACTGGCGCACCTTTTATTAGGATTAGCTCAGGGTTACCCCGTCGCGACCCGTTGTAGATGCGATTGTATTATGCGTGTGGCCCAAGACATCAAGGGACATGCTGACCTGGCGTCATCCTCGCCTTCCTCTCCGGTCTGTATTCACAAACCTAATGAATCTCATTTTCTCCACTAGGCTTCTGCTCACAGACCGGAGCAGTCTCGCCAGACACTTGTAACTGGCAACGAGGGTTGCGTTCGTTACCCCACTTAAGGGAACAATTCAAATCACGAACTGACGACGGCCATGCATCACCTGTCCCACCGGGCTTGCGCCAGAATAACGTTTCTGCTATTCGTCGTTGGGATTTCTAGTCTTGGTAAGGTTCTTCGTTTGTCATCGAATTAAACCGCATAATCCACTGCTTGTGCAAGTCCCCGTCTATTCCTTTGAGTTTTAGCCTTGCG